>NZ_JAPUVR010000099.1 GCF_029255125.1 Accumulibacter sp. | reverse complement strand
CCAACGCCATCGCGCATGACGCCCAGCTCTCCGGCACGATCCGCAGCACCCGGCCAGAAACGCGGCAACGGCTGATCGCCGGACTCGAACGAATGTGCCGTGCCTTCGGCGAGGCTTACCAGACGCAGATCGAGCTGACTTTTTCGCCAACCTATCCGCCGGTGGTCAACACCCCGCGGGAAACCGTGCTGGCGCGCCAGGCCGCCATGTCGGTGGTGGGCAGTGCGTGTGTATTGACCCAGGAACTGCCGAGCATGGGCGCGGAAGATTTTTCTTTCTATCTGGAACGTGTCCCCGGCTGTTTCGTACGCTTTGGCGGTCGTGGGCCGAACACGCCGAACCTGCCGCTGCACAATCCGCAATTCGACTTCGACGAGGAAGCGCTGGTCGTCGGCGCCAGCTACTTCGACGCGCTCGCGCGTCTCGCCCTGCGCGAAACCCACGTCTGACCGTTGCCGTACACCGCGGCCGGCCGTTCGCGCCTGCCGGTCTACGCTGCCCGCGTGCTCACAGGCAGCGGTACATCTGCCGGTAAAGCTCGCACATGCGCGCAAGCTGGCGAGTGCTGACCGCGCCGTTGCCGTAGCGCGCATGCTCGAAGAGTTCGACCATTTCGCCCGCCTCGCGGCGTAAGGAGCGATGCATCGTACTCAGCGCAGCCAGATACTCGCGTGCATTGCGCCGCACGTCTTGCTCGACCTGATGCAGCGCGAAGAGTCGTTGCATCGCCGCGAAAATCTGGCAGGCACCGACCGTGCCCGCCGCATGCCGGCGCAACAGGGCTAAGCGCAAGAAGTCGAACTGTACGCGCAGCCAGAGACCAAGCCGCATTTCGCGCACGAGCATGCACGCCCCGGCGAGCAGCAGGACCAGCACGACGCCGATCAAGCCCCGAATGATCGACCACCGATTGGCCTCCAGCCATTCGCCGACGGCGCGACTGATCGCCGCCCCCTTGATCGTCAGCGGCTGAACGATCCGCTCGATGAGTTCAGCTGCATCGGCGAGTTGGCGGATCGTCGCGGCCTGCCAGACGGGCATACCGGAGCGCTTGGCCGCCTGGCGCATTTCCTGCACCGTCGGCCAGCCGAACTTGACGCGTATGCTTTCCCGATAGCCGTCGCCGCTTGGTCCATCGGCCGCGCCGTGGGCCAGATCCTGATCACCGCCGGGAGCCCGCCCGTCGGCGCCGCCCGCAGTATTCGCATCGTCGCCTCCGCCCCCGAGGCCGCCCGCTTCGCGCAGTCCGCCCCGCGCGCCCGGGTCGATACCGCGCAGCGATCCCAAGTTGCTGAGCTGGCCGTATTGAGACTTCAGCCAGACCCAGGTGACTTGCGGAGTGAGCGCGTAGAGCGCCAGCGCGACGATCAGCAGACTGGCCGTCGCCGCAACGATCGACGCTCCCTGACCGCCGACCAGGTTCTGTCCGGGCGCATCGTTTTGCACTTCGTGCACGCGCCGGCTCACCTGCTCGGCAACCAGCGTGAAGACGACGGCCAACAGGTAAGGCACGAAATAGAAGAGCATCGTCCAGTCGGCGCGCCAGTGCATGGCGGCAAACATCACCATCACCGCCGAGACGAGCAGCGCCAGCATGAACCTCCGACGATCGACGGTGACGCAATTCGCGGCCGCCTGCAAGGCGGCGAGCGCCCACAGACCAGCGCGCGGCAGCCGCCAGAGCGGCAGGAAGACGAGCAGCGTGGCGAGCACGGCAACGATCGCCCAGACCTTCTGCCGCCGCCGGCCAATTTCATCGACCTTGCCACTCTGTTTCCAGGCGACGCGCAGCGTGAAGAAATAGACCATCGACCAGATCAGCACCTCGACACCGAAAGTGCCGTGGTGGATATCGAGGTACGCGTTGCAGGTGACCGCCAGTACCAGTGCGGCGAAGAGGCCGATGTACGCCGGCCGGTAGGTGACCGGCGGACTCATGCGTTGAACAGGTGCACGAGATCGTCGCCGCAGCGAACGCGCACGCTCGTCGCGTCGATCTCGTGCAGCAGCGCGACGGCCGCATCCGCCTGCGCATCGCGCGAGCTGAGCGGATCGACGAAACTGCTGCGCTCGAAGACGATCGCGAAGATCTGCGCCCGGCTGGCGCGCAGCGCCATCAATGCCTCGAATGTAGCGCTCGCTTCGCCTGCCGCCGGCGACAGGAAGACGATCACCGTCTCGCCGTCGAGCGCCCGACGGCCAATCCCTTCCAGCACACTCGCATACGGCCGGCTGCCGTCGGCGTCGACTACCGCCAACTCGTCGAGGATGCGCTGATACTGCATCGCTCCGCTGCCCGCTTCGACCTCGACCGCTCGTCTGGCGGCGCCCGTCAATCGGGTGCGAATGTTGTTGTAGCAGGTAAACCGGGCCATCGAGGCGGCGATACGCAAGGCATATTCCAGCGTCGCCTGCCGACCCGCGCCGACGTTCGAGCCGCGCGCAAGATCGAGGACGAAGTGCACACACGCCGAAGCCAAGGGCTCGAACTGCTTGACCATCAGCTCATTCATCCGGGCGCTCGTCGGCCAATGGATGTGGCGTGGATTGTCGCCCAGCCGGTATTCGCGCAGGCCGCAAAACTCGGCTGCGCCCGAGCCTTCGGGCAGCAGATAGCCGCCGCGATGAATCTGGCTCGGCGCGCCGCGCAGCGCCAGGCTGACGATCGGAAACACCGCCGGATAAACGGTCAGGCAATGGACGCCGTCGTTGCGCTGCTGCCGCGCTTCGGCCAAGCCGAGCGGAAAACTGGAGGCCAGGCCGACCGGCCCCAGTCGGTAGAACCCACGCTTCTCGCAAACCAGCGGCATGGTGAAGCAACGGCTGCTGCGCCCCGGCACGTAGCCGATCATCCCCAGCGTCCGGGCGACGCCAGGCGCCGCTCCCGGCGCAGCGCCGAATGCCGGCAGCCGATCGACCAGCTCGACCATGAAGCGCGGCAGGTAACCCCAGTTGCGCACATCGACGGCAAAGTTGATCGTCTCGCCCTCTTCAGCCCGATCAGGTCCGCGGCGGACGACCGACAAACGCCCCACCAGCCAGTGCGGCCAGACCAGCCCGACGACAAGCGTCGCCGTCAACAGCGCGGCGATGAACCACGGCAGGCTCTGCGCCCGGTTGACCGCGCCGATGTAGGCAACCAGCGTCAGACCGATCAGCGCGAAGAGGCGCAAGCGCCGGCGCAAACAGCCGCCGAGTTGTCCGATGATGGCCATCGTCGCGCCGCCAAGCCTAGACCGGAGGAGCGACCTGGTCGAGGACTTCGCCAAGAATGGCGTGCGCGCTGCGTCCGAGCGCCGCCGCTTTGGGCTTCGCGATCAGCCGGTGCTCGAGGATTGGCGCGGCCATCGTCTTGACCAGATCCGGCGTCACATAGGCGCGTCCGCGCAGATAAGCGAGACCGCGCGCACCGCGCGCCAACGCCAGCGTGGCGCGCGGGCTCGCCCCCAGACGCAAGTCGGGATGTCGGCGCGTCGCGTCGCTGATCCTGACGATGTAGTCGGCGACCTCGCGGGAGAGATGGATTTCCTTTACCTGCTCGCGCGCGGCGAGCACGGCGGACTCGGAGATCACCGCTGGCAGGCGGTCGATCGGGTGTTCCCTCGCCTGTGCCGAAAGGATGCTTAATTCCTCGCTGAGCGACGGGTAGCCGATACTCAGCCGGACGAAGAAGCGATCGAGCTGGGCTTCCGGAAGCGGATGCGTGCCGGCCATATCGATCGGATTTTGCGTTGCCAGGACCATGAAAAGCTTCGGTAACTCATGCGTCACACCGTCGGAAGTGACGTGGAACTCCTCCATGCATTCCAGCAATGCCGACTGTGCGCGCGGCGTCGCGCGATTGATTTCGTCGGCAAGCAACAGATTGGTGAATACCGGGCCAGGCCGAAACTCGAACTCGCTGCTCTTCTGGTTGTAGATCGCCACGCCGGTGATGTCGGAGGGCAACAGGTCGGGGGTACATTGCAGGCGTTTCATGTCGGCCGCGACCGAGCGTGCCAGGGCGCGCGCCAAGGTCGTCTTGCCCGTGCCGGGCACGTCTTCGAGCAGGATATGCCCGCGGCAAAGGAGCGCGACGATGGCCAGCTCGACTACCGTGCGCTTGCCGATGACGACTTTTTCAATGTTGTCAATCAGGGAGGTGGCGAGCACGAACGGTGGCCTTTCGCAGTGGACTTTCGGAAGATGCATGCGCAGCGGCGCGGAAGCCATCTTAACCCGATTGGCACCATGGAGCGACGCAGATGCAAGCGCTTGCCCCAGGTCTTGGCGGGCGGCGAAGTCTACCCGTGCAGGAACAGGCCGGTGCGCGTCGTTGGGCAGTGCGCGGGCCGCTGTTATCCGACAGCCAGGCGGACCATTGGGGCAACCACCGACGCAATTTTCGCCCGCGTGCACCGCCGGCCAAGGGCAAAGCAGGGAAAAGCCGGGATTGACCCGCCTTGACACAGACTCATATACTCCGCCGGCAAACCGACAGCTTCCACCGTTCATGTAGTTCCCGACACTGCGAAAGAGGCCCCATCATGACCTTGGCTCTCGAACTGCTGCTGATTCTCATCTGCCTGTTCTACGGCGCGCGCAAAGGTGGCGTGGCGCTCGGCCTGCTCGGCGGGATTGGCGTCGTCGTTCTCGTTTTCGGGTTTCACGTACCACCCGGCAAACCACCGGTCGACGTGATGCTGACCATCGTCGCCGTCGTTGCCGCATCGGCGACGCTGCAGGCCTCCGGCGGCCTGGAGGTGCTGTTGCTGATGGCCGAGAAAGTGCTGCGGCGAAACCCGAAGTACGTGTCCATCCTTGCCCCCTTCGTCACCACCTTCCTGACCATCCTCTGCGGAACCGGGCACGTCGTGTATACGATGCTGCCGATCATTTACGACATTGCGATCAAGAACGGCATCCGGCCGGAACGGCCGATGGCCGGCTCGTCGATCGGTTCGCAGATGGGAATCATTGCCAGTCCGGTGTCGGTGGCGGTCGTCTCGCTGGCAGCGTTTCTCGCCAAGGCACCAGCCGGTGCGCCGGTGCTCGACTTCGTCACGCTGCTCTCGATCACCATCCCATCGACGCTAGTCGGGGTGTTGATGATCGGCATTTTCAGTTGGTTCCGCGGCAAGGACCTGGACAAGGACGAGGCCTTCCAGAAATTGATTGCCGATCCGGAAAGCCGCAAGTTCGTCTACGGCGAGACGGCGACGCTGCTCGGCAAGACGCTCGAACGCGGTCAGTGGGTGGCGATGTGGATCTTCGTCGGCGCGATCGCCGTCGTCGCCGCCCTCGGTGCCTTCGAGACCTTGCGGCCGAGCTTCTCCGGCAAGCCACTGTCGATGGTCCTGACGATCCAGATGTTCATGATGATGGCTGGCGCATTCATCATCCTGTTTACCAAGACCAACCCGGCAGCCATCGGTAAGACAGAAGTCTTCCGGGCGGGAATGATTGCCGTGGTCGCCGTCTTCGGCGTCGCCTGGATGGCCGATTCGGTTTTCGAGGCCAATCTGCCGATCATCAAGGAAGCCCTGGCCGACCTGGTCAGGACGCAGCCCTGGACCTACGCGGTAGCGCTGTTGATCGTTTCGAAGTTCGTCAACTCGCAGGCAGCGGCAATCAGTGCGATGGTGCCGCTGGCGCTGTCGATCGGCGTTCCGCCGGGCTACGTCGTCGCCTTCGCCGCGGCATGCTACGGCTACTACATCCTGCCCACCTACCCAAGCGACCTGGCCACCATCCAGTTCGATCGTTCAGGTACGACACATATCGGCAAGTACCTGATCAACCACAGCTTCATCCTTCCCGGACTGATCGGCGTGGCAACCTCCTGCCTGGCCGGCTACTTTCTGGCGACGGCGCGTGGGCTGGTCTAGGTGCTGCCGCCTGCTTCGGCAATGGGCATCATCGACCGTTGTCTGCGCTCGCCTTTTCAGCAATCGCACCGCACGGGCGCTCCGGGCGAAGCGAGAATATTCAAACGATCGTTGACGCAGATCATACGTATATACTGATTTGCTAATGTACCAGGAGTAACATTCTTCCGCACGCCGAGCCTCCCAGAAGCGGCAGGCGCGACCAGGAAAGCCTAGTTTTCACCGGAGTCTGTCATGATCAAACGTTTGCCGATTGCCTGCGCAATCACTGTTGGCCTTTTTAGTCTTTCGTCGCTCGCCCTGGCCTACGACGCCGACTGGAAGCGCGGTCGGGTCTATTACCGCAGCGTGTGCACCGCCTGCCATGCTGCCCAGGCGGGCGGCTCGATTGCGCCAAGCACGATGACCAAGGCGCAATGGGCCAGCTACCTGCAGGCCGACAAGCACGCCAAGGGCAAGGATTCGATGAAGCAGTACGTCAGCAAGGCCTACCGCGCCAGCATTCGCAGCCAGAACAAGGCAGCCGAAAAGTTTGCCGAGGTCGCCGACGACGAGCTGTTCGAGGACGTCAAGGCTTTCGTCATCAAGGGCGCCAAGGACGGCGAAGCACCCGCCACATGTAGCTGAGTCGCGCCTGCCGATTCGGTCGCACTTGCTGACAATTCCCTCCATTCCGTTCATTCGAATCTGCCAAAGATCATGTTCAAACCGTCTCGCCCGCTCGCGGCTGCCACCGTGCTGGCCGCCCTTCTTTCCGTCACCACCGTCTTCCCGACCGCCGCTGTGTCAGCCGAAGAAACAGCCAGCCAAACAAAGGCCGGCTGGTACCACAAGCTGGTCAATGCCGAGTTCGTCGCCAAGTACGCCGTATTACCCAAACCGGAAGACGTTCTGATCGTCGACTCGCGGCCAACCGCGCGCAAGTACGATCCCGGGCACATTCCGACCGCGCTGAACATTCCGGACAGCCAGTTCGACAAGCTGGTCGATCTATTGCCCAAGGACAAGGGCAGCCTGTTGATCTTCTATTGCGACGGGCCGGAATGCATGCTCAGCCACAACTCGGCTTTCCGCGCCGAAAAGCTCGGCTACAGCAACATCCGGGTCTATGCCGACGGTTACCCGGACTGGCTGAAGAAGGGCCATATTGCAGCCGTCAGCGTGCCGTACATCAAGAAGCTGATCGATGACAAGGCGCCGCTGACGCTGATCGACTCGCGGCCGAAAGAGCGCAAGTTCGACAAGGGCCACATTCCTGGCGCAATCAGCATTCCTGACCTGCAGTTCGACAAGCTGGTCGACCGCCTGCCGGCCGACAAGGCTGCCCCACTCTACTTCTACTGCGAAGGGCTGAGCTGCAAGCTGAGTTCGGACTCGGCCGCCAAGGCGGTCAAGCTGGGCTACACCGCGGTCAAGGTGGTGCCTGAGGGCTATCCCGCCTGGGAAAAACTGTACGGCCCCGGACCCAGCACCGAAACCGCCGCCACGGCATCTGCTCCGACGATCCAGCCAGGCAAGGAAAGTGGCACGATCAGCCTCGCCTCGTTCGAACGAATCTACAAGGAAGCGCCGACGACCATCCACTTGATCGATGTGCGCGAACCCGCCGAATATGCCAGCGGAACCTTCAAGGGTGCGGTCAATTTCCCGATCAACACGCTGGAGAAGCGGATCGACGAGTTGCCCACCGACAAGCCCATTGTCTTCTTCTGCGGAACCAGCGCGCGTAGCGGCGAGGCGCACGACATGGCCAAGCTGTACAAACCTTCGCTGAAGACCTACTTCCTTGATGCCGAGACCAAATGGAGCAAGGATGGCAGCTACCGGATTGCCGAAACGAAATAGTTCGGCTCACCGACCTACGCGAGGAAGACATGAGCGCCAGAATTCTTCGGAGAATCGCCACGGAGTGGTCGGGCGGCCTGCTGCTCGCCGCGCTGCTTGTCGGCGGCAGCGCCTTGGCCAGCGAGCCCCCACCAGTACGGCTGGATTCGACGGCCGACCATAGCAAATACAAAGAATTGCAGCAGGAATTCGCGTCGGGCCCGGAGCTGACGAAAGTCTGCCTGAGCTGCCATACCGAAGCGGCCAAACAGGTGCACCGGACCAAACACTGGACCTGGGACTTTCTCAACCCGGAAAACCAGCAGCGCCTGGGCAAGAAGAACGTCATCAACAACTTCTGCATCTCGGTTCCCTCGAATTACGCGTTCTGCACCAGTTGCCACGTCGGTTACGGCTGGAAGGACGCGAGCTTCGACTTTACTGCGGAAGAGAATGTGGATTGCCTGGTCTGCCATGACACCACTGGCAGCTACCGCAAGCTGCCCGGACTCGCCGGGCACCCGCCGTATAAGGATGTCGAGATTCCGCCCGGTTCGGGCAAGATCGCCAAGGCCGTCGACCTGAGCCGGGTTGCCCAGAAGGTCGGCAAGACCAGTCGCGACACCTGTGGCGCGTGTCACTTCTTCGGGGGCGGCGGCGACGGCGTCAAGCACGGCGACATGGATTCCTCGCTCGCCTCGCCGGACAAGGAAGTCGACGTTCACATGGACGCCACCGGCCTCGACTTCACTTGCGGCACCTGCCACAAGACGGCCAGCCACGACGTTCCCGGCAGCCGTTACACACCAGTCGGCAAGGACAAGGGCGGCGCCCACATGCGCGGCAAGGAAGACAAGAGCAATCCGGCGACTTGCCAGGCCTGCCACGGACTCAGCCCGCACAAGGACTCAGGCATGGCGGCCAAGCTCAATCACCATACCGACAAGATCGCCTGCCAGACCTGCCACATCCCCGCGATTGCGCGCGGCGGCGTCGCTACCAAGATGAGCTGGGACTGGTCGACCGCCGGACGGCTGACGCCGGACGGCAAGCCGATGATCAAGAAGGACGACAAGGGGCGCGTCATCTACGACTCGAAGAAGGGTGATTTCACGCTGGGTGAAAACGTCGTCCCCGAGTACGCCTGGTTCAATGGCAAGGTGAGCTACACGCTGCTCGGCGACAAGATCGAGAACATCGAAGGCGTGACGCACATCAACAAGCTGGGCGGCAGCGCCACAGACGGCGAATCGCTGATCTGGCCAATGAAGGTTTTCCGCGGCGCACAGCCCTTCGACGCGGTCAACAAGACGCTGGTCACGCCGCATACCGCGGGCAACGACGATACCGCGTACTGGAAAAACTTTGGCTGGGAAAAGGCCATCGAGACCGGCATGAAGGTAGCGGGCGCCGATTTCTCGGGCAAAGTGGGCTTCATCAAGACCGACATGTCATGGCCGATCACACACATGGTCGCGCCGAAAGAGAAGGCGCTCGGCTGCAGCGAATGCCACACCCGCGGTGGTCGCCTGGACGCGATCGACGGCGTCTACATTCCGGGGCGCGATGCCAACCGCCTGGTCAACCTGATCGGCTGGATCGTCGCCGGCGGCACGCTGGCTGCCGTCGCGCTGCACGGCCTGATCCGCATCGTGCGCCGCCCGCGCTGATCTCAGGGAAACCCTCATGGAACGTATCTACATCTTTACCCGCTTCGAACGCTTCTGGCACTGGACGCAGGCGCTGCTGGTGATTGGCATGCTGCTCACCGGTTTCGAAATTCACGGCACCTACCATCTGCTCGGTTTCGCCAAGGCGCACCAGATTCATGGCATCGCCGCCTGGGCGCTGATCATTCTCTGGGTGTTCGCCATCTTCTGGCATTTCGTCACCGGCGAATGGCGCCAGTACATCCCGACGATGAAGAATGCCGACGTGGTCCTCAGGCACTATGCGTTGGGGATATTTCGCGGCGAACCCCACCCGTTCAAGGTAACACGCCGACAAAAACACAATCCGCTGCAGGCGCAGGCCTACCTGATGGTCAAGGTGCTGATCAACCCCCTGCTCTGGATTTCCGGACTGCTTTATCTCTACTACAACGAGCTGGCGGCCCTCGGGCAACATTTCGATCTGGCCACGATCGCCCTCGCGCATACCATCGGCGCTTTTCTGATGCTGGCCTTCTTCATTGCCCACGTCTATCTGATCACCACCGGCGACACGGTGGGTGCGCATTTGAAAGCGATGCTGACCGGCTGGGAGCACGGCGAGGAAAAGAACCCCCGATAGCGCTGCGATCCCGGCGGAAACGCCGGTCGCAGAGCAAGGAGCTACGCGCCGGCGAGTTGTTCAACGCGATTCTTCCGAGCCAGGCTCAGGCGGCAAGCAATCGCTTGGCGCCAGTCGGAGCGCGCGTCACGCTGCACGCTGCCTGAACCTGAGGCACGGCTGCGTTCGCGCGAATCTCGCCCAACGCAGGGCTCGGTCCGGCAGACTTGGCTTTCAGATCTGCCGGGACCGGGCGGGTACCGCAAAGACCCGTGGGCGATTTGGCCGGACCGCAGCTCGCGGAAGGCGAACCCGGCCAAGCCGAATCGTGCCTGCCTACTCGACCTTCGCCTTGCTGCGCAATTCCCCGACAAACTTCTGCAGTTGCTCCTGCTGCAGGCGTTGCAACAGTTGCGGCTTGACCTGATCGAAAGTCGGGGGAGTGAGCGGGCGACTGTCGTCGACCTGGATCACGTGATAGCCAAAATCGGTCTTGACCGGTGTGTCGCTGTACTTGCCCTTGCCCAGCGCAGCCACCGCGTCGGCAAACGGCTTGACGTACTTCGCCGCGCTGCCCCAGCCGAGGTCACCCCCGTTATCCCGTGAGCCGGGGTCCTTCGATTGTTTGGCCAGTTCGTCGAACTTCGCGCCCTTCTTGAGGTTGGCGATGATCGTCTTCGCTTCATCTTCTTTCTCGACGAGGATGTGGCGCACCTTGTACTCGGTATTGCCGAGCTGACCTTTCACTTTGTCGTAGGCTGCCCTGACCTGGTCGTCGCCGATCGGATGCTTCTTCAGATACTCCTGGACGAAAGCGCGGATGATGATCGCCTGCCGCGCCAGGTCGGCCTGCGCGGCCACGTCGGTCTTCTTGTCGAGGCCGAGCTTCTTTGCCTCCTGGACGAGCAATTCACGACGGATCAGTTCTTCCCGGATGGCGTTCTTGAGCTCCGGACTGTCCGGTGCACCCTGCGCCTGCTGCTCAGCAACAAAAGCGTTCGCCAGCGTCTGTGAAATGGCGACGCCGTTCACCGTGGCGACGGCGCCCGCGGCCTTTCCTTTCTCGGCGGCAGTCACCGGCAGCGAGAGTAGCGCGCCGACGAGCAGCGTGCTGGCCAGCTTGGATAGCTTGTTCATCTATGCGTTCCTTGAGTTGGGGTAAATGAGTACTTGCTGTTCGCATCAAGTCGCGATCGAAGCCGTCGCGGAGTGCTCTTCCGGACTTAGCGTCGTCAGGCTCAGTGCATGAATCCTGCCCGCCAGGAGGTCGGCCAGGGCAGCGTGCACGATGCGGTGGCGGGCCAGTGAGCCCTGGCCGGCAAACGCCCCCGAGACGATGCGCAGGCGGTAATGCGCGCCGCCGCCGGCACCCGAGTGGCCGGCATGACGCGCCGAGTCGTCGTAAAGATCAAGGCTGATCGGCGCCAGCTTGCTCAGGCGCTGCCGGATATCGGCTTCGAGATCGGCGCTGCGCGCGCCGCGGTCGTCGCTGGCGCTCACGCCGGCAGCACTTTCTTGAACGGCCGGACGGTAACGCGATCATAGACGCCGGCAGCGACGTAGGGATCGGCGTCAGCCCAGGCGCGCGCCGCGGTCAGCGAGGGAAACTCGGCAACGATCAGGCTGCCGGTAAAGCCGGCTGGCCCGGGATCGGGCGCATCGATCGCCGGGAATGGCCCGGCCATCAGCAGGCGGCCTTCCGCCTGCAAAGCCTTTAGCCGCTGTACATGATCCGGTCGCGCGGCAAGCCGCTGTGCCAGCGTATCCGGCCGATCTTCGCCGACGATGGCGTAGAACATCATTTCTTCTCCTCAAGGAAGCGGGACAGAAACAGCCCTTGCGCCAGGACAAAAAGCAGCATCAGACCGGTCGCGCCGAAGAGCTTGAAGTTGACCCATTCGTCGGTGGAAAAGTTGAACGCCACGAACAGGTTGACGACGCCCATGAAAGCAAAGAAGGCAATCCACGACCAATTGAGTTTGCTCCAGGCGACTTCCGGCAGATCGAGCTGCTCGCCGAGCAGCAGGCGAATGAAATTCTTGCGCAGGAAAAGCGAGCCAACGAGCAGCGCCGCAGCAAAGGCCCAATAGAGCACGGTCGGCTTCCACTTGATGAACTCCTCGTCGTGCAGGATCAGGGTCAGGCCACCGAAAAGCGTGATGACGACCAGGCTGACCCAAAGCATCGTGTCGATTCGCTTTCCCTTGAACCACAGCCAGCCGATCTGGGCGAAGGTGGCGGCGATCGCCACCGCGGTCGCGGTGTAGATGTCCCAGACCTTGTAGGCAATGAAGAAAAGGATGACCGGAAACAGGTCGAAAAGAAATTTCATCCGTGGCGCCGTGAATCAGACTTTGAATTATCGATGATTCGGCAAGCGGTTGTCCATGCGTGCTGTGCCTCAATTGGTCTTGGCGGAGGCGACATGGCCGCTTGCTCTCCTAGTTCAGCCAGAGGCGGATGCCGTCAAACGCCCGGCCGACGATTCCTGCTGGCTCGACGGCTTCCAGCGCACTGACCGGATACTCGCCGTAGGGCTTTCCGTCCATGCTCACCTTGAGCGTGCCAAGCACCTGGCCACGCGTTATTGGCGCGAGCAGCGGCTGTTGCGAGACAAGTTCGGTCCGCAGGCGCGAGCCGTAGCCTTTGGGCACGGCGAGAACGAGATCGTGGGCAAAACCAAGCTTCACCGCATTCTCCTTGCCTTTCCAGACCTTCAGGCTGGAAACGGGTTCGTTCCTGGCATAGAGCTGCACTGCGTCGTAGAACTGAAAGCCGTAATTGAGCAGCTTGAGCGATTCCTGCGCGCGCTGGTTGTCCGACGCGGTGCCGAGCACCACCGCCAGCAGGCGTCGCGCGCCGCGTTTGGCCGAAGACACCAGACAATAGCCGGCACCCTCGGTATGTCCGGTCTTCAGGCCATCGACCGTGGGGTCGAGCCAGAGCAGGCGATTGCGGTTCGGTTGGGTGATCTTGTTGTAGCGAAACTCCTTCAGCGAGTAATACTTCGCATACTCTTCAGGAAAGTCGCGAATCAGCGCGCCGGCCAACAGCGCCAGGTCGCGCGCCGTCGTGTAGTGCTGCGGATCGGGCAGGCCGCTCGCATTGCGGAAACTCGAGGCTTTCATGCCCAGACGTTGCGCCTCGCGATTCATCAACTGCGCAAAGTTTTCCTCATCGCCGGCAATGGCTTCCGCGAGCGCAACGCAGGCATCGTTACCCGACTGCACGATCATTCCTTTGAGCAGGTCCTCGATGCGCACCTCGGTGCCGATCTGGATGAACATGCGCGAACCGCCGGTCTTCCACGCCTTTTGCGAAACCGGTACGGCCTGATCGAGCTTGATCGTTCCCTGGCGCAGCGCGGCAAAACTCAGGTACGCGGTCATCAGCTTGGTCAGCGACGCCGGTTCAAGACGCTGGTCGGCTGCCTGTGCGGCGAGTTCCTGGCCTGAGGCCGCTTCGATCAGGAGCCACGACTTGGCCGCCAGCACTGGCGGAATCGGCAATTGCTGGGCGAAGACGAGAGCGGGAAGACAAAGCAGAAGGAAAACGACCGAGCGAAACCTGCGCATGGGAACACGTTCCAGGCAAAGCGCGGATTATAGCAAGCGCCCCCGGGTGCTCTTGTGCACGTTTTGTGACAGATCAGCGACCAGCGACCCTGCTGGCGTGACGTACTCCACAGCGCACGGCTGCGTCGACGCTTAGGATGGTGCTCGTTTGCTCGACCAATAAGCCCATGGGACAAATGGGCATAGTCAGGACCCCATGCTGCCGCCTTTTCGACCCCTCGCGGATTCCCTTGACCTGCAAAGCGCTTTTGCACAGCTTTCGCGTGGCGGCTTCGCCGGCAACAGTCTGGATGAAACACTGCGTCAACTGACCGCGGCCACCGGACAGATGCTCAACATCGAGCGCGTCAGCCTCTGGGGGCTGACCGCCGAGCAGTTGACGCTGGAGTGTATCGATCTTTATGAGCTGTCGCGTAACCGGCACAGCAACGGCGTGGTCCTGCACGCGACGCGCTATCCCGAGTATTTTCGCGCGCTCGCGCATGGCGACCCGATCGTCGCCGACGATGCGCTGACGCATCCCTTGACGCAGGAGTTTGTCGACGATGACCTGCTGATGAACGGAATCAGTGCGCTGATCGCCTCGCCGATTCACGTCAATGGCGAGTTGCAGGGGGTGTTGCGCATCGAACGTGTCGGGCCGCACTCCGCGTGGACTTCGGTGCAACGCCTTTTCGCACACGCGATCAGCAACCTGGTCGCGCTCGCCCTGCTGCAGCATCATGTCGCGACGATCGAGGAAGACCTGCACGACGCCAACTGCCTGCGCCACGCGCTGTTCATGGGCGCGCGCGACGCCATCCTGATTTCCGATGCCGACAGCGGGCACATCCTCGACGCCAACCCGCAGGCCGAGAAGCTCTTCGGGCGCGAACTGCAGCAGCTTCTCGGTATCCTGCAGGCCGAACTGCATGCCAGTGGCGACACGCAGGAGGCGCGCGCAGTGCTCGGCGAGCTGATCAGGCTGGATGGCGCACAGACCCTGCGCAGCGAAGTAATCGCCGCGAACGGCCGCATCATCCCGGTGGAAGTCACCGGCCACCTGGTTCGCCTGGATAAAGGCAAGAAAGTCGTCCAGGGCGTTTTTCGCCCACTCGCCGAGGACGCCAACAAGGGCTGATCAGCGGCTGATGATCGTCGGCTTGTAGCCCAGAGCCAGGCGAATCCGTTCGGCAACGCGCTCGGCGTCAGCCCGGCTGGCATACGGCCCGAGGTGCACCCGGTGTATACCGCCGCCCGGGTTGACGCCAATTTCTTCGCTCAGCCAATCGAGTTCACGCGCCAGATGGGCGCGCAGGCTTTCCGCGTTGTCGAGGCTGGCGAAAGCTCCCAGTTGAAGGAAAATGCCGCGCACGGCAGACGCTGGCCAAGCAGCATTCGGGCCCGGCGCCGGCAGCCTGGGCCCCTGGCCAGCAGTCGGCGGCGCCGCCGTCTGGCGCTCCAGCCTGGCTGCGAGCAGTTCGATTTCGTCACGACCGTCGGCCAACGCCACTTTCGCCGGTACGGTGGTGGGCGGGCTGGCGGGCGCGCTGGACAGGGCGAGCGCCGCGGCGTCTGCCGGCACGATCGCTTCGACCTCAACCAGCGCGCTGCCGTTATCGACATAACCCAGGCGGTAGGCGGCGGCGTACGAAAGGTCGATGATCCGGTCGGCATGAAACGGTCCACGGTCGGTGACGCGCAGGACCACCGACTTGCCGTTGCCGACATGGGTCACCCGAACGTAGGACGGAATGGCCAGCGTCGGATGCGCCGCGGTCATCGCGAACATGTCGTAGGGCTCGCCGATCGAGGTCTTCAGGCCGTGGAATTTCTTCCCGTACCAGCTCGCCACGCCGCGTTGCCGGTACGGCCGCAGGCTGTTTTGTGGCTCGTAGGCCTTGCCCAGGACGACGTACGGGCGGTTGGCGAAACGATGCAGGGGTTCGCTGCGCGGCAGGGCATCCGGAATGTCGTCGAGATTGTCCGGAATCTCGTCCGCCGGGCCGTCGTCCTTGTAATAGGCTCCGGCGCGTTTCTGCACGGCGGCCGGCTTGCGCACGATCTTGCCCGGCAGCCTGGCCGCCTCGCCTGGCTGCACCGCCACGTCCGGCGAGCGTGCCGGCTGTCCGCCGCATCCCGCCAGAAAGCACAGCAGCAGAACGGTCGCCAGCCGCCGGCACGGCAGATCGTCGCGCGTTGACCAGGCGGGTCGTATCATTTCCTGACCAGCATCCGGTGCGTGCGAATGCTCATCAGAATGCCGATGCCGATCGACAGGGTGACCAGCGCGGTTCCCCCGTAGCTCATGAAAGGCAGGGGAACGCCCACGACCGGCAGAATCCCGCTGACCATGCCCATGTTGACGAAGGCGTAGGTGAAGAAGCTCAGCGTGATCGAGCCGGCCATGACGCGGGCAAACAGCGTCGAGGCGTTGGCCGCAATCACCAGACCGCGGGCGATCAGCAGCAGGTAGAGGAGAACGAGGAACGCGTTGCCCAACAGCCCGCGCTCCTCGGAAAAGACGGCAAAGATGAAGTCGGTGTGGCGCTCGGGAATGAACTCCAGGTGGGTCTGCGTTCCCTCCAGCCAGCCCTTGCCGAAGGTACCTCCGGAACCCATGGCAATGGTTGATTGGATGATATGGTAACCGGCGCCGAGCGGATCGCTCGTCGGGTCGATCAGGGTCAGGATGCGCTTGCGCTGGTAGTCACGCAGCATCGTCCAGGCAAAGGGTGCGGCGCTCGCCGCGGCGACGCCGAGCCCGGCGATCACTTGCCAGGGGAGGCCAGCGAAGAAGATGACGTAGAATCCGGCCGCTCCGACCAGGATCGCGGTGCCCAGGTCGGGTTGCTTGGCAATCAGGACAAAGGGGACGAGCAGCAGCACACCGGCACCCACGAAGTGGCGAAACTTGAGAACGGCTTCGTGCTTGTGGAAGTACCAGGCGAGCATCAGCGGAACGGCGATCTTGAGCAGTTCGGATGGCTGTACGCGGGTGAAACCGATCGACAACCAGCGGCGTGCGCCGTTCACCTTGACCCCGAAGACGAATACGAGGATCAGCAGGATGACGCCGATGACATAGAGCGGCACGCCGAAGCGCATCAGCTTCTGTGGCGGGATCTGGGCGGCAATCCACATCGCGGCCAAGCCGACCGTCATGTTCAGGCTTTGCGCGATCAGGCGATTGCTCGCATCGTAGGTCGCGCTGTACACGGTGGTCAGGCCGACCAGCATCAGCGCGCCGGTAATCAGCAACAAAGGGCCATCGAGATGCTCGACCAGGCGCCGCCACAGGCGGTGCAGCACGTCTTCCGACATCGCCTAGTCCTCCTCCGCTTCGTCTTCTTCCGCCACACCCTTGGGCAACTTGCCGAGCAGGTAGTAGTCGAAGACCATGCGCGCAATCGGCGCCGCAGACTGCGCACCGAAACCACCGTTTTCGACCAGGACGGCGAGCGCGATCTGCGGTTTGTCGGCCGGCGCAAAAGCGATGTACAAGGCGTGGTCGCGCAACTCCTTCTTCACGCGCGAGGCCTTGTAGTCCCCCCCCTTCAGGCTGAAGACCTGCGCCGTACCGGTCTTGCCCGCTGCCACGTAGCCGGCACCGGCAAAGGCGCGCGTGCCGGTGCCATGCGTGTTGACCCCGACCATCGCGCGCTTGATCGTCTCGACATGCGACTGCTTCCACGGCAATACGCGCAGCGGCTCGGGTTCGATCATCGTCTTTTCGCCGGTCCGGCTGTCGGTGATGTACTTGACGAGGTGCGGGCGAAACATGATTCCGTTGTTCGCCACCACGGCCGTCGCCAGCGCCAGTTGAATCGGCGTGTAGGCATTGTAGCCCTGGCCGATGCCGATCGAAATCGTTTCGCCAGCAAACCACTTCTGCTGTTCCGGCCGCTTGAAGCGGCGCTTCTTCCATTCTGGTGACGGCAGAACACCTTCCGACTCGCCCTCGAGGTCGATCCCGGTCTCCTGGCCAAAGCCGAGCGTCGCCATGAAGCGCGCGATGCTGTCGATACCCATGTCGTTGGCCAGAGTGTAGTAGTAGGTGTCGCAGGAATGGACGATCGATTTGTGCATGTCGACGCTGCCATGCCCACCCTTCTTGTCGTCGCGAAACTGGTGTCCGCCGAAGTTGAAGTAGCCGGGATCGGAGATCGCCTGCCCCGGCGTCCGCTTGCCGGTCTC
Source organism: Accumulibacter sp. (assembly GCF_029255125.1). Classification (GTDB taxonomy): domain Bacteria; phylum Pseudomonadota; class Gammaproteobacteria; order Burkholderiales; family Rhodocyclaceae; genus Accumulibacter. The sequence goes on along the minus strand of NZ_JAPUVR010000099.1, from coordinate 28,251 downwards.
CAGCGCGGCGAGTGCCATGAACGGCTTGAAGGTCGAACCTGGCGGATAGGCACCGTTCAGCGCCCGGTTGAGCATCGGCTTGTCGGGCGAGTTGTTGAGCGCGTCCCAGTCGTCGCTGCGGATCCCATCAACGAAGAGGTTGGGATCGAAGGTCGGCGTCGACACGAGTGCCAGGATGCCACCCGTCGACGGCTCGATCGCGACCAGGGCGCCGCGCCGGTCACCGAAGACCTTTTCCGCGATTTCCTGCAGTTTGACGTCGAGCGTCAGCGTCAAATTGTTGCCCTGCACCGGCGGCGTACGCGCCAGACTGCGGATTGCCCGGCCGCCGGCATCGATTTCCACCTGCTCGTATCCCGCCTCGCCGTGCAGGTCGAACTCGTAGCTCTGTTCGATGCCGGTCTTGCCGATGTGTTCGCTGCCCTTGTAGTTCGCCGTCTGGCCATTGTCGTCGATCATTTCGAGATCGCGCTTGTTGATCCGGCTGATGTAGCCGATGGCATGCGAGGCCACCGGCCCAAGCGGGTAATGACGAAACAGGCGCGCCTTGACCTCGACCCCCGGGAAGAGGTAGCGGTTGGCGGCGAATCTGGCCACCTCTTCCTCGCTCAGGCGGGTGCGAATCGGCAGGCTCTCGAAGGTCTTGCTCTCCTCGAGCAACTTGCGGAAGCGCTTGCGATCCTTCGGCTGAACGTCGATCACTCGCCCCAGACCCTCGATCGTCGCCTCCAGATCGTCGACTTTCGACGGCGTGATCTCCAGCGTATAAGCTGAATAGTTGCGCGCCAGAACGGTACCCCGGCGATCGACGATGACGCCGCGACTGGGGACGATCGGCACCAGCGAAATGCGATTGTCCTCGGCGCGCGTCGTGTAGTACTCGTGCTGCACAACCTGCAGGTGGAAGAAGCGGGCAAGAAGAAGCGCGAACGCCGCGACCACCGCGACGCCCGCCAGCGCGACGCGAAAGCGGAAGCGTTCGAGTTCGCGGTCGGGTGCATTCAGCGAAGCCTGAGCGAGCGCCACGGCAACTCCCTCAAACGGCGCGTCTACGCCGCACGGCCGGCGCGCCAGACGGTCTTGGCGCCGCTTCCGGGCGCACCAGCGAAGCTTCAGAGCGGTCGGTTCGCATCGTGGTCCACCGGCTGATGCTGCGGCAGAAGGAGAAGGTAGGTCAGGAGGGGCCAGAGCAGCGTGGCCAGACACGGACCAAGAAGGTAGGCGATTCCCGGCGAATCGGCGCCCGCCAGCGTGCGCACCGCCAACTGCACGAGCTGGACGAGCAGCAGCAAGGGAAAGACGTGCAGCGCCTGCTGGCCAAGCGGGAACCACAGAATGCGGCGCGACAGCGCGGAACCGCCGTAGACCGCCAGCACATAAGCCAAGGCATGCTGACCGAGCAGGCTGGCGTCCGCCACGTCCATCGCCAGTCCTGACAGAAACGCCAATCCCATGCCCACCCGCCGTGTCTCGCGCACGCTCCAGAAGACCAGCGTCAGCACCAGCCAGTCGGGCATCGCCGGCCAGGCTGCCGTCGGCAGCAGGTTCAAGAGCAGGGCGACGAGCAGCGTCAGGCCGATGAACGGCGGCCACACGGGCAACAGGATGCGGGAAGACGAGTAGCTGGTCTGCATCGTGCTTAATCCTTACGCAAGCGCCTCTTCTTGCCCGCCGACTTGCCCGGCGACCGGCCATCGCGCCCGCTCGCCTCGCTCGTCAGTTGCTCGGGCAGGGCCACCGGCGGGCGCGGATCGAGGACCATGACTTCACTGAAGTTCTCGACGGCGGCCAGCGGCAGGCAATAGATGCGGGCAAACGAATAGGCCGTATCGCGTTCGATGTGTACCACCTTGGCGACCGGAAAACCGGGCAGAAAGACGCCGTCCAGCCCGGAGGTGACGAGCAGATCGCCATTCTGCACGTCAGCGTTCGCCGGCAGGAAGCGCAGATCGAGTTGGCCGTTGCCGAGTCCGAAGACGACCGAACGCTGGCCGGTGCGCACGATCTGCACCGGCACCGCCTGCTCCTTGTCGGTAATCAGCGTGATCTCGGAAACGAAAGGGAAAACGCGCGTCACCTGGCCGACGATTCCGGCGTCGTCGATCACCGGCTGCCCGGCAACGACTTTGTCCTGCTGCCCCTTGTCGATGACGATGCGGCGTGAAAAAGGATCACGCGCAGCGTAGAGGATTTGCGCCGCGTGGCCGCTCGCCTGCTGCCGCTCCTTGACGCCGAGCAGCTTGCGCAGGCGCTCGTTCTCGACCTCGAGCTGCTGCGTGCGCAGCAAGGTGGCAACGTTGCCGAGTCGGGCGCGTTTCAGACGGGCGTTTTCGTCGCGCAAACGCTCGACATTGACGAAATACGCGCCGAAGCCGTCGAGCGCCTGTATCGGCATGTGAGCCAGGCTCTGCAGCGGCAGCGAAAACATCGACAGCGCCTGGCGCAGCATTTCCAGCGCCTGGAAACGCGCGTCGAGAACCAGCAAGGCAGCCGACAACGCCACGTAAAACGACAGCAGCGCGACGGGTGCCGGACCGCGTTTGAAGAACGGTGGCGGCTGATGATCCATCCCTGTGCTCGGTGGGCAGGCGACGTACGGCGGCTAAACCGCCAAGCCTCAGTCGGAAGCGAAGATGCTGCCGAGGTTGTCCATCTTCTCGAGCGCCAGACCACAGCCGCGCGCGACGCAGGTCAGCGGTTCCTCGGCAACGATGACCGGCAGGCCAGTTTCCTCCATCAGCAGACGGTCGAGGTCGCGCAGCAGGGCACCACCGCCAGTCAAAACCATGCCCTTGTCGGCGATGTCCGCACCGAGTTCCGGCGGCGTCTTTTCGAGCGCCGACTTGACCGCCGAAACGACGCTGTTCAAGGGTTCGGTGAGCGCTTCCAGGATTTCGTTCGACGAGATGGTGAACTTGCGCGGAATCCCCTCGGCCTTGTTGATCCCTGAGACCTCCATCTCGCGCACTTCCGCGCCGGGAAACGCCGATCCTATCCGCTTCTTGATGTTCTCGGCGGTATTCTCGCCGATCAACATGCCGTAGTTGCGGCTGATGTAGTTCATGATCGCCTCGTCGAGCTTGTCGCCGCCGACGCGTACCGATCCGGCATACACCATGCCGCCAAGCGAAATCACCCCCACTTCGGTAGTCCCGCCGCCGATGTCGACGACCATCGAGCCCGTCGCCTCGGCCACCGGCAGGCCGGCGCCGATCGCTGCCGCCATCGGCTCCTCGATCAGGAAGACCTGGCTGGCGCCGGCACCGATCGCCGATTCGCGGATGGCCCGCCGCTCGACCTGCGTCGAACCTGAGGGCACACAAATGATGATCCTCGGCGAGGGCGAGAGAAGGCGGGAATCGTGCACCTTTTTGATGAACTGCTTGAGCATCTGCTCGGTGACCGTGAAGTCGGCAATCACCCCATCCTTCATCGGCCGAATGACGGTAATCGCGCCGGGAGCCTTGCCCAGCATTTCCTTGGCCGACTTGCCGACAGCCTGGATCGTCTTTTTCGAACTCGGCCCGCCCTCGGTGCGGATGGCGACTACCGACGGCTCGTCGAGAACGATACCCTTCGAGCGAACGTAGATCAGGGTATTGGCCGTACCGAGATCGATTGCGAGATCGTTCGAGAAGTAACTGCGCAGAAAACTGAACATGCTGGCAAATTCCGTGATGGCCCGCAGGGGCTTCGATGGGAAAAACTTTTATGATACCTTAGAAGACCTCGGCGTTTAACCCTTTAGTGATTTCTGTCCCATGTCGCTCACCCTAGAACAGGTCCGGCGCGTTGCACACCTGGCCCGCATCGAAATCAGCGACGCCGAAGCAGAGAGTACGCTCGGCCATCTGAACGATATTTTCGCCCTGATCGAAGAGATGCAGGCAGTCGACACGCAGGGCATCGAGCCGATGGCCCATGCGCAGAACCTCGCTCAGCGCTTGCGTGCGGATCAGGTCGTCGTCACCGATCAAATGGCCCGGCGCAATGCTTTCCAGGCAATTGCCCCGGAGACCGAGGCCGGCCTCTATCTCGTCCCGAAGGTCATCGAATGATCGAGCGCAGCCTGCATGAGATGGCTCAGGCGCTTGCCGGCAAGGAAATTTCGAGCGTCGAACTGACCGGTCTGTACCTCGAGCGCATCGCGCGCCACAACCCGCTGCTCAACGCCTTCCTCACCGTCGACGCCGAGCGCAGCCTGGCGCAGGCGCGGCAAGCCGACGAGCGGCTGGCGCGCGGCGAGCAGACTGCGCTGACCGGAATTCCGATCGCGCACAAGGATATTTTCTGCGCCCGCGACTGGCGGACGACCTGCGGCTCGAAGATGCTCGGCAACTTCGTCAGCCCCTACGACGCCTCGGTGATCGAGCGCTTCCAGGCGGCCGGCGCCGTCCTCCTCGGCAAGACCAACATGGACGAGTTCGCCATGGGTTCGTCGAACGAAACGTCGTTCTACGGCCCGGTGCGAAACCCCTGGGACTCGACTTGTGTGCCTGGCGGATCGTCTGGCGGGTCGGCCGCGGCGGTCGCCGCGCGGCTGTCGCCGGCAGCTACCGGCACCGACACCGGCGGGTCCATTCGCCAACCGGCGGCGTTGTGCGGCTTGAGCGGAATGAAACCGACCTACGGCGTCATCTCGCGCTACGGCATGATCGCCTTCGCCTCATCGCTCGACCAGGCCGGCCCCTTGGCGCGCTCGGCGGCCGATTGCGCGCTGCTGCTCAACACGATGGCCGGCTTCGACGAACGCGATTCGACCAGCCTCGATCGCCCGCCCGAGGACTACACGCGCGAGCTGGCCAGCGACGGCGGTACGCAGCCCTTGCGTGGCATCCGCATCGGCCTGCCGGAAGAGTTTTTCGCCGGCGGCTGCGATCAGGAGGTCATGCAGCTCGTCGAGCAGGCGATTGCCGAGTACCGCAAGCTCGGCGCCGAAACGGTCGTGCTCAGCCTGCCCAACATGCGTCTGTCGGTTGCCGCGTACTATGTCATCGCGCCGGCCGAAGCCAGTTCGAATCTGGCCCGCTTCGACGGTGTGCGCTACGGCTACCGCGCGCCGGAATACGATGATCTGAACGAGATGTACAGCCGGACGCGCGCCCAAGGCTTTGGTGCCGAGGTCAAGCGGCGAATCCTGATCGGCACTTACGTGCTTTCGCACGGCTATTACGACGCCTACTATCGGCAAGCGCAAAGGATCCGCCGGCTGATCGCGCAGGATTTCGCTGCGGCTTTCCGCCAGTGCGACATGATCGTCGGACCGACCAGCCCGAGCACGGCCTTCAAGCTGGGCGAGAAAGCGGCCGATCCGGTGCAGATGTACCTGTCCGACATCTACACGATCGCCGTCAACCTGGCCGGCCTGCCCGGCCTGTCGATTCCCTGTGGCTTCGCGCGTGGCCTGCCGGCCGGGCTGCAGTTGATCGGCAACTATTTCAGCGAGGCGAAGCTGCTCAACGTGGCGCACCGCTACCAGCAGGTCACGCACTGGCATCAGGCGCGCCCGGACGCCTTCGCCTGATGCGCCCGGCAGCGACCCGCCATCACCGGTCGACGAGGCGGCGGCGAGCGGCCTGCCGCAGCGGCGCGGCCACCCTAGTCGAGGAGAAACAGGACCTGTGAGCAAAGCGTGGGAAATCGTCATCGGCATTGAGACGCACGTGCAGTTGTCGACGCAAGCCAAGATCTTTTCGGGAAGCTCGACGACCTTCGGCGCCGAGCCCAACCTGCAGGCGGATGCGGTCGATATCGCGCTGCCCGGTGTCCTGCCGGTACTCAACAAAGGCGCAGTCGAATGCGCCATCCGCTTCGGGCTGGCTGTCGGTGGCGAGATCGCTGCGCGCTCGGTCTTCGCGCGCAAGAATTATTTCTATCCCGACCTGCCGAAAGGCTACCAGATCAGCCAGTACGAGCTACCAGTCGTCAGTGGCGGCAGGCTGGTCATTCAGTGCGGCGATCAGGAAAAGGAAATCCGGCTGACGCGCGCGCACCTTGAAGAGGATGCCGGCAAGTCGCTGCACGAGCAAAGCGGCCATTCTTTCGTCGGCAGGTCGGGAATCGACCTCAATCGCGCCGGAACCCCGCTGCTCGAGATCGTCAGCGAACCCGATCTATCTTCGTCGGCAGAAGCGGTCGCCTATGCGCGCGCGCTGCATGCGCTGGTCCGCTGGATCGGCATCTGCGACGGCAACATGCAGGAGGGTTCTTTCCGCTGCGACGCCAATGTCTCGGTCCGGCCGCTCGGCCAGACGCAGCTGGGCACCCGGCGCGAGATCAAGAACCTGAATTCGTTCCGCTTTCTGCAGCAGGCGATCGATTACGAGGTGCAGTGGCAGATCGGCACGCTCGAGGACGGCGGCCGCATCGAGCAGGCAACGGTACTCTTCGACCCGGCGAGCGGCGAAACGCGCAGCATGCGCTCGAAGGAGGATGCGCACGACTATCGCTATTTTCCCGACCCGGACCTGCTGCCGCTGGTGATCGACGCCACCTGGATCGGCGAAGTTGCTGCCCGCCTGCCGATGCTGCCGGCAGCTCGGCGCGAAAGCTTGATCGCCGACTACGGACTGTCGAGCTACGATGCGCGAGTCCTGTCGGCGTCGCTCGACTTGGCGAACTACTACGAAGCGGCGGTCGCCGAAGCCGGCCGGCCGAACGCCAAGACCTGCGCCAACTGGGTAATGGGCGAGCTCGCCGCACGGCTCAACAAGGAAGACCGCGAGATCGGCGAATGTCCCTTGCTTCCCGAACAGCTCGGCGGTCTGATTGCCCGCATCGGCGACGAAACCCTGTCGACGAACATTGCCCGCCAGGTTTTCGACGCCTTGTGGAGCGGCGAAGCGAACTCGGCTGATGAAGTCATCGAGCGCCAAGGGCTGCGCCAGATCAGCGACAGCGGCGCGCTCGAACAACTGATCGACGAACTGCTCGCGGCAAATCCGACGATGGTGGCCGAGTTCCGCGCCGGCAAGGAAAAGGCGCTGCACGCGCTGGTCGGGCAGGCGATGAAGGCAAGCCGCGGCAAAGCCAACCCGCAGCGGGTCAAGGAACTGCTACGCGCGAAGCTGGGCTGAGCGCTACCCGGCAATCATCTCGTCCACCAGCAGCCGGCACACCGCCCGGACAGACGCCGGCCGGGCCGACGATCAGGCGTCCGGCTTGCGCTTGTCGTCGGGCGGATGAGCCTCGCTCAGCGCCCTTTGCATTTCCTCAGCCGATAGCGCCTGCCACTCGCCGTCGTCAGCCTCCGCCGACGGCGCGCGTGCTGCCGACCGACGTCCGACGAAGCGGGCCAGGAAGAGACCCAGCTCGAAAAGCAGGCAAAGCGGAATGGCCATCATCAGTTGCGAAATCACGTCGGGCGGCGTGAACACGGCCGCCACGACGAACGCGCCGACGATCACGTACGGGCGCCACTCCTTCAGTTTGCCCAGGTCGACGATGCCGACATGGACGAGAACCACGACGATCACCGGCACCTCAAAGGTGACGCCGAAGGCAATGAAGGTCGTCAAGACGAACGACAGGTATTTCTCGATGTCGGTCATCCACGCGACATGCTCCGGCACGACCGTCGCCATGAAACCGAAGAAGGTCGGGAAGACGAGAAAATACGCGAAGGCCATGCCGACGAAAAAGAGCAGCACGCTGACTCCGACGAGCGGCACGGCGAGGCGCTTTTCGTGCGCATAAAGCCCGGGCGCGACGAAAGCCCAGATCTGGAAAAGGACGTAGGGCAGGGTAATCAGGAACGCGACCATCAGGGCCACTTTCATCGGCACCAGAAAGACGCCAACCACGTCGGTAGCGATCAGTTGGCCGCCCTGCGGCAGCGTCGCCAGCAGCGGTTGGGCGAGCAGCGCGTAGAGATCCTTGGCCCACGGAAACAGGCAAAGAAAGGCAATGCCGATGGCAATCAGCGAGCGGATCAGGCGATCGCGCAATTCGACGAGGTGTGAGAGGAACGAGTCTTCCGCCGGATCCATGCCTGCTCAGCCTTCCTGCGCCGGCTTGTCGGCCGCCGCCGGCCGGCTTGCCGGCAGGGCGCTCTGGCCGACGGCGGGTGGCGTGGTAGAGCCTGGGTTGCCGGTCGCCGCTGACTCGCCGGTCGGGCGATCGGCGGCCAGGCTTTCGACGCTCTGCCGCACGGCGAGCACTTCCTGCTGCACGCTGTGCTCGACGCTGCGCGCCGAATCCTGGATTTCGGCCTGCAGCTTTTTCAACTCTTCGAGCTGGATTTCGCGGTTGATGTCGGCCTTGACGTCGCTGACGTAGCGCTGCAGGCGACCGAGCAGATGCCCCGCCGTGCGCGCCACCTTGGGCAGCCGCTCGGGACCGATCACCACGAGGGCAACGATGGCGATGACGAGCATCTCGGAAAAACCGATATCGAACATGTGCAGCAGTCAGTTCATCTGGTTGCGGACATCGCCACGGCTACCGGATGGGTCACCGGCACCCGCCGGCGACATCCGCGCAGCACTCGGGCAGCGGCCTAGGTTTTCGTCCGCTCGCGAATCTCGCCCTCGATCGTCTGCCCGCTACCGACCTGCGCCGGCGGTACCCCCGGCGGCGGCGGCTCGGCCGGCTTGTCGTCAGCCACTGCATCACGCATGCCGTCCTTGAAGCCCTTCACCGCGCCGCCCAGATCGGACCCCAGATTGCGCAGTTTCTTGGTACCAAAAATCAGCAGAATGATGATCAGGACGATCAACCAGTGCCAGATGCTGAACGAGCCCATGTCAGGCCTCCGTGATAGTGAAATCGGCGCGTCTTCGACCGCCGCCGGCAGCGCGACTCATCTCCACTTGCGCGCTCATACCCGCTTGAGCATCGGGCCCACCGGATCGGGCCCACCGACGATGTGCGCGTGCAAATGTTGAACTTCCTGGTGGCCAATGCGCCCAGTATTGATGATCACGCGAAAACCGTCCGGGCTGCCGTTCTCGCTTGCCAAACGACTGGCCAGCGCGAGCATGCGACCGAGGACGGGAACGTCGGTCTCCTCGACAACCGTCGCCAGCGAAGTGATGTGACGCTTCGGGATGACCAGCAGGTGCACGGGACGCGCCGGGTTGATGTCGTGGAAAGCGAGGATTTCGGTGTCCTCGTAGACCTTGCGCGCCGGAATCTGACCGCATGCGATCCGGCAGAAGAGACAATTGTCCATTCCTCAGCCCTTTCGTGATTTTTTCTCGTCGATCCCGGAAATGCCTTCCCGGCGACGCATTTCCTGCAGCACGTCTTCGATCGACAGGCCGTAGAAGGCGAGGAGAACCATGGTGTGATAAAGCACGTCGGCCGATTCCCAGACGACGTGCAGGCGATTGCCTTCCTTGCCGGCCATGATCAGTTCGGCGGTTTCCTCGCCGATCTTCTTCAGGATGGCGTCCGGTCCTTTGGCCAACAACTGTGCGGTATAGGAAGTCTCCGGGTCGGCCTTACGCCGCGCCAACAAGGTGTCCGAAATGCGGTGCAGCATGTCCATGTTCATTTGCCGTATGGTTCCTCGGGGTTACTGAGCGCTGGGCCGGCGGTAGCCCGACGCTTTTCCCTCAAGTTGATCAAAGAAGCAGATCTCACGCTCGATGCAGCAGGCTACGCCCTCGCCTGGCCGATCGCCAGCAGCAACACGCCAGCGCACGACACGAGCACAGCTTTGGCGCACTCTGCCAACAGCCAGACGCCTCGCGCTTGCACAAACGCCGGTGCGCGCCTCTCTAGTATACCGTGATCGCGTGATCGCGCCGAGCATGCTCGCCGGCGACGCCAAATGCCCGTGCTTTAAGCAGGAAAGCGGCGCACCAGCGCTGCGCGCATCCCGTACGAAGGCGGGAATCATACCCTGCCCGTTGGCGTTTCGCCGTCATGCCGACGTGCAACGCAGGTGTCGGTCGGGTCACAGACGAACTTCGATCCCGCGTTCGCGCATGAACTCCTTCGCCTGGCGAACCGTGTAGTCGGCAAAATGAAAGATACTCGCCGCCAGAACGGCATCGGCGTTCCCCACACTGACGCCGTCGGCCAGGTGTTGCAGCGTGCCGACGCCGCCACTGGCGATCACCGGAATATCGACCGCGTCGGACACGGCGCGCGTCAGCGCAAGGTCGAAGCCGTTGCGCGTTCCGTCACGATCCATGCTGGTCAACAGAATTTCGCCGGCGCCGAGCTGCTGGACACGCCGGGCCCAGATCAGCGCGTCGAGACCGGTATTGCGCCGACCGCCGTGCGTGAATACCTGCCAGGCGCCGGGCGACGACTGCTTGGCGTCGATCGCGACGACGATGCACTGGTTGCCGACCTTAGCCGACGCTTCGGCGATCAAATCCGGGTTTTCCACCGCCGCGGTGTTGATGCTGACCTTGTCGGCGCCCGCATTGAGCAAGCGCCGGACGTCGGCCACCGAGCGAACGCCACCGCCGACGGTCAGCGGGATGAAAACCTGGGCGGCGCACGCTTCGACGATGTGCAGAATGATGTCGCGCTGGTCCGAGGACGCCGTGATGTCGAGGAAAGCGACTTCGTCGGCGCCCTGCTCGTCATAACGACGGGCAATCTCGACCGGATCGCCGGCGTCGCGCAGATCGACAAAATTGGTTCCCTTGACGACGCGACCGGCGGTCACGTCCAGGCAGGGAATGATTCGTTTGGCCAGTCCCAAGCGCCTAGAACCTCCAGCGCGCCGGCCGCCGCCGGCCGCTCATGGCTGCGCCGCCCGGTCGGCCGCCGCCTGCGCCTGCGCGAAGTCGAGCGAGCCGTCGTAGATCGCCCGCCCGGCGATCGCCCCGCTGATGCCTTCCTGCTCGACTGCGCATAGACGGTGGATGTCTTCGATACTCGACAAGCCGCCACTGGCGATGACCGGGATGAGCAAGGCCTGCGCCAGCTTCACGGTGGCTTCGATGTTGATCCCGGTGAGCATTCCGTCGCGGCCGATATCCGTATAGATGATCCCTTCCACGCCGTAGTCTTCGTACTTCTTGGCCAGATCGATGACATCGTGCCCGGTCATCTTCGACCAGCCTTCCACCGCCACCTTGCCGTCGCGCGCATCGAGCCCGACCAGAATGTGGCCGGGGAAAGCGCCGCAGGCGTCGTGCAGGAAACCGGGATTCTTCACTGCCGCGGTGCCGATGATCACGTAACTGACGCCGTCGTCGAGGCAACGCTCGATCGTGTCGAGGTCGCGAATGCCGCCGCCGAGCTGGATCGGAATGTCGTCGCCGACCGCCTCGACGATTTCCTTGATGGCGCGCTCGTTTTTCGGTTTGCCGGCAAAAGCGCCGTCCAGATCGACCACGTGCAGACGGCGCGCGCCTTGCGCCAGCCAATGCCCTGCCTGCTCGCCGGGAGAATTCGAGAAGACGGTCACTTGGTCCATGAGGCCTTGCTTGAGACGAACACATTGCCCCTGTCTAAGGTCAATCGCGGGAATGATCAGCATGTCGAAAGCAGAAGAATGGTAGGTTGAAACGAGTCCACGCAAGGGCGCCGCTCAGGGCTTCCAGCAGACGAAGTTGGCCAGCATCGCGAGCCCGGGCCGGGCGCTTTTCTCGGGGTGAAACTGCGTCGCGAAGATATTATCCCGGGCTACGGCGCTGGTAAAGTCAATGCCGTAGTCGGTCGTCCCGGCGACCCACCCGGCATCCAGCGGATCGACGTAGTAGCTATGCACGAAATAGAAGCGCTCGCCATCGGCGATACCCTGCCAGAGCGCTTGCCGCGAACGCTGCCAAACCTGGTTCCAGCCCATATGTGGCACCTTCAGGCGTCGACCGGCGCTGTCGACCATGTGCTCGTCGGGAAAACGGCGGACACCGCCGGCGATCAGCCCGAGTCCGGCCACATCACCTTCCTCGCTGTGTTCGAGCAGCATCTGCTGGCCAATGCAAATCCCCAGAAACGGTTTGTTCCTGGCCGCTTCGAGCACCGCTGTGCGCAAGTCGCGCGTCTCAAGCTCGCGCATGCAGTCAGGCATGGCGCCCTGCCCGGGAACGACGACGCGCTCGGCGCTGCGCACGACCGACGGATCGTGCGAGACGAGCACCTGGCGCCCGTCGGCGACGCTGACCAGCGCCTGCCAGACCGAGCGCAGATTTCCCATGCCGTAATCGACAACGACGATCGGCCCGCTGGAAACGGTGCTCATCAAAGCGCGCCCTTGGTCGAGGGGATGCTCTCGCCGGCCCGCGGGTCGATTTCCACCGCCTCGCGCAGTGCCCGAGCGAAAGCCTTGAAAATGCTCTCTGCCTGATGGTGCGCGTTGCCGGCACGTAGATTGTCGATGTGCAGCGTCAGCAGGGCGTGGTTGACCAGCCCCTGGAAGAACTCGCGCAGCAGGTCGACGTCGAATGCGCCGATCATCGCGCGCGTGAAATCGACGTTGAAGAACAGTCCGGGACGTCCCGACAGGTCAACGACGACGCGCGACAGCGCCTCATCCAGCGGTACGCAGGCGTGTCCGTAGCGGCGCAGCCCCTTCTTGTCGCCGAGCGCGCGCGCCAGCGCTTGACCAAGCGTGATGCCGATATCCTCGACCGTGTGGTGCGCGTCGATGTGCAGGTCGCCGCTCGCTTCGACTTCGAGGTCGATCAGGCCGTGGCGCGCGATCTGCTCGAGCATGTGGTCAAGGAAGGGGACGCCGGTGGCGAAGCGACCGTGCCCGCCGCCGTCGAGATTCAACCGGACGCTAATCCGGGTTTCGAGCGTGTTCCTGGAGACTTCCGCTTGCCGCATCGAGGTTCCGTTGCTGGGTGGCAAAATCCGCTGACCGGCGCCAGCATTCGTCCGGCCGCCATACGCACAGCCAGTCTCCGCCCGATCGCCTGGACCAACAAGCACGCATGATACCATTACCAATCCGCCTTGCATTCGCGACATGACAAACTGACATGAGCCGCTTCTGGAGTCCGCTGGTCCATCGCCTGACGCCCTATATCCCGGGCGAACAGCCCAAGCTGGACAAGCTGATCAAGCTGAATACGAACGAGAGCCCGTATCCGCCGTCGCCCCAGGCAATCGCCGCGATACGCGGCGAACTGGCGAATGACGGCAACGGCTTGCGGCTTTATCCGGACCCCGAGGCAGACCACCTGAAGTGGGCGATCGCGGCGCATTTTTCGCGCTTTGCGATCGAGCCGGGACAGGTTTTCGTCGGCAACGGGTCGGACGAAGTCCTGGCGCACGCTTTCATGGCGCTCCTCCAGCACGATCAGCCGGTGCTCTTCCCGGACATCACCTACAGCTTTTACCCGGTCTATTGCGCGCTCTACGGTATCGCCCATCGCACGCTGCCGCTGGGCGACGACTTCTGCCTGAATGTAGCGGACTACCGGCCCGCCAACGGCGGAATCGTCATCGCCAATCCGAATGCCCCGACCGGTCGTCTGCTGCCTCTCGCTTCAATCGAGCGACTGCTCGCGGCCAATCCCGATTCGGTGGTCGTCGTGGACGAAGCTTACGTCGATTTCGGTGGCGAAACGGCGATTGCCCTGGTCGGCGCGCACGCCAATCTGCTCGTCGTGCAGACGCTCTCCAAGTCGCGCGCGCTGGCCGGCTTGCGCGTCGGCTATGCGATCGGTCAGCACGAGCTGATTGCCGGCCTGGCCCGGGTCAAGAACAGCTTCAACTCGTATCCGCTGGATCGGCTGGCCATCGTCGGCGCCGTTGCCGCGCTGGCCGACGAAGAGCACTTCACGTGGACGCGGCAGGCGGTGATGCGCAGTCGCGCAGTATTGGCGGAGGCACTGGGCGATCTGGCCTTCGAGGTCGTCCCCTCGGCGGCCAACTTCATCTTCGCGCGCCATCCGGCGCACGATGCCGCCAGGCTGGCCGCCGAATTGCGCCAGCGCGGGATCGTCGTGCGGCATTTTGCGCTCGCACGCATCGCGCAATACCTGCGCATCACGATCGGCACCGACGAGCAATGCGCCATGCTGGTCGATGCCTTGCGCGAGATTCTCCAGCGCCCGGCGTAGGCACCGCGCGCGGTCAGCGATCAGGATTGGCGGCGGCGTAGCAGATCGTGCAGATTGGCGAAGGGCTGCGCCGTGGCCGGCGCCGGACGCTGCGCTGCCGATCCGTTCTGGCCACGCCGCCGCGCGGCTTCGGCCTCGATCTGGCGAGCGTGCTCGTTGTCGTGACAGTACACGCACAACAGCTCCCAGTTGCTGCCGTCGGGCGGGTTGTTGTCGTGGTTGTGGTCGCGATGGTGGACGGTCAGTTCGCGCAGGTTGGCCGACGAGAATTCGCGCGCGCAGCGCCCGCAAATCCACGGGTAAATCTTCAGCGCCCTCTCCCGGTAACCCGCTTCGCGGCTCAGACGATTGCGTACGGCATCGGCGATCAGTCGATCCGTACGTTCCGATTTGCTGTTGTCATTAGCCATGGTGGATTCTCCGCTCGTCGGTGCACGACGTGCCGGCGGCGTCCGGCCGCGTTCGGCCAGCGGCTAGAGATGCACGGCGATCAACGGCACGCGCATTTCCCACGGACTGATCCCGCCATGCACACCAAGCATCGTATAACGCTTTTCTTCCGGCAGCCAATCCTTGATCGTCCAGTTGTCCTTCATCACCAGCGTGTAATCGCCGACGCGTGCCGCCAGGCGCGGATGATACGGCGGCGGGCCGAACCAGCCGGCGTTGATCAGCGCCGAGCTGGCGTAAAGGTGTACCGAGCGGCCGAGACGGCGACGCACGTAGCGCTCGAATTCCGGCCGCTGCTCCGCTTCGACGTAGCAGAAGGCGGCGCGTCGCTCGCCGCAGAGCGGCCTGAACAGCAGCCCGGCCAGTTGCGGATGGTCGTCGAGTTCGACGACGCGGCGCGGCGGCGAGTCGATGAAACCGTGATCGGCGGTCACCAGCAACCAGGTATTGCTGCCGCGTAGCCGGCGAATGCATTCGCCGAGTTGCTGGTCGAACTCGGCCAGCACATGCTTGGCTTGCCGGCTATCGCTCCCGAAATGATGCGACTGGCTGTCGAGCTCGGGGTAGTAGGCGTAAATGTAGCGTGCCTGCGCGTTGTCCAGCAGCCCATCGCTCAGGCAGGCAAACAGGCCGGGCAGCGTGCTGTAGGCCACCGTCTGCGCGCCGCGCGCATGCCAGGCATTGAACGGACTGCTGGCGATGCTCTGCGGAGCGACGACCCAGGCTTCCCGATCAAACCCCCGGAACAGCGGCGGGTGCTCGAAGAGCTGTGCGGGCAAATCGGCCGGCGCCACCGTGGGCGGTCCCTGGCGCGGCGTCAGCGGCAGGATGGCGAGCGTCTGGTCGATCTCGTCCATGTGCATGTGCCAACCGGTCAGGCCGTGCTGGGCCGGGGCAAGACCGCTCATGAAGGTGGTGATCGCGCTCGCCGTAGTCGATGGAAAGACGGAAGTGAGGCTGCCCAGCACGTGCTGCTGCAGATACGGGCTGGCCGTGTGCCTGCCCAGCGTGCGCAGGCCCATTCCGTCGATGACCAGGAGAACGATGTGCCGGGCGCGCGCCAGCAAAGTTGCCGGAAGCTGCGCCTGCTGCGGGTAGAGGCCTTGCGGCGCGCCGCAGGCGGTGGCGATGCTCTGCATCAGGTTGACGATGCCGCCGCCGGCATAGTCGGGCAGGAGAGTGGCGCTCATGATCGGGCCATTCTACGCCAAGCAAGCGCGGCGGCGCAGGCGCCCGCCGATTGTGCGCGGCGGCTTCGTTCGCCGCGCTCGACGACGCGCCGGCCGCGCTCGTCGGCCAGGCTGCGCCGGTCATCGCGCATCGCCGACGATCGGCGGCGCCTGCGCGGCGTCGGCGCGAACGAAGCGGATCAGGCCGCTCGTCTTGTCTTCGACGCGGAGCAGGCGCCCGCTGCGTTCGAGCCGATTGAGGTGCGCGATCGCTTCGCCCATGGCAAACATCGTCTGATGCGTATCGAGGTCGCGCGGAAATAGCGTCATCAACAACTCGGCAGCGCTGCGCGGCGTCGAACAGTTGGCCGCGAGCAGCGCCAGACGTTCTTCATGGTGCGCGTGCAGCGCCCGCACGCGCCCCTCGATGCCATGGAACGGCAGGCCATGCGAGGGCAGGACGAGCGTGTCGCTTGGCAACTCGCGATAACGGTCGATCGAGGCCAGATAATCGGCCAGCGAGTCGGCCTTCGGCGTCACCGCGAAGACGCTGATGTTGGTCGAGATCTTGGGCAACAGCATGTCGCCCGAAATGAGCACGCCGAGATCGGGGCTGTAAAGCGCCGCGTGCTCCGGCGAATGGCCGTAGCCGACGCGGACCTGCCAGCGCGCACCACCGATGCGCAGTTCGTCGCCGGCGAAGAGGCGCTGGTAGTCGGTCGGAATCGCCGGTACGCCACGGTTGTACGCGCCGCTGCGCCGGGTAAGCGCGGCACAGCGCTCTTCGTCCAGCCCGTGTGCGCGAAACTGGCGCAACATCGGCTGATTGCCGTGCCCGGCAACTTCATGCCAGACGGCGTGCGCGGTCAGGTACTCGCCGGCCGTCATGCACAGCGGCGCGCCGGTCATCGACTGCAACCAGGCGGCGAGGCCAAGATGGTCCGGGTGGAAGTGCGTGACGATGATGCGCGAGATGCGCGGACTCGGCAGCTCAGGTGCCAGCCGGGCGAGAATCTGCTGCCAGCACTCCTTCACCGCGTCGAGCGCAAAGCCGGCATCGACGATCACCCAGGCGTCGCCGTCGGCGAGCAGCCAGAGATTGATGTGGTTCAGGGCAAACGGCAGCGGCATGCGCAACCAGAGGATGCCGGGCGACACCGCCAAGGTCTCGCCAGCGGCTGGCGGCGCGGCAAATGGGTAAGCAGGCAACATCGGTCAAAGGCTTTCGCGGCGGATTGTAAAAAGCGCTGAAGTCTATAAACTTGCCGAACCGCAGCGGCTCGTCGGCGGCTGCGCGCTGGTCGCCGCGCTGGCATTGTACGTGATCCAACTCCTACCGGCCGCGTCTTGCCGCAGCCGGACGCAGCTTCGCCACTCGAAAGCAGACCGATGCACAAAGCTCAGGACCCGCATTTTGCCGAACGCGTCCGCGCCAGTTTTGCGCGCCAGCCGGCAATGCGCTTGATCGGTGCCAGCATGGCGGTGGTCGAAGCCGGCTATACCGAGATCCACCTGCCCTTCAGGCCGGAAATCACGCAGCAGCATGGCTTCATTCACGGCGGTGTCGTCGGCATGATCGCCGATTCCGCCGCCGGCTACGCGGCGGGCACGTTGACCGCCAGCGAGACCGGCGTGCTCACCGTCGAGTACAAGCTCAACCTGCTTGCCCCGGCCGACGGCCAGTTGTTGATTGCCGAAGGATCGGTCGTGCGCTACGGGCGAACGCTGATCGTCACCCGGGCCGAAGTCTTTGCCGTCAAGCACGGCAAGAAGAACCTCTGCGGCCTGATGCAGCAAACGATAATCGCCGTGCACGGCAAGAAGGAAACAGCCAGCCCCTAACCCAGACAAGGAGCGACCGACATGCAATACCCGAGCCTGAACTTTGCCCACGGCGAAACGATCGACATGCTGCGCGCCAGCGTGCAGAGTTTTGCTGCTGCCGAGATTGCTCCGCGCGCCGAAGCGATCGACCGGGCGAACCTCTTTCCGGAGGATCTGTGGCGCAAACTGGGCGACATGGGCTTGCTCGGAATCACCGTCGAGGAGGAATACGGCGGTAGCGGGCTGGGTTACCTGGCGCACATCGTCGCCATGGAAGAAATCTCGCGCGCTTCGGCCAGCGTCGCGCTGTCGTACGGTGCGCACTCCAACCTCTGCGTCAATCAGATTCGCCGCAACGGCACCGCCGCACAGAAGGAAAAGTACCTGCCGCGACTGGTTTCCGGCGAGCACGTCGGAGCGCTCGCGATGTCCGAAGCGAACGCCGGCTCGGATGTCGTCGGCATGCAGTTGCAGGCCGAACGCCGCGCCGACCGCTTCATACTGAACGGCAGCAAGATGTGGATCACCAACGGCGGCGATGCCGACACGCTGGTCGTCTATGCGAAGACCGATAGCAGCGCCGGCGCGCGCGGCATCACCGCCTTCATCATCGAAAAGGGGATGAAAGGCTTTTCCTGCGGAACCAAGCTCGACAAGCTCGGCATGCGCGGCTCGAACACGTATCCGCTCTTTTTCGACGACTGCGAAGTGCCGGCCGAGAACGTTCTCGGACAGGTCGACGGTGGCGTGCGCGTGCTGATGAGCGGACTGGATTACGAACGCGCCGTGCTCGCCGGCGGCCCGCTCGGACTGATGGCGGCGGCGCTCGATCTGGTTCTCCCCTACGTGCACGACCGCCGGCAGTTCGGCCAGGCGATCGGCGAATTCCAGCTCATGCAGGGCAAGCTGGCCGACATGTACACCACGTTCAACGTCTGCCGGGCCTACGTCTACGCCGTTGGCCAGGCCTGCGACCGCGGCGAAACGACGCGCAAGGATGCCGCTGGAGCGATTCTTTATGCTGCGGAAAAGGCGACATGGATGGCCGGCGAAGCGATCCAGACGCTGGGCGGCAACGGCTACGTCAACGAGTATCCGGCCGGCCGGCTATGGCGTGACGCAAAACTCTACGAGATCGGCGCCGGCACCTCGGAGATTCGCCGCATGCTGATCGGCCGCGAGCTCTTCGGCGAAACCCTATGAACCACTGGCGCGCGGCCGGCAGGGCCGATGCCGCGTCACCCCCAACGCACGCTAGTCAAGCATGAAAGCCACCCTACGCACGCTCACCCCCGACGACACTGACGCGCTCGACCAGGTGCGTCAGTTCTTCCGCAACTACGCCGCATGGCTTGGCGTAGACCTTTGTTTTCAGGGTTTCGACGAGGAACTCGCAACGCTGCCGGGGGCCTACTCGGCGCCCGGTGGCTGCCTGTACTACGCTGAGCTCGACGGTCGGCCGGCCGGCTGCGTCGGCATTCGGCCTTTCTCCGGTGGCCTCTGCGAAATGAAGCGGCTCTACGTCGAGCCGGCGCTGCGCGGCTACGGGATCGGTCGCGACCTGACGCTGGCGGCAATCAGAATGGCCAAGGACAGCGGCTATCGCAAGCTGCTGCTCGACACGCTGCCGTCGATGCGCTTTGCCGTCAAGCTCTACCGCGAGATGGGCTTCAAGGAGACGCCGGCGCACTACCAGACGCCGCTCGAAGGAACGATGTTTCTCGCCCTCGATCTGGAGAACTGGTCCGAGGAAGAAGTCGCCAACGAGAACCTCTTCCACCTGTTCGACTTCAACCGTGCGTGGTCGAGCCGGATGCAGGAAATCAACCCGGACTACTTCGTCAAGCTCTCGCAGTTGCAGACGCCCGCCTACCTGTGGATCGGCTGCTCCGACTCACGCGTTCCGGCCAACGAAATCGTCGGTCTGCTGCCGGGCGAGTTGTTCGTTCATCGCAACGTCGCCAATGTCGTCGTGCACACCGACCTCAACTGCCTGTCGGTCATCCAGTTCGCGGTCGACGTGCTCAGGGTCAGGCACATCATGGTCGTCGGCCATTACGGCTGCGGCGGCGTCAAGACGGCGCTCAATCGCGAACGCGCCGGCCTGGTCGACATCTGGCTGCGCCACGTCCGTGACGTGCACGAGAAGCATCTGGCGCTGATCGATGGATTGCCGGCGGAAAGGCGGCACGATCGCCTGTGCGAACTGAACGTCCTCGAACAGGTCGCCAACGTCTGCCAGACCTTTGTCGTCCAGGACGCCTGGGCACGCGGCCAGCCGCTCACCGTCCATGGCTGGATCTACGGCTTGCAGGACGGGCTGATGCGCGATCTCGGGTTCACCGTACACCGCTGTGCTGACCTGCCCGGCCAATACGCCGCCGCGCTCGAGGCGCTGCCGCGTTGAAGCGCGCGCGCTGGCCAGCCTGCCAACTGCGACGAGCGGCGTTCGTGCGCGCGGCGGCCGGACGGTCAGCGCCGCGCTGCCCGTCCGGCGCCGCGCGGCTGCGTTGAACGTGCCGCCGGCACCGGTGGTGGGCGCAACGACCTACCTGAAACTCTTCGCCACGGCGATCGTCTGGGGAGCCACCTGGATCGCCGGCCGGGTCGCGGTCGGTGAAGCGTTGCCCTTGACCGTCGCCAGTTGGCGCTTCCTGCTCGCCACGCTCGCGCTCGGCGCGCTGGTCGTCGTGCGCGAGGGCCGCCCGCGCTGGTCGCGCACCGACTGGCTGACGCTCGCGGCCCTCGGCGCAAGTGGCATCTTCCTGTATAACCTGTGCTTTCTCTACGGCCTGCAACTGATCGAAGCCGGGCGCGGAGCGCTCGTCGTCGCACTCACGCCGGCCGTCATTGCCACCGGCGACTGGCTGCTCTTCGGCGCTCCGATGTCGGCCGGCAAGGCCGCCGGGATCGGCATCGCCATGTTCGGCTGCCTCGTCGTCGTCACCAACGGCAACCCGCATCTCCTCCTCGCCGGCCAG
Organism: Accumulibacter sp.; assembly: GCF_029255125.1. Classification (GTDB taxonomy): domain Bacteria; phylum Pseudomonadota; class Gammaproteobacteria; order Burkholderiales; family Rhodocyclaceae; genus Accumulibacter. The sequence continues at coordinate 7,848 of NZ_JAPUVR010000099.1, read as the reverse complement.
ATCGGTCTCGGCGAATGGCTGATCATCGGCTGCAGCATCCTCTGGGCGGTTTATACTTTCATCGGACGGCGCGGAACCTGTTCGCTTTCGCCGCTGGCGATGACCTTCGGCGCCAGCCTCACCGGCTGGCTGATGTTGAGCGGCGCCGCGCTGTTCGAGGGTTCGCTCTTCGCCGTCGGCCAGACGACCTGGCGCGGGTGGATCGCGGTCGCTTTCCTCGGCCTTTGCGGCACCGCGCTTGCCTTCACCTGGTACGCCGAAGGCGTGCAGCAAATCGGCGCCACACGCTCGGCGGCATTCATCAACCTGGTTCCGTTGAGTGCCGTCATTCTCGGTGCGCTACTCCTCGACGAGCGCCTGAGCCTGGCGGTACTGGTCGGCGGCGCATTGGTCATCACCGGCGTCATCATCACCAATCGAGCCGCTGCGTTCCGCGCAACGGCGGCCAACAGCAAGGAGAAAACGGCATGATCTTGACTCAGGAACAGGAAATGATTCGGGCGTCGCTGCGCGATTTTGCGCAGGACAGGCTTGCCCCCTTCGCCGCCGAGTGGGACCGCAACCACACTTTTCCGGCCGAAGCCCTGCGCGAGCTGGGCGAACTCGGCGCACTCGGCATGGTGGTCCCCGAGGAATGGGGCGGCGCCGGCATGGACTACATGTCGCTCGTCCTGGTGATCGAGGAAATTGCCGCCGGCGACGGCGCCACCTCGACCATCGTCAGCGTGCAGAACTCGCTGGCCTGCGGCATCACGATGAAGTATGGCAGCGACGAGCAGAAGGAAAACTGGCTCAAACCGCTGGCCCGTGGCGAGATGCTCGGCTGCTTCTGCCTGACCGAGCCGCACACCGGTTCGGACGCAGCAGCGATCACGACGCGCGCCGAGCGCGACGGCGACCACTTCATTCTGAACGGCGTCAAGCAGTTCATCACCACCGGGAAGTACGCGCAAGTGGCGATCGTCTTCGCGGTCACCGACAAGTCGGCCGGCAAGAAAGGCATTTCGTGCTTCCTCGTACCCACCGACACGCCGGGTTACATCGTCGCCCGGATCGAGGAAAAGATGGGTCAGCGTGCTTCCGATACGGCGCAGATCCTGTTCGAGGACTGCCGCATTCCGGCCACCTGCCTGCTCGGCAAGGAGGGCGACGGCTACCGCATCGCGCTCTCCAACCTGGAAGCCGGCCGCATCGGCATCGCCGCCCAGTCGGTCGGCATGGCGCGCGCCGCTTTCGAAGCGGCAGTACAGTACGCCAAGGAACGCGAAACCTTCGGCAAGCCGATCATCGAACATCAGGCGGTGAGCTTCCGTCTGGCCGACATGGCAACGCAGATCGACGCCGCCCGCTTGCTGGTATGGCGCGCCGCGACTTGCAAGGATGCCGGCCAGCCTTGCCTGAAGGAAGCGTCGATGGCCAAGATGTTCGCCTCGGAAATGGCCGAAAGAGTGTGCTCAGACGCCATCCAGATCCTCGGCGGCTACGGCTACGTCAGCGACTTCCCGGTCGAGAGAATCTATCGCGACGTACGCGTCTGCCAGATTTATGAAGGCGCCAACGACATTCAGCGTCTGGTGATCGGGCGCGCTGTTGCCGAGGCCTGAGCCAGGCGCGCTGGCCAACGCGTGCGTCCGACGCGGTGCCGGCTTGCCGAGCAAAGAACTGATCAGCGGAGGACTAGCCCATGTCGAACCCCATCGAATTCTATTTTGACTTCTCGTCGCCGTACGGCTACCTGGCTTCGGAGAAGATCGACGAACTGGCCGCACGCTTTGCCCGCAAGGTGCTGTGGCGGCCGGTCCTGCTCGGCGTGATCTTCCGGGCGACCGGCGGCGCGCCGCTCACCACCTTGCCGCTCAAGGGAAGATACTCGCTGCACGACTTTTCGCGTTCGGCGCGCTTCCTCGGCGTGCCCTACGTGCAGCCGGAGAAGTTCCCGCTGCCGACGCAGCAGGCGGCGCGCGCCTACTATTGGTTGCACGACCAGGATTGCGCTGCGGCGCGCGCCTTCGCCCACGCCGTCTACCGCGCGTTCTTTCGTGATGGGCGCGACGTTTCCGAAACCGGGCTGGTCCTCGAACTGGCCGCCCAGCAGGGCGCCGATCGCGCTACACTGGCGGCGGCGCTCGAAGGTGCGGAACTCAAGGAGCGCCTGAAAGCCGAGAACGACGCCGCGCTGCAGAAAGGCGTTTTCGGCTCGCCCTACATCGTCGTCGACGGCGAACCCTTCTTCGGCGCCGACCGCCTGCCGCAGATCGAGCGCTGGCTCGCCACTGGAGGTTTTTGATGCCGCTTCTGCCGACGCAGGTCGATTCGCGCAGCGCCGAATTCAAGGCGAACGCCGCAGCGATGACGCAGGTCGTCGCCGACCTGCGTTCGACCATCGCGACGATTGCCCTCGGCGGTCCGGCAACGGCGCGCCAGAAGCACCTGGCGCGCGGCAAGCTGCTCGCGCGCGAACGGGTCAACGCTTTGATCGATCCCGGTTCGCCTTTCCTCGAACTGTCGCAACTCGCCGCCTACGGCATGTACGGCGAGGCGCACCCTTTCGAGGTCCCGGCAGCCTCGCTGATTACCGGCATTGGTCGAATCAATGGCGTCGAATGCATGATCGTCGCCAACGACGCGACGGTGAAAGGGGGAACCTACTATCCGCTGACCGTCAAGAAACATCTGCGCGCGCAGGAAATCGCCGGCGAGAACCGCCTGCCGTGCGTCTATCTGGTCGATTCCGGCGGCGCTTTCCTGCCGATGCAGGATGAGGTCTTCCCCGACCGGGAGCATTTCGGGCGCATTTTCTACAATCAGGCGAATCTGTCGGCGGCCGGCATTCCGCAGATCGCTGCCGTCATGGGTTCGTGTACCGCAGGCGGCGCGTATGTGCCGGCGATGTGTGACGAATCGATCATCGTCAAGGAACAGGGAACGATCTTTCTCGGCGGGCCGCCGCTGGTCAAGGCGGCGACCGGCGAGGTGGTGAGCGCCGAAGACCTGGGCGGTGCCGACGTGCATACGCGCGTCTCGGGCGTCGCCGACCATTTCGCCGAGAACGACGCGCATGCACTGGCGATCGCCCGGCGCATCGTCGCTCACCTGAACTGGCGCAAACAGCCGCCACTCAAGCTCTGCGAGCCGCGCCCGCCGCTTTATCCGGCCGACGAGATCTATGGCGTCATCCCCTGCGACACCCGGCGACCTTTCGACGTGCGCGAGATCGTCGCGCGTCTGGTCGACGGTTCGGAATTCGACGAGTTCAAGGCGCGCTACGGGACGACCATCGTCTGTGGTTTCGCGCATCTCTGGGGCTATCCGCTGGGCATCGTCGCGAACAACGGGATTCTGTTTTCCGAGTCTTCGCTGAAAGCTGCGCATTTCATCGAGCTCTGTGCGCAGCGCGGCATCCCGCTGCTCTTTCTGCAGAACATCACCGGCTTCATGGTTGGCCGCAAGTATGAAAACGGCGGCATCGCACGCGACGGAGCGAAGATGGTGACGGCGGTCGCCTGTGCGCGCGTGCCCAAGTTCACCGTGATCATTGGCGGATCGTTCGGCGCCGGCAACTACGGCATGTGCGGTCGCGCCTACTCGCCGCGTTTCCTCTGGATGTGGCCGAACGCGCGCATTTCGGTAATGGGCGGCGAGCAGGCAGCGAACGTCCTGGCGACCGTGCGCCGCGACGGCATCGAAGCCGCCGGCAAGCGCTGGGACGCGCAAGAGGAGGAAGCGTTCAAGGCGCCCATTCGCGCCCAGTACGAGGCGCAGGGTCATCCCTACTACGCCAGCGCGCGCCTCTGGGACGACGGCGTGATCGACCCGGCCGACACCCGCCGCGTCGTCGGCCTGGGTCTCTCGGCGGCGCTCAACGCGCCGGCCGAGCCGACGAGATTCGGCGTTTTCCGGATGTAGGAGCGAGCGATGAGCGAGTATCAATCGATCACCAGCGAGGTCGACGGCAACGTCGGCATCCTGACGCTCAACAAGGGCGATCGGCACAATGCCTTCGACGAGCAGTTGATTGCCGAACTGACCGATGGACTGCGCGAGATGGAGGCAGATCAGCGCGTGCGGGCGGTCGTCCTCTCGTCGACCGGCAAGAGCTTCTGCGCCGGCGCCGACCTCGAATGGATGCGGCGCGCCGCCGGCTATTCGCACGAGGAGAATCTGCGCGACGCGCACCGCCTGGCGCGCTTGCTGTCCACCTTGAACGAGCTGGCCAAACCGACGATCGCGCGCGTTCAGGGGCCGGCTTACGGCGGCGGAGTTGGCCTGATCGCGGCCTGCGACATTGCGCTCGGCACCTACGACGCGTCCTTTGCGTTGAGCGAAGTGCGCCTGGGCATCGTTCCGGCGGTGATCAGCCCCTACGTCCTGGCGGCGATCGGCGAGCGCTGCAGCCGCCGCTACATGCTCACCGCTGAATCGTTTTCAGCCGCCGAAGCGTACCGCATCGGCCTGCTGCACGAACTCGTTCCGGGTGAGGAACAACTCGACGAAGCCATCGCCGAGATCCTTGACCGCCTGCTGGCCAACAGCGTGGCCGCGCAGGCCGAGTGCAAGGCGCTGATCCGTATCGTGGCCGGGCAACCGATAGACGAGCAGACGAGGGAAGACACCGCCCAGTGCATCGCGCGCGTGCGCGCCAGTCCCGCCGGCCGGGAAGGGATCGCGGCCTTTCTCGAAAAGCGCAAGCCCCACTGGAACGGCGACTGAGAGGCCGCGGATGTTCACCAAGATACTGATTGCCAATCGCGGCGAAATCGCCTGCCGGATCGTGCGCACGGCGCGCCGGCTGGGCGTGCGCACGGTCGCCGTCTACTCGGAAGCCGACGTCAATGCGCGCCACGTCCGCCTGGCCGACGAAGCTGTGTGCATCGGGCCGGCAAGCGCGCGCGAATCCTACCTGGTCGGCGAACGAATCATTGACGCGGCGCAGCGAACCGGCGCCCAGGCGATCCACCCCGGTTACGGCTTTCTCTCCGAAAACGATCAGTTTGCCGAGGCCTGCGCCGCCGCCGGAATCGTCTTCATCGGGCCGCCAGCCGCGGCGATCCGCGCCATGGGTTCGAAATCGGCGGCAAAAACGCTGCTCGCCGCCGCCGGCGTTCCGCTCACCCCGGGCTACCACGGCGCGAACCAGGAAGGCGACTTCCTCCGTCGCCAGGCCGATGCGCTCGGTTATCCGCTGCTGATCAAGGCAGCCGCGGGCGGTGGCGGCAAGGGAATGCGGCTGGTCGAAGCGAGCGACGATTTTCCCGCCGCACTGGCCTCGTGCCAGCGTGAAGCGGCGTCGTCGTTCGGTTCGCAGGAAGTGCTGATCGAGAAATACCTGCGCCGCTCGCGGCATATCGAGATCCAGGTCTTTGCCGACACGCTGGGCAATTGCGTTTACCTTTTCGAACGCGACTGTTCGGTCCAGCGCCGCCACCAGAAGGTGCTCGAAGAAGCGCCGGCCCCCGGCGTGACGCCGGCGCAGCGCGCGGCGATGGGCCAGGCCGCGGTCGATGCGGCGCGCGCCGTCGGTTACGTCGGCGCCGGAACGGTCGAATTCATCGTTGGCGAGGGCTTCGCGCGCGAAGGCATCTTCTACTTCATGGAAATGAATACGCGCCTGCAAGTCGAGCACCCGGTGAGCGAGATGATCACCGGGCAGGACCTCGTCGAATGGCAGTTCCGCGTGGCCTGTGGCGAAGCCTTGCCCTTGCGCCAGGAACAACTGGAAATTCGCGGGCACGCGCTGGAAGCGCGCGTCTATGCGGAAAATCCGGCGCAGGAATTCCTGCCCTCGACCGGGCGCCTGGTGCACCTGGTACCGCCGGCCGAGAGCCTGAACGTGCGCGTCGATACCGGCATCGAACAGGGCGACGAGATTACCCCGTATTACGACCCGATGATCGCCAAGCTGATCGTCTGGGACGTCGACCGGCACGCCGCGCTGGCACGCATGCGCCAGGCCCTCGCCGACTACCGTATCGTCGGCGTAACGACGAACATCGACTTCCTCTCGCGCCTGGTCGCCTGCCCGGCGTTTGCCGACGCCGACCTCGACACCGGTTTGATCGAGCGCAGCCGCGAGTTCCTTTTTCCGGCCGAGGCGGCTCCACCGCGCAACGTCTTCTTCGTCGCGGCGGTCGCCGGTCTGCTGCGCGAGCAGGCAGCGGCCATCGCGCGCGCCGGGCAAAGCGGCGACCCGTGGTCGCCGTGGAGCCTGCACGACGGCTGGCGGCTCAACCTGCAGCCGCGCCGGACGCTGACCTATCGCGCTGGCGATGCGCACTACGAAGTCGTCGTCGCCTACGAAGCGGACGGCTGGCGCCTGACGCTGGACGGCGAATCGGTCGTCGCGCGCGGCCGTTTTCTCGAGCGCGGGCGCTTCGCCGGGCAACTCGCCGTCGAACTCGACGACCGCCGCCTGGTCGCCAGCGTCGTTGCCGTCACCGAAAAGAATGAACAGAAGCGGCACGTTTTCCTGAATGGAACGAACTACGTCATCATGCGCGACGACCCGCTGCACCTGGTCGAAGCCGGCGGTACGCAGGGCGGCCGCCTGACGGCGCCGATGCCGGGCAAGGTGATCGCGCTGCTCGCTGCCAGCGGCCAACGGGTGAATAAAGGAGCGCCGCTGCTCATTCTCGAAGCGATGAAGATGGAGCACACCATCACCGCACCGGCCAACGGCGAGGTCAAGGCATTCCACTACGCCGCCGGCGACCAGGTGGCTGACGGTGCCGAACTCGTCGACTTCGCCCCCGAGCCATGAGCGGCGGTTTCCCCGAGCGGGTCAGGCTGGTCGAGGTCGGACCGCGCGACGGCCTGCAGAACGAAGCGCAGATCGTCCCGACGCCGGTCAAGCTCGAACTGATCGAACGTCTGAGCGAAGCCGGGCTGACGACGATCGAAGTCACGTCTTTCGTCTCGCCGCGCTGGATACCGCAAATGGCCGACCAGAAGACGCTGCTGGAAGCGCTGCTGGCCAGCCCGCGCCGGCGGGCCGGCGTATCGTATCCGGTCTTGACGCCGAACCTGAAAGGCTTCGATGCCGCGCTTGCCGCCGGTGCGCAGGCGGTGGCTGTCTTCGCCGCCGCCTCGGAAGCTTTCTCGCAGAAGAACATCAACTGCAGCATCGGCGAGAGCCTGAAGCGGTTCGCCAGCGTCATCGATGCGGCGAGCGCGCTGGATATCCCGGTGCGCGGTTACGTCTCGTGCGTCGTCGCCTGTCCCTACGAAGGGCCGATCGACGCGCAGCAGGTCGCCACGGTCGCCCGCGCTCTGTACGACATGGGGTGCTGCGAGGTCTCGCTCGGCGACACGATCGGCGCCGGCACACCGGCATCGGTGCAGCGGATGATCGAGGCCTGCGCCAAGGTCGTGCCGCTCGAGCAGCTCGCCGGCCACTACCATGACACCTACGGCATGGCGGTGGCCAATGTCTATGCCTCGCTCGAACTCGGCATGCGCGTTTTCGACGCTTCGGTCGGCGGACTCGGCGGCTGCCCGTACGCGCCCGGCGCGAGCGGCAACGTGGCGAGTGAAGACGTCGTTTTCCTCTTGCACGGCCTGGGCATCGAGACCGGCATCGACCTCGACAAACTGGTGTTGACCGCCGAGTACATTGCTCAGCAACTCGGCCGCCAGCCCGGCTCGCGCGTCGCGCGCGCAGTGCTCGCCCGGCGCCGCGCGGCGTCCACCGATTGAGGCAAGGCGAGCGCTGCCCGACGGAAAGGATACGACATGACGCAACCCGTCGCCTCGCCGTGCATCAGTGTCTGCCAGATGGACGAACAGATCGGCCTGTGCATTGGCTGCTTCCGGACGATCGAGGAAATCGCTTTCTGGAGTCGCCTGTCAGAC
>NZ_JAPUVR010000098.1 GCF_029255125.1 Accumulibacter sp. | reverse complement strand
CCTGTTGCTACTGCGGCGTCGGCTGCGGCGTGCTGATCGGAACTGAAGAGGGGCAGATCAGCTCCGTGCGCGGCGATCCCGAACACCCGGCGAATCGTGGTCGCCTGTGCACCAAAGGAGCGACGCTTCATCTCGCTGCCGGGACAGGCGGGCGCCTGCTCTATCCGGAAAGGCGGCCGCAGCGCGCTCGTCCGTGCGCGCGGGTGACGTGGGACGAGGCGCTCGACGAAGCCGCCGAACGCTTTGCCGAAACGATTCGCGCGCATGGCCCGGATGCCGTGGCCTTTTACGTCTCCGGGCAGTTGATGACCGAGGACTACTACGTCTTCAACAAGCTGGCCAAGGGACTGATCGGTACCAACAACATCGATACGAATTCCCGGCTGTGCATGTCGTCGGCGGTTGCCGCTTACAAGCAGACGCTGGGCGCCGATGCGCCGCCGGGCGCGTATGCCGACATCGACGAGGCGGGCGTGATCCTGATCGCTGGAGCGAACCCGGCGCTTGCCCACCCGATCGTCTTTCGCCGTATCGAGGATGCCAAAGCGGCCAATCCGGACCTGAGAATCGTCGTGGTCGACCCGCGTCGCTCGGAAACCGCCGAAATCGCCGACCTCCACCTGGCGATCAAGCCGGGTAGCGACATCGCGCTCTTCAACGGCATGCTCAACGTCCTGCTCGCCGAGGAAATGATTGACCGCGCGTATGTCGACGCCCACACGACGGGTTTTGCCGCGCTTGCGCAAGTGGTGACGCGCTATCCGCCGGCGGTCGCGGCCGAGCTCTGTGCGGTTCCGGTGGACGATATCGTGCAGGCCGCCCGTTGGTTCGGCAGCAACGGTCCAGCGCTGTCGCTCTATTGCCAGGGCCTCAACCAATCCGCGCATGGCACGCACAACAACGCCGGGATCATCCATCTGCATCTGGCGACCGGGCAGATCGGCCGGCCTGGCGCCGGCCCGTTTTCGCTGACCGGACAACCCAACGCGATGGGCGGACGCGAGGTCGGCGGCCTGGCCAATCTGCTGCCGGCGCACCGCGATCTGGCCAACCCGGCGCACCGCGCCGAGGTCGCGCGCTTCTGGGGCGTTCCGTATGTCTCGGGTGCGCCCGGAAAACCGGCCATCGAACTCTTCCGGAGCCTGAAAACGGGGCAGATCAAGGCCATCTGGATTGCTTGCACCAATCCCGCGCAGTCGCTGCCCAACCAGGCTGCGGTGCGCGACGCCTTGCGCGCAGCCGATTACGTCGTCCTGCAGGAAGCCTGGGCGAATACCGACACCGCCGAATTCGCCGACCTGTTGCTGCCGGCCAGCGCCTGGGGCGAGAAACACGGGACGGTGACCAACTCCGAACGCTGCATCAGCCGCGTGCTGCCCGCGCTCGTCCCGCCGGGTGAAGCACGTCACGACTGGCAGATCGTCGTCGACTTCGCGCGCCGGCTGGGCCGCCAGCTCGAGTACGCGGCAGCCGACCGGCTTTTTCCCTACGACGACGCGGAGGCGATCTTCAACGAACACCGGGCGACGACGCGCGGCCGGGATCTCGACATCAGCGGCCTGAGCTATGCGCTGCTCGAACGCGACGGTCCGCAGCAGTGGCCGTACCCGGCTGGCGCCGCGGCGGGCAAAGCGCGACTCTACGATGACGGACGCTTTCCGACCGCCGACGGCCGCGCGCACTTCCTGACCATCGAGCATCAGCCGACGGCCGATCAGCGCACGCCGGAAGCGCCGATCAGCCTGCTCTCCGGACGTCTGCGCGACCACTGGCACGGCATGAGCCGCACTGGAACCGTTGCGCGCCTGTTCAATCTGGAGGACGAACCCCTGCTCGGCATGCACGCCTGCGACATGCGTCAGCGCCAGCTTGTCGCGGGCGATATCGCACGAGTGAGCAACGGTCGCGGCGAAATCACCGTGCGCGTCGCCGAACGCCCGGGGCTGCAGCGCGGCCGGGCGTGGCTGCCGATGCACTGGGGCAACCGGTTCATGAACTCGCCCGGCGCCAACGCGCTGGCCAGCGACGCCACCGACCCCTATTCGATGCAGCCGGAACTCAAGCACGCAGCGGTGCAGGTCAGCAAGCTGGAGCTGCCCTACCCATTGGCGATCGTCCGCCGTTGTGGGAGTCGCGACGAGGCTCTGGCACTGATCCAGACCGGCAGGTCGGCGTTGAGCGAGTTTCCCCATGCCAGCATTGCGCTTTACGGTCGTGCCAGTCCGCTGGTCGTCTTCCGCGCGGCGTGTCGACATGCCGTCGACGCCACTCGGCTCGCCGCGCTCGATCGGCTGTTCGCTCTGGCGGGCGACGAGGGAGAGATCGTTTATCAGGATGCCCGGCGAGGCATCGCCAAGAAGGCCATCGCCGTCGACGGACGCTTGTTCGGCGTGCGTCTGGCCGGTGAAACGTCGGCACTCGGCTGGCTGAAGCAGGCAATGGCGGAAGACGAACTCGACGCTCGCCTGATTCACCTGGCGCTTGCCCCGGGCGCGAGCGCACCGGTCGTCATCGCCGCGCGCAGGATCGTCTGCAAATGCGCCGATGTCAGCGATGCACAGATTCTCCAGGCACTCGCCGGCGGCGCCAGTCTGGGTGAACTGCAGGAAACGCTGAAGTGTGGCACCTACTGCGGTGCCTGCCTGCCGGAACTGAAAAGAACGGTGGCCGAACAGCGCGCGGTGGCCGCCGAACAGCCCGTCGCTTCAATGGCTGCCGAACGCTAGCCGACGCGCGCAGCGCTTGCGGCCTTCGGTGAGCCGCTTGCTTTCCGGCCATCCGAGCCAATCGATGTTGCACCGCAACAGGGCGTCGCGCTCGACACTGGTGCGTCCAGTTCTCCTGTCTGGGCCAAAAACCCACAATAAAGCAGCAATATCGGTCCTTGGCACGGTTCTCGCTCATCAGCGTAAGCCAGAGCGCTTCGACGTGCACAGAAGGCCTCCGCCGGGCGCCAGCAATCTCGGGCGCCGTCGCGCGTGCGGCGCGCCCGACATGGACACGACTTTGGAGCTGGAAATGAGCAAACCCCGCCTCGTCGTCATCGGCAATGGTATGGCCGGTGTCCGCACGATCGAAGAACTGCTGAAAATCAGGCCGGACCATTACCGCATTACGATCTTCGGTGCGGAACCGCATCCGAATTACAACCGCATTCTCTTGTCTCCGGTTCTCGCCGGCGAGATGAGTACGCAGGAGATCGTGCTCAACGAGCTGGATTGGTACCGCGACAACGGCATCGAACTGCACACTGGCCGACAGATCGTCACCATCGACCGGGTCGCGCGCAAGGTCATTGCCGACGACGGCTTCGCGGCCGAGTACGATCGACTGCTCATCGCCACCGGCTCGACGCCCTTCATGCTGCCGGTTCCCGGCAACGACCTGCCGGGCGTCGTCGGCTACCGCGATCTCAAGGATACCGACGAGATGATCGACGCCGCGCGCCGTTACTCGCACGCGGTGGTCATCGGTGGCGGGCTGCTCGGCCTGGAAGCCGCCAATGGCTTGAAGCTGCGCGGCATGGACGTGACCGTCGTCCACCTCGGCGCGTGGCTGCTCGAACGCCAACTCGACGAGCGCGCCGGACGGATGCTGCAGAAATCGCTGGAAGAGCGCGGGCTGAAATTCCTCCTCGAAAAGCAGACCGAGGCACTGATCAAGGGCGAGAGCGGCCGCGTTGCGGCGATCCGCCTGCAGGACGGTGTGCAGCTCGCCGCCGATCTGGTCGTGATGGCGGCCGGAATTCGCCCGAACTACGCCTTGGCGGAAGCCGCCGGCATCTACTGCAAGCGCGGCATCGTGGTCAACGACACGATGCAGACGTATGACCCGAAGGTCTATGCGGTTGGTGAGTGCGTCAGCCACCGCGGCATTGCCTACGGTCTGGTCGCGCCGCTCTTCGAACAGGCCAAGGTGGCCGCCAACCATTTGGCCGACTACGGAATTGCCCGCTACACCGGCTCGGTCACCTCGACCAAGCTCAAGGTCACCGGCATCGACCTCTTCTCGGCCGGCGAGTACATGGGTGGCCAGGACGCCGAGGAGATCGTTCTCAACGATCCGGCGGGCGGCGTCTACAAGAAGCTGGTCATTCGTGACGACAAGTTGATCGGCAGCGTGCTCTACGGCGACACGGCCGATGGCCCGTGGTACTTCCAGTTGCTCAAGGACAGGCGCGACATCCACGACATTCGCGACTCGCTGATCTTTGGTCAGTCGCTGGTCGGCGATGTCGGTCACGCGGGCAACAGCCGGGCTGCCGGCCTCGCAGAGAGCGCCGAGGTGTGCGGCTGCAACGGTGTATCCAAGGGCACGATCATCAAGGGAATCAAGGAAAATGGCCTGTTTACGCTGGATGAGGTGAAGCGGCACACGAAAGCGGCATCGTCCTGCGGCTCGTGTGCCGGCCTGGTCGAGCAGATCCTGGCGTCGACCATCGGCGGCGCCTACACGCCAGCAAGCTCCGACACGAAGCCCGTCTGCGCCTGTACCGAGCTGCCGCACAAGCTGGTGCGCGAGACCATCCGCGATCAGCACCTGACCAGCAAGGAAGCCGTTTTCGCCTTCATGGAGTGGAAGACGCCGGACGGGTGCGAGAAATGCCGCCCGGCAGTCAACTACTATCTGATCTCGACCTGGCCCGACGAGGCAAGGGACGATCCGCAATCGCGTTTCATCAACGAACGTGCGCACGCCAACATCCAGAAAGACGGCACCTTCTCGGTCGTCCCGCGCATGTGGGGCGGCCTGACGACGCCCGCCGAACTGCGCGCGATTGCCGACGCAGCCGAGAAGTACCAGGTTCCGACCGTCAAGCTCACCGGCGGCCAGCGCATCGATCTCTTGGGCATTCGGAAGGAGGATCTGCCGCGCATCTGGGCCGACCTCAACGCTGCCGGAATGGTCTCGGGACACGCCTACGGCAAATCGATCCGCACCGTGAAGACCTGCGTTGGTGCCGAGCACTGTCGCTTCGGCACGCAGATGGCGATGGACATGGGGATCAAGCTGGAGCGGATGCTGTTCGACATGTATGCACCGCACAAGGTCAAGCTGGCCGTTTCCGGCTGCCCGCGCAACTGCGCTGAAGCGGGTATCAAGGATGTCGGCGTGATCGGCGTCGATTCGGGCTACGAGCTCTATGTCGGTGGCAACGGAGGAATCAAGACCGAGGTCGCCCAGTTTCTGTGCAAAGTGAAGCACGACGAGGAGGTGATGGCGTACTCGGGTGCTTTCCTGCAGCTCTATCGGGAAGAAGGCTGGTACCTCGAACGCACCTGCCACTTTCTCGCGCGCGTCGGCCTCGACTACGTCAAGCGCCGGGTCGTCGCCGACGACCCGGGTCGGCAAGCGCTGCACGCGCGCTTGCTCGACTCGCTGAAAAACGCCCGTGACCCCTGGCAGACGAGCCGCACCGGCGATGCCGTCAGGCAGTTCGTCCCGCTCCGCGTCGAGGCCTGAGTTCACGGCAACGAGGAGATGAAGAAATGAGCAACTGGAAACGGATCTGCCAACTGGACGAAATTCCCCGCCTGGGGTCGCGCGTCGTGCAAGGGACCAAGAGCGGCGACATTGCCCTGTTCCGTACCGCGGCAGATCAGGTCTTTGCCCTGCACGACAAGTGTCCGCACAAGAGCGGTCCGCTCTCGCAGGGAATCGTGCACGGCGAGCGGGTGAGCTGCCCGCTGCACGGCTGGAACATCCGCCTCGACGACGGCCAGGCCGTCGCACCGGATGTCGGGTCGTGCCGCAGCTTTGCGGTAAGCGTCAGGGACGGCGAGGTCTTTCTCGCCGTCTGAGGAGAGGAGCGGCGGTGCCCCAGTCGGACAGCCGCCGTACAGCGACCGTCATCGCGGTCATCAACGAAGGAACACAAGCAGTGGACAAGAAATCATTCCTGCGCGCCGGCCACCTGCCAACCCTGCTGGCGGCTTTCCTCTACTTCGACCTCGCCTTCATGGTCTGGGTCCTGCTCGGTCCACTTGGCGTCGGCATCGCCCGCGATCTCGGCCTGTCGCACGCCGAGAAGGGGCTGATGGTAGCCACGCCGGTGCTTGCCGGCGCGCTCCTGCGCATCGTCATGGGCATTCTGGTCGACCGCCTGTCGCCGAAAAAAGCGGCGATCATCGGCCAGCTTGTCGTCATCGTCGCGATGGCCTACGCTTGGCAGATTGGCATTCACTCCTACCGGGAAGTCCTGCTTCTCGGTCTTTTCCTGGGGGTGGCTGGCGCCTCGTTTGCCGCCGCGCTGCCACTCGCCTCGCGCTGGTATCCGGCCGAGCATCAGGGAACGGCGATGGGCATCGCCGGAGCAGGCAACTCGGGCACAGCGCTGGCCGCGCTCTTTGCTCCCGGTCTGGCAGCCGCTTTCGGCTGGGTCAATGTCTTCGGGATCGTGCTCGTGCCGCTCGTCCTCGTCCTCGTCGCCTTCCTCTTCATGGCCAAGGATGCGCCCGACGCGCCGCCACCGAAGACGCTGGCCGAATACCTGAAAGTCCTCAAGGACAAGGACGCCTGGTGGTTCATGTTCTTCTATTCGGTGACTTTCGGCGGCTTCGTCGGTCTCGCTTCGTCGCTGGTCATCTACTTCAATACGCAGTACGGCCTCGATCCGAAGACGGCCGGCTTCTTTACCGCCGGTTGTGTCTTCGCCGGTTCGCTCGTGCGGCCGATCGGCGGTTACGTCGCCGATCGCGTTGGCGGCGTAAAGTCGCTCAGCGTGATGTACATCCTCGCCGCAATCTTTCTCGCCGTGGTCAGCGTTGGTCTGCCCGCCGCCTGGATGGCGCTGGTCGTCTTCGTCTGCGCAATGCTGGCGCTCGGCATGGGCAACGGCGCCGTCTTCCAGTTGGTGCCGCAGCGCTTCAAGAAGGAAATCGGCGTCATGACCGGGCTGGTCGGCATGGCCGGCGGCGTCGGCGGCTTCTATCTGGCGTCCAGCCTGGGCTATTCGAAGCAACTCACCGGCAGCTATCAACTCGGTTTCATGATCTTCGCCGCGCTCGCCATCCTGGCGTTTTTCGGGCTGACCAGCGTCAAGACGCGCTGGCGGACAACCTGGGGGGCGAGCTATCTGACGACAGCGAAGATCTGACGTAGAGTGCGGGCAAACCAGCATTGGGCGGTGCAGCCGAGCGGCTGCCCTGCCCGTTTCATCAGGGAACGCCATGCCAATGCAAGTTGCTGTCGGCCATTCGTCGCTCACCGGACGGCGCGCGCGCAATGAGGATTTCTGTGGCGTGGCGACGCCGACCGGCGCCGAACTGGCAAACAAGGGGGTGATCGCCGCGGTCGCCGACGGCATCGGCGGTCACCGCGGCGGCCGTGAAGCCGCCGAATACACGGTGCGCGGCCTGCTCTCCGACTACTTCGCGACGCCCGATACGTGGAGCGTCGCGCGCGCCATCGAGACGGTGAGCAGCGCGCTCAACCGCTGGGTCATCGCCGAGGCCAACCGCAACGCCGAGCTCAGCGGAATGGCGACGACACTCTCGGCGCTGGTCCTGCGCGGCCGGCGCTTCCACCTGGCGCATATCGGCGACAGCCGCATCTACCGCCTGCAGGCCGGCCGTTTGCACGCCTTGACCACCGACCACGTCTGGGAGCATCCCGAGCTTGCGCATGTGCTGTCGCGCGCGATCGGTCTCGATGCGCGCGTCCTGATCGATTTTGCCGACGGCGAACTGGCGCTCAACGACCGTTTTCTGCTCGTCACCGACGGCGTCTGGGGCGTTCTTCCGGATGCGCTGATCACCGAGGTGCTGCTTGCTCACCCCGAGCCGCAAGCCGCTGCTGCCGCCCTGAGCAGCCTGGCGCTGGCCCAGGGCGGGCACGACAACGCGACGGCATTGGTCATCGATATCCTGGCACTGCCGTCGGCAACGCTACGCGACAGCCTGGAGAGCGACGGGGGTTTGCCGCTGCCGCACCGGATGAAGGTCGGCCACGAAATCGACGGCCTGCGCGTCGAAGAAATCCTCCACGACTCGCGCCAGACGCTGCTCTATCGCGTGCGTGCGGCCGACAGCGGCGAGCAGTGCGTCCTCAAGACGCTGCAGCCGGGAATGGGCGGCGACGCCGAGGCGTCTGCCGCACTGCTCATGGAGGAGTGGCGCGCCCGGCGCGTTGTTTCGCCTTTCTTTCCGCAGGTGATCCCCGCCGAGCAACGCAGCGCCCTTTACTATCTGACGACCTGGCATCCGGGAGCAACGCTGGCCGCCCGGCTCGCCTGCGGGCAGCACTTCCCGGCCACCGAGGTCGTCCGTCTCGGCATCTCGCTCCTCAAGGGAATCGGCCTGCTGCACCGGCTCGACATCGTCCATCGCGACATCAAGCCCGACAATCTCCATCTCGGTGACGACGGTGCGCTGCGCATTCTCGACCTTGGCGTCGCTATCAGCCTCGCCGAAAACGAAGGCGGGCAAACCATCGGCCGCGCCGGCACGCCCTCGTACATGGCGCCCGAGCTGTTCGCCGGCGCCGCGCCTGCAGCGGGTTTCGACCTTTACGCTGCCGGCGTCAGCCTTTACCAACTGCTGACGCGCAAGTATCCGTATGGAGAGATCGAAGCCTTCCAGACGCCGCGCTTCACCGCGGCCGTGCACCCGACGCGCTGGCGTCCGGACACCCCGGGCTGGCTGGAGAACATTCTGCTCAAGGCGGTGGCGCGGGACGCCGCCGACCGTTTCGCGACCGCCGAGGAGTTTCGTCTGGCACTCGAACGCGGTGCAACGCGGCCAATCGCTCCTCCTGCCCGACTGGCGCTGGCGCAGCGCAATCCGCTGCTCACCTGGAAAGTGCTTGCCGCAGCGTCGCTCTTGCTCAACCTCGTCCTGCTCGTCATCGTCTCGCGTTAGCTGCACCGGCGCTGTTCAGTGGCAAGGCAGGCGCCGAGTTTTTTTCTGGGGCTTGTAAGCAATTGATCGGCGAGTGCGTCTAAGCAGTGTCGGAGGTCTCGCCGCTCGCTGCGGACTTCGGCGTCTTCCACCCCACACTACGAGGAGAAACTCATGTCGAACAAAATGTCTGGTGTTGCCATCGCGACCGCTGCCGCCGCCCTTTTTGCCGCCGGAACGCTGGTCGTACCGAGCGTTAGCGCAGCCGAGAGCGCGGCCGTTCACTGTGCCGGGATCAACGCCTGCAAGGGCCAGTCGGAATGCAAGACGGCTAAGAGCGAGTGCAAGGGAATGAATGCGTGTAAGGGCCAGGGCTGGGTCAACAAGGGCAGCGCCAAGGAATGTACTGACGCCGGTGGCAAGGTCGTCAAGTAAGTCGTCAAGCAAGATCAGCAGGTCAAGCTAGTGTGAGTCGGCACGCCATGGTCGCCCGGCGAGAACTTCGGGCGACCATCGTGTGCGCACGGAATTTGGCGAGGAGTTTGTCTTGAGCGAAGCGATTGCCGGGTTCGGTCTCGGCCTGCGCACCGATCATTATGGCGATTTCATCGCCGCCAGGCAGCCGGTCGACTGGCTGGAGATCATCTCCGAGAACTATATGGTGGCGGGCGGCAAGCCGCTCCATTTCGTCGAGCAGATTCGGCGCGATTATCCGATGGTGATGCATGGTGTCTCGCTGTCGATCGGCAGCCTCGACGCGCTCGATCCGGCCTATCTGGGACAGCTCAAGGCGCTGGTCGAGCGGCTGGAACCGGCCTGGGTATCCGATCACTTGTGCTGGACCGGGGTTGCCGGGGTGAACCTGCACGACCTGCTGCCCCTGCCGTACACGGCGGAGGCGCTGCGGCACCTGACGGCACGCGTCGATCAGGTGCAGGAATTTCTTCGCCGCCGGCTCGTCCTGGAAAATGTTTCGAGCTACGTTTCGTTCACTGCCGACGAGATGAGCGAATGGGAGTTCATCGGCCAACTGGTCGCGCGCACGGATTGCCAACTACTGCTCGACATCAACAATGTCTATGTGAGCAGCATCAATCACGGTTTCGACGCACGCACGTTCATCGATGCGATACCGCCGGCAGCCGTACGTCAGATCCACCTGGCCGGGCACGAAACGCACCCTGACATCCTGATCGATACACACGATCAGCCGGTATGCCAGGCGGTCTGGGATCTCTATGCCTACGCGCTCAGACGGATCGGAGCGGTGCCGACGATGATCGAGCGTGACGACAACATTCCGCCGCTCGCGCTGCTGATCGGTGAGCTGGCGTGTGCGCGCGAGCTTGCCGAGCGCAGTCTGGGGCAAAGGGAGCTGGCGCGATGAATTCGCTCGCGACGATCGAAAACGGCTTGCAGGCGGCCATTCTGGTCGACGCTTCGGCGTCTGACCTGCTCGCTGGTGCGGCGCAACGATCCGCGCGCGGCCTGGATGTCTATCGTGCGGCCTACCGCGCCCGTCTGACGGCCGCTTTGCGCGACAACTTTCCGGTTCTGTTGCGTGCGCTTGGCGACGATGCCTTTGCCGCGCTGGCGAGCGCCTACATCGACGCGCATCCTTCGCGCCAGCGCTCTATCCGCTGGTTTGGCGATTCGCTCGTCGACGACCTGAGCCGCACCAGCGAGCCATTGCCGCATCCGGCTCTGGTCGACCTGGCGCGCATGGACTGGGCGATGCGGGCGGCTTTCGACGCCGCCGATGCGCCGTGCCTGACGCGTCACGAACTCATCGCACTGGCACCGGAGGAGTGGCCCAACCGGCGCTACCGGTTGGTGCCGTCGCTGCAGATGGTCGATCTCGAATGGCGCGTCGAACCCGTCTGGCATGCGCTCAACAACGATCCGGGGGTGGCCACCGAGGCGCCGCAGCGCTTGGCGCACACGCTGCTCGTCTGGCGCCGCAAGCTCGACTGTTTATGGCGATCGGCGGATAATCGGGAAGGCGCTGCCTTGCGTGCCTTGGCCGATGGTGCCACGTTTGCCGAATGCTGTTCGCTGCTCGCCGAGGACGGCGATGCGGCGGCTGTGCACAGCGTCGTCGCTGTTCTCGGGCAGTGGCTGGACGAGGGTCTGCTGGCGCGCGATTGAACGCAAAGGAAAGGAATCGGGTCGTGTCGGAAGAAGTACTGCGCAGCATCTGTAGCGCCTGCGGCGCAAGCTTCGTGTGTGGCGCTGCCGCTGGTCTGGTGTCGTGCTGGTGCATGCAGCGACCGCCATTGGCGCTTGCCCCGCTGCCCGGCGGCAGTTGTTACTGCCCGGACTGCCTGACCGAGAAGTCTAGTCGGGAGAACGACGACGCCGCTCGTTCAGCATGAGGATGGCGTCACGGTTGCTCCACGAAAAACACTTGTCTGCAGCCTCGCGCTGCGCCAGCCAGCGGTAAGCGCGGTGCTCGGCGAGCGCCAGCCGGATGGGCTGGACGGCCGGCAACTCGAGCGAGAACACGTGTTCGATGTTGTGCGTCACGCCCGGCGCATAGCGCTGTCGCCACTCGGCGAAGATTTCGTAGGTGTTGGTGAACTGCCAATCGAGCAGAGCCGCCGGATCGGCATCGATGCCGGTTTCCTCGGCGATTTCACGCTGTGCCGTCTGGAGCAAGGTTTCGCCGGCTTCCTGGCTGCCGGTGACCGATTGCCAATATCCGGCGTGTGCCGCGCGCTCGAGCAGCAGCACCTGCAGGTCTGGCGTGTGAATCACGACGAGTACCGAAACTGGCCGTTTGTACGTCGTCACGTCAGCGTCGGAAGCGTCGCCAGCCCGTTCGTGCGCAGATCGTAAAAGATCCACATCGGGAAGTCATGCTCGCGCCATTCTTCGATTGCCGCGGTGAACACCTGGTTCAGGGTGTGGAATCGATCAGGGTTCTCGCGTTGCAGCGCTTCCGCGTGCGCAATGATCAGCACATAGCCCGCTGCTTCGCACCACGAGAAGTCGGTCAGGCAGTCCTTCAAGGCGTCGAAGTTCTTGCCATACCATTCCGGAAAATCAAGGTCGCGCCCGAGCCCGCTGAGGATAGCATCGATTTGCGTCAAGTCGGCGAAACTGACTTCGAAGCAGACCATGCCGGCGGCTTCGGCGGCATGGCGTACCGCTGTGCGGCCACTTTCGGGAAGGTGGAAGATGCCGGTTTGTGTGGCGTCTTCGAGCAGTTCTTGCAGCCTGGTGTGTGTCATGGGCGTTCGCGAATGCGTCGGAAGCTGCGGTAGTGGTCATCGGTGTAGTAGTACTCGCCGCGTGCGATCTGGCCGGCAACGATCCGGCGCGCGCCACGATCGCGTCGGCCCGGCGTAGTCACCGTGTACTCGCGGTAATAGCCCCGCGCCTGTAGTGGCAGGCGTCGCTCGAAGTTCCCGAAAACGCTGCCATCCTTGCGCGGGTAAGGAAACGGGCCACCCTGTTCGATCAGGCGCAAGGTGGCCTGTGCCTCGGGCGGCAGGTCGGTGTAGAGAACGCTTGGCAGCGCGTCCGCGCCGCGTGCGTACGCCGGCGAAGCGAGGGCGAACAGGCCGAGAAAAGCGGCGAGCACGATCGAGCGACAGAAGGCGGCGACTTCCAGCATGGCGATTCAGCTCCGGCCGACGTCGACTTGCGTTTCGATCTTCTGGCGCAGGCGAATATGCAGCTCGCGTAACTGCTTCTCGTCTACCGCGCTCGGCGCATCGGTCAACAGGCACTGCGCGCGTTGCGTCTTCGGGAAGGCGATCACGTCGCGGATCGACTCGGCGCCGGCCATCATCGTGACGATCCGGTCAAGCCCGAAGGCCAGGCCACCGTGTGGCGGAGCGCCGTACTTGAGGGCGTCGAGCAGGAATCCGAATTTGCTGCGCGCCTCTTCGTCGCCGATGCCGAGTGCCTTGAAAACGCTCTCCTGGACGCTTGAACGATGGATGCGGACGGAGCCGCCGCCCAGTTCGCTGCCGTTCAAGGCGAGGTCGTAGGCCTTGGCCAGGCACTTGCCAGGATCGCTGTCGAGCAACTCCAGGTGTTCGTCCTTCGGACTGGTGAAAGGGTGGTGGCAGGCATTCCAGCGCTTCTCGTCTTCGTCGTATTCGAACATCGGGAAATCGACGATCCATACCGGTTCCCAGGCCTGCCCATTGAGGAAAGCTTTCTCGTGACCGATCTTGACGCGCAGAGCGCCGAGGGCGTCGTTGACCACCTTACGTTTGTCCGCACCGAAAAAGATAAGGTCACCCGATTGCGCGCCGGTGCGCTCGAGTATCGCCTGCAGTGCTGCCGCATGCAGATTCTTGACGATCGGCGACTGCAGGCTCTGCTCGTTCACTTGTCCGACATCGTTGACCTTGATGTAGGCCAGGCCGCGCGCACCGTAGATGCCGACGAATTGCGTATAGGCGTCGATCTCGCTGCGTGTCAGGCTGGCTCCGCCCGGAACCCGCAGCGCGGCGACCCGCCCGCCCGCGCTGTTGGCCACGTTGGCGAATACCTTGAACGCGACATCGCGCAAAACATCGGTCACCTCAACCAGTTCGAGCGTCACGCGCAGGTCGGGCTTGTCCGAACCGTAACGCGCCATTGCCTCGTCATAGCTCAGGCGCGGGAACGGATTCGGCAACTGGACATCGATCACCTCGGCGAAGACCGAGCGGATCAGTTCCTCCATCAGCCCGATGATCTCGCTTTCGTGCATGAACGAGGTCTCGATGTCCACCTGGGTAAACTCGGGCTGCCGGTCGGCGCGCAGGTCTTCGTCGCGAAAACACTTGGTAATCTGATAGTAGCGGTCAAAGCCGGCGATCATCAGTAACTGCTTGAAGAGCTGCGGCGACTGCGGCAGGGCAAAGAAATACCCGGGATGCACCCGCGACGGAACCAGGTAATCGCGCGCACCTTCCGGCGTGCTCTTCGTCAACATCGGCGTTTCGATGTCGATGAAGCCGGCCTCGTCGAGAAAGCGGCGGAAAGCGCGTGCCGTGCGGTAGCGCAACTGCAGATTGCGCTGCATCTGCAGTCGGCGCAGGTCGAGCACCCGGTGCAGCAGGCGCGTGTTTTCCGCCAGATTGTCCTCGTCGAGCTGGAAAGGCGGGGTCAGCGAGGGATTGAGCACCTCGATCTCGTGGCAGAGAATTTCCACCTCGCCGCTCGCGATGTTGCGGTTCACCGTGCCGTCCGGGCGGGCGCGCACCTGGCCGACGACCTTCAGGCAGAACTCGCTGCGCACGACTTCGGCTGTCCTGAACATCTGCGGCCGGTCTGGGTCGCAGACGATTTGAGCCAGACCTTCCCGGTCGCGCAAGTCAATGAAGATGACACCACCGTGGTCGCGCCGCCGGTGAGCCCAGCCGCAAAGCGTGATCTGTTGGCCGATCAGACGGCCGTTCACTTGTCCGCAATAATGAGTGCGCATACCTGTGTCCGCGGTAATAGGGTCAGGCGACGGAACTCCGTCGGCCGGGGCGATCGCTGGCCGGTGCCGGCGGAGGGGCGACGACGCCCATCGAAATGACGTACTTGAGCGCCGTATCGACGCTCATGTCGAGTTCAATCACGTCCGCCTTGGCGATCATCAGGAAGAAACCCGACGTCGGGTTGGGGGTCGTCGGCACGTAGACGCTGACGAAGTCGCCGTCGAGGTGTTGCAGGACATCGCGGCCTGGCTTGCCGGTGAGAAAGGCGATCGTCCACGCGCCGCGCCGCGGATACTCGATTAGCAGCGCCTTGCGAAACGCGTTGCCGGACGACGAGAAGAGCGTATCCGAAACCTGCTTGACGCTGGTGTAGATCGAATTGACGACGGGGATTCTGGCGAGCAGCCGCTCCCACCAGATGACCAGGCGCTGCCCGATGAAATTCGTCGCGAGCAGACCGGTAAGCACGATGATCAGCAGGGTGAGCACAGCACCGACCCCCGGCAGGTCGAAGCCGAGCAGATTGCGCGGGTGGATGGCTGCCGGCAGCAGGTGCAGCGACTGGTCCATCGTGCCGACGATCAGCACGAGCACCCAGGCGGTGATCGCCAGGGGAACCCAGATCAGCAGCCCGGTAAGAAAGTAGCGCTTGATCAACTGGCCGTGCACGTACCGCTTTCGGCTGCGCCGACGCTTTCAGCGGCGGGTGTGTCGACCTTTTCCGGTTTTTCGGTGACGGCCGCCGGTGGTTTGTTGCCACCCTTGAAATCGGTGACGTACCAGCCGCTGCCCTTCAACTGGAAGCCGGCCGCAGTCACCTGCTTGTTGTAGGTGGCCTGAACGCAATGCGGGCAGATGCGCAATTCCGGGTCGTTGAGCTTTTGCAGGTGATCCTTCTCGAAGCCGCAGGCAGAGCAGCGGTATGCATAAATCGGCATGGGCAACCCTCAGACATCACGGAGAATGAGCGAATTATACGTCAAGCGCGCGTCGGTCAGGCGCGGCGGTCCCCGGCGACCCGCGTCGACGGCTGCTAGAGCAAGCCGATGTAGGCGCGCGTCAGCGGCTTGCCCCAGAACAGGGCGACGATCCCGGCGGCAGCCAGATAAGGGCCGAACGGAATCGGCACGTTCCGTCCGCGTTTGGCCAGCACGATCAAGCTTACGCCGACCACTGCGCCAAGCAGCGACGACAGGAGGATAGTCAGGGGCAGAACCTGCCAGCCGAGCCACGCGCCGAGCGCCGCCAGCAGCTTGAAGTCGCCGTAGCCCATCCCTTCCTTGCCGGTCGTCAGTTTGAAGGCCCAATACACCAGCCAGAGCGAGAGATAACCGGTGATGGCCCCGATCACCGCCGACTGCAGGTCGGTGAAGCTGGCAAAGATGTTGAAGATCAGCCCGGCCCAGAGTAGCGGCAGGGTGATCAGATCGGGCAGCACCTGTTTGTCGAGGTCGATGCAGGTCAGCGCGAGCAGGCACCAGATGAGCAGCATGGCGCCGGCTGTCGTCCAGGCGAAGCCAAAGTGCAGCGCCGTGTAGGCGCAAGCGAGTCCGCTGCCCGCTTCGACCAGAGGATAGCGGGCCGATATCGGTGCGGCACAGGCCGCGCAGCGGCCGCGCAAGACCAGCCAGCTGAGCAAGGGAACATTTTCCAGGATGCTGATCGCGTGCCCGCAGGCCGGGCAGCGCGAACGTGGTCTGGCGAGCGAGATCGCTTCCCCCGGCGGTGGTGCCTCGCCCCGCAGTTCGGCGCAATGCAATTGCCACTCACGTTCCATCATGCGTGGCAGGCGGTAGATTACGACGTTGAGAAAACTTCCGACGACAATCCCGAAAAAGCCGCAGAAGAGAATGAACAGCCCCGGGTAGGCGTCGATGGTCGCAAGCACCTCCATTATCCGCCGACGACCGCCCCCAGCTTGAAAATCGGCAGATACATGGCGATCACCATGCCGCCGATGAGCACACCGAGGACGACCATGATCATCGGTTCCATCAGGCTGGAGAGCGCTGCCACCGCATCGTCCACCTCGGCCTCGAAGAAATCAGCCACTTTCCCGAGCATCGAATCGAGCGCGCCGGATTCCTCGCCGATGGCGACCATCTGTGTCACCATGTTAGGGAAGAGGGCGGTATTCTGCATCGACGAGGTCAGGCTGGTTCCGGTATTGACCTCGCTCTGAATCTGCTTGCTGGCGGCCTTATAGACGTAGTTTCCGGCCGCCCCGCCGACCGACTCGAGCGACTCGACGAGCGGTACGCCGGCGGCGAACATGGTCGCCAATGTCCGTGTCCAGCGGGCGATCACGGCTTTTCGGATGATGTCGCCAAATACCGGCAAGCGCAGGAACAGGCGGTCGAAGGCGATCTGCATTGCCTCCGACCTTTTCCAGGTATAGATGAAGCCATAGATCGCTCCGACGATACCGATGGCCAGGACCCACCCATACTCAACGACGAAATCCGACATGCCAATCACAACCATCGTCGGGGTCGGCAAGTCGGCGCCGAAGCTCTTGAAAACCTCCTTGAAGGCGGGGATGACCAAAGTCATGATCACCGCGGTGATGACGAAGGCGACGATGATGATCGACACCGGATAAAACAGCGCTCCCTTGATCTTGGCCTTGATCCCGAGCATCTTTTCCTTGTAGGTGGCGAGCCGGTCGAGCAGCGTCTCGAGGATGCCGGCCTGTTCGCCAGCGGCGACCAGGTTGCAGTACAAGGGGTCGAAATGCAGGGGATACTTGCGGAACGCCTGGGAGAGCGAACTACCCGTCTCAACATCCGCCTTGATGTCGAGCAACAACTTGCCGACCGCTGGGTTCTCGTGGCCGCGGCCGACGATTTCGAAGGTCTGCAGCAAAGGGACACCGGCCTTCATCATCGTCGCCAACTGTCGCGTAAACAGCGTGATGTCCTTCTCGGAGATTTTGTTTCCACCGCGGAAGCGCTGCTTCGAGATCTTGTTGACCAGGATGCCCTGACGTCTTAGCGTCGCCTGCACGACGGTTTCGCTGGTGGCCCGTTGTTCGCCGCGCACGATCTTGCCGGCCTTGTTCTTCCCTTCCCAAAGAAAAACAAACTGCTTGACCTCGGGCGGGTTCTTGCTGGTGGGTTTTGCTGCGGTCGCCATTGTTCCCTCTTCTTCAAGCGTTGGTGCTGCCGAGAACCTCGTCGAGCGAGGTGAGCCCCTGCATGACCTTGAGCAGTCCGGAGCGACGCAGGTCGTTGACGCCTTCCTTCCTCGCCTGGATG
Organism: Accumulibacter sp.; assembly: GCF_029255125.1. Lineage (GTDB taxonomy): Bacteria > Pseudomonadota > Gammaproteobacteria > Burkholderiales > Rhodocyclaceae > Accumulibacter. The sequence goes on along the minus strand of NZ_JAPUVR010000098.1, from coordinate 57,158 downwards.
GCGATGTCCAGTTCGGTTCCGTTGGCCATGATAATCCGCTGGATGGCCTCAGTCACCGGCATCACCTCGTAGAGCCCGACACGTCCCTTGTAGCCGCTACCCTTGCAGCGCTCGCACTCGCCCGGGCCATAGAGAACCCAGCTTCCGTCGAGATCAGCCTCGGTAAAACCGGCATTGAGCAGCGTCTGTACCGGGGCTTCGATCGGCTTGCGGCAGGTGCACAGACGACGAACCAGCCTTTGTGCCGTGATCAGGAGGATGCTCGAGGCGAGGTTGAACGTCGGTATCCCCATGTTCATCAGGCGGGTGAGGGTCGCTGGTGCATCGTTCGTGTGCAGCGTTGACAGAACCAGGTGGCCGGTCTGTGCCGCCTTGATCGCTATTTCGGCCGTTTCGATGTCGCGAATCTCGCCGACCATGATGATGTCCGGGTCCTGGCGAAGAAACGCCTTGAGCGCGATCGGAAAGGTCAGGCCAGCCCGGTCGTCGACGTTCACCTGGTTGATTCCCGGCAGCGGAATTTCGGCTGGGTCTTCCGCCGTGGCAATGTTCACTCCCGGTTGGTTGAGTATGTTCAGGCAGGTATAGAGCGAGACGGTCTTTCCCGATCCGGTGGGTCCGGTCACCAGGATCATTCCGTAGGGCCGGTGGATGGCGTCGAGCAACGTCGCCTTCTGGGCGGGTTCGTAGCCCAGCGCGTCGATGCCCAGGGTCGCGCTGCCCGGGTCGAGAATCCGCAGGACGATCTTCTCGCCGTACATCGTCGGCAAGGTACTGACGCGAAAGTCGATCGACCTGCTCTTAGAAAGCACCAGGCGCATCCGGCCATCCTGTGGAACCCGCTTCTCGGCGATGTTCAGGCGCGAGATGACCTTGATGCGCGAGGCAATCTTGTCCTTGATGACGAGCGGTGGCGAGGCGACCTCACGCAGGATTCCGTCGCTGCGGAAACGGATCCGGTAGCTCTTCTCGTAAGGTTCGAAGTGGATGTCCGACGCACCCTCGTTAATCGCATCGAGTAGCATCTTCTGGATGAAGCGAACCACTGGCGCGTCGTCAACCTCCATGCTGGAGGCTTCGTCGGTCTTGTCCTGGCTCTGTTCGTCGGTGAACTCGAGATTGATGTCGTCGTTGCTCAGGCTCTTGAGCGTTTCCTCGACCGACTCCGAGAGCTTGGCGACGAGCGGCGACAGCTTGTTGTCTTCGACGACGACCGGATCGACCGCCAGTCCGGTCTGAAAGCGAACCTCATCGAGCGCGCGCAGGTTGGTCGGATCGGCGATCGCGATTGCCAGACGGTTGCCGCGCTTGTGCAGCGGTACGACGCGGTGCGAAGCGATCAGCTTGCGGTCGATGGCGTTGCGCTGGATCAGGGCGTCGTCGAAGGCGGCCAGATCGAGTAGCGGATAGCCGAACTTGTCGGCGGCAAAGCGGGCGACCTCGAGGAAGGTGGCCTTCTTGGCGAGGACGATCTGTTCGATCAGCGATGTTCTTGTCGCGGCTGCCTGCGCAAGCATGGCCTCGGCCTCGGCTTCCTTGAGCCGTTCCGCCTGAACGAGCGCGCGAGCGAGGCCGCTGAGCGGCACTGATTGTGGGTTGGCTGCCATTTCTCGAAAAAGGGGACCGCGCAAGACGCTGAAAACGATCGGTTCCCGGCTGCGCTGAACTTGCCGGGCCGATGATGCATGGCTTGCGCGGGTTTGTAAAGCAGCGTCGTTGGCGGAACAACGCTGGCAGCCGTCTGGCGCCTCCTAGTGAAGCTCGCCAGCCGCAGCGGCTTACTTGAGCGCAGCGTCCACGACGACCAATGCGGTCATATCAACCACTCGACGAACGCTGGAGGTCGGCGCCAGGACATGCACCGGGCGGGCGGCGCCGAGCAGGATCGGGCCGACCGACATGCCGTCGCCGCCGGTCATCTTGAGCAGGTTGTACGAGATGTTGGCCGCATCCAGATTGGGCATCACCAGGACGTTCGCCTCGCCAGTGAGCGGCGACTCGGGATCGGACTGTTGGCGAATGGTTTCGCTGAGCGCGCTTTCGCCGTGCATTTCGCCGTCGACTTCGAGATCCGGTGCTTGTGCGCGAATGATCGCGACCGCCTCGGCGACGCGGCGGGCTGTCGCGCTTTGCGACGAGCCAAAGTTCGAATGCGAGAGCATCGCCAGCTTCGGCCTGATCTTGAAACGGCGCACCGCAGCGGCCGCCATGATGGCAATTTCGGCCAACTGCGCGGCATCCGGTTCTTCATTGACGTGCGTGTCGCAGAGGAAGAGCGCGCGACCGGGCAGGAGGACGTGCGTCATCGCCGCCATGATGCTGCGCCCGGGCGCTTTGCCGATGATTTCGTCGACTTGCCGCAAGTGATGGGCAAAGCGCCCATTCAGACCACAGATCATGCCGTCTGCGTAGCCCAGGCGGAGCAGCACGGCGCCGATGATCGTATTGTCATTGCGCAGGCGCATCTTTGCGATGTCGATCGTCACCCCTTGTCGCTTGCGCAACTGGTGATACGCGGTCCAGCATTCCTTGTAGCGCGCATCGCTGTTTGGATCGACCACTTCGAGGTGCGAACCGACACGCAGCTTCGAGCCGATCCGTTGCAGCCGCGCTGCAATGACATCCGGCCGGCCGATCAGGATCGGGCGGGTCAAGCCCTCGTCGAGAATCGTCTGCGCGGCGCGCAGCGTCCGCTCGTCTTCGCCGTCAGGGTAAACGATGCGCGTCTTGCGGCCGCGCTTGGCGGCCGAAAAGACGGCGCGCATGCCGACTCCGGTGCGGTAGACGAAATCGCGCAGCTTATCGCGGTAGGCGGCCAGGTTGGTGATCGGTCGCGTGGCCACGCCCGAGGCCATCGCTGCCTGCGCCACGGCCGGCGCAATCGTCGTGATCAGGCGCGGATCGAAGGGCTTCGGGATCAGGTATTCGGGCCCGAACGACAGCTCCTGCCCGGGATAGGCCATGGCCACTTCGTCGCTGACTTCTTCCTTCGCCATTGCAGCCAGCGCCAGGACGCAGGCCATTTTCATCTGCTCATTGATGCTCGTCGCGCCGACGTCGAGCGCACCGCGGAAGATGAACGGGAAACAGAGCACATTGTTGACCTGGTTGGCGTAGTCCGAACGACCGGTAGCCATGATGACGTCAGGGCGCACCTCGCGCGCCTGTTCGGGCATGATTTCGGGCGTTGGATTGGCCAGTGCGAAGACGATCGGCTGACTGGCCATCGTCAGCAGGATCTGTGGATCAAGAATCCCGGCCGTCGACAGCCCGAGAAAGACGTCTGCGCCGGCGAGCGCATCGGCCAGCGTGCGGGCGTCGGTGTCGCGCGCATAGGCTGCCTTGGTCGGCTCCATGTCTAGCTCGCGCCCGAGGTAGACGACGCCTTTCGAGTCACAGACGGTGATGTTCTCGCGTCGAACGCCGAGGGCGCACCACAGATTGAGGCAGGAGATGGCGGCTGCCCCGGCGCCCGAGCAGACGACCTTGACTTCATCCATCTTCTTGCCAACGATCTCGAGTGCATTCAGGATCGCTGCAGCCGAGATGATCGCTGTGCCGTGCTGATCGTCATGGAAGACCGGGATCGACATCCGCTCCTTCAGTCTTGCCTCGATGTAGAAGCATTCTGGCGCCTTGATGTCTTCCAGGTTGATCCCGCCGAGTGTCGGCTCCATCGCCGCAATCATGTCGATCAGGCGGTCGGGGTCGCTTTCCGCCAGTTCGATATCGAACACGTCGATCCCGGCAAACTTCTTGAACAGACAGCCCTTGCCTTCCATCACCGGCTTCGCGGCCAGCGGACCGATGTTGCCGAGGCCGAGGACGGCCGTACCGTTGGTGATCACGCCGACCAGATTGGCTCGTGAACTGTAGAGGCTGGCCGCAGCCGGATCGTCGGCAATGGCGTGGCAGGCATAGGCGACACCCGGGGAATAGGCGAGCGCAAGGTCTATCTGATTGCTCAAACCTTTCGTCGGCTGAACCGAGATCTTGCCCGGCGTCGGATGACGGTGGTATTCGAGTGCGGCGTCGCGCAGATCGGCCTGGTGCGCAGGTTTTTCCATTTTTCCTCCTGGTGCGATGTTCGAGGCGTTTGAGAGGTCGCCACTTTAGCCGACTGGATGCATTTTCGCCAAACAGAATCGCCAGAAATGTGCATGAAGCGCGCGTTGGCCGGCGCATTTTCCGCAAGAATCTGTCGTCAGTGCAGCAAGCGTGCGTCAGCGCGTGGCGCGCAGCCGCCACGGCGAGGCCTGATCGGGCCGCACGACGGCGATAAGCACTCCTTTCGTCGGCGGGGTAAAATGCTCGGCGCACGCGCGACCGTCCATGCCAGAGGGCGAATCCTGCGGCTGCGGCGTGCTTTCGACACGAATGGGAGATGATGAATGGGCCAGACCGCCACCAGTAACCTACGCACTGTCGCGCTCGTCGGGCACGGCGCAGCGGGCAAGACGACGCTTGCCGAGAGCCTGCTCGCCGCTGCCGGCGCCATCAACAGCCGCGGGACGATCGAAAAGGGCAATACCGTCTGCGATTTCGATGCGCAGGAAAAGGAGTTCGGCCACTCGCTGAACTCCGCGCTGGTAGGCTTCAACTGGCAAGGCGTGCAGGTTCACCTGATCGACACTCCCGGCTTTCCCGATTTTGCCGGGCAGGCAATCGGTGCGCTGGCGGCGGTGGACACGGCACTGGTCGTGATCAATGCACAAAACGGGATTGAACTGTCGAGTGAGCGCATGATGCGGCTGGCGGCGGCGCGCGGCGTCTGTCGAATGATCGTGATCAACAAGATCGACGCCGAGAACGTCAATCTTCCCGCACTGGTGGCGACGATTCGGGAACGCTTCGGGCGCGAATGCATGCTCCTTGACTTGCCCGCCAAGCACGCCAGCGAGGTCGTCGAACTGCTTGGCCACGATGATGGCGAGAGCGATTTCGAGTCAGTTGCCGCGGCGCACCGCGCACTGATCGATCAGATCGTCGAGGAGGACGAGGACCTGCTGGCCAAGTATCTCGAGGACGGCGTCGATCCGAGTCCCGAAGACCTGCACCTGCCTTTCGAGCGTGCCTTGCGCGCCGGACACCTGGTGCCGATTCTTTTTGTCTCGGCAAAGACCGGCGCCGGCATTCCGCAGTTGCTCGATGTCATCGCCAGGCTGGCGCCCAACCCGAGCGAAGGGAACCCGCCGCCCTTCTATCGCGGCGAGCCGGGCGGAGCGGCAGTCGCTTTCCAGTCCGAACCAGACGCGAACAAGCACGTCCTGGCGCACGTTTTCAAGGTCGTCAGCGACCCCTTCATCGGCAAGGTGGGAATCTTCCGGGTGCATCAGGGAACGATTCGCAAGGATTCGCAGCTCTTCGTCGGCGACGGCAAGCGGCCGTTCAAGGTTGGGCACGCCTATCGCGTGCAGGGCAAGGAGTATATCGAGGTCGAGGCACTGGTTCCGGGTGACCTCGGCGCGATTGCCAAGGTCGAGGAAATCGAGTTCGACTGTGTGCTGCACGATTCGCACGAGGAGGATCATATCCATCTGCAGCCGCTCGATTTTCCGCAGCCGATGCAGGGTCTTGCCGTGCAGGCGCGCAAGAAGTCCGACGAGCAGCGGCTGGTCGAAATCCTGCGCAAGCTCGAAGTCGAAGACCCGTGCTTCAGGATCGAACGGCATGCGGCAACCAACGAAACGGTGATCCGTGGCATTGGTGAAATGCACCTGCGCGCCAAGTTGGGTCGTCTGGCGCAGCAGTACAAGCTGGAGCTCGATACCAAGCCGCCGCAGATTGCCTATCGCGAAGCGATCACCGGAGCTGCCGAAGGGCACTGCCGGCATAAGAAACAGAGTGGCGGCGCCGGGCAGTTCGGCGAGGTCATGCTGCGCGTCGAAGCGCTCGAACGCGGCGCCGGTTTTGAATTCGTCGACATCGTCAAGGGCGGGGTCATTCCTGGCGTCTTCATGGCGGCAGTCGAAAAGGGCGTGCGGCAGGCGCTGGCTGACGGGGTGGTCGCCGGCTTCCCAGTCGAGGATCTGCGCGTCACCGTGTACGACGGCAAGTCACACCCGGTCGACGGCAAGGACATCGCCTTCTTTACCGCGGCCAAGAAAGCGACCGCCGAAGCCATACGGGCGGCCAAGCCGATCATCCTCGAACCGATCGTCGACATCGAGATCCTGGCTCCGGACGCCTTGACCGGTGATGTGACCGGAGACCTGTCGAGCAAACGCGGACACCTGACCGGCACGCAGCCGCGTGGCCCCGGGGTCATGGCAATCACCGGCCAAGTGCCGCTGGCTGAACTCGAGGGCTACCAGTCGCGTCTGAAGTCGCTGACCGGCGGACAAGGCTCGTACAGCATCGCTTTCTCACACTACGCGCAGGTTCCGCCGGCAACGCAGCAGCAGCTCGCGGCGCAGCACAAGGTGGTCGAGGAAGAATAGCGACATCCGGCAGCAAGGCGGGAGAAGCATACGCGTGGCGGACGCTGGCAAGCTGTCCGGCTGGTTGCTTCGTTTCGCCCGCCGCGTGCTCTACGTCTGGGTACGCACTGCGGTCTTTCCGGCCAGGCTGGAAGAGCTTGCTCTGGACCCGGCGAAGCCGGTCTGCTACGTCCTGCAGGACCGTCACCTGTCCAGCCTGCTGGTGCTCGGAGAGGAGACCAGGCGGGCCGCCCTGCCGCTCGCCGAAGCGCCGATCATCGCCGGCCGGGAGCGTCTGCCGCGGTCCTTCTTTTTTCTCAACCGCGACCGTCGGCGGCATGCCGGCAGAGGCGCCAGCAGCCATTCTCCCTTGCTCATCCGGCTGATTGCGCACGCGCTCGACGACGCGCAGTTCGACGTACAGCTGGTTCCAGTGGTCATCCTTTGGGGGCGCAGCCCGGACAAGCAGGAGTCGATTCTCAAAGCGCTGTTTTCGGAGACCTGGCGGCGGCCTGGTCCGTGGCGCCAACTGCTGGCCATCCTGCTGCATGGGCGCAACGTTCTCGTGCGCTTCAACGCACCCATTTCGCTGCGCGGCTTTCTGGCCGAAGGACTCGATCAGGAAGCTGCGCTGCGCAAGCTGTCACGCGTCTTGCGCGTGCATTTCCGCCGACAGCGCCAGATGGCGATCGGTCCCGACCTCTCGCACCGTCATACGCAGGTCAACGCGGTCCTCGCTGGCGAGCGCGTACGCGCGGCGATGGCCGACGAAGCTGCCTTGCACGGCATCCCGCTTGCCGAGGCGCAGAGTCGCGCGCGCGGTTTTGCGCTCGAGATTGCTTCGGATTACTCGTATGGTGTCGTGCGTGCGCTCGAGTTGTTTCTCACCTGGTTGTGGACGCGCCTGTACGACGGAATCGAGTTGCACAACTTCGCCACGGTGACGCGCATCGCTCCCGGCCACGAGATCGTTTATGTTCCGTGCCATCGCAGCCACATCGATTACCTGCTGCTTTCGTACATCATTCACCGCCAGGGACTGACGCCTCCGCACATTGCCGCGGGAGCCAATCTCAACCTGCCGATCGTCGGTTCTCTGCTGCGCCGGGGCGGCGCGTTCTTTCTTCGCCGCAGCCTGAAGGGCGAAGCCTTGTACGCGGCAGTCTTTCATGAGTATCTGCACCTGATGCTGGCGCGCGGCTTCTCGATCGAGTATTTCATCGAGGGGGGACGAAGCCGCAGCGGGCGAATGCTGACCCCCAAGGCGGGCATTCTCGGGATGACCGTGCTGAGCTTCATTCGGCAGCATGCGCGACCGCTTGTCTTCGTTCCCGTCTATGTCGGCTACGAGAAGATCATCGAGGGCAAGGCCTACGTCGGCGAGCTGGCCGGCCAGCCCAAGCAGCGCGAATCGCTGCTCGGCCTCTTGCGCAGCGTCCGCGAATTGAAACGCGTTTTCGGGAAAGTCCATGTGAACTTTGGGCAGCCCCTGGCGCTGGCCGACTTTCTCGATGCGCGGCGCGCCGATTGGCGCACGCAGGCGGTCGATGAACAGGCGGCATGGGCACGCAGCATCACACGCAGCGCAGCCGCCGAACTGGCCAGGCGGATCAATGACGCTGCCGTGCTCAATCCGGTGAACCTGATCGCTCTTGCCCTGCTTGCGACGCCCCGGCATACGGCCGACGAACACGGCTTGTTGCGTCTGCTCGAGCACTATCGCGGGCTGGTCAGCGCAGCGCCCTACGCGCCAACGACAATCTCCTGCCCGCTCAATGGCGCGCAGATCGTCGACTACGCCGAGCGCCTGACGTTGGTTGAACGGCTGAGCGATCCTTTCGGCCCGCTGATTCGCGTCCGTGAAGGGCAGGCGCCTTTGCTCGCGTATTTCCGCAACAACGTTCTCCACCTGTTTGCGCTGCCGGCGGTGATCGCGTGTCTGTTGAGTCACAACCGGCGTCTCGACACGCAGCGGGTCATCCAGGCGGTCGCTGGCATCTGCACGCTGATGCGGGCAGAACTCTTCCTGCGCTGGACCGACGACGAACTGCCGGCGGCGAGCGAGGCCATTGTGGGTGTCCTCCTGGCGCGGGGTCTGCTGCGCCGTTCGCAGGTCTCCGGTCGGCTTGCGGCGGCCGACCCGATCAGCCAGGAGTCGGCTGAGCTGCGCCTGCTTGGCGAGACGATCCGCCCGCTACTCGAACGCCATTTCCTCACGCTGGCTCTGCTCGAACGACACGGTCCGGGCAAGTTGTCGCGCCAGGCGCTGGAAGATCAATGCCATCTGCTGGCGCGCCGCCTGTCGTTGCTCGATCAGTTCAACGCGGCCGACTTCCCGGAGAAGGCGACGTTCTCGGCGTTCATCAGGAATCTTGTCGAAGCCGAGTTCCTGCGTGAGGACGAAGGCGGCATGCTGCACTTCGACGAGCGACTGCTGACGCCACTCGCCCATTCCGAACTCGTCCTCTCGGCCGACGCGCGCCAGGCAATCCGCCGGATGGCCGGCGCCGACGTGACCGGCGGCTAGCGCGCATTCGGCGAGGTTCAGGCGCGTCCGCCGGGTCCTCGTCTGACTGCCTGTTCGAGCCGCTGCTTCTCCGCAAGAACCTTGTTCGCGTACTCGGTTTCCGGGTCTTCCGCCGCACCGCCGTAGTGCTGCAAACCGGCAATCAGGCTGCCGCGCCAGCGGATCGCTTCCTCCAGCACGTGCACGCCGACTTGAATGTTGGTCACCGGATCGAGGAACGGCTGTTCGCCGGCGCCCTTCGGGATTTTGTCCAGGTGGTAGCCCGGGATGACCTGCATCAGGCCCTTGGCGCCCACGGCGCTCTCGGCGAACGGATTGAAACGCGATTCGATCCCGATGATGGCAATGATCAACAGCGGATCGATGCGCCGCTCGCGACCAACCTTCTGGGCCGCTTCAAAGACCGGAATCAGCGCTTCGGGAGCGACTCGGTAGCGCCGCGAGACAAAGTCGAGCGCGCGCTGCAGCCGCGGTGACAGCGCCTCGACCGGCGGTCCAGGCGCACGTGCGACCTCGTTCGCCGGACCATCGGTAACGACCGGTGCTTCCATGAACAGTCCGTCGTCAGGGACGGCCTGTGTGCGGTCGTCAAGCATTGGCTTGACGGTGCCCAGCAGGCTCATCAGTCCAACGACGAGCAAGCTGTGCTGAATGAAACTCAAGGTGGCGTCAGAACGGCGCGCCGTGGTACTTCTGAGCGAAATCGCTACGGACATGCTCTCTCCTTCACTTTGGTCGCCAGGCCAAAAAACCGGCTTGACGATGGGCGGTTACAGGCGGGTGCAAAGCCTCGAACGCGTGGGGAACACTTTCCCTGAGGCCAGTACTCTGAGCGGTCAGAAAGCCCGCCAACAGAGCGGCAAGAAGGCAGCCGATTGGCTGCGTTTGGTCTGCAAACTGCAGGACGGATTGCAGTGTATTGATTCTGCTGGATTTCGTCAAGCCGTTTCGGAATAGCCCGGAAAACCGGGCCGATTTCCTCGGCGCAAAGGCGTCGCCGGCACCCGGAAAAAAGCGAAGAACTTCGTTCACCATTTCGCCCCATGCTGTTGATTGATTGAGAACAGCAAGGCGCGCATTTTTGCTGGCCGCTTCCTATAATGGCGCTGCTTCATCCTCGCTCAACTCGTCAGTCCGGACACCCGTATGCGACTTCAAGCCCCTTCCAGCCAGCCCCAAGCAGGCGTGTTCCCGTCTCCACAAGCTGGCCGCGCGCGTGTCGGTGACCGCCGGAAGGCCACTCGACACTCCCGAGCACCGGATGATGGCGCCAGCCGCGCGGAGCACGTCCAATGGAGCTAGTCTTGCTCGGCTTGCTGATCGTCCTCAACGGCGTGCTCGCCATGTCTGAAATTGCGGTCGTTTCGGCGCGCGCACCGCGCTTGCAGAAACTGGCCGACGATGGCCACGCCGGCGCCCGCTCGGCGCTCGCGTTGCACCACGAACCTTCGACCTTCCTGTCGACGATACAGGTTGGAATTACCAGCGTCGGCATCCTCAGCGGCGCCATCGGCGAGGCCACGTTGGCGCTTCCCCTGGCGGACTTCCTCGCCAGGTCGCCTGGGCTTGCGCCTTACGCAGAAGGCTTGTCGATGACCCTGGTGGTCGTCACCGTCACCTACTTCTCGGTCGTCATCGGCGAACTCGTGCCCAAGCACCTGGGCCTGCTCGCTCCTGAGCGGATCGCTGCGTTCGTTGCCCGGCCGATGGAATTGCTCGCCCGATTCGCCCGGCCGGTCGTCTGGCTTCTCTCGTCGTCGTCCAGCCTGCTGCTCGGGCTGCTCGGCGCACGAAGGGTGGCGCAGCCACCGGTGACCGACGAGGAGATCGACGTGCTGATGGGACAGGGCGCCGATGCTGGCGTCTTTCACGCCAGCGAGCGGGCAATCGTTTCGAACGTACTGCGGCTGGACGATCAGCAGGTCAGTTCGATCATGACCCACCGCAAGGACATCTACCTGGTCGACCTGGACGACGGTGACGAGGTGCTCCGCCAACGTCTGGTCGACAGCCCATACCGGCGCATCGTCGTCTGCCGCGGTGGCCTCGAGCAGATCGTCGGCCTGCTGCGCACCAGCGATCTGCTCGGACCGGCTTTGCTCGGCGCACCGCTGGACATCGAGCCTTTCATTAAACCAACGTTTTACATGCCGGCCAGCGTGACGACGACGCACCTGCTGGAGACCTTCCGGCGCGCCCGCCAGCAGTGTGTCCTGTTGGTTGACGAGTATGGCGACCTGCTCGGACTGGTGACGCTTTCCGATGTGCTGAGTGCGATCGTCGGCGACCTGCCGACCTCGGACTTGCCCGAGGAACAGGACGTCGTCATGCGTGAGGACGGCTCGTGGCTGGTTGATGGCAGCACGACGATCGAACGCCTGAAGAGCGTCCTGTCCGTCCATGGCGACTTGCCGGGCGAAGCGGAAAACAGCTTCCACACCTTGGGTGGCTTCGTCATGTACGTGCTCGGCCGGATTCCGCTGGCCTCGGACCACTTCGAGCACGCTGGCCTGCGCTTCGAGGTCGTCGACATGGACAAGAACCGGGTTGACAAGGTGCTGATCGCGCGTCGCAGCGGTGTGCCCGGCGGGTCAACTCGCGCTGGTGCTTGAGGCTGCCAGTTCTCGCTGCCAGTTCTCGCTGTCAGACCGAATTCACGCCGCCGACTGCGCCCGCCGATCCTGGTAATACAGCGCGAGCAGAGCACCGCCGACGATCGCTGCCAGCGTGACGAACGAACCCAGTGCCAGCGTCGACACGCCGCTGATCCCCTGGCCTATCGTGCACCCCAGGCCAAGCACGCCGCCAAAGCCCATTAAAGCAGCGCCAACGATGTGGTTGGCCGTGTCTTCAAGATCGCGGAAGCCTTCCCAGCGGAAGCTGCCGCTGCCGACGGCGCTCAGCAAGCTGCCGGCGAGCACGCCGAGCAGGCTGGCGACGGCGAAGCTCAGGTGACGGTTGCTGTCCGACCAAAGCATCAGCAGTTCGAGCAGGTACGCCTGGGGAGCAACGAAACTGAGCGATTCCATGCGCCCGCTGTTGGTCGCGACAAAAGCCTCCTGCAAGGTTTCCGGATCTTCGGCGAGGTAGCCCAGCGCACCGCTGACGTACCAGCCGCCAACGACGCTCAGACCGATGCACAGTCCGGCCAGCGCGCTGCCCGGCGCCAGGCGCTGGCGCGGCAGGAAGACGAAAGCGAGCAACGCGCTGCCGATCGCCAAGGCGCAGCCGGTCAGCGCGAGGTCCGCGGGCAGGCCCAGAGCGATGAGCAGAGCCGGCAGGTCGTGGCCGGCGGCAAACGCTGCCGACCCGCGCTCGCTGAGATCGAGGCGCAAGCCGGCCAGCGCGCCGCGCATCGTCATTTCGGCGAACAGGCCGACGATCAGCAAGACGACCATCGCCTTGAGGCTGCCGCCGCCGATGCGGACCAGTGTGCGTGCCGCACAGCCCGATGCGAGAACCATGCCGAAACCGAACGTGGCGCCCCCGATGACGTGCGCCAGCCAGGGGAAACCGGCGCTGCGGTAGATCGATCTGGCGAGATCAATCCGGCCGCTCGAGTGCAGCGCCGCGCTACCAAGAACGGCAACGGCGATGGCGAGCAGCCACATGCGCATGCGCCGCCAGTCGCGCATGTTGACGATGTCGGCGATCGCTCCCATCGGGCAGAAGCGGCTGTGCTGGGCGACGGCGCCAAACACGCTACCGAGGCCAAAGGCGAGCCAGAGAATGCGCTCGGGCAGGGCGATAGTGTCGATCACAGTCGCCGGGATCAAGCGCGAGGCGCGCAAGAACCTGGTGCACCGGAGCAGCGCCGCCTCATCGCGCTTCCCCCGGCTCGACCGCGTAGTCTTTCGCGTCGCGGCTCAGTCCGCATAGCGTGTCGGGTCGGGTACGCCGGCGGCGGCAAAACCCGCACGGCGCAGTCGGCAAGAGTCGCACCTGCCACAGGCACCACCCGCCGCGTCGGCCTGATAGCACGAGACGGTGAGCGCGAAGTCTACGCCAAGCGCCATTCCGCGCTGGATGATCTCTGCTTTGCTCAAGTCGATCAGCGGCGCGTGAATGCGCAGCCTGGCGCCTTCGACGGCAGCTCGCGTAGCGAGATTGGCCATCTGTTCAAAGGCGGCGATGTACGCCGGCCGGCAATCGGGATAGCCCGAATAATCGACCGCATTGACGCCGACGAAGACGTCACGGCTGCCGAGCACCTCGGCCCAGGCAAGCGCCAGTGCGAGCAGCAGCGTATTGCGCGCCGGCACGTAGGTGATCGGAATTCCGGCCGTTGCCTGATCGACGGGCACGGCGATGGTTTCGTCGGTCAGCGCCGAGGCGCCAAATTCGCTCAGCGGCAGGCGCAAGACACGCTGCTCGACTGCGCCCAGCGCCGTCGCCAGCGCCGCTGCCGCCTGCAGTTCGGCGCGATGGCGCTGACCGTAGTCGACCGACAGACAATAGCAGGCAAAGCCCTGCGCACGTGCGAGCGCGAGCGTCGTCGCCGAATCAAGTCCGCCGGAGAGGAGGACGATGGCAGGTGGGCGAGAAGGGGCGGGCGATGTGTCCATTCGGAGAATATACCGCTTTCCCGGCCCGCTCGACCAGCATGCCGGGTCAGCCGCGGGCGATCGCCTGCATGCTCATGTTCAGCCTCGCACTGCTCGACCTTGCTCAGCGCCACAAGAGGGGCGCTGAGCATCACGCAACTGCGCCGCGCTTCGCGACACCTCTGCCAGCGGGGCGTTCAGCGCCGCCAGAAGGCGGGCATGAGAACGACCAGCAGGGTGAAGATCTCCAGGCGGCCAAGCAGCATGGCCCACGAGCATACCCAGGTCTGGAAGTCGCTGAGGACGGCGTAGGTGGTTGCCGGGCCGACCAGGTTGAGTCCCGGGCCGGTGTTGTTCAGGCAGGCAACCACCGCCGAAAAAGCGGTAATCACGTCGAGCTTGGTGGCGATCAGGAGAAATGTGAGCGAAACGATGCTGACCACGTAGATGAAGAGAAAACCGAGGATGGCGTGCAGCACATGGTCGGGGACGACCGCGGTGCCAAAGCGGACGGTCTGCAGGCCGCGCGGATGCATGGCGCGCATCAGTTCGCGCGACACCTGCTTGTAGAGGATGACCGCGCGCATCATCTTGATGCCGCCGCCCGCCGACCCGGAGCAGGCAACGAAGCTGCCAAGAAAAAGCAGCCACAACTGCGCGAAAATCGGCCATTGCGCGTAGTCGGTGGTCGCAAAGCCCAAGGAAGTCGCCAGCGAGACCGAGTGAAAGGCGACGTAGCGCAAGGTGCTCAGGAAATCGTCGTAGATGGCCTCGGGCCACAGGTAGACCGCCAGCGCAACGCTGCTGATCGCCAGGAAACCGAGGAAATAGTGCGCTTCGACGTCGAAGCGGTAGGCGCGTAGCGAGCGCTGCGACAGGACGAGGAAATGCGTGCTGAAGTTGATTCCGGCGAGCAGGGCGAAGAAGACCACGACCAGCTCGATTTCGAGACTGTTGAAGTGTCCGAGACTGGCGTCCTTGGTGGAAAAACCGCCGAGCCCCATGATCGAGAAAGCGTGCAGGAGCGCATCCCAGGTCTCCATGCCGACTTGCTGCAAAGCCAAGGTGCACGCCAGCGTGAGCAGCACGTACACCACCCACAGCCCTTTGGCGGTTTCCGCAAGCCGCGGGGTGATCTTCGAATCCTTCATCGGACCCGGAGTCTCCGCCTTGAGCATGCTTCGTCCACCAAAGCCGAGCAGCGGCAGGATGGCGACGGCGAGGACGACGACGCCGAGGCCGCCGATCCAGTGCAGGAAGGTACGCCAGAAGTTGATCGATAGTGGCAGGTGATCAAGTCCGGAAAGTACCGTGGCGCCGGTGGCAGTGAGCCCCGACACCGCCTCGAAATAGGCATCGGTCCAGGATAGATCCTTGATCTGAAAATAAAGAGGCAAGGCGGCGAAGGCGGGCAAGAGCGACCATACCAGGACGACGAGGAGAAAACTGTCGCGCACGCGCAGTTCGCGGCGGTGACGGCGGCCCAGTTGCGCGAGCAAGGCACCGGTGAGCACGGTGATCAGGACGGCTTCGTCGTAAGCGCTGTGCGCTCCATCGTCGATCACCCACGACAGCGTCAGCGGGACCAGCATCAGTCCGCCAAAACCCATGACCAGAATGCCGAGAAGGAAGAGAAGCGGAGCGAAACGTTGCAGCATCGGTAACTCTCGCGATTGAGGCAAGCGACGACGCGGAAGGGGACGCGCAATGATGCACCAGGAGCCGCTGCCTGGGCAATGCTGCGCGCCGGGCTCGGCGTCCTGCGCCACTGCCGCTGGCGTGGACAGCGGTGGCGTGGGGTTGGTCGGCATCATGCTGCGAACATCTTCGACACATCCTCTGCTGGTAATGGCCGCGGCGTCTCGGTACGATAGGCCGGCACAGCACACGCGCGGACTTTCATGTATATCACCCAGCACACCGATTTCGCCCTGCGCGCCCTGATCTATCTCGGCAGCAACACGGACCGACTGGTTACCATCCAGGAGATCTCCGATCGCTTCGCTGTCTCACGAAACCATCTGATGAAAGTGGTCAACGCGCTGATCCGGGCCGGCTTCGTCGAGGGCTTGCGCGGCAAGGGCGGTGGCCTGCGCCTTGCCCGTCCGCCGCGTCAGATCGTCGTTGGCGAGGTGGTGCGCCAGATGGAACCGTGCATGGATCTCGTCGAGTGTTTCGCTGCCGAGGGCTGTCAGTGCATTCTCGATCCCGGCTGCAAGCTGAAAGTCGGCCTTTCCAGGGCGCTGGCCGCCTTCCTCAAGGTGCTCGACGAGATGACGCTGGCCGATCTCGTCGGCAGGAGCGAGCGCAGCATCCTCACCTTCTTCCCTGTCGCCTGATCCACCGGCATTCCGGATGACCCCATTGCGGCAGCTTGCCGCAAAAGATGCATAGAAGTTGCAGCTTTTAAGGGCTTCGAATAATATCCCTCCTAAAAGATGCATAGAAAACTCTTCTTATGCTGTTCATCAACCACGAAAGGAAACGCCATGCACACCACACGCAAGCTCTGGACCTGGCTGGCGGTGATCTTTGTCCTCTCCTTCGCCGCGCTTGGCTGGGTCGGGAACGAGATCTACGTCAGTGCCCCGCCGATTCCCAAGGCCGTCGTCAACTCGAAGGGCGAAGTCCTCTTCGCCGAAGGCAGCGTCCAGCGCGGCCAGGAGGCCTGGCTTGCCGCCGGGGGCCAGCAGTTCGGCTCGGTCTGGGGCCACGGCTCCTACCTGGCGCCGGACTGGTCGGCCGATTGGCTGCATCGCGAGGCGATCGCGCTGCGCGAGATCCGTGCGCAGCAACAGCACGGCACCGGCTACGCCCACCTGCAGGCCGGCCAGCAGGCGGCACTCGACGCCGAGCTGAAGAGCGAGATGCGCCGCAACACGCACGACGCGGCTACGAACGTCGTCACGCTGTCCGCCGAACGCGCCGAGGCCGTGCAGCAGGTCGCGCAGCACTACGTCGACCTCTTCGGTGACGAAGCTTCGCTGGCCGCTCTGCGCGAGCAGTACGCGATGTTGCCGGGGGTGCTCAAGCTCGCCGAAGACCGCGAGGCGCTGTCCGCCTTCTTCTTCTGGAGCGCCTGGTCGGCGACCACCGATCGCCCGGGCGAGAGCGGGCTTTCCTACACCAGCAACTGGCCGCACGAGCCGCTGGTCGGCAACACGCCGACCGCCGGCACCGGCATCTGGTCGGTCGCCAGCGTCATCCTGATGATCGGCGCCATCGCTGGCATGATCTTCTTCCATTCGCGTCATGAGCAAAGCGACCCGCTGCCGCCGATGACCGACCCGCTGTTCAGCCTGAAGCCGACGCCGTCGATGCTGGCGACGCGGAAGTACTTCTTCGTGGTGATTGCGCTGATCCTGGCGCAGGTCGGCATGGGTGTGCTCACCGCGCACTACGCGGTCGAAGGCACCGCGCTGTTCGGCATCCCGATCGGCGAGATTCTGCCCTTCACGGTCAGCCGCACCATCCACACGCAGTTTGCCGTGCTCTGGATCGCCACCGCCTGGCTTGCCACCGGCCTCTACATTGCGCCGGCGATCTCCGGCCATGAGCCGAAGTATCAGAAGCTTGGCGTGAACCTGCTGTTCTACGCGCTGCTCTTCATCGTCGCCGGATCCACCGCCACCGGCTGGGTCGGCAGCCTGCACAACCCGGGCAACGAATTCGCTTTCTGGATCGGCAACCAGGGCCTCGAGTTCACCAGCATGGGCCGCGTCTGGCAGATCCTGCTCTTCGTCGGCCTGCTCATCTGGGTGGCGCTGCTCGCTCGTGGCTTGTGGCCGGCGCTGAAGACACCTTCGGAATCGCGCGGTCTGATCGCCATGGTCTTCCTCTCCGCGCTGTGCATCGGCGGCTTCTACGCGACCTCGCTGGCTTGGGGCCGCCAAACGCACTACTCGATGATCGAGTACTGGCGCTGGTGGCTGGTGCACCTCTGGGTCGAAGGCTTTTTCGAAGTGTTCGCCACCGCCGTCATCGCACTCCTGTTCACCCGTCTTGGCCTGGTTCGCGCTGCCGCCGCCAACACCGCCATCGTTGCCGAGACCATCGTCTTCCTGTTTGGCGGCATCCTCGGCACGCTGCACCATCTCTACTTCACCGGCACACCGACCTCGGTGATCGCTATCGGGGCAATGTTCTCCGCGCTGGAAGTGGTGCCGCTGGCGATGATCGGCGTCGAGGCGTGGCGCAACTACCAGCGTTCGCAGGCGGCCGAATGGGTGGCTGCCTACAAGTGGCCGATTCTTTGCTTCATCGCGGTCGGCTTCTGGAACGTGGTCGGAGCAGGCCTGCTCGGTTTCTCGATCAACACGCCGATCGCGCTGTACTACATGCAGGGCATGAATATGACCGCAGCGCACGGTCACGCGGCGCTGTTCGGGGTGTACGGCATGCTCGGCATCGGCCTCATGCTCTTCTGCCTGCGTGGTCTCTTCCCGCGTGCCGCATGGTCCGATCGGCTGCTCGCCGGAACGTTCTGGTCGCTGAACATCGGTCTGGCGATGATGGTCTTCATGTCGCTGGTGCCCGCCGGCATCGGCCAAGCATGGGCCAGCATCACGCACGGCGTCTGGTTCGCCCGTTCGCCCGAGTTCGTGCATGGCACGCTGATGGAGGGCTTCGTCTGGGCACGCGTGCCGGGTGACATCGTCTTCGCGTTCGGCACGCTGTTCCTCGCGCTGTTTGCCTGCAAGCTGCTTGGTGCGCGCAAGGCAGCGCCGGTTGCCGGCGGCGTGCGCCAGATCGCCTGAGCCATACGGCCTGGCCGACGCGCAATCGGCTGCAGGCAATCGTTGCTTAGACCTTTATCTCTTGGCCCGGCCCTGTGCCGGGCACCTTTCAGCGCTGTCCCGACCCGTTCAGCCTGGAGTTTTCTTTCACATTGACCGATTTGCCTGAGAGGGTATGGTCGAGCTTCCGCCAGCGGAGATTGACGACCTGGTCAGAGGCAGGCGACGCGTCCATTCGGCGAACATACACATACCGCTTTCCTGCCCCGCTCGACCAGCCCGCGCGCGGCGCGCGACGGTATCACAGCTTGACGCTGAATCCGGCGTACAGCGAGCGCCCCATACCGGGAAGCCCGATCCCCCAGGGGACGGCGTTGATGCTCATGGTGGTCCCCTGACCAAGGTATGCACCGCCAAGCGGCTGGACATGGAATTTGTCGAACACGTTGTCGATGCCGAAATCGACGCGCACGTCCTTCCAGGTGTGGCTGGCGCGCAGATTCATCAGGCTGTAGCCCGGCGTCTGGATTTCATTGCGCGCGTCCGCCACCTTGTCCTTTCGTTTTACCATCACAAGCTCAACGGCATTGTCCCAGCCGCCCAGGGTATGCGTCAGACTGAGTCGGGCGTTGAGCGGCATGATGTTGTACAGGGAATCGCCGGTGTCGCGGTTCCTGCCGTTGGTATAGCCGAGCTTGCCCTTGACGGCGAAGCTGCCAAGTGCTGTTGCGGCGAGCGGAGCGTGTCCGGAGAGGTCGACGCCGACCAGGCGCGCCGCCTGGTTGGCATACTGCAGGACGACGAAACTGTTGCTGCTTGTCGCATTGGCCGGTGTGCATGATGCGCCGCTGGTGCAGCGCAGCGCGTCGATGTAATCGCTCACCCGGGTGTAATACGGCGTCGCTGTCAACGCCCAGCTTCGATCGTCGGCGTGCCAGTCGAGCGTAGCGCTCAGCGTCCAGGCCTTTTCGGGTTTCAGATCGAGATTCCCGAGGTAGCCGTTGCCGTCGCCAGCGAAGTTGTTCATCACCGCCGCCATCGACCAGGTCGACCACGTATAGCGCTCGTAAAGATTGGGTGAGCGCACCTTGTGTGCGAAGCCGAACTCGAGGTCGACAGCGCGATTCGGCACATGCCGGGCAAGCGCCGTCATCTCCCAGTTGTGGTCGGTCCGCGCATGCTTGCGCGCGTTGAAGGCGTTGGCGTCGGCATACTGATTGCCCGTCGCGCCGCTGGCCGTGCTGTAGCCTTGCACCATGTCCGCGTCCATGCGAACGCGTTCGTAGCGTACGCCGAGAAGCGTCGTCCAGCGCGCATTCAAGCGTCCTTCCCATTCGGCGAAGGCGCCCAGGCGATCGCGCTGGCCGTTGTTGATGTTCCAGAACGTCCCCGGCCACATGCCAGCCCCGGACGGTGGCCACCCGTCATCGAGACGGTAGCGTTGCTGATCGACGCCGACGCGCAGCAGATCCTGCGGGCTCAGATCGATCGCGGCGTGCACTGAGGCGCCGAGGTTGCTGCTCTCGCTTTCCATCGGCATGCCGGCTGCACAGTTGACGCCAATCGGCGAACACGGCGTGGCGAAGGCAGCGGTCGGGCCGCCAGTGGCTGTGCCATACCAGAACCTCTTGTCGGTGCCGAAATCCATCTTGTGCCGGACGCTTTCGCGGTAGGCCCGTGCTTCCAGGCTTCCCCAGGCAAACTGCCCTTGGTACTGCAGGTTTGCCCGCTGCTGACGGTTGTCGGTCATGTCCATGCGCTGGTTCGGGTAAAGCTGCTCGGGAACGTTCTGCCAGCCGAACTTGAGGTCGATCAGGTGGTTCTCGTGGCGCAGGGCCAGGCCGAGCGCCTGGCTGGCGGTCCGGTACGCGCTCGATCCGACTTCGTCGAGCGCCAGCCGGTGGCCGGCGCGCCCCGTTTCGCGCGTCGTCTTGAACGCTTGTCCCGCGCGGTAGTTGTCGGACTCGGCGTAGGCCGCTTGGTAGCCGACACTCAGTTGGTCGCTGGCCAGCGTCGCGGCAAGATTGCCGCCGAAGGCACCGCCGTTCGAGCGATAGTAGGCGCCGAACTCGCCGGTGTTGAGCAGAACGTCGCGCGCGGCGGCAAAGCGTGGCGGCCGCGACTTGACGATGATCGTGCTGCCGATACTGTCGCCACCGGCGCTGACCGGCGGCAGCGCGCTGTGCACGGTCAGGCTGCCGACCTGGCTCGGGTCGATGTAGGACAGCGGCGGATTCATGTGGTTGGGGCAGGTGGAGATCAAGTCCATTCCGTCGAGCTTGATGCGGTGGCGATCATCGGCCAGACCATGAATCACCGGCAGACTGGAAACGCCACCCCCCGCTTGCAGTTCGACGCCGGGGATGTCGCGCAACAGGCTGGCCGTGTCGCTCGTCGCCGCGCGCATCTGGCGCAGGCGAGCGGGCGTGAGCGAAAGCGCTGCCGGCACAGACTGGATCTTCGAGTCGCTGACGACGATTTCGCCGAGTATCGGGGCGTCCGACTCGCCTCGCTCGGCTGCTTCGGCACTCGCCGTTCCCGAACAGGCAAGGGCAACGGCCAGCGCCACACGGCGCGGCCGGTGAAAATCCAACATCTTCTCTCCTCGGGTGAGTCGGCGGCCGCCGGGATGGCTGCCGCGCTGATCAGTCGCCGATGGTAGGTTGCTGGACGCTCGTCCGGAATGTGACATGGGGTCGCACAGCCGCGCCTGCAGATGCTGTACTCGTGACCGATCGGGCGATTCCGGCGGGGGTCGGCCGGTGACCAAAGCGAAGCGGCAAGGGCTAGAGGAGTTCGAGCAGGCGGAACTCTTCGCTCTCGGCAATCCGGATCACATCGCCGGCACACAGCCAGGTGGTTCCGTGGACCCGCTCGCCGTTCAGGAAAGTGCCGTTGCCGCTGTAGAGATCGGTGATTCGGCAACTCCCCTTGTCGAGCGTGATCAGCGCGTGGTGTCGGCTCACCGGCGCGTCGCTGATCACCACATCGTTTTCTGGCGCCCGGCCAAGGCTGGTCACGCCCTCGCGCAATTCATGGCGGGCGAGGGCGTTGGTCCGCGAGACGAGCACGAACCCGCTTTTTGCGGCCCTCCCCGGCGAGACTGGCAGATCCTTCGGCAGCCTGATCAGTTGCGTATCGGTGCTGTCGAAAGACGGCGTCTTGTGCTCCCAGTCGCTGGCAAAAACCGCGCTCAACCGACGCAGGACCTCGCGGTCATCGACCGTGATCGATAGCTCGCGGCGCCGGTCCAGACTCTCGGTGCGCAGGTTCATGCTGCCGATGACGGCCGTTGCACCGTCGATGATCACGCACTTGGCGTGCAGCTTGTAGCGTGGCACCGCGCGGAATTCGATTTCCCCGGGCAAGATGTTGCCGTGCTCCTCGTCGCCGAGAACGCGAACCTGAACGCCAGCTTTCGCCTTGTCGACGAGCAGGCGCACGATCGCCGGGTCGGTCAGTTTGGCATCGGCAATCTGAATCGAGGTGCGTGCGCTGCCCAGCAACTGCTGGATTCTTTGCCGGCTGTTGAACGGGCTGATCAGCAGGGGGAGCGCCTCGTCCGGCGTGAAGCTGCGGTCGTTCCAGTCGGCCGCAAAGAGGCGGTCGATCTCGCTGGCGATCGCCGGATCGTGTGTTTCGACGCCGAAGTCGCGCGTGTAGTGCAGGTTCTCGCGTGTCGGATTGAAGGTGAAGACGAACGCCTGCTCGGCATCCACCGTCATCACCTTGTAGTGATAACGCGCTCGCTTGCTGTCGCCGGCGGGTTCACGGGTGGCGATTCCGGCTTCCTTGGCGTCCTTGAGAAGCTTGCGATTCGTCTCTTCCCAGCCGCGCGCACTGCTCGCGATCAGCACGCGAATGCGTACGCCGCGCCGGCGAGCGTCGACCAGGGCGAGTTGGATGATCGGGTCATCCATCCGGTAGACGGTCAGATTGATCGTACGCACCGCCCGGTCGACGGCGCGCACGATCGGGAAAAAGCTGTCGCCTGGTTGAACGATGAGCGAGATCTTCTGCAGCATGACGAGTTCCTGGGTTCGCCGCGTCAGAGCGAAGGCAAGCCTTCGCCCTGACCTGACGGCCGTACGCGACGCAGCCGTCGCCACGCTACGACGCGCGTCGTGTCGGCAGAACCGGCGCGCCGCGCGCGAGTGCTACCACCTGCAGATTGTAAGCGAGGAGCGCGCCGGCTGAAACCGTCGGCGGCGGCGGCGCCTGGGAAAGTCGCGCTCGACGGCGCCACCCAGAGCGATGGCCGGGCGCGGGCGCGCTGCCAGTGGTAAAAGGCAGAGTTCGACGATGCAGCTTGTCGACCATTGGCCAGCGAGCTAATGAGCAAGACACCCAGAGCGGGCTCGCGTTCGCGCTGCATCGCTCGCCTGTCCGCGCGACCGTTGTGGCAACCGATTCAACCGGTTGGCAGAGAATTTGCCCTTGACGGGCGCGCCGTGTGCGGCATAGACTCCGTCGCCTGCCTTTCCTTTCTTCTCCGTTTGCCCCCCTTGCGCAAGTTCATCGCCTTTCTGCTTGCCCTCTTGCTGCCGCTGCAAACGCTGGCCGGGCTGGCCATGCCGTGGCAGATGGCTGCGCCGTCGTCGGGCGCGCAGGTTGGCGCGCACTGCATGGCCGATGCTGTGGCTGCTGCCAGCGACGCGCAGCTCGACGACGCGTCGACCGCGGCCGGCGAAGCGGCGTGCGAGCATTGCGCGATCTGTCACCTGGCGGGCGCCGGCGTGCTGCCCGCGTCGGCGCGAGTTCCGACCGGTGGGCCGCGGCAGTCGGTCCTGGTTGTCCGCGGTGAAGCGCAACCCGCTTCACACCTGCCGGAAGAGCCCAACCCACCGCCTGTCGCCATTCGCTTCTGACAGCGAAGGCTCTTCTCGCCTTTCTCCCGGCCTGATTGCCGCCGGCACTCGCTGCGAGTCGCCCGGTCGGCCAACGGTCGGCTGGTCTGCCACAACTCGGTGACGAAATGAACATGGATATTTTCTCGCGCAGGCTGAGCGCACTTTGCCTGCTGCTCGCTACGGCGCTTGCTTCGGCGCAAGCACCCGACATTCGCTCGGCAGGACTTCCCGGTTCGCGGGTCGACGAACTGCTGGTGCTCGCGCGTCGGCAGAATGCTGATCTGGCGGCCAGCGGCTTCGAGCTCGAGGCGGCCCAGGCGCGCGTGCACTCGGCTGCTGCGCTGCCCGACCCGATCGGCCGGCTCGAACTGCGTGATGTCACCAACCGGGCCGACAATGGCAGCTTTAATCTGTTGCCGGGGCGCGTCGGGAGCACCAGATATACCCTCGCCCAGACGTTTCCCTGGTGGGGCAAGCGCGACCTGAAAAGGCAGGTCGCCGAGGCCGACGCAGCGCAGGCCGAGGCGCGTCGGGCCAGTGCATGGAGCGAACTGGCGGCGAAAGTGAAGACGGGTTTTGCCCAATACTATCTGGCCGGGCACAGCCTGCAGCTCAACGGCGAACTGCTGCGCCTGGCCGAGACGCTCGAACGGCTCGCGCAGGCGCGCTACGCCGGCGGACTCGCAGCGCAGCAGGACGTCATCCGGGCGCAGGTCGAGAAGAGCAACTTGCGCGGCGAACGCCTGCGCCTGGAGAGCGAATCCCGGCAGACGGCGGCGCGCCTGAACGGGCTGCTGCGCCGACCGCCGACAGCACCCTTGGCCGAGGCCCGTGTTCTGCGTCCGCTGCCGTCGGCCGAGCAGCTCGCCGACGGCGCGTTGAGCGCGCGTCTGCTCGCCGCCAATCCGCAGCTTGCCGCGCAGGAGGCGCAGCTCCTGGCGGCCGAGACGAGTGGCGAGCTGGTGCGCAAGAATCGCTATCCGGATGTGACGATCGGCGTTTCGCCGATCCAGGTGGGCAGTCGCGTTGCCGAATGGGAACTGATGTTCGAAGTGAACATTCCGCTTGCGCGGGAAAGTCGCCGGGCGCAGGAAAGCGAAGCGCTGGCCTTGGCTGCTGCCGCGCGCGCGCGCAAGGAGGCGGTGGCCAACCAGGTCGCCGCCGATCTGGCCGAGAACGTCGCGGCACTGGAAGCAGCGCGCCGTCTCGAACAACTGATCGCCAGTGCCTTGCTGCCGCAAGCCGAAATCGCTTTCAAGGCGGCGCTCGCCGGCTACGAGACGGGCCGGCTCGATTTTGCAACCTTGCTCGAAACCCAGCGACAGATCCGGCAGGCCAGACTGGATCGCCTGCGCGCGCAAACCGAGGCGCAGATTCGCCTGGCCGAAATCGAACGCTTGCTCGGGGAGGATCTATGAACAGACAGTTGGTCGTCGGCGGTTTGTTGATCGCGCTCGCCGCGCTTGCCGGCGGCTACCAGTGGGGCAGCCGCAGTGGCGAAGCGAGCGGCGACAAGGAAACTCCCGCAGCGGCGGCGAGCAGCAAGCCGGCGCGCAAGCTGCTCTACTACCGCAATCCGATGGGCTTGCCCGACACCTCGCCGGTGCCCAGGAAGGATTCGATGGGGATGGACTACATCGCGGTTTACGCCGGCGACGAAACGTCGCCGG
The DNA here is from genome assembly GCF_029255125.1 of Accumulibacter sp. GTDB lineage: Bacteria > Pseudomonadota > Gammaproteobacteria > Burkholderiales > Rhodocyclaceae > Accumulibacter. Next base: position 32,412 of record NZ_JAPUVR010000098.1, on the reverse strand, counting down.
CAGGCGAAGCCGGCGTTTCGATCAGCAGCGACAAAGTGCAGAAGCTGGGCGTGCGAACCGAGCTTGCCGCCTTGCGCGAGTTGCCGCGCAGCGTGCGCGCGGCTGGCCGCATCGAGGTCGATGAGCGGCGGTTGTACGCTGTTTCGACCCGCTTCGACGGCTGGATCGAAAAACTCCACGTTGCCGCTGGTGGTCAGCCGGTGGTGCGCGGTCAGCCGCTGGCCGAGGTGTACAGCCCCGAACTCGTTTCGGCACAGAAGGAATATCTGCTCGCCGTGCACGGCAAGCAGGCGCTCGCCGAGGCGGGAGCGGAGGCGCAACGCAGCATGCAGCAACTGGCCGAGGCCAGTCTGGCGCGCTTGCGCAACTGGGAGATCTCGGCCGAGCAGATCAGCCGCCTGCGCGCGGGCGGCGAGGCGCAGCGCCTGCTGACGCTGCGCTCGCCGGCGGCGGGGGTGGTCGTCGACAAGAAGGCCGTTGCCGGCATGCGCTTTACCGCCGGCGAGATGCTCTATCAGGTGGCCGACCTGTCCTCCGTCTGGGCCATCGCCGACGTTTTCGAGCAGGACATCGCGCACCTACGCGTCGGCCAACCGGCGACGGTGCGTATCAACGCCTTTCCCGACAAGGTGTTTACCGGGCGGGTCGCCTACATTTACCCGATGCTCAAGGCGGAGACACGCAGCGTGCCGGTACGCGTCGAGTTGGCGAACACGGGCGGTCTGCTCCGGCCGGCGATGTATGCCACGCTCGAACTCTCGGCGAGCAGTTCGGGGCGTGTGCTGACCGTGCCGGTCTCGGCCGTGATCGACAGCGGCGTGCGCCGCATCGTCCTCGTGCAGAGCGGCGAGGGGCGTTTCTCGCCGCGCGTCGTGCGCCTGGGGACACGCGCCGGTGAGCATGTCGAGGTGATCGAAGGGCTGAAGGCGGGCGAGGCGGTCGTCGTCGCAGCGAATTTCCTGATCGACGCGGAAAGCAACCTGCAGGCGGCAATCAGTGGCTTTGGACGAGCCGCTGAAGGCAGCGCGCCGCCGCCATCTGGCAGCGCGCCGCCTGCCGACCATTCCCAGCACGCTGCACCGCCGGCCACCCCGACCGTTCCCGGCGGGCACGCCGGACACAGTGGGCACGCGGCCGGCGGCGGGCACAGCGACCACGCGGGGCACTGACATGCTCAGTACGATCATCGACTGGTCGGCGCGCCACCGTCTGCTGGTGCTGCTGGCGACCGCCTGCGTCGTCCTGGCGGGGATCTTCGCCGTGCTTCGGACGCCGATCGACGCGCTGCCCGATCTCTCCGACGTGCAGGTCATCGTCTACACGGAGTATCCCGGCCAGGCGCCGCAGGTGGTCGAGGATCAGGTCACCTACCCGTTGACGACGGCGCTGCTCGCCGTGCCCAGATCGCGCGTCGTGCGCGGCTTCTCGTTTTTCGGCGCGTCCTTCGTTTACGTCATTTTCGCCGACGGAACGGACATTTACTGGGCGCGTTCGCGCGTCCTCGAAGCGCTCAACGCGGCAGCCGGACGCATGCCGAAAGGCGTCGTGCCGCAGATCGGGCCGGATAGCAGCGGGGTTGGCTGGGTCTATCAATATGCCTTGCTGGCCAGGGACAAGACGCTGGCCGAACTGCGCACGATCCAGGACTGGTACCTGCGCTATCCGCTCAGCAAGGCGGCCGGCGTGGCCGAGGTGGCTTCACTCGGCGGCTTCGTACAAACCTACCAGGTGACGGTCGATCCCGACAAGCTGCGCGCCTACGGCATTCCCTTGATGAAGGTGGCGCAGGTGATCCGCGATTCAAACCGCGATGTCGGCGGTCGCGTTGTCGAGATGGCGGAGACCGAGTACATGGTGCGTGGCAGAGGCTATCTGCGTGGCCGTGAGGATATCGAGCAACTCGCGGTCAAGGCCGCGGGCGGAACGCCGGTGCTCATCCGCGACATTGCGCGCGTCGAACTCGCTCCCGACGAAAGGCGTGGCGTCAGCGAACTGAACGGTGAAGGCGAAGTCGTTTCGGGAATCGTCATGGCGCGCTACGGCGAGAACGCGCTGGCCGTGATCGAGAACGTCAAGGCAAGGATAGGCGAGGCGGCGTCGGGTTTGCCGGCCGGGGTCAGCGTCGACACGGTCTATGACCGCTCGCAGTTGATCGAGCGCGCCATCCGCACGCTGCAGACGACCTTGCTCGAGGAATCGGCGATCGTCGCGCTCGTCTGCATCGCTTTCCTGCTGCACGTCCGCAGTGCGCTGGTCGCCATCCTGATGCTGCCGGTTGGCTTGCTCATTGCCTTCATCGCCATGCGCCTGCTCGGCATGAACTCAAATCTGATGAGCCTGGGCGGCCTGGCCATCGCCATTGGTGCCATGATCGACGCGGCCATCGTCATGATCGAGAACGCGCACAAGCACCTCGAGCGACTGCCGCCGACGGCCGACACGCAGCAGCGGAGCGAGGCGATCATTGCCGCTGGCAAGGAAGTCGGTCCGGCGCTTTTCTTCTCGCTGCTGATCATCACGATTTCCTTCCTTCCCGTCTTCACGCTCGAAGCGCAGGAGGGCCGCCTGTTCGCTCCGCTGGCGTGGACCAAGACCTTCGCCATGGCTGGCGCGGCGTGGCTTTCGCTGACCCTGGTACCGGTCCTGATGTTGCTCTTCATTCGCGGGCAGATTCTGCCCGAGGCGCACAATCCGGTGAACCGCTGGTTGATCTTCGTCTATCGGCCGGTGATTGCCTGGGTTCTGCGGCGCAAGGCGTTCACCGTCGTTCTCGCCGGCGTTGCGCTGGTGCTCAGCTTCTGGCCGGCCGCTCGTCTGGGTTCCGAGTTCATGCCGACGCTCAACGAAGGGACGCTTTTCTACATGCCGACTTCGTTGCCCGGCATGTCGATCACCAAAGCGGCCGAACTCCTGCAGACGCAGAACAAGATCATCAAGCGCTTTCCCGAGGTGGCTTCGGTCTATGGCAAGGCTGGGCGCGCCAACACGGCAACCGATCCGGCGCCGACCGAGATGTTCGAGACGATCATCAACCTCAAACCCGAGAGCGAATGGCGTGCGGGAATGACGATCGACAAGCTGGTCGCCGAGCTCGATCAGGCGCTGCAGTTTCCCGGTGTCGCCAACTCGTGGACGATGCCGATCAAGGCGCGCATCGACATGTTGTCGACCGGCATCCGGACGCCGATCGGCATCAAGGTCTTCGGCAACGACCTGAACGAGCTGGAACGGCTGGCGAAAGCGATCGAGGTCGCCGTCAAACGCGTTCCCGGTACGACCAGTGCCTTCGCCGAGCGGATCACCGGCGGCTATTACCTCGATATCGATCCGCAGCGCGATCAACTCGCGCGCTACGGCCTGGCCGTCGGCGACCTGCTGACGGTAGTCGGCAGCGCGCTGGGCGGCGAAATGCTGACCACCACCGTCGAAGGCCGCGAGCGTTTTGCCGTCACCATGCGCTATCCGCGCGAACTGCGCGGTGATGCCGAAAGCATGGCGCGCGAGGTGCTCGTTCCCACCATGGACGGCGCGATGATTCCGCTCGGGCAACTGGCGCGCGTTGCGATCATCAAGGGTGCACCGGCGATACGCACGGAAAACGCGCTGCTCGCCGCGTACATCTACGTCGACCTGCGCGGCCGCGACATCGGCGGCTACGTTGCCGAGGCGAAGCGCGTAGTCGCCGAACAGGTCAGCTTTCCACCCGGCTACTACCTGACGTGGAGCGGCCAGTTCGAGTATCTCGAGCGGGCAATCGACAAGATGAAGATTGTCGTTCCGGTGACGCTGCTGAGCATCTTCTTCCTGCTCTATTTCAACTTTGGTCGGCTGAGCGAAACCTTCATCGTCATGCTCTCGATTCCCTTTGCCCTGGTTGGCGGCGTCTGGCTGATCTGGCTGCTGGATTACAACCTGAGCGTCGCGGTTGCCGTCGGCTTCATTGCTCTGGCCGGCGTTGCCGCCGAAACCGGTGTCGTCATGCTCATCTATCTCCAGCACGCCTGGGCGGCAGCGCAGCAGGCAGCCGCTGCCGTCGGCCGCCAGCCGCTGCCGGCGGATCTCGCGGCCGCGGTGATGGAAGGCGCGGTCGAACGCGTGCGGCCGAAGATGATGACGGTGGTTGCGATCATGGCCGGCCTGCTGCCGATCATGTGGGGTAGCGGCACCGGGTCGGAAGTGATGCGCCGGATCGCTGCGCCGATGGTCGGCGGCATGCTTTCTTCGACGCTCCTTACGCTGGTCGTCATTCCAGCCCTCTACACGCTCGTCCAGGAGTACCGCCTGCGCCACCGGTGAGTCGCTGTTGCGGCTGACGATCGGGCAAGGCGGGCGGCGCTGGGCGCGGCATGGCCGGCGCTTTCCGGCGCAGCGGTGAGCGCGCCGGGGTCGCTGCACTCCTCGCATCATACATAAAATCATTGAATTGATAACCCACGGGTGGCGCGGCACAGTAGACTAGGGGAAAGATGGACATATTGATTGCCGGGGGCAGCAGGTGAAAATCAGGATGCTTCTATGGAGTGGTTTTGGCGCCATTATCGTCGTCATGACCACGCTCGTTACCTTTGCAATTGTCCAATTCCAGATCATCGAGGGACAGGTCAACGACATCGTGCGCGCCGCGCGCAACGAGTCGTTGGCGCGTGAAATCGCCGAGGGCGTCAACGCCATGCGGCGCTACCAGTTGAATGCCCTGGTGGTTGGCGCCGACGAGCGTGGCAAGGAACTCGAGCGCGTTGCCGCCACTGGCAAGGCGAACAAGCGTTTGGCCGAGGAACTCGAGAAGTCGCAGCGACGTGCCGAAACACGCGAGCTCGCCGGCACGATGCGGGCGCTCAACGCGCGCTACACACAGAGCAACGAGCAGGTCGTCAAGCTCGCCAAGGAAGACGAACTGCTGGCCATGCAGAACCTGATTCAGGGCGAGGCGCGCAGCATACAGCGCGAACTCTCCGCCGCAAGCGAGCGCTTCATCGGACTGCAGCAGGAAAGCAAGGCGCGGGAGGAGAAGGAAGCCGCCACCGCGCACGCGCTCGCTGAAAACCTGATGTCTGCGCTCTTGCTGCTGGCGATCGTCCTCGCCGTCGGCATTGCGATTGTCGTCACCCGGCGAATCGCCCGGCAACTCGGTGGCGAGCCGGAGGACGTGCGCCAGTTCGTCCAGCGGATTGCCAGCGGCGATCTGCGGCAGGACCTGCAGTTGCGAGCGAACGATACGCAGAGCCTGATGGCGCATCAGCAGCACATGCAGACCCAGCTGCGCACGCTGTTGCAGGACATCACAGCGACCGTCGAGCGTACCGAGCGCGCGGCGCAAACGCTGGCCAGTTCGGCCCAGCAGGCGGCGGCGGCGTCAGGAACGACGAGCGAGTCGGCGACCTCGATGGCCGCGGTCGTCGAGCAGATGTCGGTCAGTATCACTCAGGTTGCAGAAAGCGCACGTGACGCCTTGAAGACAGCCAGCGAGGCGGCCAGGTTGTCCGACAGCGGTGGCGGGGTCATCGAAGAAGCGACGAGCGAAATCAACCGGATTGCCGATACCGTGCGGCGGACCTCCAGGGCGATCAGCGTTCTCGACGAAAGCTCGGCGAAGATCTCGACGGTTGTTCAGGTGATCAAGGAAGTAGCCGATCAGACCAACCTGCTGGCCCTCAACGCGGCGATCGAGGCGGCCCGCGCTGGCGAGTCGGGCCGCGGCTTCGCCGTCGTCGCCGACGAAGTGCGCAAGCTTGCCGAGCGCACGGGTAAAGCGACCAGCGAGATCAACGCGATGGTCGTGCAGATCCAGGACGAGACGCGCAACTCGCTCACTTCGATGGAGACCGCTGTGCACCAGGTCGATCGCGGCGTCGAGTTGGCTGGTGCGGCGGGCGCGGCAATTCGCAGCATTCGCGGCAGTGTCGACCAGGTGCTTGCCGTCGTGAACGAGATCGACAGCGCCATCGAGGAACAATCGATCGCCAGTCAGCAGATCGCTCAGCGCGTCGAGCAGGTGGCCCAGGCGTCGGAGGAGAACAACGTGGCGGCGAAGGGAACGGCCGGCGCTGCACTGACGCTGAGTGATCTGGCTGCCGGCTTGCGCGGGACGGTCGCTCAGTTCCGAACCTGAGCGCGCAGCGGATGCTGATCGACGTGCGGCGGGAAAGCGAGCAGCCGAGCGCCGGACGGCCCTTGGCGCAGCGCGGGCCGGTGCGCGCTGACAGACCGTTCGTGCAGTCTGTCAGGCGACGCCTGTCCGTTTAGCCGCCGTAGTTCATTTCGGCAAAGCGCCAGTTGGCCAGCTTGGCCAGGAAGGTCTCGACGAATTTCGGCCGCAGGTTGCGGTAATCAATGTAGTAGGCGTGTTCCCAGACGTCGATGCAGAGCAGCGCCTTGTCGCTAGTGGTCAAGGGTGTTCCGGCCGCACCCATATTGACGATGTCGACCGATCCGTCGGGTTTTCTCACCAGCCAAGTCCAGGCTGAACCGAAGTTGCCGACAGCCGAGGCCTGGAACGCCTTGGCGAACTCGGCGAAACTGCCCCATTTGGCGTCGATCGCCGCCGCCAGCGCACCGCTCGGAGCGCCACCGCCGGTCGGGCTCAGGCAGTTCCAGAAGAACGTGTGGTTCCAGATCTGCGCGGCGTTGTTGTAGATGCCGCCGGCCGGCGCCTTGGTGACAATCGCTTCCAGCTCGAGCGCTTCGTATTCGGTCCCCTTGATCAGGTTGTTGAGATTGGTGACATAGGCCTGATGGTGCTTGCCATGGTGGAATTCAAGCGTCTCCTGCGACATGTGCGGGGCGAGCGCATCGATGGCAAAGGGAAGTTGCGGCAACAGATGTTCCATTTGACGTTCTCCGTGAGGGTCATTCGTTATTCGGCAAAGCGGCTGGTGCAAGAACACAAGACAGGTAGGCCATCGGGCAGCCGGACAGCGTTTGGCGCAGGGCATAGGCGACCAGGCCGGCGTATGTTAACCCGCCGCGGCTCTCGCCAGGCGGCGGGATTCTAGTCGGGGTGGCAACTGCTGGCAATGGTCCGTCCATCAGGCGCTTGGCCGTCGTCGTGCTGTAGCGCCAGCACGCGGGCTGCGAAGCGTCCTTGCCCGAGGAAGACAGCGACGCGCTGCTTAGGTTCCAAGGTCTTGCTGTCGCGCACCAGGCGCCCCTGCTCGTCGGCGACCATGGCATAGCCGCGCGCGAGGACCGCCGTCGGGTTCAGGTGGGCGAGTCCTGCGGCCAGGCGAGCAAGCTGGTTTTGCTTGTCGAGCAGAGTGTTTTGCCGGGCGGCCGCAAGGCGTTCGGCAAGTCTCTCCAGCAGAACGCGCCGGCCGGCGGGATCGGGACGGTTGATCGACAGGCGGCGGCTGCAGTCGGCCAGCTCGCCCGCGGCTTGCGCCAGCGCCTGTCGAATGCCGAGGCGCAAGTCCTTGTCCTGCTGCTGGAGGATCTGGCGTCGACGTGCGATGATTTCTTGCGGGTGCTGCAGGCGCCGGGCAAGCCAGTCGAGCTGCTGACCAAGCCCCTCGATCCGACGGGCCAGCGCGCGCTGCAGGCTTGCCCGCAGGGTCGTCAGGCGGGTGAGTAGCGCGCGTGTTTCGGGAACGGCCAGTTCGGCCGCCGCGGTTGGCGTCGGTGCGCGTCGGTCGGCAGCGAAATCGGCAATCGTAAAGTCGGTTTCATGGCCGATTCCACTGACCACTGGCAGCGGGCAGGAACGGATGGCGCGCGCCACCGCCTCGTCGTTGAACGCCCAGAGGTCTTCCATGCTGCCGCCGCCGCGGCAAACGATCAGCACATCGCACTCGCCGCGCTGACCCGCGGACTCGATTGCGCGAGCGATCAGCGTGGCGGCACCTTCACCCTGTACCGGGCTGGGGTAGAGGACGATACCGACCTGCGGCGCGCGTCGTTCGAGCGTGCTCAACACATCGCGCAGAGCCGCTGCTTGCGGCGAGGTAACGATGCCGACGCGGCGCGGGAAGGCGGGCAGCGGCCGCTTGGCTGCGGGCGAAAACAAACCCTCGCGCTCAAGCTTGTCCCTGAGGCGCAAGAAGCGCTCGAAAAGGCTGCCGGCGCCCGCCTGGCGGGCCGTCTCAACGCTGAGCTGGAAATCGCCGCGTGCTTCGTAGAGCGTGACCAGGACACGCGCCTCGATGTGCTGACCGTTCTCGATTCGCCAGCCAAGGAGCTGCGCCCGGCTGCGGAACATGACGCAGCGGGCCTGGGCCGAACTGTCCTTGAGCGAGAAGTAGACGTGTCCGGACGCGGCGTAGCTGAGATTCGACACTTCACCAGCGACCCAGCAGAGCGGGAAGGCTGCCTCGAGTCGCTCGCGAGCCAGACGATTGAGCAGCGAAATCGGGATGGCCGTGATCGGCTGGGCGAGACTGGCAGCGTCTGGCGGGGTGTCGGACATCGGCCCATTGTACACCGGCTGGCGCGAGCTTCATTGTCGATCCGGCAGGCTTCGCTGCCGGCCCTTGCCCGATCTTTGAGCAGAGCGCAGAACAAGCTTGTGGAATCGCTACTTAGGTGATTCACCAACAGCCTGAGCGAGCGTTTGTCCACAACTTCCCGGGATAGCCTGGCCGTCTGGCCGACCGCGCGGGACTTGCTGCCGGCGCTGACGCAGGCTAAAGTGCTGCGTTTGCTGACATCCTCTGGGGAAAACCGTGTTTGCCATCGTACAGGCTGCTGGCTGGCCGATCTGGCCTTTGCTGTTGGCGTCGGTGATTGCCGTTGCCTTGATCATTGAGCGCTCGCTGGCCTTGCGGCGCGCCAAGGTGGTTCCCGTCGGCCTGCTGCAGAGGGTGGTCGCGGAATATAAGAAAAACGGCGCGAGCATGGCGATGGCCGACGAACTCGACGCGCATTCGCCGCTCGGCCGCGTGCTCGCCGCGGGTTTGCGCAATGTCGGCAGTTCGCGCGACATCATGCGCGACGCCATCGAGGAGGTGGGCAGTGTCGTTGCGCACGATTTGCAGCGTTACCTGACGACACTCGGTACGATCGCTTCGATCAGCCCATTGATGGGCCTGTTCGGCACGGTCGTCGGCATGATCGAGATCTTCGGCTCGCAGGCGCCGAGCGGGAGCAACCCCATCCAGTTGGCGCATGGAATCTCGGTCGCTCTGTACAACACTGGTTTTGGTTTGCTGATCGCCATTCCGAGCATGATCTTCTGGCGCCATTTCCGCGCGCTGATCGACGGTTTTATCATCGAGATGCAGCAGCAGGCGGTACGCCTGGTCGAGGTTCTGCACGGCGAACGCTCGTCCTGAGGCCGCCGATGAACTTCCAACGTGGGCGCAGCGGCGACGAGCCCGAGATCAATCTGATTCCGCTGATCGATGTCCTTCTGGTGATCATCATCTTCCTCATGTTGACCACCACCTATGCCAAGTTCTCCGGCCTCGAAATCAATCTGCCGACGGCCGAGGCCAGCAAACAGAACGAGCAACCGAACGAGATCAACGTGGTAGTTACCGCGGCTGGGCAGGTTCTGGTCAACAAGGTGCCGCTGCCGGTGGCAACTCCGCCGACAATCAGCGAAGCCTTGCGGCGCGCCGCTGGCGAAGCACGCGAGCCGGTCGTCGTCATCAATGCCGACGCCAAGGCGACGCATCAAAGCGTCGTAGACATCATGCAGGCGGCGCAGAGCGCCGGCCTGGTGCGGATTTCGTTCGCCACGCAAGCCCCGCCCTGATGCTTTTCGGCGACCTCGCGCAGCGTCTTGCGCGCTGGTGGTATGAACCTCGTTTGCGGGCGCCGCTTTATCTGCTGCTCCCCGTTGCCTGGCTTTATGGCGGCCTCGCCGGCTTGCGGCGGAGCGCCTACCGTTGCGGCTGGCTGCGTGCCTGCCGTTTGCCGGTGCCGGTCATCGTCGTCGGCAACCTGACCGTCGGCGGTAGCGGCAAGACGCCGCTCGTCCTCTGGCTCGTCCAGCGCCTGCTTGCCAGCGGCTGGCGCCCGGGGATCGTCAGCCGCGGTTACGGCGGGAACAGCGCGCAGGTCCAGGCGGTAGCGCCGGACTCGCCGAGCGCGCTCGTCGGCGACGAGCCCCTGTTGCTCGCTCGGCGCAGTGGCGTACCGGTCTTCATCGGCCGCGATCGCGTGGCCGCCAGCCAGGCGCTGCTCGCTGCGCACGCCGACTGCGACGTGATCGTCGCCGACGACGGCTTGCAGCACTATCGCCTGCAGCGCTCGATCGAACTGGTCGTATTCGACGAGCGCGGTCAGGGCAATCGCCGGCTACTGCCGGCCGGGCCCCTGCGTGAGCCGCTGCGGCGCCTGCGCCAGGCCACCGCCGTCGTCTGGAACGGCGGCCCGCCAGAGGTCCTGCCGCAGGCGGCGCAGGCGCTGCCGAATTTCGCGATGAAGCTGGTCGGCGAGCGTTTCTTTGCCGTGAGCGGTGAGCCGCGCAGCTGCACGGCCGCCGACTGGTCGGGGCGCAGGATCTACGCACTCGCCGGTATCGGCAATCCGCAGCGCTTTTTCCAGCATCTGGCGGCGCTCGGCCTGCAGGTGGACGCTCGCGCCTTTGCTGACCATCATCCCTACAGTGCTGCCGATCTCCTTTTCGCGCGTGATGGTGTCCTGCTGATGACCGAGAAAGATGCGGTAAAATGCGCCGCATACGTCTCCGGAGAAGCCTGGGTGCTGCCGGTTGAGGCAGTCATCAGCGGCGTTTCACAGCACGCCGACCTGTTCGAGACAATACTGGAGAGACTCCATGGACGCTCGTCTGCTTGATATCCTCGTCTGCCCGGTGTGCAAGGCGAATCTCGAGTACCTCAAGGCGCAGTCGGAACTGGTATGCAAGCCTTGCAAGGTGGCTTTTCCGATCCGCGACGGAATTCCGATCATGCTGCCGGATGAGGCGCGCCCGGTGTCGGGCGAGACGGAATGAGTCCAGCCGCGGCCGCGCCGTTCAAAATTGTCATCCCGGCGCGCTACGGGTCAACGCGGCTGCCCGCCAAGCCATTGCTCGACCTTGGCGGCAAGCCGATGGTTGTGCGGGTCGCCGAGCGCGCGCTGCTGTCGATGGCGGACGAAGTCATCATTGCGACCGATCACCCGGAAGTGCGGGAGGCCGCCGAGCGGTACGGCATGCGCGCCATCCTGACGGCTGCCGGGCACGCCACGGGTACCGATCGTCTGGCCGAAGTCGTCGAACGCTTCGCTTGGGACGATGAGACGATGGTCGTCAATGTGCAGGGTGACGAACCGCTGATCGACCCGCAACTGATCGACCAGACCGCCGCGCGTCTCGCAGCGACCGGCGCCGACATGGCAACGGTTGCCCACGCACTGAGCGATGCGGGCGATTTCTTCAACCCGAACGTGGTCAAGGTCGTCTGTGCCGCCAACGGTGATGCGCTGTACTTCTCGCGCGCACCGATTCCCTACGCTCGCGACCACTTTACCAGCGCTGCGGGGCGCTCAACATTTCCGCCCGGGATGCACGCTCTCCGCCATGTCGGGCTGTACGCGTATCGCGCCCGCTTCCTGCGCAGCTACTGCCACCTGGCGCCATCACCGCTCGAAAACCTTGAAGCGCTCGAACAACTGCGTGCCCTTTGGCACGGCTTCCGGATCACTGTGCACCTCGCCGAGCACCTGCCAACGGCCGGCGTCGACACGCCGGAGGATGCACGTTTGATGCAGGATCGCTTCAAAAAGGTTTGACCGACGGCGCTTTTGCGGGTAAGTTTCCGCCTGTCGAGCACGACAACGTGCTGCCGGAGCCCAAGAGTGCAAACGTAATTGCATGAACAATATGATAAATTGTTTGATCTGATTGTTCCGAAGGCGAATCATGAGACTTATTCTGCTGGGCGCGCCAGGGGCTGGAAAAGGTACCCAGGCACAATTCATTCGCGAGAGATTTGGCATTCCGCAGATTTCCACCGGCGACATGCTGCGGGCGGCGGTGAAGGAGGGCACCCCGCTTGGGGTTGAAGCAAAGAAAGTGATGGACGCGGGGGGGCTGGTTTCCGACGATATCATCATCCGACTGGTGAGCGATCGCCTGCAGCGCGACGACTGTCAGGCCGGCTACCTGTTTGATGGTTTCCCACGGACTTTGCCGCAGGCGGAAGCGATGAAGCTTGCCGGCGTTGCACTCGACTATGTCCTCGAGATCGATGTCGCCGATCAGGAGATTATCGACCGGATGAGTGGCCGACGGGTGCATCTTGCTTCCGGGCGGACCTATCACATTCGCTTCAATCCACCGCAGGTCGACGGCAAGGACGACATTACCGGCGAAGCTCTTGTTCAGCGCGATGACGATCGGGAGGAGACCGTCAGGAAGCGGCTGGAAATCTACCACTCGCAGACGAAGCCTCTGCTCGAGTACTACCGTAACTGGGCGGCGAGCGGCGATCCCCGAGCGCCGAAATGCCGCCGAATTCCCGGTGTGGGCAGTGTGGAGGAGATCAGGGTGGCGGCTTTCGCTGCCCTGCAATAGGCGGTTGCCGCCCTGGAGGTTGCCGGCGTTTGCTGGCAGAAGGCGGCAGGTTGTGCAGTTTGGGTGTGATGTTAAACCGACCGGTGGGGAGCTTCCGCTCGGTTCGGGTAACTTTTCAGAGGGAGGTTGCTTATGTCGTCGTTTCTGATGTTCGCGCTGGTTTGCGCGGTCATAGCGGTCCTGTACGGCGCCGCCATGACGAAATGGATTCTCTCGTTGCCCGCCGGCAACCCGCGCATGCAGGAAATCGCCAAGGCGATCCAGGAAGGTGCTTCAGCCTACCTCGCCAAGCAGTATACGACGATTGCGCTGGTCGGCGCTGTGCTCTTCGTGGTCATCTGGTTTGCCCTGGGCAAGCTGATGGCCTTTGGCTTCCTGATCGGTGCCGTGTTGTCGGGCGCGACAGGCTTCATCGGGATGAACGTTTCGGTGCGCGCCAACGTGCGCACCGCAGAAGCGGCGCGTAGCGGAATTTCCGCGGCGCTCGGTGTGGCTTTCAAAGGCGGTGCGATTACCGGCATGCTCGTCGTCGGACTTGGTCTGCTTGGCGTCGCCGGCTATTACGCCGTGCTCAAGGGCGCTGGTGGCGATCTGCAGCATAGCGTCGAACCGCTCGTCGGTCTGGCCTTCGGCGGTTCGCTGATCTCGATCTTCGCCCGGTTGGGCGGCGGTATCTTCACCAAGGGGGCCGACGTGGGTGCCGACCTGGTTGGCAAGGTCGAGGCGGGGATTCCGGAAGACGATCCGCGTAACCCGGCGGTGATTGCCGACAACGTCGGCGACAACGTCGGCGACTGTGCAGGCATGGCGGCCGACCTCTTCGAGACGTATGCGGTGACCGTCGTCGCGACGATGGTGCTCGGCGCGATGATGCTGAAAGGCGTTGCTGGAGCGAACGACAACCTCGTCGTCTATCCGCTCGTTCTTGGTGGCGTGTCGATTCTGGCCTCGATCATCGGCTGCTTCTTCGTCAAGGCGAGCGACGGCGGCAAGATCATGAACGCCCTCTACCGCGGCCTGGCGGTGGCCGGAATTCTGGCGCTGATCGCCTTCTACCCGATCACGACGATGCTGCTCGGCAATGGCGTGACCTTGGCCGATGGCAGCCTGATCTCGTCGATGAACATCTTCTGGTCAGCCGCGATCGGTCTGGTTCTGACCGGGCTTCTCGTCTGGATTACCGAGTACTACACCGGGACCGACTTCTCCCCGGTCAAGCGCGTCGCCGAGGCCTCGACCACGGGTCACGGGACGAACATCATCGCCGGTCTGGCGGTTTCGATGAAAGCCTGCGCGCTGCCGGTGCTCGCCGTCTGTGCGTCGATCTACCTGACCTATGCGCTGGCCGGCCTCTTCGGCATTGCCATCGCGGCGACTTCGATGCTGTCGATGACCGGTATCATCGTTGCCCTCGACGCCTACGGGCCGATTACCGACAACGCCGGCGGCATCGCCGAAATGTCGGGATTGCCGAAGTCGGTGCGTGACGTGACCGACCCGCTCGATGCGGTCGGCAATACGACCAAGGCGGTCACCAAAGGTTATGCCATCGGTTCCGCTGGTCTGGCCGCGCTGGTCCTTTTCGCGGACTACACGCATGCCCTGGAAGTGAACTTCGGTGGCGGTCTGCGTTTTGATCTGTCCGATCACATGGTGATCATCGGCCTCTTCCTGGGCGGTCTGATTCCTTACCTGTTCGCCGCCATGGCGATGGAGGCTGTTGGCCGGGCGGCTGGCTCGGTGGTCATCGAGGTCCGGCGCCAGTTCAAGGAAATCAAGGGCATCATGGAAGGCAAGGCGAAGCCCGACTATTCGCGCGCGGTCGGTATGCTGACCGTTGCGGCGATTCGTGAAATGATCGTTCCGTCCTTGCTGCCGGTGCTCGTACCCGTTCTCGTCGGCCTGCTGCTCGGCCCGAAGGCGCTGGGTGGCTTGTTGATGGGAACGATCATCACCGGTCTGTTCGTCGCCATTTCGATGACGACGGGTGGTGGCGCCTGGGACAACGCCAAGAAGTATATCGAGGACGGCCATTTCGGTGGCAAGGGTTCGGATGCGCACAAGTCGGCGGTTACCGGCGATACCGTCGGCGATCCCTACAAGGACACCGCAGGACCGGCCGTCAACCCCCTGATCAAGATCATCAATATCGTTGCCCTGATGATCGTGCCACTGATGGTTCCGGCGACGTCGGGCAAACCGGCCGACGCAGCACCGGCAGCGGCCGCTGCCAGCGCGCCGGCGGCCGCAAAGATCTATTTCGCCGTGGGTTCGGCCGACTTGCCGGCTGATGCGGCGACGACGCTGGCGGCGGTCGTTACGCATGCCAAGGCCAACCCAGGCGCCAAGATCGCCATTTCCGGTTTCCACGATCCCAGTGGCAGCCAGGCAGTGAACGAGGAAGTCGCCAAGAACCGGGCGAAGGCGGTGCGTGAAGGACTGAAAAACGTTGGCATCGCTGAGGACCGGATCGAGCTGAAGAAGCCACAGGTGACCACCGGGACCGGCGATTCTGCCGAAGCACGCCGCGTCGAGGTGAGCATCCAGTAGGATTTCTGCGAGGCGAGACTGCTCGCATCTGTAGCACCGGGGCTGCTCTCGCGAGCAGCCCCGAGCCGAGAACTGAAGGCCGCTTGCCGCGGCCTTCAGCGTTTTCTGGTCGGCAAGCGACGCGGCGCGCCAGCTCTCGCGGCAGCCGTTTCTAAGGGGCTGACCGCGACCAGCGTCCTGTGTTCTTCCGCGCTAGGCGGCGAGCGATGGATTGAGCGTGTAGGTGGCAACCAGGCTTGCTTCGGCGAGAATGTGCCCTTGCATCGCCGCGCGTACCTGGTGTCCGTTTGCCTTTGCTGCGCAGTCGAGCTGCTCGACGTCAAGCGCAAAGACGGTAAACACATAGCGGTGGACGATTTCATCGTTCCACGGGGGGCACGGGCCGTCGTAGCCGAAGTAATCGCCGCGCATGTCGTTGTCGCCCGCGAACCAGGCGGTATAGTCGTTGATTCCCTGACGGGCGTCGAACAGACAATGCGGGCCGGCCTTGCCCCGTGGCGTCACTTCGCTCGAGAAGCTCCCCGCGGCGATCTCACCAAGCGTCGGCGGTAGGTCAAACAGAATCCAATGGAAGAAGTCGATGCGCGGCAGCGAAGCGGGGACCGTTCGTCCTTCCTGATTGACATCGTCGCCCTTGCTCGGCACATCCGGGTCGTGGCAGATGATCGCGAAGGAGCGTGTCCCCGCCGGCGCTTCGCGCCAAGCCAGATGAGGGTTGAGGTTGCGGCCAAGGCAGACGTGGTGCTCGGGATCGGGGATGCAGAAAGCGAACTCGCCGGGAACCGGCTGGCCATCGGTGAGGCTGTTGCTGATCAGTTTCATTGTCGTTCCTC
This sequence comes from Accumulibacter sp., assembly GCF_029255125.1. Classification (GTDB taxonomy): domain Bacteria; phylum Pseudomonadota; class Gammaproteobacteria; order Burkholderiales; family Rhodocyclaceae; genus Accumulibacter. The sequence continues at coordinate 16,575 of NZ_JAPUVR010000098.1, read as the reverse complement.
CTGGTTGGTCATGCTGATTTCACTCGGCCGCCCGGCGTCTGAAATCGCTCAGGCGGAAACCTGCGACCCATAGTGTAGCGAAATAGACCGTCGCGCCGAAGCCCACGACGAGGGAAAGACGCAACAGACGGGCCGCCAGACCCCAGCTCAACCAGGCGTCGTTGGCGCCAGCAGAAAACCAGAGCGCCGCAGCCATCGCCAGCAGGCCGACGGCCAGCTTGCCGTAGAAGCCTAGCCAGCCGGACAGCGGCGAGTAGATGCCTTGCCGGCGCAGACCCCGATAGAGGAGTGCGGCATTCAAACACGCAGCGAGGCCGATGGCGAGCGCCAGGCCGGCATGCTGCAGCCACGGGATCAGCAGCAGATTCAAAAGCTGAGTGACCAGTAGGCAGAGCAAGGCGATACGCACGGGTGTGCGCACGTTCTGGCGCGCGTAGAAACCGGGCGCCAGAACCTTGACCAGAATCATTCCGAGCAGGCCGATGCTGTAAGCGACGAGCGCCTCGCGCGTGCGCATCACGTCATTCGGCGTGAAGGCACCGTGATGAAAAAGCGTCGTCACCAGCGGGACGGCAAGAATGGCGAGCGCCAGCGCCGCGGGCGCAGCGAGCAGGAAGGTCAGTCGCAGACCCCAGTCGAGGAGCTGCGAGTACTCCTCATGCCGGCCGGTGGCGTGTGACTTGCTCAGCGAGGGCAGGAGGATGGTGCCCAATGCGGCGCCGAGCAGGCCGGCCGGAAATTCCATCAGGCGATCGGCGTAATAGAGCCAGGAAACACTGCCGGTATTCAGGAAGGAGGCAAAGATACTGTTCAGCAGCAGGCTGACCTGGGCCACCGAAACTCCCAGCACGGCCGGCGCCATCAAGCGGAAAATGCGCCGCACGCCGGCATCCTGCAAACTCAACGAAAAGCGTGGCAGCATGCCCAGGCGAACGAGGCTGGGGATCTGGAAGATGAGCTGCAATGCGCCGCCGAGAAAGACCGCCCAGGCGAGCGCGACGATCGGCGGGTCGAAGTACGGCGTTGCGAAGAGCGCCATCAGGATCAGCGACAGATTGAGCAGAACCGGCGTGAAGGCGGGAACGGCGAAGCGGCTCCAGGTATTGAGGATGCCGCCGGCGACGGCAACCAGCGACATGAAGAGGATGTAGGGAAACGTGATGCGCGTCAGTTCAACGGTCAAGGCGAACTTGGCGCTGTCGGCTGCAAAGCCGGGGGCCGAGACATAGACGAGTATCGGTGCGGCCAGCATGCCGAGCACGGTGACGCCGAGGACAACGAGAAACAGCAGGCTGACCACACGGTCGACCAGTTGTCGGGTTTCGTTTGCACCGTAGCGGTTCTTGTACTCGCCCAGGACGGGAACGAAAGCCTGCGAGAAAGCCCCCTCGGCGAACAGCCGGCGCAGCAGATTGGGTAGCTTGAAGGCGACGAAGAAGGCGTCCGTCAGTATTCCCGCGCCGAAGCTACGGGCAATCACAAAATCGCGCACGAAACCGAGGATGCGCGACAACAGCGTCATGCTGCTGACTGTGGCAAGGCTTCTGAGCAGGTTCATTCACGTTCCAGGGTGGGTTGAGCAAGGGCGGGTTCCGCCCTCAGGGTCGCCGCAGCAAGAAAATTGAACACCAGTCGCGTGACCGCCGGCAGGTGCGCCGCTGGCCGGCTGCCCGATCACCTGGCGGCTGCCTGGCAAGCCCCGTTGCCGCATCGTTACATCAGCACGATGTCGTACTGTTCCTGTGAGTAGCTCGGTTCGGCCTGTAGCGAGATCGGTTTGCCGATGAAATCGGACAGCATCGCCAAGCCTTGCGATTCTTCGTCAAGGAAGCGGTCGATGACGGCTTGGCTGCCCAGCACGCGATACTCGCGCGCATTGAACTGACGCGCTTCGCGTAGCAGTTCGCGCAGGATTTCGTAGCACACGGTACGTGCTGTGCGCACTTCGCCGCGCCCACCGCAGGTAGGGCACTCCTCACACAGCACGTGCGCCAGCGATTCGCGCGTGCGTTTGCGTGTCATTTCGACAAGGCCGAGCGCGGTGAAGCCGTTGACCGTCAGCCGAGTGTGGTCGCGCGCGAGCGCCCGGTTGAACTCGGCAAGCACCGCCGTACGATGCTCTTCACTCTCCATGTCGATGAAGTCGATAATGATGATGCCGCCGAGATTACGCAGGCGAAGCTGGCGCGCGATCGTCTGCGCCGCTTCGAGATTCGTCTTGAAGATCGTGTCGTCGAAATTGCGTACGCCAACGAATCCTCCGGTGTTGACGTCGATAGTCGTCATCGCTTCGGTCTGATCGATGATCAGATAGCCGCCGGATTTGAGGTCGACGCGTCGGGCCAGCGCTTTCTGGATTTCGTCCTCGACCCCGTGCAGATCGAAGAGCGGCCGTTCGCCAGTGTAATGCTGTAGCAAGGGCGCTACCGTCGGCGTGTACTCGCTGGCGAACGATCTCAGCCGCTGGAAGTTCTCGCGCGAGTCGATGACGATGCGCGTCGTCTCCGGATTGACGAAGTCGCGCAAGACCCGCTGCGCCAGCGACAGTTCCTGGTACAGCAGCGCCGGCGGTGCGGCGGTCGCCGATTGCAACTGGATATCGCGCCAAATCTTGCGCAAGAACTCGATGTCTTTGGTCAGCTCGTTCTCGCTCGCGTTCTCGGCCATTGTCCGTACGATGAAACCCCCCGTTTCTTCATCCGGAACGAGGCGGCCAAGCCGCTGGCGCAGCGCTTCGCGTTCGGATTCCTTTTCGATGCGCTGCGAAATTCCGATGTGTCTGTCCTGTGGCAGGTAGACCAGCATACGTCCGGCGATCGATACCTGTGTCGATAGGCGCGCGCCCTTGCTGCCCATCGGATCCTTGATCACCTGCACGACGATGCTCTGCCCCTCGGCGAGCAGGCGTTCGATCGGGCGCAGCGGCTCGTCGCCGGAGCGCGGTTCGCGAATGTCGGCGACATGCAGGAAAGCAGTCCGGTCAAGGCCGATGTCGATAAAGGCCGACTGCATCCCTGGCAGAATCCGGGCGATCCGTCCCAGGTAGACATTACCGACGAAGCCACGGCTGGCACTTCGTTCAATGTGCAGTTCCTGCGTGACACCTTGGTGCATGACGGCGACGCGGGTTTCCTGAGGCGTAAAATTGATCAGGATCTCTTCGGGCATGGGCGAAACAGTCAGGAAAATGCAGGTAAGATGGGGAGCGTGTCGCATTTTACCCTGCCGGCCAGGCTGTTCGGGGCTTCGCCTGTGCCACTTCAGCGCCTGCCGGGCAGGCAAGCTTCGCCCTTCTGCCGGAACGGCGACCGTATGTTCCTGAAATCCCTGCGATGACCTCGATGAAGCCGACGATCGCCACGCATCTGCTGGTTGATGTTTCGGCGCATGGCCTGGGCCACTTGGCGCAGGTGGCGCCCGTCCTGAACGCGCTTGGCGCGCGCTTGCCGAAGCTGCGCATTTCGCTGCGCAGCGGCCTGTCGAGCAGTCAACTGCGCGCGCGCATCGTCACCACCTTTACCCATCTGCCCGGGGCGAGCGATTTTGGCTACGTCATGCGCGATGCTACGCGCGTCGATCTCGCTGCGACGGCGCTTGCCTATCAGCGTCAGCATGCCGATTGGGAGCAGCTTCTGGCTCGTGAAACGGCTTTCCTGGCTGCGCTAGGGCCTGATCTGGTGCTCAGCGATGTTGCCTATCTGCCGCTGGCCGGCGCGCAACGCGCGCGGATTCCGTCGATCGCCATGTGCTCGCTCAACTGGGCTGAGCTGTTCGCGCATTTCTTCGCCAGCGAACCCTGGGCCGCGCCGATTCACCACGAGATGCTGGCTGCATACAACAGCACGGAGTTCTTCCTGCGCCTTACACCGGCAATGCCGATGGCCGATCTTCGCCGGCTGCGCAACATAGGTCCAGTGGCTGCCATCGGTCGCTCACACCGCCGCGAACTGCGCGAGAAGCTCGGCTGCGCGCGCGATGAACGCCTGCTGTTGGTGGCTTTTGGCGGGTTCGACAAGCGCTTGTCGATTGCCGACTGGCCGCTCGCCGGCAAGCTGCGCTGGCTGGTGCCGCAGACCTGGCACAGCGCGTGCCCTGTCGCCCATGCTCTGGAAGGCCTCGGTCTGGCGTTCACCGACCTCATCTGTTCGGTCGATGCCGTGCTGACCAAACCCGGCTACGGTACGTTCACCGAGGCCGCGTGCAACGGCACGCCCGTGCTTTACCTCCGGCGCGACAATTGGCCCGAACAGGAACCCTTGATCGCCTGGCTGGAAAAGAACGCTCGCTGCCGGGCAATCGACGAATCCGAACTGAGCGCGTCAAGCATCGCCGGTGCACTCGATGACTTGTTTCGCCAGACCGCGCCACCGATTCCACAGGCTGGCGGTGCCGACGCAGCGGCGGCGATCCTCGCCGACTGCCTGTCCTGACCGGTCGTGTCACCGGTTGATGTGAAGCAGCGGCGCCTACTTGCCCTTCTTCCGGGCGCCGCTCTTGTCGCTCGTCGCGGCGGCCGGCTCGGCGCTCTTGTCGATGACCGACAGGGTCGAATGCATGCGGCCGTTGTCGGTTTGTTTTCCGTCACGGAACTCGCCTTCCCAATAGTCGCCGGTTGACCACGTCAGGCGACCAAAGCCGTGGCGGTTGCCGCTAACCCAGGCGCCCGTATAGACATCGCCGTTACGCACGGTATAGCTTCCCGTTCCGTGCGGTTCGCCGTCCTTGAAGGTCCCTTCATAGCGGTCGCCGTTCGTGTAGTACATGATGCCCTTGCCGTTGATCATGTCGTCGGCCCACTCTCCCTCATACCGCTGTCCGTTGCTCCAGGTGAAGATGCCCTTGCCGTGTTTCCGGCCGGACGCCATCGTTCCCTCGTAGCGATCGCCATTGACCCACTCGATGGTTCCTTCCCCGCTCATTGCGCCCGACGAGCGATCGAGCGACAGGCGACCGGTGGCGGTGAAGGCCTCGGTTTTGATGACCCTCTCCTTGGCCTCAAGCACCGGGTCGCTCTTGCTGACAGCGGTGATCGGCGCCGCCTCGGGCGGGACAGGGGTCGGCGTCACCGCGGCCAGCGTCTCCACCCTGGGCGGGACCGGCGCTGCAGGTGCGGTCGCCGGCGGGCTTTCCGCGGTCAGCGCGGCTGGCTTCTGGGCGCTTGCCGCGGGAGCCGCCTCGCCGCTGCTCGCGCCGCCATTCTGTCGTGTCGGGGCGGGCGCCTGCTTGAGGTCCTGTACCTGCGCCGGTGAAGCCGTCGCCACAGGCAGCGGGCGGACGGCAATCGGCTGGACACTTGCCGCGGACGGACGGGCGACCGGCATGAAGTAGAAGTCACCCGTCATCGACGACGATTCCCAGGGGATCTGGCCGTCGCGCGTTGCCTTTGCAACTTCGCGCCGGACGTTCTTGAATACCTGCTCGATGGTCAGGCCGGGCACTTGCAACTGCTTCAGAAGTTCCTGCGTATAGAGTCCGTTGCGGCCTTCGCCGTCGGCTGCAGTGCGGCCCGGCGCGGTCGCATAGGCGATCAGGCTGCCCTTCGGTGCCTCCATTTGCGCCAGACCGGCCGCGCCAACGCTGCGGTTTGCCCGCCGTTCGAAGGGATTGTTCCGACAAGCGTCGAGGATGACGACGTTCAGTTCGCTGGTGCTCAGTTGGTCGAGTACGCCGTCAACGTCGACCGACTCGACGCGCACGGAAGACTCGGTCTTGATCTCGGCGTCGATTGGAATCAGGTAGTTCTTGCCGCGCACCTGCATGCCGTGTCCGGCGTAGTAGAACAGGGCCACGCTATCCAGCGTCAGCCGCTCGCCGAACCTGGCGATCGCCCGGTTCATTTCCTTCTGCGTTGCGTCGAGCGCGATGATCACCTCGAAGCCTGTCCGTTGCAGAGCGGCGGCCATGTCGCGCGCGTCATTGACCGGGTTGTAAAGTGGAGCTTCCTTGTATTTGGCGTTGCCGATCACGAGCGCCACACGCCGCTCGATGGCAAGAGCCGTCGAGCATTGAGCGATCGTCAGCGCGACCAGGATTGCCTGGAGGACTTGTCTTAGCATCAACATCAGAAACCACCGTTCATCAGCACGGGTCAGCGCCGGCGCACGAGCGGTCGGACCCCGGTGACCCGCATTTTTCCCGTTCCGACAGCCGTTCCCATCGACAACCCCCCGCTCGACGCAGGCAGAAGCGTCGTAGCCAACATCCGATTACATTTTATATTAGCTCGGCAGACTATCAGGCGCTGTCGGACAACAATTGCCCAGTGGACGTGCAATTGTGCGCACTTAGCGGCGGGCGTGTCGATCCATGGTCTGCTGGAGCAGCTCCCGCGGCCACCTGCGGCGCAGCATCCTGTCCCCGGCGACTGCCTTGAGTTCTTCCAGACGGACTCTGACGAGATCCGAAGTTCACACTTCTTTGCCAGTGTAAACAGTTGGCTACCCGCTTTTCGCAAAAAAAGTCTCAAGAACAGCGACAAATCACCGTTTGAGGATGCATGACAGACAACAGCCGATCGTCCAACGGAGCAGGAAAAGTGTTCAAGCACACTGAGGTTCCCCAGGTTGATTCATCAAGGCGCCTTTCGCGCCGACTTCACTGGCGTCACGCTGCCGCTGCGAGCTCTCTTTGTCCGCCTGGAAGCGATACGGTGGGTCGTCGCGGTCAGCGGCATCTGCTGCATGCCGCGCGTGTCGGCTTGGCCAAGACGGAAACGGTCGTACTCGATTTGCTGGCCGCCGAAGCACGCATCCGCAAGCTCGAAAATGCGCTGCAAGAGGCGCGAGCGGCAGCTCATACCGATGCTTTGACCGGTGCGCTCAATCGGCGCGGCTTCGATACGGCCTACCGCCGCGAAGCGGCACGCGCGCAGCGCAATGGGCGTGATCTGGCGCTGGCCTTGATCGATCTCGACGATTTCAAGCGCTTGAACGACACCTTGGGACACCACGCCGGCGATCTGGCGCTGGTTCATCTGGTCAGCACCTTGCGCGCGGCGTTACGTCCGTCGGACATCGTCGCACGTCTTGGTGGCGAGGAGTTTGTCGTCCTGCTCCCCGACACCGCACTGGCCGAGGCGACCGCGGTGATCGCTCGGGTTCAGCGGCAACTCGCTGATGGCTGGATGGCCAATCAGCACCCAGCGCTGACCTTCAGTGCCGGCGTCGTCGTGCGCGGATTCGACGAGGTCCTGGAGAAGACCTTGCGACGCGCCGACAAGGCGACCTACGCGGCCAAGGACGCCGGCAAGAACTGCATCATCGCCGGCTGAGTTCGCGCTTACCGGCTGCCGTGCAATCCGCGTCCGCGGCCATGGTAGACTGTCCGGACTGCCCATCTGCCGGAACAGCGCGGCTACACCGACGATCATCCCCGCCATGCACTATCTCTCGACTCGTGGTCATCCTTGGTCCAGCCCGGCCTCGCCGGGCCCGACCTTCAGCGACATTCTGCTTGCCGGCTTGGCGCCCGACGGTGGTCTCTATGTCCCCGAAACGTATCCGCTGGTCAGCCGCGCCGAGTTGGGCCAGTGGCGGGCGCTGAATTACGCTGATCTTGCCGGCGCCATTCTGGCCAAGTTTGTCGACGATATTCCGCCCGTCGACCTCACGCTGCTCACCCGGCGAGCCTATACGGCACAGGTGTATGGCAACGGTCGAGTTGCCGAGCGCGCGCACGAGATCGCCCCGCTCAGCTGGCTTGTGCCGCCGGACGCCGCGCGCCAAGCGGGAGGGCTGGCCGTGCTCGAACTGTCGAATGGTCCGACCCTGGCTTTCAAGGACATGGCCATGCAGTTGCTCGGCCACCTGTTCGAGTACGTTCTCGCCAAACGTGGCGAAGAGATCAACATTCTGGCGGCTACTTCCGGGGACACCGGCTCGTCGGCCGAGTACGCGATGCGCGGCAAGCAGCGCGTGCACGTCTTCATGCTCTCGCCGCACGAGCGGATGAGCGCCTTTCAGCGCGCGCAGATGTACTCGCTGCAGGACGCCAACATCTTCAACATCGCCGTGCGTGGCGTATTCGACGACGCGCAGGATATCGTCAAGGCGGTTGCGAACGATCTGCCCTTCAAAGCACGGTACAAGATTGGCGCCGTTAATTCGATCAATTGGGCGCGCGTTGCTGCGCAGGTGGTCTACTACTTCAAAGCTTATCTGGCTGCCACCGCCGAGTCGGCGACGGACGCGGTGCCGGTGGTTGACTTCGCCGTTCCGTCGGGGAACTTTGGTAACGTTTGTGCCGGCCACATTGCCCGCATGATGGGATTGCCGATTCGCCGCCTGGTCGTGGCGACCAATGAAAACGATGTTCTCGATGAGTTCTTTCGCACCGGTGTCTATCGCCCGCGACCGACCGGCGAAACCTACCGGACGTCAAGCCCGTCGATGGACATCTCGAAGGCGTCCAACTTCGAGCGCTTCGTCTTCGATCTCGTTGGCCGCGATCCGGCGACGGTTCGTCGGTTGTGGGCGGAAGTCGATGCTGGGGGCGCCTTCGACCTGTCGTCCTCACCCTGGTTCGAGCGTCTGCCCGAATTTGGTTTTGTCTCCGGTCGGAGCACGCACGCCGACCGTCTGGCAACGATCCGGCAGACCTACGAAGACCATGGCCTGATGATCGATCCGCATACGGCCGATGGCCTGAAGGTCGCCCGCGAGTTGCGCACAGCGGAAACGACAATGATCGTGCTCGAGACCGCCTTGCCGGCCAAGTTCGAAGAAACCATCCGCGAGGCGCTGGGTTGCGAGCCGCCCCGCCCGCCGGCTCTGCAGGGCTTGGAAAGCCTCCCGCAAAGGGTCGAAGTCGTCGACGTCGACGCGCAAGTGGTCAAACGTTTCATCGAACAACACGTCCGAGAGCGGGCCCCGGAATCGCGAAGCGTGGGATGAGTGGCCGGCGTGTCGGAGCGAACGGCGCCGAAGGCAGCACCAAGTCCTTCGTCTGGCGCGTAGGAGCGCGTCCGACAAGCCACGTGAAGTCGCTCCGGAAGAACTGGCGCTGATGCGTTGGATCGACTATGTGTCTCTCGGGCGCTGTGGCGCCAGCGCCAGCAGTCTTCCAAGCTTCGTTCGTTGTTTCTGAATCTCGAGCTTTTTCTTGTCCCCCGAGTGGCCCTGGATTCGAGGTACGGCGGCGGCAAGCGCTCTGACAAATGGGGTTGTGGTGAGGGCAGGAGCAGAAGCTAGAGGCTCACCCGGTACAGCGAGCCGAGGGGACACCCGCCAGTCGATCGCGCAGCCAGCCGAAGCCCACGCGCTCCTGCTCCAGTCGCAGTCTGGGCTGAAGGCGATCGAATCTGAGGTCGTCATAGACCGTAGCCTCGTCCTTCGCCAGACGCGACAAGGCGTGGCGTGCAGGCTCGGGTTCCTCGCCCCAGTGCGAACGATGGGCAAGCAGCGTCTCGCGGTCCATCAGGAACGACGCGGCGGTCGGGAAGTGGCCACGCAATTGGTCGAGGATGGCGAATCCGTGGGTGTCGATGTCGCCCCAGTAATGCAACTGGCATCGATGCAGCCACCCGGCGCGCGATAGCGCCTCCCAACCATAGCCAGCGCCGAAGACGACGATGGCTTCCGCCAGTTCCGGGAAGGCGAGGAAGTTCGTCTCGTTCTCGGTGACGAAGACTCGCTCGACGGGCAAGGCGAGCGCCGCGAAACTGGTCGCGTCCAGCGTGATGTCGGGCAGCACACGTGGCCAGGCATGGCAGCCAGGCAGGCTGGGTAAAGTCGGGTCGAGCAGGCGAAAGCGAATCCGGACAGGCTTGTCCAGGAAGCCGAATCGGCGCGTGAACTGCGCGACGCCACTCGCTGCGCTCTCGACGGCCTCTGGCGGTAAGACGAGGTCGAGCAACTCGGTCAACACGCCCCGGTGGGCCTCGATGAACTTGCTGTCCACACCGGGGACGTCGACCTGGCGTAAGTACACGCCCGGGCGAGGATGTGCGTGCAACCATGCGACGACTGCCAAGAGATGCTGCCAGCGGCCAGCCAGTTCCAGCGCCAGAATCGGCCGCCGGGATAACCATGGAAGCAGCGCTGGCTGCGTGGCTGCCGTCTGCCGCCACAGGGCATCGAATCCTTGTGCTTGGCGAACCTTGCCGATCAGGGCCAAAGCATCTTGCCGGGTGTCGAGCCAGACCGCTGCCGGCAGCCGCTGCATCCCCTGGACGCGGTGGTTCCGCTCGCGCCACTCGAGGCGAACCAGCGGGACATCGGCGACGGCGCGCACCCAGTCACGCACGGCCGCGAAGCGATCGGACAGGTCGGCAGCGCTCGGGGTCTTCAGATTCAGGCGCAGCGGCCACGAAATAGCGTCGCTGACCACCGCCCGCAGCAAGTCGCCACGATCCCACAAGCGTTGGACCTGCGCGCGCAGGTCGGCCAGCGTCGTCCAGCTCATCTTGCCGCGTCGTCTCCGGCAGCCCTTGCTTCGGCCATTCCTTCCGCCTTCTGCGCCCGGTACTCCTCGATCGACAGGCAGCGCAGCCGGGACTCGCGCCCGCCCTCGTTGTGCACGAAGCCGACGCTGGCCACGAAAGGCTCGATGATGTGGATTTTCTGCAGGGGCGTGACGATCAACAGTTGCAGGTTGAGCTGCTGGAACAGGCGCAGCCCGTACTGCGCCGACTCGTCCGATCCGCGGCCGAAAGCTTCGTCGATGACGACGAAGCGGAACGAGCGCGAACGCACGGCGCCCCACTCCAGCCCGAACTGGTAGGCCAGGCTGGCAGCGAGCACGGTGTAGGCCAGCTTCTCCTTCTGACCGCCCGACTTGCCACCCGAGTCCGAGTAGTGCTCGTACTCGGCACCGTCGGCGCGCCAGCGCTCACTGGCCGAGAACAGGAACCAGCTGCGCACGTCGGTCACCTTGGCGGTCCACCGGCGATCGCCGTCCGACAGCCCTTCACGGCCGCGGAAGCGGTCGATGATCGCCTTGACCTGCAGGAACTTGGCCTCCGAATACTGTTCGTCGGGCGAGCCCGTGCTGCCCTCGGTGCACGCGCGCAGATCCTGCTGAAAGTCCCGGATCTCGGCATCCGGGCTGGGCAGCGCGAGCAGCTTGATGTGCCGGCCGGGGTTGTAGTCGATAGCTTGCAGCGACTGGTTGATGAAGTCGACGCGCTCCTTGATCATCGCCCGCTCACGAGCCAGCTGCGCGTTGAAGTTGGCGATCTCGTTGATCGTGTTGACGTTGAGCAGCTCTTTGAAGCGCGCCTCGAATCGTGGCAGGTCGTCGCCCTTGAGGCCGATGAGCATCCGCGCATACTCTGGCAGCGCCGCCAGGCTCACGTCCACTTCGACCGTCTCGGCCTTGAACTCCTCCTTGAAGCCGCGCATCGCGTTGACGATGCGTTCGGTCAGTCGGGCCAAGCGTTTGTCCTCCGCGTCGATGCGCTCCTGCAGCCATTTGCGCACGTCCTGCTCGCGGTTGTCGCACGACTCGACCGACAGCGGATGCTCGCCCAGCGCTTGCGCGCGCCAGCCATCCAGACGCTCGATCTGAGCCTCGCTGAGTGGCGCGTCGTCCCACACGCTGCCGGCCTGATCCCGCATCGCCTGCGCCGTTTCACGTTTGCTCTTGACCTCGCCCCGCTTGCCCAGCGCGTCGGAGCGCCTGAGCTCCAGCTCGCCGAACCGGTCCTGCGCCGCCTTGAGCTGACGCGCCAACTCCTGCAGCGTGTCCGATGCCGCCTCCAGCCGTGCACGCTCCTCGCCGAGGGCGGCAATCTGGCGAGCCAGGCTCATCCAGTCGATGTCGGCAAAGCGCGTGAACTCTTCCAGCCGGGCGAGCGTTTCCAACTGTCCTTGCAGTTCATTGCGCGCCTGCTGAAGCGAGGCTATCCGTTGCCCCAAGGCGGCCAGCTTTTCTTCCAGGTGCTGCCGCCGATCGCGCAAGGCACGCAGCTTGTCGGCGTTGCTCCAGCCGAGCACGTAGCGGCTGCGGTCGTCGATCCGACTACGGTCGTCCTTCTCATGGCGCCCGCTCGGGTCCTTGATCTGGCCCGCGCGCGTGATCGCGCGGGCCTCGCGCCGGAACTGCTCGCCGCTCTCGCAGCAGGCCACGTCGAAGCGCTGGCGAAGCTCGTGCTCCAACCACTCGGAGTGCGGCGAGTCCGGCTTGATGAGCAGCTTGCGCACCAGCGACTGCGGATGCAGGCTGGCGCCCGGTACTGTCTTGCGCTGGCGCACGTGAAAGTACACGAGCCGGGCGCCCAGATGCTGGCGGTCCACCCAGTCCGCAACCGCCTGGTAGTGCACGTCGGGGACCAGCAGTGCCAGACCAAAGCCACGCAGCAGCCGCTCGGCGGCGCCTAGCCAGTCGCGCTCGCCGTCACGCACCTCGATCAGCTCGCCGGCGAAGGGCAGTTCGTCCTCGCTGATCGGCAGGGCAGCACACAACGCCTCGCGGATGCGAACCTGGGCTACGTCGATGTTGCTCTTGCGCCGCTGCAGACTATCGATCTCGTCGGACAAGGCGCTGTGCTCCTCACGGCCTTTGCGGAAAGCAAAATCCTCTTCGCGTTCGCGGTTGTCCAAATCGGCAATGCGCTCGCGCAAGCCTTCGGTACGCTTGGCGATGCTCTGCTGCTGGGCAAGGAAGGACTCTTCATCGGCCGGCGCCGCTTCGTCGATGCGGGCCAGCAGTTCCTGAAAGCGGTCTGACCGCTTCTCGCGTTGTCCCTTCTCCTGCTCCAGGCGGCGAATCTCTGCCGCCAGCTCTTCCAGGCGATCACCTCCGTTGTCGCGCAGGGCGCGCTCCAGGCGGGCGAGGTCCACGCGCTCGGACTCGCGCTGCGCGTCCAGGCGCGCGATCTGCGCGTCGAGCCGGGCCGCATCGTCCGCCAGCAGGGCCAGGCGGCGGTCCAGCAGCTCACCCTTGAGGCGGGCGAAGTACGCCCGAAGCTGATCGCGCGCCTCGCGCCAGTTCTGGATCTCGATCACCAGCGCCTGATGGCGCGTGCCGTCGGCGACCAGCGGGGTCAGCAGGTCCACCTGCCGCTTTGCCCTGAGCACCGCCTGGTGCGCGCGGTCCAGATCATCGAAGTGGCGGATCAGCGCCTCGATGCGGCTGCCCACGTCGAAGGGCTCGAGCATGTGGCTGCGCACGAAGTCGGTGAGGTTGCCCACTGACTTCATCGAAACAGTCTGGTGGAAGAGATCCAGGGCCTGCTCGTGCTCGATGCCGAAGCGGCGGCGGAACCAGGCCCCGTAAGGCGGGAAGCTGTCGAAGAGCTCGCAACCTGCGCCGCGCAGCTTCTTGCGCAGGGCCGTCAGGTCGCTGCCAAAACCGCTGAAGTCATCCGCGATGGCGAGGGCGCGCTCGGCTGCGACGAACAGGCGTACGGGTTGGCCCTGAGGGTCCTTCAGCCAGAAGACTTGCGCCAGCGTCACGGCCTGGTCATAGCCCTCGTTGCGAAAGACGCCGAGGATGACCGAGTAGCTCGACGCATCGCGCAACGCGACAGGCCGGGCGCTGCCCGTCACCTCGTTGCGTTCGCTCTTGTAGTGGCCGAGGACGTAGGAACGCAAGGAGCGCTCGCGGGAATCCGCCCCGGCCGCCTTGTTGTAGGCGACGCGCTGCGCCGGCACCAGCAGGGTGGTGATCGCATCGACCAGCGTGGACTTGCCCGAACCGATGTCGCCCGTCAGCAGGCCGTTGCGACCGTCGAGCTCGAAGCGCCAGACGCGTTTGTCGAAGGTGCCCCAGTTCAGCACCTGCAGCCGCTGCAGGCGAAAGCCCACGCGGCTGTCGTCGGCGACGAAGTCCAGGTCGAGCGTCGGTGCTTCAAACATCAGGCACTCCCTGGCTGACCGCCGGCTTGCCAGCCGATTCGGCGGGGCTTGCAGAGAGCGCCGTGCGATAGACCTCCAGCCGCGCATCGAACTCGGCCAGCCACTGCGCGTCGACAAAAGCCTTCAGGATGCGCCGCAGCTCGTAGTGGCCGCGGTCGTGTGCACTGCCGGCGGCCGGTTTGAGTCGGCGCAGGAAGCCGAGATCGACGACCTTGCCGATCGTCGCGTCGACCTGATCGATCAGCCGCGCCTCGTTCGTGCCTTCGGGCAGAAAAACCCGCAACAACTCGACGATATCGTCACGCGCCAGCACCAGCCGCGTGTCGTCGCCGCTCGCGTCGAACTCGGCCATGCGCTTGCGCAGCAGCGCCAACATCAGGCTCACCGGGTAAGAAAGCGGCCGGCGTGCGACCAGCCTGGGCAGGCGCAGCGCCCCCTCCGACTCGTCCGGGTCCGGACGACTCTTCAGGAAGGCGTAGCCCTCGGCCTCGTCCAGCACCAGATCGAGCAACAGCACGGCCGCCTGTTCCCGCACCCGCGCCTGCAGGCGCAGCAGGCTGGCCCACAGGCGCTCGTCGTCGTCGCGGTAGAGCACCCCTTTGAGCAGCTGCACCATCAGTTGCGACAACTCGGGTACCGCCGGCAGCGCGCTGGGCGGCGTCTCCAGCGAACCGCCCTCGTGCAGCGCGTCGTCCATGCTCAATTCTCCCCGATCACTTGCCGCCGTCAGCGCGTGAAGATGACGCGCGGCAAGCGTGCCTCGCGCGTCACGGCTTCGCCCGCAGCGCTACTGGCCTGCCAACGGATCGCTTCTTCCACGGCTTCGTCGACCAGGGCGCGCAAGGTGTCCAGGGCGTCGCTGCCGTCGCCGGCGTGAGCCAGCTCGAGGTAGGCCACCAGTTCGGCCAGCCCCTGGCGCAGCGGCTCGCCGTCCAGCAGTTCGCGCAGCGTGATCTGCGGCTGGCGGCGCAGTGCGCGCTGGACGGTTGAGCGCAGGCGCGCCTTGTCCACGACGATCTGGTCGAACAAGCGCGCGGTGTCGATATCGTCCTCGCCAGCGGCCAGCGCCAGATCGGCCAGGCGCGGCTTGACGCTCGGCGTGAACAAGGGACGTTCCAGCGGCAATTCGATGTCCGACCCCATCGCCTCGAGGTGCATCACGCTTCCGGCGGGAGTCGCCGCGCGAATGCCGAGCGCCTTGCTCTCGATGGCGCGCAGGAGGTCCAGGATGCGACGGTTCTCGAGAAAAGCGCGGTCGTCGAGGAAACGGCGCAACTGTTGCGACAGTTGCGCCACCATGCGCTGCGTGTGCTCGCCTGCCTCCAGCCAGTCGTGGTGCACGCGGCGGGTGCGCGGCTCGGGCTTGAGCGCTGCAACAGCAGGCAGCGCCAGCACCTGGTCCAGCCGCGCGGAGAGCTGCTCCTGTCGTCGGCTGGACATGAGAAAGTCCCAGAAAGCGCGGAAGCTGCGGCCCTGATCGGAATCACCGATGGCATCGCGCTCGCCCATGATCTCGTCGAGCAGCGCACCTTTGGCGCCCTCCCAAAGTGCGATCTTCTCACGCACCTTGCGGTCGAGCAGGCGGAAGTTGTGCTCCACCTCGCGGAAGTCGGCCAGCAGCTCGCGCGCCAGTTGCTGGAACTGCTGGAAGCGGTCCTTGACCGCCGTGTCGTCGAGCAGGGGCAGGTCGCCGTTCAGCACACGAGCGATCTCGGCGTCCAGCTCATCGCGCTTCTTGCGCAGGTCGGCCACGCGCTTGATCGGGTCGGCCTCGGTGCCGGCGCTGATCTGCTCGAGCAGCGCGAACAGCGTCAGCAGGCGCGATTCGGTGCCGACAAACGGGCGCTCGGTGAGCGACCGCAGCCAGGCGATGGCCTTCTCGGTGGCCGGCGTCAGGTCGAACTGCGCCTCGTCCGTACCCGGCTTGTAGAACTTGCGCAGCCAGCCTTTGTCGGGCGCGGCCCAGTCGTTCAGGTACTCCAGCGCAGCCTTCGGGTAGGCTTCCGCTCCCAACTGCTCGCGCAGGGCAAACAGCTCATCCTCCAGCGCCTCGGCGAGATCGGCCTCGCTCATCACGCGCACGTTCGGCGCCACGAACACTCGATGCAGGAAGCTCGCCACCAGCGGCGCGTGCGGCGAGGCCAACAGCCGCCAGGCGGGGTGGCGGTCGCGCAAGGCAGAGAGGGTGGCGTAGTCCAAAGTGACGATCGTGGATTGAGTCCGTAGACTGCTGTAATTCGGCGGTGTATTCAGCCACCGCTTCGGTTCGGTGAGATGACGTTGCCAAAGTGCTGACCGACCGAAGGAGTGAGGCGATGGCTGCAGATGATGTTAGCGCAGGAAGGGATTTGTTGCCAGCCTTGTTGCCAACAGCCTTGTTGCTAACAGATTCCTGGCGGGTGAGGACAGCCTGGCGAAGCTGGTGGAAGCGGCGCTGAACCAGATCTTGGCGGCGCAGGTGAACGAAGCATTGGGGAGCGCAACGGAACAAACGGAGCGAGGATCGGCGGGGCTACCGGCACCGCTACCGTGCCCGGACGCTCTACACGCCAGTCCGGTCGTTGCCGCTGCAAACGCCGAAACTTGGGAAGCTGCGTTCTCGACCGAGATGTTCCAACGCAATGAGCAAGCGTTTGTGCCGGTGCTCCATGCCGCAGCTTACCCTTTCCCACAACCCGTCAGCAGACGGTAGCGCTATGGTTTGTTCCTGCAGGAAGAAGGGCACGATGTGCGTTGGCCAAGCTCAAGGCGCTTGCGGTGGGGGCGTGGCGAAGACGCG
>NZ_JAPUVR010000097.1 GCF_029255125.1 Accumulibacter sp. | reverse complement strand
GAGAATCTCGTTACGCGTGACGGTAATCGTCGGCGCGTCGGCAACGCGCCCCTTCACTTCGATGAAGCGTAGCTTGCCGCTGCCCGGAACGCGGCTTTCGATGTCGTAGCCGAGTTTCTCGAACTCGCGGTCGGTGGGTTCAAAACCGAGCTGGCGCTCGACCGCCATGACGATCGCGCGGGCGCGGGCGGCGCTGACTTGCGTATCGACGGCGTTCGCCAGCGTGGTCGAAGCCTGGCCGCTGATCGCCCGGATCAGGCCGATCGGCACCACCAGGAAGCCGCCCAGGACCACCGGCGGCAGCGGCGAGATTTGCGCTTCGCGCTGCAGGTCGTCCAGCCGCTTTTCGAGCCGCCCCTGCAGGAGGTCGGCGCGCTTGCGCGCTTCGCCTGAGTTCAGTCTGGCATTCGGTCTGCCTGCCTGCTCCTGCAGTTTGAGTTCCTCGGTGCGGTGGTCCCAATAGGTGATTTCCTTGGTCAGGCGATCCTTGACCGCCGCTTCGGTCTTGCCGATCAATTCGAGCCGACGACGGCGGACCTCGGCCAGATGTTCCGGCACGACGTGGGTGATCGCGTAGCGCAGCACCTGCCCCTCGAGTTCACGCGTGATCCACCGGCATTCAGGGCGATCGAGAATCGCTTCGCTGGCCGGCTCGTCCGGCGCGAGTGGCCGATCGTCGAGATAGGGCGCGTAGTGCACATGACGCGTGCGGTGGCTGGCGTCGATTTCGACGTAGAGCATGCGCTTCGAGACGACGTGACGCTCGCCGGTGCGGCTGAGGCCGGCGTCCTGAATGGCATGCTCGAGGTAGAACAGCACGCGCGGCTGCAGCCCGAAGTCGCCGTCGTCAACCAGCACGCTGCCGCGCTTGAGCAGATCGCGATGGCGCTCCAGCGTCAGATCGATGAGGCCATCGAGCAATGCGTGGCCGGGGCAGACGAATGCCGCCAGCGGCTGGCCGGCCGGTGCGACGAGCGACTTCTCGAAGGCGATTCGCTCGTAGCGCGGCAGCACGGGCTCGCCGGTCCCGATCAGGCGATCGCGGTTGCGCAGCAGCGCGGGTACATGCGTGATTTCGTAGCGCCGGGGCTCGCGCTGGCGGACGGTGCCGCCGAGTTGCCTGAACGCTGCGAGGAAGAACGACTCGATGTAATGCGGTTGCAGCCGGCGGGCGTCGGCACGCTCCATCTCCTCGCGGATGCGCTGCACCCGGCTGGCGTCCATCGCGTCGTGCGCCAGCGCGCGGTCCTCGAGCAGGCTCCGCAGGTGTTCGCGATCCATCGCCAGATCAAGGACGGTGCTCAGGTAGGCCCTCACCTCGGGCTGCTCGCCGTAGCGAATGGCTTCGATCAGCAGTTCGCGCAGCGACAGAACCTTGCCGCCAGACTCGAAGGCGAGTTTGCCGAGCACATCGAACACCTGCCCGCCAAGCGCCTGGCGCGCCTGTTCGAGCTTTTCCAGCAGGCGGCGATAGACATCGCCTTCGCGGGTGTCGTCGGCGACCAGGTTCCACAGGTGGCAGACCTCGGTCTGCCCGATGCGGTGGATGCGGCCGAAGCGCTGCTCGATCCGGTTGGGGTTCCACGGCAGGTCGTAGTTGACCATCAGGTGCGCGCGTTGCAGGTTGATTCCCTCACCGGCCGCGTCGGTAGCGAGCAATACCTGTACCGCGGGATCGTGCCGGAACGATTCCTGCACGGCCAGGCGCTGTTCGCGGCCGACGCCGCCGTGGATGACGACGACCGCGTCGTTGCGGCCGAGCAGCGTGCGGATGCGTTGCTCGAGATAGTTGAGCGTGTCGCGGTGCTCGGTGAAGATGACCAGTTTCTGGCCTGGCGACGGGTTCGGCGGCGGGATCGCTCGGGCCGCGTACGGCGCGCGCGCCTGGGCAAGATGCTGGCCGATGGCGCTCGGCGTGAAGACCTCGGAGAGCAGGCTGGTCAGTTGGCACCACTTGGTGTCGGTGCCACTGCGACAGACGGCGAAAGCCTGCCTTTCGAGCCTGCTCAGAGTGTCGATTTCGCTGCGCAATTCGGCGATCGAGCGGGCAGCGGTGGCCTGGTCGAGAATCTCTTCTTCGGCGACAGCGACTTCGTCGTCGGGCGCTTCGTCCAGGTCGTCGAGGTCTTCGCCGTCGAGGACCGGCAGAGCGGCAGACACGATGCTTGCGGCCTGGCCGCCGCGTTGGAGGATCTCCAGTTCGCGCAGTCGGCCATCCAGCCGTTCGCGCCGGCGGCGCAGCGATTGGTGGATGGCTTCGGGAGAGGAAGCCAGGCGCCGTTGCAGGATGGTCAGGGCGAAGCCGACGGTGCCGGCGCGCTTGTCGTTTTCCAGCGCCTCCGCACGGTTGAATTCCTCACGCACGTAGTCGGTGACCGCCCGGTAGAGCGCGGCTTCGCCGTCCGAGAGGCGGTAGGGCACGGTGTAGGCGATGCGCTCGGGAAAGAGCGGCGTGCCGTCGAACTTGCGCAGACTCTCCTTGACCATACGGCGCATCAGGTCCGATACGTCGGCGCTGTGCACGCCATCCCGGTAGCGACCTTCGAAGCGGTCGCCATCGAGCAGCGCCATGAACAACTGGAAGTCGGCTTCCTTGCCGTTGTGCGGCGTGGCCGACATGAGCAGGAAGTGCCGCGTCAGCGTCGACAGGAGTTGGCCGAGGCGATAACGCCGAGTGTACTTGGTCTCGCTCCCGAAGACGGTCGCCGACATCTTGTGCGCTTCGTCGCAGACGATGAGGTCCCAGCGGCAATCGGGCACCTGCAGCTTCTGCTGCACGGCCTCATTACGCGCGAGCTTGTCGAGGCGGGCAATGCACAGCCTGGTTTCGAGAAACCAGTTGCCGGTGCGTGCGGCTTCGAGCTTGTCGTTGGTGAGAATCTCGAACGGCAGGTGGAAGCGGCGGTAGAGTTCGTCCTGCCACTGTTCGGCGAGGCCACCCGGGCAGACGATCAGGCAGCGCTGCAGGTCACCGCGCGCGACGAGTTCCTTGATCAGCAGGCCGGCCATGATCGTCTTGCCGGCGCCGGGGTCGTCGGCGAGCAGGAAGCGCAGCGGCTGGCGCGGCAGCATGCTTTCGTAAACGGCGGTAATCTGATGCGGCAGCGGGTCGACGACCGAGGTATGCACGGCCAGAACCGGGTCGAACAGATGCGCGAGCCGGATGCGCTGGGCCTCGGAAACCAGCCGGAAAAGTGCGCCATCGCCGTCGAAGCTCCACGGCCGGCCGTGTTCGACGACTTCCAGGCGTTCCTCGTCGTGGCGGTAAAGGAGCTCGTTGGCGACGCGCCCGGCGGCCGTCTTGTAGGTCAGCTCCAGAGCTTCGGAGCCAAACCACTGAACGCTGACCACGCTCACCAATGCGTCGGGAACGATGCCGCGGATCGCCGTATTGCTCTGCAGTTGTTCGAGTTTCATCGCCGATCGAAATGGGCCGTGGTGGTGTGCTTCGCGAAGTGGGCTATTGTCCATCAGCACGGCGCGTCTGGTGCGGGATTTCTTGATTCAGGCGGGGAGCGTGTGCAGCATGCCCACCGCCCAGGACGAGGCGCAAGCACACGCCGGCATGCAAGCTGCCGGCGGCTATGACTTCGATGAGCGTCCCCCGCCTGGAAACCGCTTCAGTGCTGCGCGAAGACGCGCGTCGAACCGTCGGGTTGGACGAGCAGCGTCTGGTAGGGGATCGGCTTTGAGCTTTCCATCCCCGGCGAACCGGGCGGCATGGAAGGAACCGACAGGCCGAGCGCTTTCGGCTTTTCCTGCAGCAGACGCTGCATGTCGGCAGCAGGAACGTGCCCTTCCACGACATAGCCGCCGACCCTGGCGGTATGGCAGGCAGCGGTCGTCATGGCCGAAGTCGAGCGTCTGGCTGCGCTCGACCCCAGCGCCGACGGGTCCGACATCGCGCTTCTCGCGCGCAACCGGGCAACGCTCGAACCGATCCGTGCCTGGTGCGAGAACGCCGGCATCGCCTGCGCCGTGGGCGAAGGTGAGCAGAATGGCGGCCCAAGCCTGCACCAGGTGCGCGAAGGCTGTCACCTGGCCGACTTCTTGCGCGGCAAGGCGAATCGCCTGCTGCGCTGCGGCACCTTGGCGCGCTGGCGCGCTGGTTCGCCGCCCGCCATCGCGCGGCGATCAGCGGCAACCCGTGGTGCTCCTTGTCCGCCAATTCATCGACAAAGTCGAAGCGAGCCGGGGCGATTCGCCCTTGCCGGCCAGTCTGGCCTGCGAGGCGCTGCATGAACTCGGCAACGAAGCGCGGCATGCCGAGCGCGGCCGGCTGACGTTGTCCACCGTGCATGGCGCCAAGGGACGCGAGTTCCGGCATGTCGTCATCCTCGACGGCGGCAACTGGCGGCGGGCCGACGAAGAGGAACGCCGCCTGTACTACGTCGCCATGAGACGCGAGCGCGCGAGACGCTGGCGCTCTGCTCGGCCGACCGCGACGGCAACCCTTTCACGCCGCCGCTCACCGCCGCTGTCGTCCGGCGCAACCCCCCTGCCGCCGACCGTCGAGCGGCCGCCGTAGCTCGCGCTGCGCACCGGCGACGGCGGTCTCGTCGGTCGTCTGACGCGCGGTCGAGCTGCCGGCCGGCGAGGTGGTCGACGTTCGGGTCGATGCCCTGGTCAGGCGAACGCGCAAACGGACCGACGCGCGCTTCCTGCCCTGGATCAACACCGACGCCTGGTGGGTCGTCCTCGCGACGCTGCACATCGCGCCGGCGCAGCGCTGATGCCGTCATTCCGACAATAGATCAGGATGGGCACATCCTTCGGCCCAGCGCGCCAACCAAGCCGGCCCTGAGCCGGCAGCAATCAGGCCATCATGACCGTCCGCAACGTGGAATTCCTCTTTCGTCCGCAGTCGGTGGCGGTGGTTGCCGAACCCGACGAAGCGAGCCGATACGCCGAGGTGGTGCTGGCGAATCTGCCCGGCGGCGCCTTGGCCGGCCCGCTGATGTCGTCGGCGCGCACCGGCGCTCGCTGTTTTCCATCGGTAGCGACGTTCGGCTCGGCGAAATCGCGACGACACCCGACCTGGCGATCCTTTGTGCCTCGCTCGACCTGGTGCCGTGCATCATCAGGCAACTCGGTGCGCGCGGCACGCGCGGCGTGATCGTCGGACCGCGGATGTGGCACAAGATGCGCCGCAGCGAGATCGCGGCGGCACGCCAGGGAATTCTCGAAGCGGCGCAGCCTTCGCTGATGCGACTGCTCGGGCCAGGCAGCGGCGGACGCGTCGTTCCCGGCAGCGGACTCAATGCCTCGGCCACGCCGGTACCGATCAAGCCGGGAAAAATCGCCGTCCTCAGCCAGTCGACAACGATCAGCGCCGCCGGGCGCAACGCCGGGCGCAACAAGCCGCTCGTCGCCATTCATTGTGGGCGGCTGGCGGCAGTCGACGCGACCGACGGACCGTTGCGCGCCGAGGACGTTTTTCAGGCAGCGCTGCGGCGGGCCGGCTGGGTGAGCGTCGATACGCTCGGCGCGCTGTTCGAAGCGGTCGAAGCGATGGCGCGCGTGCGCCCGCAGCGCGGCGACAGCCTGGCGATTCTCGGCAACGGCCACGGCCCCGGGCGGATTGCCGCCGAGACGTTGTTGCGCGCCGGCGGCCGCCTGGGCGACCTTTCGCCCGCCACGCTCAGGCACTTCGAGAAACGCCTGCAGACGCGTTCGCACCTGAGCAATCCGCTCGCGCTGCCGCCCGGCATGCGCGCGGACGGATGGGCGGCCGCGCTGTCGGCCATGCTCGCCGACAGCCGTACCGATACCGTGCTGACCGTCTGCCCGCCGTCGCCCTTTGTCGCCAGCGACGAAGTGGCGACAGCACTCTGCGCCGTCTCGCGACAGAGCCAGCACAAGGTCTTTACCGCCTGGATCGTCGGCGACGCGATGCTCCAAGCGCAACGCATCGCCGCGGCGCATGGCGTGTTGAGCCACGACTCGCCGGAAAGGGCGATCGCCGTATTTCTCGGCGTGCTCAATTGCCGGCGCAATCGCGATCTGCTGATCCAGATGCCGCCGTCGTTGGCAGCGGACTCCCCGCCGGACAGTGAAGCCGCCTGCAGCGTCGTCGGCGAAGCGTTGCCCGCGGCCGGCGAAACCCTGTCGGCGCGCCACACCCGCCGCCTGCTGCAAGCCTACGGCATCGTCGTCGCCGACACGCCGGCCGCCCCCAGCATCGATGCCGCACTGCTCGCCGCCGAGCAGATCGGCTATCCGGTCGAGCTCGCGCTGCTGCTCGCCGACGGCGCCGTTTTCGACGAGACGGCCGGCAGCCTCCCCTCGCCGGCAGCGATACGCATCGCCGCCCGCGACCTGCGCCACCGCCTGCGCGCCCAGCATCCGGCGCGGCGCGTCACCGGCTACCGTCTGCGGCCAAACGCCGCCCGTAGCGGCCCCCGGCGCTGCGCCTCGGCGTCGCCGGCGATGCCCTCTTCGGCGCGGTCGTCTTCCTCGCCCGCAGCGCGGCCGGCAACGCGTGCGAGAGCGGCTGCGTCGTCGCCCTGCCGCCGCTCCAAGCTGATGCTGGCGCAGGATCTGGTCGCGCGCAGCCCTTTTTGCCGAAGAGCTCGGCGAGAGCGAGCGGACGGCTCTGCAGACGGCGCTCAGCCAGGCGCTGGTTCGTCTGTCACCATTGCTGGCCGAATCGACCACGTGGCGAGCGTCGAACTCGACCCCCTGCCTGTCGAGGCTACCGGCGCCGTCGCGTTCGACGCCCGCATCGGCCTCGCGCGCTCAAGCACCGCGATCAATCGTCGACGCCTGGCCATCCGAGACCCTATCCGAAGGAACTCGAACAAGCGATCGCCTGGCAGGGTCGGGCCCGGCTGCTGCGGCCGATTCGGCCGGAAGACCAGACCTCGCTCGGCGACCTCCTCAACTCGCTGGCGCCCGAAGTTTCCCGCATGCGTTTCTTCAACGCCATGCGCAGCATCTCGCGTTCGCGCATCGCCCGCTTCACGCAGATCGACTTCGATCGCGAGATGGCGTTGGTGGCGATCGAGCGCGGCGACGACAGGCTCGACCACGTCCTCGGCGAGGTCCGCGCCGTTGCCGATTCCTGCGGCAACTTCGCCGATTTCGCCATCGTCGTCGACTCCCCGCTCAAAGGCCAGGGACTCGGCCGCCTGTTGCTCGAACGTCTGGTCGGCTACTGCCGCAGCCGCGGCATCACCGAGTTGCGCGGCAAAACGCTGGACGGCAAGCTGCGCATGCAGCGCCTCGCCCGTCGCCTGGGCTTGACGCTGACCAGCGGCGCCGACCGCAGGACGATCGACCTTCGTCTGGCGCTGGAGCAGCCCGCCAACACGCCCGGCGGAGGCCACCGATGAGCGCTGCCGGTGGCCGTTCCGACGCACCCGGGGTGGCGATCACGCCGGCCGACCGGCGGAATTCACGCGCTGCCAGAGGAGGCTGCGGTGGGCGTTCCCCTAAACCCGCTTGCGCCGCGCCATTCCGGTCTTCGCCGGTTGGCCCGGAAGCGGTCTTGGCGCTGACGCGACGCGCCTGAAGCGGGTTCACACCGGCACGTTCCAGGACAACGGCAAGCGCATTCGCCGCGCGCCGTATCCGGCCGGCAGCCCGCGCGCGTCAAAGGAGCGAATCGAGCGGGCTGCGAACGCCACGCCCACCGCGCTGGAGCACATGCGTGTAGATCATCGTCGTGCTCACGTCGGCATGGCCAAGCAGTTCCTGCACCGTTCGGATGT
>NZ_JAPUVR010000096.1 GCF_029255125.1 Accumulibacter sp. | reverse complement strand
TTACAGGATGATGACCGTGACGATGAATGCCCGGAGCTTGCATTTGTTCTTCCTGCTCCATTGGTCCCGGTATTCTGTTCGTGTTCATGCCTGCAGCCTCGTGACCAAGTTCAGGCGTCTGGTTTCTGAGGTTGTGAATAGATCTACTGCGAATCTACTGCGCGAACGACCTGCGGCGCTGCTCGCTCGCTCCTCGCCACTCGATCTGATAGGTCTCGTCGTTCGCTCGTTCGCGTCTTGCCTCTCGGCCTGCTCGCGACGACTTCTTCACAACCTCTCTGCGTTTGGCATGTGCGCATGGCAAGTGGGGATTCAGTCCTTCTCCGCTCCCACTACCTCGACCCTGGTCGTCGGCTGGTTATCACCGGCAAAGGAGAACACCTCATCGACCTGAAGGCCGCGCGGAATCTGATGCGTGATGAAGATCATCGTCACCTGGCCCTTGAGGGTGTTGATCGTCTGGGCAAGATGCTCGGCCGTCTGCTGGTCGAGGCTGGAGACGGCTTCGTCGAAGATCAGGATCTTCGAGCGCTTCAGTAAGGCACGGGCAATCGCGATGCGTTGCCGCTGGCCGCCCGAGAGCCCGGTACCGCGTTCGCCGATCTCGGTCTGGTAGCCGCCCGGCAGTCGTTCAATCACGTCATGAATCTCGGCTGCCTTGCATGCGGCGATCACGTCCTCGAAGCTGGCGTGCGGATGGGCCATTACCAGGTTGTCGTAGAGCGTGCCCGAGAAGAGGACGGTTTCCTGCGGCACGACGCCGAAGGCCGCGCGCAGTTCGTTGGCGGCGAGATATCGGATGTCCTGCCCGTCGAGGGCAATGCCACCCTCCTGCGGCTGGTAGAAACCGAGCATCAGTTTGGCGAGCGTGCTCTTGCCGCATCCGGAGGGACCCGTGATGACGCTCAGGTGGCCGGGCTTGAAGGCGATATCGAGGTTGCTGTAGAGCCAGGGGAGAGTCTCTCCGTAGCGGAAGGCCAGGTTGCTGATGGTCAGCAAGCCTTCGCCCCTGTTCTCCCGGTTGGGGATGAGCGCATGCGGTTCCTGCGGCATGTCGAGAATATCACCTAAGCGCTTGAGGGCGATATTGGCCTGCTGAAACTCTTGCCAGAGACCGACAAGTCTTAACATGGGTGGCTCATGCGTCCGGCAAACATCTGGAAGGCGACGAGCATGCCCACCGTAAAGCCCTCGTTCTTCATCACCAGCAAGGCGCCGACGACCAGGATGGAGAGCGTCATCACCTGCTCCAGTGCGTTGGCGATGACATGATAGGTGTTGCCCACCTGTTTGGTCGAGAAGCCGGAGGCCAGGTATTGGGCCAGAAGGTCGCCGTATTTCTGGTCGATGTCCGGCTCCATCTGCAGGGATTTGACCGTGCCAATGCCGGCGATGTACTCGGTGAGGAAGGACTGGTTGCGCGCCGCGAGCATGAACTGGCGGTTGATTTTTTC
This sequence comes from Accumulibacter sp., assembly GCF_029255125.1. Lineage (GTDB taxonomy): Bacteria > Pseudomonadota > Gammaproteobacteria > Burkholderiales > Rhodocyclaceae > Accumulibacter. The sequence goes on along the minus strand of NZ_JAPUVR010000096.1, from coordinate 2,321 downwards.
CCGGAAGACGGGCGCGACAAGGAGGCTCAGCAGGGCAATGAGGCTCAGAAGGCTGACCGCGATCAGCGAGAGCTGCCAGCTATAGGCGAACATGACGGCGAGGAAGATGAGCAGAAAGGGTCCGTCGAGGATGAGGGCGACGGCGGCGCCGGAGACGAATTCGCGGAGGGTCTCGACGCCGTGCAGGCGGGCGACCAGCGTGCCGGTGGGGCGGTTCTCGAAGTACGGGAGCGGCAGACGCAGGAGATGGCGGAGCACTTGGCTGCCCAACACGGCGTCGATGCGGTTGCCGGTGTGCAGGATGAGGTACTGACGCAGCCAAGTCATGCCGGCGGTAAAGAACAGGAACAGCACCAGGGCGACGGCGAGGACGATGAGCGTGCTGTGCGTCTGATGTACGATGACCTTGTCGATGATGACCTGGGTGAAAAGGGGGGTGACCAGTCCGACAAGCTGGATGAAGAGCGAGGCGGTAAGGATTTCCAGCCACAGGCGGCGGTGCTTGAGGAGTTCGGGGATGAACCAGGAGAAGCCGAAGGCTTTCCTGTCGGGAGCAAACCCGGGGATCCCGTCCTCATCGGTCGTGGCCGGCCCGGCGGTACGGCTGAGCAGCATGAGTTCCGGTTCGAGGCGCTCGGCCGCTTCGCTGCGGGTCAGGCTTTCTGCGGTTTGCTGACCGGGTCGGAAATACAGGATGTACTCTTCCGAGAGCCCAACAATCAGGAGGGCGGAGGCCGGCGGGCGTGGCGTCTGAGGGGGCGGATCGCCCGACGATGAGGAGCAGTCGGCGGCCATCGCCGAAGCGGTGTGCGCTGGATCTGCGGGCGCAGATGGGGCGGTCTCGGGCGGCGGGTCGCGCAGAAAGGCAATCGCCGGTAGCAGGTGTTCGCCATCCCTGAGGTTCCGGATGGGGCCAGAGCCGGTCTGGAAACCCAGTGCCCGCGCGGCTTCGTGCAGGCTGGCCCGGGTGATCGGCGGCGGGAAGTGTTGCGCGATCAAGGCCGGGTCGAAAGGAATGCGTTTCAGGCTGCACAGACTGCCGAGCAGCCACAAGGCATCGTCGGTCCGCAACGCTCGTTGCATGGGTGTCTCTCTCACACTGATGTCTGGCGAGGAGAAAAGGGTACCACGTTTGTGGGAATGGAAACGTCGTTCCGGTCGTGCGCGACGACAAGCGCCGATCTGGCCGGCCTGATCGAACATCAATAGAAGGGAATAGAGCGTCTGACGGACGTTCGCGTCCACTTCGAGGCGGCCGTCAAGCTGTTTTCTCCGGACTTCGGGCTGCGCACCGGGGCCAAAGCACTGCCGTTTCGAAGCCCCCTTTTTTCCAGGCGAATACCAGCGGATGGTCCCGGACATCTTCCGTGAGGCGCAAGGCGCGGCGCTGAGCAGCCACCAGATCGGCGAAGCGCTGGCCGCGCGTAAGGTGCTGGAAACAAGAACTGAACATGCTGGGCAAACTAACGTTACCGTAACCGGATTGCATGACCACTGCGAGCAAGCATGGGCGGCACGGGCGGTACTGATACGAGTCTCTGCTGTGGAGGCTGGGAGGCCAAAACTGCGGCGCAGTTGGCACGCCGATCCGTCCGGCATCATGTCGGGGATCACTTCAAGCGAGTCCTCGCCGGCATCGGGGGGGCCGCCAACACATCGGTTGCTGGGAAATCATGCGAAAGGAGTCGGCTGACTGCGGTTCTTCGGATCAAGTGCGTCGGAGGTTCCGCGCTACCACGGGACGCGACATCAGATCGGTCGTCGCGTTTGCCAGTTGGCAGCAATCGGGACCAGAATGGCATATCGGCGGCAATGGGTTCCAGCCGTCTATTTCTGAATGTACTCAATGTGCGAGGGGTGTCATGGCGTCAAAGGATGATGACGAGATAACCGCAGTTGTCGCGCGTGTATTGGCCGGAATTGCGCTGGCCGTGGTGGGCGTGGTCTATGCCGTCGGCGGTGGCAAGACGATGCGGGCGCCGGCGGCGAGTTCGCTCGAGATGGTCGACATCGCGCCGATCGGCGAGCCGCTGGCGAAGGTCTATTTTGGCGTCGGCAAGGCCGAGCTGAACGAGGCGGACGGGGCAGTTGTCGGCGCCGGAGTCAAAGCGGCGTCCACAAGCCGACATAAATCTGGTGCGAGGGAGGCAGGAGCGGTCGTCTGGAACGTTGGTCAGAGCGCGCAAAGAGAGGGCTGCCCGGCCCGTGGGCAGAGGCGGTCGGTGCAGGGTTTGGGCGAGGACGGGTTCTGAGTCAGGCGTCGTGCTGCTCGCGCATCCGGTAGGACGTTCCTTCGATGACCAGTGTCTCGGCATGATGCA
>NZ_JAPUVR010000095.1 GCF_029255125.1 Accumulibacter sp. | reverse complement strand
TCCTTGAACTCCGAGGCATCCATCTTGCCGCGCAGGATGTCGGCGGCCTTGAACAGGTGGCGCTCCAGTTGAGGCAGGGTCAGGGGCATCGGTGATCTTCCGGATTCGTCATGCCTCGCCTTCCCGGTTCAGCAGTTCGAGGCAGGCAGTGTATTCGTAGATGCGGTTGCGCTTCATGCCGGTCACTTCGCGCACCAGGCCGAGCGCGATCATCGCGTCGAGCATCTTGCCCACGGTGTGCGGGCTCTGGCCGGTGACAGCGCCGATGGCGGGAATGGTGCTCATCGGGCGGGCGAACAGGGCCTGGTGCACCGGCAGCGCCGACGCGGCAACGCGGCCCAGGCTGCGGATGCGCTCGCGGTCGGCCTCGCCGAGGGCGTTGAGCGCCTTGGCGGTGTCCACGGCCTGCGCGGCCGAGTAACGTACGGCGGTGGCGAAGAACCACAGCCATTCCTCCCAGTCGCCGTGCAGGCGCACCCGCTGCAGCATCTCGTAGTAGTTGCTGCGGTAGGTCTTGAAGTACAACGACAGGTACAGCAGCGGCTCGCGCAGCACGCCCTCGTGCACCAGGATCAGCGGGATCAGCAAGCGACCCAGGCGCCCGTTGCCGTCCAGGTAGGGGTGGATGGTCTCGAACTGCACGTGCGAGAGCGCCGCCTTGATCAGCGCCGAGTGGCGGATCGGCTGGTCGTTGAGGAACTTTTCCAGGTCGGACAGGCAGTCGCCCAGGCGCTGCGGCGGTGGCGGCACGAAGCTTGCGCGTGCCGGCGACGGGCCACCGATCCAGTTCTGCGTCCGGCGCACCTCGCCCGGGGCCTTGCCGATGCCGCGACCGTGGGTCATCAGCTTGGCGTGCATCTCGTTCATCAGCCGGGTGCACAGCGGCAGGCCGCCCTTGAGCAGGGCCAGGCCGTGTTCGAGTGCTGCGACGTAGCAGGAGACCTCGCGCACGTCGTCGAGCGGCACGCGGGGCGCGCCCGCGGCCTCGTAGAGCATCAGGTCCGCGAGTGACGATTGCGTGCCCTCGATCTGCGAGGACATCACCGCCTCCTTGCGCACGTAGCTGTAGAGGAATACAGAGATCTCGGGTAACAGCACGCTGACGCTATCGAGCCGGCCGAGTACCAGATGGGCTTCGTCCAGTCGTTCCTGAAGGCTGGCGTCGACGCTCAGCGACGGGTCGGGCGGCAGGGGCGCAGGCACGAACGCGCGGCAGGTTTCGCCTGCCGCGACTGAGGTTTCGTAGGTGCCAGTGAGGCCGCGCTCCATGGGTGGGCCTTTGCAGTAAGAGGCGCCGGTTATTGCACGAATGCACGTTTTGTGCAATAGCAACGAAGAACAAATGCAGTTCGCGCCTTGGCTTCGATCCCGTCTTCAAGATGAAGTTGAAGACCCAGCGCACGATCGCCCCTCCAGGCAGCAGCCCGCCCGCTCGCGTGTCCAGCGTAGCGGCGCCGAGGGTTCGCTTTGCCGGGCTTCGCCCGCCCTTGACCCCGCCCCAGTGCTTCTTGAATACCCCGAGATGAAACACCCCTGTTTCCCCTCAAACAGCGACGGTCATTACAGGACTGACAAGACGTCTCTTCCGTCGGTCAGCTCGTAGCCCGGATAACCGCCGGGCCTGCCGCGCAGCGGGCCGCCACTTTGGTACGCAGCTTCACCGGGCTTTGCGCTAGAACGTTGCGCATCAGATGCACCTGACACCGTTGCCGCGTGGCTCCCTGAAACTGCTTGGCGATCGCCTGCGTCAGCCCGCTATGCTCGTCGGAGACGACAAACAGCACCCCCTTCAGACCATAAGCTTTCAGCCATCGAAAAGTCTTGTCGCGGGTGACGAAACTTTCGCTGTCGCCGATCTGGACACCCAGAAGCTCCCGATACCCGTCGCTCCGAACGCCCGAGAGGATCAGCGCCGCTCGTCGAGCGACCCGCTCGTCGTCCCGGCTCTTGATAAACAAAGCGTCCACCAGAACGAACGGGTAGTCCCCCGGCAACACTCGCTCATTGAACACCCGCACGCGAACCTCCAGGCGCGCACACAGCGTGCACACCGGCGATTTCAAGAAAGTGCAGGCAGAAAACCGGATTTTGCTCAGACGGCGGTTCTGAACTCTTCGATGTAGCCGCGTATCTCACCAGGAATTCTGCCGCATTCGAACATCCGACGAGCAAGCGCTGCCCGCCGTTCGTCAAACCTGATTCGCGTCCGGTGACTGATGTACTTGAGGGAAGCCTAGCCATCGAGCATCCGAAGCAGGCGCTCCCAACGCACCTCGGGAGGCGCGCTCGGCACGTCGAACCGGTCGACCCCTTGACGCGCGTTGCTCATCGCGTCGCCAGGATCGTCCAGCCCCTGCTTTCGCAGCAGCTCCTGCAGCGCAGCAGTCAGCTCAGCGCCATCCTTTGCAGGATTGCAGCCGAAACCCGGTGCGGGCGCTGTAAGGTTCGCAGCCCTGGCCGCAATACTTGCTGCTGCTTTGTCCTTCAGCTCGCTCGCGCAGCCAAGGCAGGAGGTGAGCACCGACGCTGCGGTATGCGCCGAGGTCATTTTTTCATCGTTGGCCTCAGTCCGCATGGTATCGGGATCCAGCAGGTAGTTCTCCAGTTCCCAACGCAGCAGCACGCGGATATGGGCGCCGTACGGTCGGGCAGTTGAAAACGCGTCGTCCTCGTACTCCCACCACAGGCACCAATTCTGATCGGCGAGGAGCACGTCCCGATCAAACAGCCCGTAAGCCTTGATCCCGTTACTTCGCGCGTCACTCACCAGGTCGATGACCGCCCTGCACCCGCCTCCGCCGCTTCCCGATCCATACGAATCGGCTGCCTGGAAGCAGATGTCCTGCCCCTCGTCAAAGAACCAGCATTTATGAATGATCTCGAAGTCCTCGGCCGACTCGAGAAAGACGACTACTCCTCCCCTCTGCTTTAGAACGAGTTGGTCGGCGTCTGTTACGTCTTCCCCTACCAGAGGCCTGAGGCGCTCGCTCATCGCGCGAACGGAGAGTCCTTGAGAAGGAAGTGTTTCTGAAGGAGGCTGGGACGCTTTGAGAGTAGGGAGGGCTGGAGCACC
>NZ_JAPUVR010000094.1 GCF_029255125.1 Accumulibacter sp. | reverse complement strand
CAAGAATACCGTTTGCGTCACGCGCGGCGACGAAGCCTTCGTCTCGCAGCACATCGGCGACCTGGACAACGCCTCGGTCTGCGACTATCTGGAAGAAAGCACGGCGCAACTCCTCAAGCTGCTCGGCGTCGAACCAGCCATTGTCGCGCACGACCTGCATCCCGATTTCCACTCGACGCGCTTCGCCGCCGATTTTGCCCAGCAGCGCCGGCTGCCGCTGCTCGGCGTGCAACACCATCACGCGCACGCCGCAGCAGTTCTCGCCGAACACGCGCTGGCGGGTAGCCAGCTTGCCCTTTCGCTTGACGGCGTCGGTCTGGGAAGCGACGGCAGTGCCTGGGGCGGCGAACTGCTGCGCGTCGATGGCGTGCGTTTCGAGCGCCTCGGGCATGTCGCACCGCTTGGCCTGCCGGGCGGCGATCGCGCCGCCAGCGAACCCTGGCGAATGGCCGCCGCGGCCTTGCACCAGATGGGCCGGGGCAAGGAGATCAGCGAGCGCTTTTCCGCGCACGCAGCGGCCCCGGCGGTCGCCCAGATGCTCGCTGGCGGAATCAACTGCCCACCGACGACGAGTATGGGGCGGATATTCGATGCCGCCGTCGGCCTGCTCGGCGTGAAGGCGGTGATGGCCTACGAGGGGCAGGCCGCCATGCTGCTCGAGGGAATGGCGCAGTCCTACGGCGACATCCTGCCGCTCGATCAGGGCTGGAAGATTACCGACGGCGAGCTCGATCTCTTGCCGCTGCTCGCCGCCCTGGCCGACGAGCGGAGCGCCGAGCGCGGTGCAGCGCTCTTCCATGCGACGCTCGCCGCCGCCCTCGCCGACTGGTTGCGCGTCGTCGCGCCCGGCGAGAAGACGGTCGTTGCCAGCGGTGGCTGCTTCCTGAATCAGGTTCTCGTGCGCAGTCTGCGCGCACGCCTAGGGGCACAGCGCATGCAGATCATCGAAGCGCGTCAGGTGCCGCCGAACGACGGCGGGCTCTCGGTCGGCCAGGCGTGGGTCGCGCTGCAACATCTCGTCGGCCACTGAGCAAAACACGAGCGCGCGCCGAACATGTGCCTTGCCCTGCCCTGCCGAGTCGTCGAACTGCGCCCCGATCAGCGCGCGCTGATCGACGTTGCCGGAATGAGCAAGGAAGTTTCGCTCGCCCTGGTCGACGGCGTCGCACTTGGCGACTACGTCATCGTCCATGTCGGCTACGCGCTGACCCGCCTCGACCCGGTCGAGGCCGAGAAGACGCTGGCGCTGTTCGCTGAGCTGGCCGATGCTCGGTCGACGCCGGCCGACGAAACGCTTGACCACTAGCTACGCTGCTGCTTCGGCAGACGCCGGCGCCCGCCCTTCTCGCCCACCTCGCCCACCTCGCCTTGGCGAGCCGGGCGAAAACGGCGAGGATGAGGGCTAGCGATGAACGCTGAGGAAGCTCCGGCGGACCGCCCGGGTAACGTCTTCGCCGACCTGCCAAAGTGCAGCGTCGGCACGCAGCCTGGCGAACAGTTCGTTCAACTGCTGCAGCGTCCTGGGCTGCGCATCGAGCGCATCGTGTCTACCGGCCAGGCGAGCCCGGCCGGCTTCTGGTACGACCAGGACGAGGATGAATGGATCCTGCTGCTGGCAGGCGAAGCCGGCCTGCGCTTTGCCGACGAAAGCACGCCGCGCCACCTGCGCGCGGGCGACTTTCTGAACATCGGCGCGCACCGGCGGCATCGCGTCGAGTGGACCGCCAGCGGACAAGTGACCATCTGGCTGGCCGTGCACCATGGCCGGGAAGCGCCAGCCAATCCACGCTGAAAGCGGGCGCGCGCCAGCTTGCCAAGCAATCGCCGCCAACCAACCCGAGTGATCAGCCGCAGCGCGCGAAGCGGCCAGGCCAGCCACTGGCTGTATCGGCCGCCCAAGCGCTGGCCGGCAAGCCCTGCCGACAGTCGTCCCGGCCGGCGCACCGCCGCTTCACTGCGCTTGAGCGATCGCCAGCGGCGCCACGCCAAGCCGGCGAATCGTCTTGCGAAAGCGCCTGAACGGGCCGCTGCCGAGGTGGACGATGTAGAACGGCAGTGGCCAGTGCAGCGTGGCGAGACGCTTGACCACCGCCGGCCCCTTGTCGCCGAGGGTGAAACGCGGCGTCTCGAAGCACAGCACGTAGTCGTGACGCGTTGGATCGGCTTTCAGTACCCGGCGCAGCAGGAAGGCCTGGCGGATGTGTTGCGGGCTGCTCCTGAGGATTTCGCATACCGCCTGCACGAGCTCGGCATCGAGCTCGTGCGGCGCCAGCGTCGCGTCGGCCGGCAGGTGGGCGAATTCGGCGGTGATCGTCTGTTCGTACTGCGAACGTGCGAGCCAGCGCTGCTGCCAGAATTCGGCGCGCGCGGCGTCGCCCTCCTCACCGCGCTGGCGGAAGAAGCGCCAGATCAGTTCGCTCGCCGGCAGCGTTGCCGAGGCATCGGCAGCGATCACTTGCTCCAGGTCGGCAATGCCGCCCTCGTCGCCACGTTCCAGGCGCACACGACCGCGCCGGAAGAGCGCCAGCAGGTGGTCGGGCTCGTCGCGCAGCACTTCCTCGAGCAGCGGCATCAGGTCGCTTTCCGGGTCGGTCTCCTCGACGGCGCACAGGTATTCCCAGCGCTCCTCGCGCGTCAGGCCGGCCGCGGCGCGCGCCGCGTCGAGTTCTGCAATGCGCGCGACCAGCCGACCCAGGTGTTCGTGCCGCTCCTACCATTCGCCGCTCACTTCGTCGCACCAGCGCCGGTCGAACTCGGCCGAGAGGACGGGCAGAAGCGACCCGAACCAGGCCTCGGCGGCGCTCGTCACCGGTGGCGCCAGACGCTGCGCCGCGGCCGGATCGGCGCACGCGCCGAGCGCGGCGAGGCGATCGACCAGCGCCGGGTGGGTGTCGAAGGGGTCCGTAGCCTCGCGCTGCGCGGCGTCGAGGTAGCGCTGGCGTGCCTCGGCATCCAGCCCCTCGCGCTGCCGCTGGCGCCGCAGCAGGCTGCGCCCGGCCGGCGGTTCGGGCTCGCGCGCGATGCGCCGCTGGATCGCCGGCCAGAAACCTTCCGACTCGTAGCGCGCGGCGATGCCGACACGCATCAGCGCGTCGGCCGCCTGACCGGCGCCGACCAGTTCGGCCGACGTGCGGTCGGCCAGATACTCGTTCTGCCGCGCCAGCGCAAAGGTGTAGGCGTTGAAACGCGGCGCGTACCAGCGGAAGAGACGCGCGATCAGGCGTGATCCCCAGTCGCTCCATTGTTCCGACATCGCCTGCAGGCGCCCCCAGGCGCTGCGGAAGCGGTAGATGAAACCGGCAAAGCGCCCATGGTTGCCGGCCAGATGGCCGTATTCGTGCGCCACCACGGCCATTGCTTCGGCCTCGGACACGGCTTGCAGGAGGCGCAGGCCAAGAATCAGCGTGTTCTCGCTCCAGCCGAAGATTCCCAGGCGCGGGCGCTGGACAATCGCCGCGTTCAATTCGTCGGTCAACAGCACGCGGTGCACGCGCGGCCCGGCGATCCGTTCGCGCAGCGCAGCGAGGCGCGCGAAAAGCGCCGGCGCCTCGTCGCTGCCGATCTCGCGCCCGATGAGCGGCGGGAACCGCGCGCAGAGCAGCGTGAACGTGGCGCGCAGCATCGCCCACACCGGCAGTGCGAGCAAGACCAGCAGCTTGCCGAGCTTGAGGAAGAGAAGTAGGGCCTTGCCGCCGGTAATGATGACCAGCAGCAGCAACCCGGCGATCAGCGCCAGGTTGACCAGCGCCAGCCCAATGACCACGCCCAGGATGCCGAGGCCCAGCGCCGCGATTCCGCAGACGCGCAGCAGATAGCCGCGCGGATCGGCTTCCGCCTGGCGTTCGGCGCGCGCGACGAGATCCTTGAATTGATTCGAGTCCATGCAGGAGGCCTGACGATGATGACGGTGTGGGGAGAATGCCCGGCAGGATCGACAGCGCAGTGGCAGTCCCCCGGCCAGTGAAGAACAGAGAGGAGGATAGAAGATCCACCGTCGTTTCGACAAGTGCTCCGGATCTGACGCTTCCTGCGCTGCCGGGACCGGCAACGACTCGATCATCACCCGTCCTGCGGGGTTTCCAGGACCTCCCCGAGGGTGTCTTCTAGCACGCCGATTTATGTGACCTAGTTCTCACCGGGTACGCCGGCGGCTGGGCTATACTTCGCCCTCGTCAGCCGACTACGGCACTGCAAGGCTGCTGCATACGGCATCGCGCCGCATCTCGATTCTTCCAACTTCTCATCGGATATTGCTAATGGGCAACAGTAGACCTGCCGACGACCCGGATTATCGCAACAGCCATCTGCAGCGCGGAACGACCTACGATGCGAACCTCGCGGGCGAGCCCTTCGACGCCTTCATGAACGAAATGGAGCGCTTTCACCTGCAGCGGATCGTTCCCGCACTGTTTCCCGCCGGCGTACCACGGTATCTTGACTTCGCCTGCGGAACGGCACGCATCACTGCGACCGTCGGGCCTCATGCGCAAGAAGCGGTGGGGGTTGACATCTCGCCCAGCATGCTCGAAGAAGCGCGCAAGAAATGCCCGCAGGCCCAGTTCCTCCAGGCCGATCTGACGCAGGGGACGGGCGACCTGGGCCAGTTCGATCTGGCAACCTCGTTCCGCTTCTTTGGCAACGCACAGCAAGCGCTGCGCCGCCAGGTCCTGCAGGTGCTCGCGCGGCTGGTCAGGCCGGGCGGCTACCTGATCGTCAATAACCACCGCAATCCGCAGTCGCTCGCCGCGTTGTTTCACCGCGCTACCGGTGGCACCTTGGACATGGACCTGACCCACTCGCGCTTCCGGTCGCTCCTCGCCGAATGCGGTTTCCAACTGGTCGACAGTAAACCGATCGGCGTCTGGCTTTACCGCAGCAGCCTGACCGGCACGGTCGGCACGGTCGATGAGCGCATCCTGGCGCGCGAAAAATTCTGGTGTCGAAGTTTCCTGACACCCATCGCTCCGGACACGATTCTGATCGCGCAGCGCGCCGCCTAGCCCGTACGTTTCCGTCGCCATGTCGATCGAGACGCCGGCCGTCGGCCTGTACGCCACGTGCGAGGCGCGTCTGCGTGCCCTGTACCAGATTCCGACGCCGCCTGGCAAAGCCGCAGTGCTCGAATTGCGTTTGGGCGACGAAGGGCGAGTCATCGACGACGCCTGGCCAGCCGATCTGGTGGTCAGTTGCCGACTGACCGAAACGATCAGTCATCCGTGCACACCGAACAGCGCTGGCGCACGCGTGCAGACCTGCGAGGCAGCCTACGACGCGCCGCTGCCCTTTGCTGCCGACACCTTCGACCTGGTCATCCTGCACCATACGCTGGACGAACTGGCGTCGGTCTTCAGTCAGCGCTCGTCGCAGCAGGTCGCCGAGGACTGCCTGCGACGCGTCGCCCACGTCCTGCGACCGGGCGGCCTGGTCGTCGGCTGCGGACTGAACCGCTCAAGTCCACGCGCCTGGTACGAGCGTCCCCGCGCAGCAAGGCGCGTGCGCGCGCTGGGCGTCCATTCGTGCCGCAACGTCCTGCTCAGGTCAGGCTTCGCCGACGCGCAGGTATTCAACCTGCTCCCCGGCCTTGACAATCCGCGCGGCCTGTCTTCGGTCGACGCGCAGGCCTCGAGAATCACCTTCCGGCGCGCGCTCGAAGCCTCACGTGCTTCGCTCGGTACGGCCGGCTATCTCGCACGCCGGATCGTCGTCGGTCTCAGCCTCAACCGCTTCATCGAGAACGTCCTGTTCTACTGGGGATACAAGCCTTGCTGAGATTCGTCCAGGAGGCCTTGGTCAAAGCGGGCGCGGTGTCACCCCAAGCCCGCCTGATCCACAATGTGACGCTCAGCACGGGAAGCACGCTGTGGCTGGATGTCGGCGATGGCGCAGGGAACTGGTTCCACGTCAAGGCGTGTCGCCAACTCAGCCTGGCTGAAGAGTTCGACCGCTTTCGCCTGGCGCGCGAGCGTTTCCCGGCCTACACGGCCGAACCGGTGGCGCACACCTGCCTTGCCGGCTGGAGCATTCTGATCGCCCGTGCGGTCGATCATGTGACCGTCGGAGCGGCCGACCTGGCCGCTTCGGGACACTCCGGAGAGTCGCTCAGACGTCAGTTGATCGGCTTTTTTGCCGCCGCGCAGGCCAGCGCCAAGGCAGACATCCTCAGGCAGGACAACGAGACCTTCATGCGCGAGGCGGTCGCCTACCTGGCCGCGTCACCGGCGGTCAGCCCGCCAGTGCGCGAGCTTGCACTCGGCCTGGATGCGAGCGTCTGGGGCGACATCCCGGCGATTTCGCAACACGGCGACCTGGTGCTGAACAATCTGGCGCGCGCCGGCGACCGCCTGATCATCTTCGACTGGGAGGACTATGGCGTCACCGCGCTCGCCGGTTTCGACATCTGCCTGCTTGCCGTGTCGATGGCAGGGATGGACGCAGCCGGCGTCGCCGCCATCCAGCGAAGCGAGAACCCCGCCGACCAGGTCTGGGCGTTTGCGCGCGAGGCATCTGCCGCCTGCGGCCTCCCCTATGCCACTTTTCGCGCGCTGATCCCGGTGTACCTGCTGGCCTTCAGATACCTCAAGCGAAACTACGGCGAGGAGATTCGCGCACGCATGGACGCCATGCTGGGCGAACTGCTCCCCTGATGCAGCATGTCCGATAAGTCGAAAAACGGTTCGATGACCGGTCATCTGGTGCGCGGCTCGGCGTGGATGATCGCCGGCCGCTGGGGAATGCGCGCCATCGGTCTGTTCAGCACGATCATCCTGGCCCGGCTGCTCGCGCCCGACGACTTCGGCGTCATCGCGATCGCGATGATCGTCGTCGGCCTGCTGGAAACGATTGCCTACGCCGGCGTCGACCTGGCGCTGATGCGTCCGGGCGCCGATACGCGCGAGCACTACGACACCGCGTGGACCATTCAGCTCATCCAGGGCGCGCTGATCGCCGGCACACTGCTCTTGATCGCCCCCTGGGTCTCACCCTTCTTCTCCGAACCGCGAGCGACCGCGGTCATCCAGGCGATCGCGCTGCGCCCGCTGATCGTCGGCTGCCAGAACATCGGCGTAGTCGCCTTCCGCAAGGAACTCGATTTCGCCAAGGATTTCCGCTTCAGCATCTACAGCAAGCTGCTCAACTTCACGATCGTCGTCGGCCTGGCTTTCTGGCTGCGCAACTACTGGGCGCTGGTTGCCGGAATGGCCAGCAGCAGCCTGATCGAAGTCATTCTGAGCTACGTCATGCACCCCTATCGCCCGCGCCTGTGCCTGCAGCGGCGACACGAAATCTGGGGCTTTTCGCAGTGGCTGATCATTTCCCGCGTGGGTGCCTTTCTCAACCGCAAGACCGACGAGATGGTCGTCGGTCGCTTGCTCGGGACCAGCGCGATGGGCGGCTACCACGTCGCCAACGAACTGGCGACGATGCCGAGTTCGGAACTCGTCATGCCCTTGCGGCGCGCCATGTTTCCCACGCTGGCCAAGGTCGCCGAGCAGCCGGCAGAACTCGAGCGGCTGTTCTGCCTGAGCTTTTCGGCAATCGCGCTGATCTGCTTCTCGGTCGCCTGTGGTCTGATGTCGATCGCACCCGAACTGGTGCCGATCCTGCTCGGCGAAAAATGGCTCTCCGCCATCGCCGCGGTTCGCTGGCTGGCCGTGCACGCGGCCTTCGGCTCGCTCGTGCTGACCCTCGAAATGCCGCTCTGGGTAACCGGCCGAACGCGCCTGACCGCCGCGCAGACCTGGCTCGATCTGGCGCTGCTCATCCCGACGGCGTATTTCGCGGCCTCCGCCTGGGGCCTTGAGGGCGCCGCGCTCGCTCGCCTGGCGGTTTCCGTGGCGATCCTGCCGGTGATGATCGGCTTCGTCTCCAGCGCCTGCGGGATACGCGCCAGCAGAATGTACGGCGACCTCTGGCGACCGGTGTTCGCCGGCCTGATCATGTTCGCCGTGCTGAGCCAGATCACGCCCGAGGTTATCGGCTCGATCGCCCTCACGCTGCTGGTCAAGATTCTCGCCGGCATCGTCCTCTACCCGGCCAGCGTCCTGATCCTCTGGCAGCTCGCCGGCCGACCCAACGGAATCGAGCGCGAAGCCGCCCGCTTGATCTCGGCCAGACTGGCGCAGCGGCGCAATCCGACACAATCCTGAATCGGTCGCGTTCTGTCACGGTCGCTGACTCGCTTTCAAACTATCCTGTTTCGCAAGCGTCTTTCCTTCGAGTTCGGCTTTTCGAGAAAGCCTTCACACGAACCGGCGTTCGCCGTCTTGGCTGGCTGCCAGCCTGCCTGATCGGTGAATGCAGGTCGAGAATGGAGTCGGAACGGGATGCGTTCGTCGCCCACTTGACGAAGAACGCCGAGCTTCTGCGAAGGGTTTCCGCACGTTCCTTTCCCCAAGCCCAAGAGAAGGTGTTGGTCAGCACCGGCAGACCTCTCAACGATCATTCCCTCACTCGCGTCGCTGAGGACTGCGCCGTTCCACTCGCGAACGGCCTGCGCGTGGTCGCCGACGATGCGAGGGTCCAGCGCCTGACGCTATTCGGCAAGACCCGTCACGGTAAGCGGTTCGCTCACCAGGTCGTCGATCGCGATAACCCGGCGCAGTGGGGCTTTGCCGCCTTGATGCAGTGAGGACGCCCCTGGCGCGCGCGGACAGCGTCGACTTGCGCGCCATGTGACCTTACGCCGATCCAGCCTCGCTGAGCAGATGGTTACATTCACCGCTCCCAGGCGAACGAGAGCACCCACGTTGGCTCCTGCTGCGCGTCCACGACGCGCTGGGGGGTTCCGCTGCAGCCACTCTTATCCCGCCCGTCTGACCCGCGCGACCACCAGCCAAGGCTTGACCCGAGATGCGGGACACTTACAATCCCGATGAGTACCGCCGCCGCGGCGCTTTAGGTGATATCTCTGATTGTTCATACCGTTGTGTGCGATACTTGCAGTCGATTTGTAGATTGGAGGAAGTGCTGATGGGGGTCACCACGGTAGCGGAAAGGAGTGTTGCTCTTGGAGCCCTCCACCTCGAAGATATCCGGCTTGCTGCGAGCAAAATGACGGGGGCGAGGCGCAGAGCGTTTGAGGCGGAGATGGCGTTGAAGTATTGTAGAGGCAGTGCTCGGCGAGCCGAGGACGTTTTTGGCTGGAGTCGGCAGGCCGTACAGCTGGGTCTGCATGAGAAACGTACGGGCATCGTTTGTCTGGGGCTGCACGCGTTGTGCTGCGGCGCGAAGCTGTGGGAGGAGAAACACCCGGAGGCGGCGCAAGCGCTGTGGGAACTGGCGGCAAGCCATGCGCAACAGGATCCGACGTTTCGCACGACATTGTCGTTCACTCGCCTGACGGCCGAGGAAGCCATCAAGCAGTTGCGGGCACTGGGATTTGCGGACGATGTGCTGCCCTCTCGGAGCGGCATGTCGGAAGTGTTGAACCGCAACGGGTACCGGTTGCGTCCGGTGCTCAAGGCCAAACCCCAAAAAAAGTCCCTGAAACGGACGCCATCTTTGCCAATATCCGGGAACGTGACCGCGATTGCCAAGACGAAGCGGTGATGCGCTTGAGCATGGACTGCAAGGCGACGGTGAATATTGGCGACTACTCGCGCGGCGGCAAGACGCGGGGAGACAATCGCGCGGCCGACCACGACATGGGATGCGAGGAAAAATACACTCCATTCGGTATCGTCAATGAAGACAGTGGTTCCCTCCATCTGTCCTTCGGAAGCTCCGCAAAAACCAGCGATTTCATCGTGGACAGTCTCGTCGCATGGTGGGAGCGTCAAGCCCCCGAAGAGCGTGCTCGCGTCACACACCTCCAGCTCAAGGCCGATAACGGACCCGAAAGCAATGGCCGCCGCACGCAATTCCTCAAGCGCATGGTCGAGTTCGCCGACCACATCGGCAAGTCCATTCGCCTCCTCTACTATCCGCCGTACCACAGCAAATACAATCCCGTCGAACGTTGCTGGGGAATCCTGGAAAAGCACTGGAACGGCGCTAAGCTGGCCGACACCCAAACGATGCTCCAGTGGGCCAAGAGCATCACCTGGAAAGGCGTTCATCCCGTCGTCGAATTGAACCGCACCGTCTACGAAAAAGGAATCACTGTAGCCAAGGACGCCATGCAAGCCGTCGAGTCACGGCTGCAACGAAACCCGCTCCTACCCAAGTGGGACATCTTGATCCAACCGGCCTGCCCGGGATGAACATTCGTAGAAATCACCTTAGTCCAACGAACAGCGTTTATCCGCGGCGGAGAACGCCACCGGCCCTGACCTGCTCTGTTGCGGCGGCGGATAAACTTTATTGGTTAGACAAGGGCTATTGGGAATCACTATCATGACGTACGGAAAATGCTTGCGCGACCTCCTGCTGACTCTGACCGCAGTGGGCATCTGTCATAATGCGAGCGCGGTAACGGCCTTGAGGGCGACGGTCAACATTCGCGTTCCCTTTTCCGCCGGATCTTCTGTTGTGCCTGAGGTTTCCGCGGCAGAGATCAAAGATCAAGCGGCGTGTTTAAGAACCATAGCTCTTGAGGCAGTGGTTATCGTCGCGCCAGGAGACGCGTCGCCGCTAACCGACGGCATCGCCGAAATGAAACTCGCTGCCGAAAGAGCAAACTCTCTCCGTATCTCATTTCTCGATCTCGGGGTCCCCGACTGGAGGATCTACACTCAGGCTGAGGCCAACGTAGGACCGCCGTACATCCAACAGCAGCCGCATCCTGCGAGAGGCGTTGCGCGAATTGAGTACATGGGTGTTTGTGTTGGCAACGCAGACTGTCAAGTCGAATGCAAAGACCAGGGCCGGTGATGCCCAATCCTGCAGTGAAGCTCGCTGCTTTGTTCGCTGAACGCTGTGCGACGAGGCCAAGCACGGTAGATGTGGCCCCGGAAATTCGGACAGCACGATAAGTGGTAGTCGTGCCCCCTCAAACGGCTGCGGAAGCAGTCCAACAGGAGCGCGAGCATGGCGAGAACGACGAGGCGGAAGCACACGCCGGAATTCACGGCGCAGGTGGCGCTAGCGGCGCTGAAGAGCGACAAGACATCGGCGGAGCTGGCGCAGCGGTTTGACGTCCACCCGAGCCAGATCACGGACTGGAAGCGGCAACAGAGGGCGCGTGCGGTTCAGGTTTTTGGTGACCCGAGCCTTGCGGTGAGCGCTGATCCGGAACTGACGAAGCTGCACGCCAAGATCGGACAGTTGGCGCTGGAGAACGATTTTTTTGGAACATGCGCTCACCAAGGCGGGCAGGCTGCCCGCAAGGCGATGATTGAGGCTAAGCGCAAGCTTGCCCGTTTCGTCTCAGTGCGCCCTCCTCGGGTTGGCACGTTCGAGCGCCTACTACACGCCGCGCGAAGTCTCGCCGGAGGATCTGGCACTGATGCGTAGCATCGACGAGTTGCCTATCGAGCGCCTCTTTACCGGCGCCCGCATGGTGCGCGATCTGCTAGGCGACCTTGCCATCGAAGAGCCCAATCAGGTATGGGCGGCCGACATCACCGACATTCGGGGATGCGCCGTGGCTTCCGCTGTCTGTTCGTCGTGATCGACTGGACCGCAAGGCGGGTGCTCGCCTGGCGGCTCTCCAACACCTTGACGACCGACTTCTGTCTGGATGCAGCGCACGACGCCATTCACCGCCACGGGTGCCCGGAGATCTTCAACACCGATCAGGCTTGCCAGTTCACCAGCGGCGAATTCACCGGTCTACTCAACAAGGCGCACGAAATCGGGATCAGCATGAACGGCAAGGGGTCCTGGCGTGATAACGTCTTCCTCAAGCGCCTGTGGAAGACGGTCAAGTACGAGGAGGTGTGTCTCAAGGCCTACGACAACGTTGGCGATGCAAGAGCCAAACTGACCGCATGCATCCTCTTATACGACGAACGCCGACCACATCGCGCTGTGGACGGCAAGACGCCGCCTACTTCGTGGCCCTTGCGTCGGCCATCCGAGACGCCGCGTAAGGCATGAGGAAGGTGCTCCGTGGATTTGTGGACGATGCGCTGGCGCGCACCGGGCCGCTGGCCGTGGAAATGTCTGGCGACTTTCCCAGCGTGCGTCCCTTCGCCCGCAAGCTCCACCGAGCTCTACTCGGTTTGGATAAAATCTCAGAAGGTCAAAACCAACCGTATCCCCAGCCAACGGACCGGAACTCGCAGGGCTCCACTTATCGAAGAGCCTTTGCTGCCCAAACAAACGGTGCCACCTCTGCCTGCTTCGCGGCAGGCACCTTGGTCCATACCCGAGACGGGTTGCGACCCATTGAGGAACTGCAGGTGGGTGACCTGGTTACAACCTGGCCCGAAGACAAACCCATCCCCGTCCGTCCTGGTCACCCCTTCCGACCGGAAGCCGAATACATCTACAAGCCGATAACCAGGGCTTTTGTGCATGCGGATCAAATAGTTTTGCATGTCCTGAGACTTGGAACGGGCAACAACGATGATGAAACCTTGCGAGTTGCCCCAAACTACCCGCTCTTTTCAGAAAATCATGGATGGGTGCCTGCATCGCAGTTGAAGATCAGCGATAAGCTTGTCTGGGCTGATTTTTCCAATACGAGGATCTGCAGGGTCAGGGAGGAGGTCGAACGCGCCGCAGTTTACAACGTTGAATTAAAGGATTGTCATAGGTATTTTGTTGGAAAAATGGGTGTCTAGTTCACGATGAAGGAGAAGGAGCCACCGCGATTCCCGCCGCCAGTAGGGAAACGCTGATCTAATCGCCCCGTCCGACAATGCGAATCGTATAAGGAAAACGTCATAGCGGATGGGATTAGCCAATGAGTCAGATCAGCTTGTCGGAAGCCAGGTTTGCCGCGAAGAAGCGGGTCACGAAGCGCGAGCTGTTTCTTGCCGACATGGAAAAACTTATCCCCTGGCAGGAAATACTGGCGGTCATACCGCATTACCCCAAAGGCAAGCGCGGGCGGCCGCCGATCGGGCTGGAGCGAATGCTGCGAATCTATCTGGTCCTGCCATGGTATGGTCTATCGGATGAGGGGGGTGGAGGATGCGATCACCGACAGCCAGGCGTTATGGGGATTCGTGCGGATCGATCTGTCGCAAGAAGCGGTACCCGATGCAACGACGCTGCTGCAGTTTCGCCACTTGCTGGTACAGAAGGATCTGTCGAAGGCCGTCTGCGAGGCGATCAACGGGCAACTGACGAGCCAGGGGCTGATGATACGCGAGAGTACGATTGCTGACGCGACGACTCTGGCTTCACCGCCGTCGGTGAAGAACCAAGCGAAGGCCCGCGATCCGGAGATGCACCAGACGAAGAAGGGCAAGCAATAGCACTTTGGCATGAAGGCGCGCATCGGTGTCGATGCCGAAAGCGGGCTGGTGCACACGGTGCTTGGAACGGCGGCGAACGTCGCCGACATGACGCAGACCGCCGAACTGCTGCATGGCGAAGAGAAGACCGTCT
>NZ_JAPUVR010000093.1 GCF_029255125.1 Accumulibacter sp. | reverse complement strand
GTTCCCATCGTCTGGAGAAATCGCTTGCTTAGTTTCGCGCTCACCGTATTCCTCTCGGCCTTCCTGCTTTTTCAGGTGCAGCCGATCATCGCCAAAATGATTCTGCCGTGGTTTGGCGGTTCGTCTTCGGTGTGGAGCACCTGTCTGGTCTTCTTTCAGGTCGAACTGCTGCTGGGCTATCTGTACGTCCATCTGCTGCACCAGCACCTGGCGCCGCGCCGGCAGAATGTGGTGCATGGCGTTCTGCTGCTGCTCAGTCTGGCGACGTTGCCGGTCGTTGCCGACGCGAGCTGGAAGGACGCGGCGTTTGCCGATCCGACGTGGAACGTCCTCTTCGTTCTCGCCTCGGCGGTGGGTCTGCCGTATCTGCTGCTGTCGACGACCGGGCCGCTGATGCAGGCCTGGGTCGGGCGTGCGTTCGGCAGGGCGATGCCTTACCGGCTCTACGCGCTGTCGAATCTGGCCTCGATGCTCGCCCTGTTGAGCTATCCGGTCCTCGTCGAGCCGCTGTTGCCGGTGCTCGAACAGGCGCGGCTGTGGTCGCTGGCTTACGTTGCCTTTGTCGTCGCGTGTCTGAGCAGCGCCTGGCGGTCGTGGTGTGCGGCAGCGGCTGCACCGGCGGATGGTGGCGCGAATCCGGCGGCGGCCGGGGAGGGCGGCGAGCCGCAGTCAACGGCGGTGGCGCCGCCGCCGACGCTGCGCGAGTGTCTGTTGTGGGTCGGTCTGGCGATGACAGCGTCGCTGCTTCTGCTGGCGCTGACCCAGTTTCTCACCCAGGATGTCGCCGCAGTGCCATTTCTCTGGGTGCTGCCGCTCAGCATCTATCTGTTGAGCTTCATTCTCTGTTTCGACGCGCCGCGCTACTACTACCGGCCGGGCTTTCTGCTCGCGCTGCCCTGCGGCCTGTTCGCGGTCGACCGGGTGATCGCCGGCGGCGGTGGCGCTTCGCCGACGCTGCTCATCGTCGCGCTGTCGCTCTCGCTCTTCGTCTTCTGCATGGTCTGTCACGGCGAACTGGTCAGGCGGCGCCCGCCGGTTCGTCATCTGACCCTGTTCTATCTGATGCTGTCGATCGGCGGTGCGCTTGGCGGCATGTTCGTCGGCCTGCTCGCTCCAGTGATCTTCAACGCCTACTACGAGTTGCTGATCGGCCTGTTTCTCTGTGCGGCGCTCGCCGTGATCGTCGTCTGGCGCGATTGTCCGCCGCTGTGGCGGATTCTGCTGGTCGGCGCGCTGCTCGCCTACGGCGCACGGCTGGGGCAGATTTCGTTCAACTACGTGGACGACTACCGGCGCGTCGTGCGCAATTTCTACGGCCAGTTGCGCGTCATCGATACCACCGATGGCGAGCTGGGGGTCAAACGCAAGCTGCTGCACGGCAACATCTATCATGGCGAGCAATACCTGGCGGCCGAGTACCGGCAACGGCCGACGGCGTATTTCTGCGCGAAGTCGGGCATCGGTCAGGCTTTCCTGACGCTGCCCGAGGAGGGACCGCGCAAGATCGGAATCGTCGGCCTGGGCGCCGGCACGCTGGCCAGCTACGGCCGCGCGGGCGACGAGATCAGGATGTACGAGATCAACGAGCAGATGCTCGAACTGGCGCGCAGCGAGTTCAGCTTCCTGGCCGACACGCCGGCGCGCGTCGTGCCGATTCTCGGCGATGGACGGCTGATGCTGGAAAGCGAGCCGGCGCAGCAGTTCGACCTGCTGGTGATGGACGCGTTTTCGGGCGATTCGGTGCCGACGCATCTGCTCACCGTCGAGGCGATGCGCGCTTACCTGCGCCACTTGCGCGACGACGGTCTGCTCGCGGTGAACATCACCAACAACTATCTCGACCTGCGTCCGGTCGTCGCCGCCGCCGCCGAGCGTCTTGGCCGGCGGACGGTGATTCATCAACTGCGCGCCGATCCCGGCGATCGTTTCTGTCTCGACGCTGAATGGCTGCTGATCGCGACCCCCGAGCGCGCCGAACTGCTCTACGAGTCGATCGACGATCTGCGGCTACTCGTCGTGCGGCCCGATTTCCGCCCGTGGACGGATGATTTTTCCAACCTGTTCAATATCCTGAAGTAGCTCTCGGGGAATGGGCGGGGGCTCGCGCGCCGGCCCGTCGTCGGCCGGAGGTCGGCGCAGCGCCACGTTCGCGCCCGGCGGCTGCGCCGTCGTTGCCGCTCGCCGCGCGCGGGCGGGCAGCGGACGAGGCAACCGTCAGGCGGCGAGCAGGCGAGCGTATTCGGCCTGGATCGCGCGCAGGCGGTCGCCTTGCCGGCGGCGTTCGTCGTGCATGGCGGCGGCGACCGGCAGCGCGCTCAGCTCGGCTTCGCTGCGCTCGACGGCGGGCAGATCGCCAAGGCCGAGCGCGGCTTCCCAGCGCGCGGCGAGCGTGCGGAACCGGCGGTTGGCGTCGGCGTTGCCGTCAGCGCCGGTATCGGCAGCAGATTCGGCATCGGCATCGGCAGCGCCATCCATGTCGGCGGGCGGAGGCGAGGTTTCCGCCAGCCGGACGATCTCGTGGCGGACGCGTCTGGCCTGCACGGCGTCGGCGATCGCTTCGTCGCGGGCGCCGCGCTTGAGCGATTCGAGCGCCTGCAGGTCGAGGAGGAAAGCCAGGCGGCTGCCGCTCGCACAGTCCTGTTTCAGGCGGAAGCAGCGCTCGTACGCGGCGACCGCCTGGGCGAGGTCGTCCGGCTGTGCGCGCAGTTCCCACAGTTGCTGGTGGACCGCGCCCCAGAGGAGCAGCGTTTCGGGATCGTTGGTCGTTTCCGGCGAAACTTCGCGCAGCAGGTGGCAGGCGGCGTGCAAGGCCTCCTCGCTGCTCGGCTGGGCGCTGCGCGCAGTGGCCAGGGCGAGTTGCTGGATGACGAAGGCGTCGTTGGGCCGTTGTGCGTAGACCTGGCGCAACAGGGCAACGGCGCGCGCCGCATCGCCCGACCGTCCAGCCGGCGGATTCAGTTCGGCGAGCGCGGCATCGAGCCAGTGCTTGGCGGTCGTCGGCGGCAGCGCAGGAGTTTCGTCGGCGACGCCGCGCTCGGGCGTTGGCGCCGATTCTCTCATCGATTCTCTCATCGATTCCGTCGTCCATTCGGGAAGGCTGTCTGGAAGCTTGTCGCTGTTGTCCGCCGCAAGCGGACTCCGGCGCGAGGAAACGGGCGGCAACATCGTATCGCGCCCGCCGGCGGCGCGGTCGCCACCCAGCCCGCGCCCGCCCGGGCGGAGCGCGAAGGCGAAGCCGGCGAACTTGCCGGGGTGTTCGCCGGCGCGTTCCCGGGGGGGTTCGCCGGCGCGTTCGAGGGCACGCAGCCGGCTTCCTCGGGTCTCGCCGCCGCGCGTCGTGGCCGCCGGCGCGGCGCCACGTTGCGGCGGGCGCAGGTCGGGCAGGAAGGTGTAGACCGGACTATCCGGCACGGCTTCGCTGAGCGCCGCCTGGATGGCCTGGGCGAGCGCGCTGCGGAAGCGCTTGGCTTCCTGCGCGCCGATGTCTTCGCCGAGGTGCTTGTAGCTGTGAATGACGATGTGGCTGACGTCGAAGGGATTCTTGAACTGCGCCTCGGCGACGATGATCGTCGCTCCCGGGCGCAGGCCGTAGCGGATGCCGAGTTCGAAAGCGGCGTTGACGTTGTAGGTCGACAGGTCGGCGATCACCAGATCGGCTTGCAGCAGCATTTCGTACATCGGCCGGTCGATCACTCCGCTATGCGGAATCTCGTCCGCCCGCACACAGACCAGGCCGGCCGCCTCGACCGCTTCCTTGATGATCGCGTACGAGGCGTCCAGGTCGAGCACGCGTCCGTCGGTGAAGTCGGTCCGTTTGCCGAAGCCTTGCACGACGAAGCACGTCTTGCCGCTCATGCAAATCCCCGCAGGTGTTCGATGCGGACGCAGTGCTCGGCGTAGGTCCGACCGACGCGCTGAATGTCGGGGATGTATTTCACCGAATCGAGCACCTGAACGTTCTCCGCCTTGATCTCGGCCAGGCCGAGCGCGGCGAGACCGCTCTGGCTGACGTCCGGATCGTAGCGCACGTAGGCGAACTGCTTGCTTGCGCTGGCGTTGCTTGCGCCGCCGGCGGGAATGACCATGTCGCCGAATTCGCGGTCGATCGGCGCCCCGAAGCGGCATTCGCCAAGCGTTCGGCAGGCCATGTCCCAGCCGGCAAGCGCTGCGTTCATCAGCGCCCCGGGCAGGTTGCGCGCATTGTCGAGCAGCCAGAGATCGCTCGCTTCGAGGTTGGGCCGGGCTTTCGCGGCGTTGCCGGTGCCGACCGAAACGATCAGCAGGCGATCGCTGCCGGTCGGCCAGCAGATCTTGTAGGGTGCCGCGGTGGCCATCTGGAAAGCGAGAAACGCCGGGTTGTTGTAGGTGGTCACGCCGCCGTCGACGAAGATGAACTGGTACTCGTCCGGCGTGCCGCGGGCGAAGGTGACGACCTCCGGCGGGAAGAACGTCGGCGCCGCGGTGCTCGCGCGGACAAGTTGCCAGAGCGGCAGACGCAGGTTGCAATCCTTGCGCGCCAGTTGGTTGTACTTGCCGCGCGGATTGTTCGACACCGGCCACGGCGAATCGGTCGTTGCGTTGCGCATGACCATCATCAGCAGCGTGCGCAGACCGGCGTCGCCGAGCGTCGCGTTCGGTTCACCGGGCCTGGCGACGTGCGCCAGCGCCTGGTCGAGCTCCTCGCGCAGCTTGGCCGCCAGCGGCTCGTCGTTGTAGCTGTACTGCAGGCGGTGGAGCAGCGATGCCTTGTCGAACATCTGCTCGCCGCTATCGACATAGAAGCTGCGGATGCGCTCCATCGGCATGCCGGCCGAGATGCACGCGGCGATGATGGCGCCGGTACTCGTCCCGCAGACGAAGTCGAAATAGTCGGCGAGGACGAGCTTGGGCTGGCCCAGCGCGCTGCGCAGCTCGCGCTCGAGCCGGGCCAGGATCTCGACGCTGATCAGGCCAAGGATTCCGCCGCCGTCACAGGCGAGGATCTTCTTGCTTCCGCCGGCGTCGATCCGGCTGATGAGGTTCTGGTTCATGGCGTCTCCTTCGAGGCAGCAGCGCCGGACGGCGCGGAAGAGGGCGATGCAAAGCCAGCCAGGCGCTCGGCAAGCTGGGTGAGGACGTCGGCGCGCTGCGCGTCGGCCCGCTGCGCGTCGTCGCGCCGACCGGCTGCTTCGACCGCTGCGCTCGGGTCCGCCGGCGGCGCCCCGTCGGCTGCCGCTTGCCGTCTGCGCAGCAGGCTGGCGAGCAGCCGGAGCTGCCGGGCGACCGAGTCCCATTGCCGGCCACTGTACGGCACTTCCCTGGCCAGTTGGCGGTAGGCATTCTCCAGCGCGTTGCCCGGGTCGGTCGGATCGTCGCCGAGCAGCCATTCGACGACAGCGGCGTCGGGTCGCCCGACGGCGTCCCAGAAGTCCTTGCTGGCGGCGAAGCGCTGGCTCGCCTGCGCGCCGCATTGACGGGCGACGTCGACCGCGCGCGCGCGGTCGCGCTCAGCGAGCTTGCCGGCCAGCCAGTGCAGCGGGAGTGCGTTCAGTGTGTGGTACGGCTGGCTGTGCGGCGGCTGTCCCCGGCTGGTTGCCAGGTACGCGTCGGCGGCCTTGCGCAGCGCCTGGGCGACCTCGCTCCAGGGCGAATCTGCCGCCGCCAGCGCGCAAGCGCGCCGCTTGAGCGCGCTGCCGAGCAGCGCGTTGCGTTCGGCGTTGCCCATATTGGCTGAACTGCGCGCGGCCGGCGACTGGTCGACGGCACGATTGAGCGCCTCGAGGCGTGCGATGGCCATGTCGATCAGTAGCTTTCCTTCCGCCAGGCGACCGCTGTCGGCCAGCTTCTCGCCTTGTCGCGCT
>NZ_JAPUVR010000092.1 GCF_029255125.1 Accumulibacter sp. | reverse complement strand
AGGTCGTTCCGTAGGCGTGCCCGCCGATGCGCGTGTAGACCGGGCAATGGTTCATGCACGCGCCGCAGCGGATGCACTGCAGCGTCGCGCGCATCTGTTCGTCGCGGTAGGCCTGCGTGCGGCCATTGTCGACGAGGACGAGGTGCAGCTCGCGCGGGCCGTCCTTCTCGCCCGGTTTGCGCGGGCCGCTGATCAGGTTGAAGTAGGTGGTGATCGCCTGACCGGTCGCCGAGCGTGTCAAGAGGCCGAAGAGCGGCGGCACGTGGGCGAGCTTTTCGACGACCTTTTCGATGCCGGTGATCGCGATATGCACGTCGGGAACGGTCGTGCACATGCGGCCGTTGCCTTCGTTTTCGACCAGACACAGCGTGCCGGTTTCGGCGACGGCGAAGTTGACGCCGGAAAGGCCGACTTCGGCGGCGCGGAACTTTTCGCGCAGGACGGCGCGGCCGATGCCGATCAGTTCGTCGACCGATTCGGTATAGCGGGCGCCCGGCACCTTGGCGGCGAAGAGGCGGGCGATCTGCTGTTTCGTCTTGTGGATCGCCGGCATGATGATGTGCGAGGGTTTTTCGCCGTCGAGCTGGACGATGTACTCGCCCATGTCGCTTTCCAGCGCTTCGATTCCGGCGGCGGCGAGCGCATGGTTGAGTTCGACTTCCTCGCTGACCATCGACTTGCCCTTGACGACGAGGCGCGTCGAGTGGCGGCGGGCGATGTCGACGATGATCGCGTTGGCTTGCGCCGGCGTTTCGGCCCAATGCACCTGGACACCGTTGGCGGTGAGCTTGCGCTCGAGCTGTTCGAGCAGATCGGGCAGGCGAGCCAGCGTGTATTGGCGGATCTGTTCGGCCAGGCGGCGCTGCTGTTCGAGCGCGGCGAGGTCGGGAAACTGCGCAGCGCGGCGCGCGATCAGGAAATCCATCGCGGCGCGGAAGCTTTGCCGCAGGTGCGCGTCGCCGACGGCGGTAGCTGAGCGCTCGCGGAACTCGCTGGCGGGGACGAACTTCAATTCGTGCGTGGCGCTCATTGCACTTCTCCCGGGTTGACCAGCAGGAGGACGATCAGCTCCTTCGGGCCGTGCGCGCCGTAGGCGAGCGTGACCTGGATGTCGGCCGTTTTCGAGGGTCCGGAGACGAGCAGCGCGTTGGTCGGCAGGCCGGCGCTCCAGCCTTGTTCGCTGATCGCGTCGAAAAAGCGGTCGTAGAGCTTGTCGGCGTCGAGCAGTGCAAAGTGGATCGGTGGGACGAGCGAGAGCAGGCGGGGTTCGCGGTTGTCCGGCCAGAGGATCAGCGTGCCGGTTTCGGCGATGCCGCCGCGCGTCGAGGTGAAGCCGGCGTCGATCTCGCTGAACAGTTCGCCTTTCCAGTCGTCGATCGGCCGCGCGTAGGGCTGCAGGCCGCTGATTCCGGCGGCCTGCAGTGCCGCCGCGTGCTCGCTGTGCTCGCCGTAGAGCACGCTGTTGATTCCTTTCGCGCAGCACAGTTCGAGCAGCTTTTCCGGCCAGGTGTCGCGCGTCACGCGTACGACCTCGCCACGCCAGAAAGCCATTTTCTCGCAGAATAGCGCGATGCGCGCGGCGCGCGTCGAAGCGGGCCGGGTGGCTTTGGCGGCGGCGTAGAAGCCTTCGATGTCGGGTTCGAGCGGCTGCCGAGTGCTGCCGGCGGCGCGCAGACGCTGCAGGATGTTGTCGCGTGCGCTCATGCTTTTCCTCCTTCGTCGGCGGTGCGTTGCCAGAGGAAGCTGGCCAGGTGCTCGCCGGGCAGCCGCCGGCCTTCCTTCTCGATCGTGTGCGTCAGGTTGAGCAGGCAGCCGCAGTCGGCCGAAAGCAGCGCGTCGGCGCCGGTCTGGGCGATCGCTTCGACCTTGTCGGCGGCCATCGCGGCCGAGATTGCCGGGTGTTTGAGCGAGAAGGTGCCGCCGAAACCGCAGCATTCGGCTTCGTGCTCGTGTACGGCGACTTCGACCCGGCTGAGTTGGGCGAGCAGCGCGCCGGCGTGCGCGTGCGTTCCCATCTGGCGACGCGCGGCGCACGAGGTGTGCACGGCGACGCGCGTTGCCGGGCCAAGGTCGGTCAGCCGGACGCGCGCGACATGGACGAGGAACTCGCTCAGTTCGAAGACGCGTTCGGCGAGCGCGCGCGCTTGCGCCAGGTGCTGCGCGTCGTCGGCGAAAAGGTCTGGATAGTGCTGGCGCATCATTCCGGCGCACGAGCCCGAGGGGACGACGACCGGCCACGGCTCGGGAAACAGCGCCAGTTGGGCGAGCGCGACGGCGCGGCTCTGCTCGGGGAAGCCGCTGCTGTGCGCCGGCTGTCCGCAGCACGTCTGATCGGCCGGGTAGATGACCTCGATGCCTTCGCGTTCGAGCAGGCGGACGGCGTCGAGGCCGGCCTGCGGCCAGAAGAGATCGATCAGACACGTTCCGAAGAGATACACCTTGTCCGGTTTGTCCGGATAGTGCCGGCTGCCCGCTGCGTCCATGACTGGCTCCTCTGCGCGAATGCGACGGAAAGATGCGACGGAAAGGCGAACGTCAAAAAGTGGTAAGACCACTTTCCGGTACATTAGCGAGGAGCGCGCGCCTTGTCAATCGCCCGCTCGGTCAGCGGGAGCCGGCGGATCGCGCGCAAGCGGCGCGCGGGTCGACGAAAATGGCCCGGAACGGTGGGGGAGCCGTTGCCGGGCCGGTACTGCAAGCGCCTGGCGAGGGGGGGGAGGGAGGTGGTGGCCGCTAAGCACTCGAGCGCATTGTCGGCCGGATGGCGATCGGGGTCTGTGCGCTATTGCACACATCGCCTGCATTTTTCGGCCGGCGTGCAGCGCCGTCCGGGTAGCGGAGCGCTGTGGCGCTGCGGCGAACTGGTGAGCATGCGGCTTTCCTGCGATACTGCGGGCTGCCGTCGGCCGGAATCCGTCATTCGCCGGTCACTCCGCGCTCTCTCCTCAATTCCTCGTCGATCCGCTCCGAGCATTGCCCCGAATGCGTCATGTCAAGCTCAATCTGCCGCGCATTCCCGACGCGATCGCTCATCAGCTCGAAGCGCGCATCCTCGACGGGACGCTGAAGCCGGGCGAGCGCCTGCCGGCCGAGCGCGAACTGGCGCTGGAGTTCGGCGTTTCGCGCCCGTCGCTGCGCGAGGCGATCAAGCGGCTGGTTTCGCGCGAACTGCTGGTCAGCCGGCATGGCGGCGGAACCTACGTGACCGATCGCCTGGCGGCGAGTTTCAGCGACCCCTGGCAACCGCTGCTCGAGCAGCATCCAGCGCTGCACGAGGACGTGCTCGAGTTTCGCCTGCTGCTCGAATCGTCGGCCGCCGAGCTGGCCGCGCAGCGCGCGACCGACGATGATCTGCAACGGCTGGCGCAGGCTTACGCGCGGCTCGATCTGGCCTACGCTGGCAACAATCGGAGCGAGCAGGTGGCGGCCGATGTCGGTTTTCACCTGACGATCGCCGAGACGGCGCACAACGTGCTGTATGCGCATCTGGTGGGCAGCGTCATGCGCCTGCTGCACGAGCACGTGCGGCGGACTTTGAAGGAAATCGCTGTCAGCCCGGAAACCCGCCGCGAGCTGATGGCGCAACATCAGGCGATCGCGCAGGCGATCGGCGAGCGGCAACCGGAAGCGGCGCGGCGCGCTGCGCAGGAGCATATCGCCTACGTCCGTCGGCGCCTGCAGGCGGCCGCGCAGAAGCGGGAATAGGCAGAGACGGCATCAAGAAGCGGAACTGGGCGCGCCTGGCGCGCCTCAGGCGGGACGCGCCGCTCGGCGCGCCCGGGTCAGCGCGATTCCTTGATCATGCGCCCCGAACTCGCCTGGATCGGGCGTGCATTGTGCGGGTAGAGGCGGGCGAAGATGGCCAGTTGTTCGGGCGAGATTTGTTGCGGCTGCTTGAGGACGAGCCAGAGGACGCCTTCGGTGCACGGCGGTGTGCTGAGCGAGCCCATGTAGGTGTAGTAGCCGTGCTCGGTCGGCAGCAGTTGCGTCAGGTCGATGCTGATTCCGGGTGGCGTGACGTACTCGTTCCTTTCCAGCGGCAGGTTGTTCCAGATCGTCTGGATGAGCGGGTTTTCCATCCCTTTTTCGAGCAGGACCGCGACGATCGCGAGCTTGTCGTCGGCCGACTTGTGCACCAGGTGGGCGACCATGTCGAATGACTTGCCGTCGACGCGCTCTTCCGACGGGCGGTGGAAATGGAACTCGACGAGTTCGTAGGTCTTGCCGAGCAAGCCGATGCTGTTGCCGCTGACCTGGACCTGGATCGTGCGCCCGTCGTCGATGACGCGAAACTGCGACGGCCGGTAGGTGAACTGCAGCGTTTCGAGGTCGACGCGGAAACCGTCGCGAATGTCGATCGGCGATTGTCGGCGGCCGTTGGCGCAGGTGGCGTATTCGGGTTTCAGCCGGCCCCAGTTGTCGGGCCCGCCTTCACCTGAGTAGGCCCAGGGAATGCGCGTGTAGGTCGGCGTGGCGGCGGGCGGCTCGTCGTCGGGGCGCGCGGCGAGGACGCGCGGTGCGCGGATTGCCGGCCGTGCGGGATGCACGGCGCGCGCCTGCGCTGCCGCTGCGGGCGGCCGGGCGGCCGGCGTGGGCTGGGCCGTTGGCGTGGGTGGCGTCGGTGGAGCCGATTGCGCGGGCGCGGCGGTTTCGCCCGCTGCTTTCGCCTCGCGTTCAGGTTTTTCGGTCGCCGGCGTCGGCAGATTGGCGCGCCGCACGTCCTTCTGCAGCAGCGCTTCGTTGGCCTTGCGCAGCTCGCCGGCCGCCTCGTTGACCTTGTCGGCCGTGCGGCTGGCGGCAGCGGCGGCTTCCGGACCCGGTTTCGGGCGGCAGACTTCGCGTAGCAGCTTGTCGTCGAGCATGCCGCTGCGCACTGGCATTTCGACCTGCACCTTGACTTCGTCCTCGCGCAGGAACTGACCTTCCTCCTTGAAGTAGGTCCGCTTCAGCGTGCTGTAGGTGCGCAGCGCGCAGTCGTAGCGATTGAGCGCCTGCACGATGCGATACGAAGACGAGGTCTTGGCGTCGATGATCGGCTTGTCGAGGATGATCCGGCCCTCGGCGATCGTCTTGCCGTTGGCTTCCTTGCGGATGCTGGCGCGGTCGATCTCGACGCGTTTGCCGGGTTCGGCCGAGATCACCTGCCACGCTGCGCCAGCCGTCGCCGGGAAGAGCGCAGCGAGCACGAGGACGGCGGGAAACTTGCACTGAGGATGCATCTTGACTCCGGAAGTTGCTGCTGATCGTTGTATTCACGGAAAATCGGGCGCCGGCTTTAGCCTCAGCCGGGATTGCAACGCGTGTACGGCAGCGCCACGCTGGGAGGCGACAGCGGCGTCCGGTAGAATCGTGCCGTCTGCCGGAGGTGCGCATGGAGAAGCTTGCAGCAGTCGTCATCGGGGCCGGGGTGATCGGTCTGGCGTGCGCGCGTGCGCTCGCGCGGCGCGGCCGCGAAACGCTGATCATCGAGCGCAACGAGGCTTTCGGTCTGGAAACGAGCAGCCGCAACAGCGAGGTGATCCACGCCGGTCTGTACTACGCGCAGGATTCGCTGAAAGCTCGTCTGTGCGTCGCCGGCCAGCGGCAGCTCTACGAGTTCTGTGCGGAGAACGCGGTGGCGCACCGGCGCTGCGGCAAGCTGGTCGTGGCGACGGCGAATGCGCAGCTCGCCCGGCTGCACGCGCTGCGCGCCCAGGGCCAGGCCAACGGCGTTGCCGACTTGCGCCTGCTGAGCGGCCGCGAGGCGCGCGCGCTCGAACCCGAATTGGCCTGTTGTGCGGCGCTGCACTCGCCGTCGACCGGCATCGTCGACAGCCACGCGCTGATGCTCGCCTTGCTCGCCGACGCCGAGCGGCACGGGGCGCTGCTCGTGCTGCGCTCGCCGGTCGTTGGCGGGACGGTAGACGCGAGTGGAATCGTTCTCGCTGTCGGCGGCGCCGAACCGCTGCGCCTGCGCGCGGAAATCGTGATCAACGCCGCCGGTCTGTCGGCGACGCACTTTGCCCGGACGCTGAGCGGTTTTCCGCCGCGTTGCCTGCCGTTCAATGGCTATGCGAAGGGAAACTATTTCAGTCTGCAGCGGCCGGCGCCGTTCTCGCGTCTGATCTATCCCTTGCCGGAAAGCGGTGGGCTCGGCGTTCATCTGACGCTCGATCTGGCCGGACAGGCGCGCTTCGGGCCGGATGTCGAGTGGTTGCCCGAGGCACCCGCCAGCGCGCCGCCTCCCGCTTTCGACTATCGCGTCGACCCGGCGCGCGGGGCGGCCTTCTACCGCGAGATTCGCCGCTACTGGCCGGCGTTGCCGGATGGCGCGCTGGCGCCGGCCTACGCCGGAATCCGGCCGAAGCTCGGCGCACGCACGCAGCCGGCGGCGGATTTCCTGATCCAGGGTCCGGCCGAACACGGCGTTGACGGATTGGTCAACCTGTTCGGCCTCGAGTCGCCCGGGCTGACCGCGTGTCTGGCGATCGCCGAACACGTCAGCGCGCTGCTCGCCGTCGGCTGAGGCGCGGCGCGCGCTCATCGGTCGGGCCGCCATTTACTCGCGGCGCCGGCGGTAGACCCAGACCGTGTCGTCCGACGCGGCGTGTACGAAGCTGTAGCCTTCGGCCGCGAAGTCCTGCAGGCCGGCGGGTTCGTGCACGCGGTTACGAATCGCGAAGCGCGCCATCAGTCCGCGCGCCCGTTTCGCCCAGAAGCTGATGACGCGAAAGCGGCCGCCGCTCCAGTCCTCGAAGACCGGCTGGATCACCGGGACCGGCAGAGATCGGCGGCTGACCGCCTTGAAATACTCTTCCGAGGCGAGATTGATCAGCGCGCTGGCGGCTTCTGCGCGCAGCGCTTGCGCCAGCGCTTCGCCGATGCGCTCGCCCCAGAAGGCGTAAAGGTCCTTGCCGCGCGGGTTGGACAGCCGCGTTCCCATTTCGAGCCGGTAGGGCTGCATCAGGTCGAGCGGCCGGAGCAGGCCGTAGAGGCCGGACAGGATGCGCAGGTGTCGCTGGGCAAACTGCAGGTCGGCGAGCGACAGGCTGCTCGCGTCCAGACCCTCGTAGACGTCGCCGTTGAAGGCGAGGACGGCTTGCTTGGCGTTTTCCGGCGTGCACGGGAGCTGCCATTCGGCATGCCGCGTGCTGTTGAGCATGGCCAGCGAATCGCTGATCTTCAGCCGACTGGCGAGTTCGGCCGGGGTCAGTTGGCGCAGGCGGTCGATGAGCAACTGCGACTGGTCGAGGAACTGCGCCTGAGTATGCTCGGCGACCGTCGGCGCAGTCCGATAGTCGAGCGTCTTGGCGGGCGAGAGGACGATGATCATGGGCTGCCTGCTGCCGCCAGCGGCGGGCGGCACGATACTTTGTTAAGATTCCGCCGATTGTAATCGACGAGCGAGGCCGCTTCGTCGCTGCGCGGAGAAAACGTCGTGAACCTGGAAGAGATCCTTGCCGGCTGCCGCGGCACGCCGGCTGAAGTGACGGACGTGCTGGTGCAACTGGTCGGCGAAATCCGGCCGGCTGATCCGAAGGATTACAAGACGGCGAAACGGAATCTGCAGGCCTTGTGCTACCTGCTTGGCGCGCGCCCCGAACTGCGCGCTGCGCTACGCAACAGCCTCATTCAGTTGGCGATGAGCCATCGCCATTCGGAACTGTACACCTCGACCGGAATCCTGCCGAACACCGGTTTCGTTGCCGAAAGCCTGCAGCGGATCGGCCACAAGCTGCTGCCCGAGGTGCTCGACCCCGGTCTGCTGCGCAGCGTGCTGCGCCGCAGCTTCGATCGGCCGAGCGACCGCCACTGGGTGACCGGCGTCGGTGCAGCCGTCTGGGAGGAACTCTTCTGCGCCGTGCGCTTCGACGAATTGCCGGCGAGCGCCACTTTGCCGCATCCGTTGGGCGAGTTGCTGCGCTCGCTGCGCGTGCTCTCCTACTGGATCGTTGCCTGCGGTATGGAGCCGGAACTGCTGCGGCTGGAACCGGCGCTCGAGACGCGCGAGTCGCCTTTCGTCGCGCAGAACAGCGAAATGGCGGCCTATATCGAGCTTTACCCGCAGCGCTGGGGTCAGGCGCTCGGCGAAGACACCGATGATCGCCACTTGCGCGTGCTGTTCAGCCAGTGCCGCGAGGTGATCGAGCGTGTCCGGCGCAATGCGGCGAGGAACGGGACGAGCATCGCGCTGACCTACAACCTGCAGCGCCTGCGCCAGTTGCTCAAGCGCTGCGAACAGTTGCTCGACATCCTCGCCGGCCTGCAGAGGGACCCCGGCGGAATCGGCGCGTACCCGTCGATGGTGACGCTGTTCACCCAGCTCGTGCACGATGAGTGCCTGCGCAACAACCTGTTCCGCCATTGGCGGCAGAATACCGAGTTGATCGCCCTGCGCGTCACCGACAACGCCAACCACCACGGCGAACACTACATCACCGAGTCGCGCCAGGAATATTGGGCGATGGCGCGTTCGGCGATGATCGGCGGCGTGGTCATTGCCTGCATGGCCTGTTTCAAGATCCTGCTGGTCAAGGCGCACATGCCGCCGCTGGTCGGCGCGCTGAGCTTCTGCCTGAACTATGGGCTGGGTTTCTGCCTGATCCACATCCTGCACGGCACGGTGGCGACCAAGCAGCCGGCGATGACCGCGAATGCGATCGCCACGACGATCAGCCAGACTGGCGGGAGGTTGCGCGAGCTCGAGCGCTTGAGCGAGCTGATCGCCCGCATGTGTCGCAGCCAACTGGTCGCCATTCTGGGCAATGTCGGCATTGCTGTTCCGCTCGCCGGGCTACTCGCCTTTGCCGTCGTGTCGCTCACCGGCGAAGCGTTCACCGATGCGGAAAAGTCGCTGCACCTGCTGGAAGAACAGAACCTGGTGCACAGCGGCGCCGTCTTCTACGCGGCGATTGCCGGCGTCTGCCTGTTCGTTTCCGGCCTGCTCAGCGGCTATTACGACAACTACGCCGCGTACAACCGGATTCCCGAGCGCATCCGGCAGCTCGCCTGGGCCCGACGCGTCTTCGGTGAGGCGCGCATGCGGCGCGTCGCGGCGTATATCGGCGCCAATCTGGGCGCGCTCTCGGGCAACCTGCTGTTCGGCTTTCTGCTCGGGGGAACGACGCTCTTCGGCGTCCTGGTCGGTTTGCCGATCGACATTCGGCACGTCGCCTTCTCGTCGGCTTTCGTCGGGATCGGTTTCGTCGGTCTCGATTTTTCACCCGACCCCTGGTTGTTCGCCTGGGCCGTACTCGGCGTCGCGGCGATCGGCCTGCTCAACCTCTCAGTCAGTTTCGCGCTGGCGCTGACCGTCGCCCTGCGTTCACGTCAGGTGCCGGACGGCGAGTGGTGGCCGCTGGCGCGCGCGGTTTTCGGTTATTTCCTGCGCCATCCGCGCGGTTTCTTCCTGCCGCCGAAGAAAGGCGACTGAGCGCGGCAACGCCGGCGGCCCGATGCTCAGCGCGGCGGCGTGCCGGCGTCGGGTTTGTTCGCCGCGCGCGCCGCCTGCTTTGCCTGGCGTTCGGCGTCCTGACGCGCGCGCCGCTCCTGTTTGGCCTGGCGACGCGCTTGCTCGGCCGCCAGCTTGCGGCGCCCCTGTTCGGCTTTCCTTGCCTTTTCGGCGATCTTCTGCTCGCGTTCGCTCGCTTTCGCCGCTTCTTCGGCACGATAGCGTTCGCCACTCTCCCGGTTTTCGATTGCGCGTGCGTTCTGGTCGGCGGCGCGCTGCGCTTCCTTGGCCGCCAGATCCTGCCGCCGGGCTTCACGCTCGAAGTCGCGCGCCGGTTGCTCCAGCTTGCGTGCTTCGACGACCAAGACGGTGTGGCGCTTGCGCGCGGCGCTCAGGCAATCGGCGACGAGCAGCTTGCGCTGGCAGAGATCCTCGTCGGCGCGCAGGCGGCGATCGGCTTCAGCACGCAGTTCGGCGGCGCGCGCCTTCTGTGCGGCGGCTTCGTCAAGCGTCTGCGGAATTGGCGGCGGGGCTGGCGTTTCCGCCCAAACGGCAGCGCTGGCGACGATAAGACCAATCAATAGGCTTTGCACACGCATAAAATCCCTTTTCTCCAACGACCAAAGCGTTTGCGCGCCGGAAGGCCGGTCGACGCGTGCCAGACTTAGGTTGCAGCATCGACCGTACACTATAATCGAGGATGGAACGGGGGCCCAACTGAACTTATCAATGCCTTTAGCGCATCTATTTCTTCTACTCCTGGCCCTGCTGACTGCTGCGGCTTCCGGGGGGGTGTGGGCGCAGGCGGTGCAACTGACTTCCGCAACCACATCGCTTTCGCTGCGTCCCTTCGTCGAGGTTCTGGAAGATGCTGACGGGTCTTTGAACATTGCCGATGTCGAGCGTCCGGATATTGCCGCCCGCTTCCGGCCCGTTGCCGGGCGCGGCGAACTCAACTTCGGTTACTCCGACGCAACGTATTGGCTGCGCGTGCGGCTGCTTCCGCCGCCCGGCGCGCCGTCGTCATGGCGGCTCGAGGTGGACCAGCCTTCGCTCGACTACGTAACGCTGTTCCTTCGTCACAACAGCGGCTTCGCGCGTCTCGACGGGGGCGATCGGACAGCATTTGCGGCTCGCCCGTACGCCCACCGCAACTTCGTTTTTCCGCTGGTTCTTTCTCCCGGCGGTGAGCAAAGCCTCTATTTGCGCGTCGCTTCCGAGGGCAACCTGCACATTCCGCTCACCCTCTGGGCGCCGCACGCCCTGCTGGCGAGCGATCAGGCAAGCTATTCGCTGCTCGCCGCTTACCTCGGCGGGCTCCTCGCACTGGCCATTTACCACATGCTTCCCGGCTGTGCTCAGCGCGACCCGGTCAGTCTGGCGTACGTCGCCTTCCTGGTTGCGCGCTGGTTTGCCGAGGTGTCGATGCGCGGCCTGGGCAATCAGTACCTGTGGCCGGAATGGCCCGAATGGGGGAACCTCGCTCCGACGATAGGTCTCTGCCTGGCTGGTGTTACCGGCGCAGTCTTCGTGCGGGTCTTTCTGCAAACGCGCCGGACAGCGCCCGGGCTCGATCGCCTGTTGCAATGGCAGCAAGCCGGTTTCCTCGTTGCAGCACTGGCAGCAATCAGCAATGTTTATCGATGGGCAGAAATTGGCGTGATCCTGCTGAGCACTGCGGTTGCCGCGACGACGCTGATCGGCGCCATCCTCGGCTGTTCGCGGCGCCAGCCGGGAGCCGGGCTTTTCCTCATTGCCTGGATCGTGCACCTGCTCGGCGTGGCGGCGGCTGGACTGCACGAGACCGGCGCCCTGTCGAGCAATCTGCTCACCGACTACGGCGTCGAGATCGGTTCGGCGCTGCAGATCCTCCTGCTCAGCTTTGCAATCGCCGCGCGCACGCTGGCCGTTCGCCAGGAAATGGACTTGGCGCATGACGAAATGCTGCGCGCCAAGGAACAGGCGATGGAAACCTTGCAGCAGTCGGAGAAAACGCTTGAACAGCGCGTCATGCAGCGAACGCTGGAACTGGCCGAGGCGAACGATCGCCTGCGCCAGAGCGAAGCCGAACTACGCAAGCTGGCGCACCACGATCCGCTCACCGGGCTGGCCAATCGCGCGCTGCTTTTCGAAGAACTGCGCCGCGTTCTTGCGCGCGCCAAGCGCAGCGGCGAGATGGTTGCCCTGCTGATGATCGACCTCGACGGCTTCAAGCCGGTCAACGATAGTTACGGACACGCGGTCGGCGATCACCTGCTGGAAATCATCGCTACCCGCCTGCAGGACTGCGTACGCGTTTCAGATACCGTTGCCCGTCTGGGCGGCGACGAGTTCGTCGTCGTCGTCGAAGCGGTGCTCGACAGCAAGCAGGCGATGACCATCGGTGCCAAGATCATCGCCAACCTGAGTCAGCCGGCGCTCGTCGGCCAGCACAGCCTGCAGGTCGGTGCCAGCGTCGGCATTGCGCTCTGGCCGCTGCACGCCGAAGACATCCACCACCTGCTGCAGGCGGCTGATCGGGCGATGTACCTGGCCAAGGAAGATGGGCGTGGGCGCTGTTCGCTCGCCACGCCGCCCGGTCAGATTCATCCGGTGCCGCTCGCCGGCAAGCGTCTGGCGCGCTGAACGCGCGCCACGAAGGAGCCGCTGGTCACCCCCTGTCGGGTGGCGGAACCGCCGCCCGACAGGTTCAGGGTCACTCGACCGCTGCGCCGACTTCCAGATGTAGCCGGCGTCCGTCGGGCAACTGCCCGCCGAGACCGCTCAGCTTGCGGCAGAGATGCTCCTGCGCGTAGCGCAAAGGGGCTTGCGGCAGCGGCGGCAAGCGCACGACGACCGCCCGCTCGTCGCTGCGTATCCAGCCCGGGCAGGCGAGAATCGTGTCGAGCACGGTGCGCCGGTCGAGATTGTTGGCGACGCTGTCGAACAGCCAGTCGAGAAGCTGATGGCGGACGTTCCACACCGAGCCGGTGACGAAGTCGAACAGCATCTTGCCTTCGTTGTCGATCGGCGCTTGCGAACGGTAGTCACACAAACCCGTGACGGTGACCCGCTCGGGCAAACTCTTCTGTTCGACCAACAGGCGCTTCAGCGCTGCTTCGCTGCTGCTGATCGCCTCTGCCAGGCGCCGATGGCGGCTGTTCTGGCGTTCGCTGCCGTCCTGGTTGAAGCTGGGCTGGGCCAGTGCAAGCTGCTTGCGCAGCTTGACCAGGTGTCCCTCGGTCGCGCTGATGCGCTCGGCGAGCAGTCGGCAGCGCGGGTTGGCGATGACGCGCGGCGTCCATTCGCCGGCGGCGAAACCGGGTCGGTAGCGGCCCGAGTGACCCGGCTCGCCGGCCGCGGGGGCGATGTTTGGATCGCCTTGCCGGGCCACCGCGGCGCAAAGCAGAAGGTCGGCCGACAGGCGCAGTCCGGCGTCCCAGCAGAGCACGCTGCTGCGCGCTCGGCTGCGCTGGTTCCAGAAGATCAGGCGGCGAACGCTGACCGGCGCACCGATCGCGCCGTCGCCGGGGGCGCAGCGGGGCGCCAGCGCGGCGAGTTCGACCATCTGCTCGGCGACCCGGTAGGTGGTGCTGCCGAAATGCAGTTGCTCGCCGAAAGTCGCCTCTGGCACCGTGGTGACTTGCTCGTCGTGATTCTGATGCGCGACGAAAGGGATGCCGGCGTCGACCAGTCGAGCGAGGAAGTCGCTGTCGACCTCGGCCTGCGCGAAGACTTGCACCGGCATGATGCCCAACGACAGCGCGCGCGCCTGCTCGACCAGGGCCAGGATGCGCCCGGACAACTCGTGTCGGCCCTCGGCGAGCGTGAAAGCGACCAGGCGTCCGCGTTCGTCGTAGGTCGCCAGATTGGCGCGCAGCGTCTGCGCTGGCAGCGGCTCGCCGGACGCATCGGTGACCGACGCCGGGCAGGGCAGGGCATGTGCTTCGGTAAACCACAGGCGCGTGCCGACCAGCCCGCGCCTGATCCGGTCTGCGAAGGCGGCGTCGAGCAGGGTGCTTGCCCGCTCGGCCGCTGCCGCCTCGAAGAACCAGCGCCAGACGCCGTCCGCGCTCGGCAGTCGGCGCAGGCCGAGCAGTCGTCCTGCCTCTTCTGCCGGTTCGCGTTCGATCGCCTCGAAGCTGCGCCAGTCGCGCACTGCCATCAGGACGAATATGTGGAAAATCCGCCAGTTGTTCGGAAAGAGCGTGAGCAGACGGGCGAACCACTGGTGTCGGCTGGCGAGGACCAGGATGACCGGAAACAGGCCGGCATGGCGGCTGGCCTGCCAGTCGTGCCGCTCGGCGTACGGTGGATCAATGGCTGGCCAGGCGGCGGTCGCCGGCTCGCCGTGGATGGCCGTCGCGTCGGCGGCAAGCGGCGTTGCCGCAGCCGTCGAATCGCCGCGCAGGACATCCTCGATCGCCGATTCCTCCAGGGTGAAGGTGGGCCTTGCCGCATCGCGCGCTGCCGGGCGAGGCGTTTCACGGTTGCTCTCGAACAGTTCGGCTGGCGGCAAGCCATCGCGCTCGCGCGCCGGACCAGCGACGCGACGCTTGCCGACGCGCAGACGGCCTTGCATCTTCTCGCTGACACAGCGGTTCGGACTGTAACCGTGGAGCAGGCCGCTGACGCCGAAAACGCGGTAGCTTTCGCGGTAATTGTGCAGCGTCTGCCGGCTCAGATTGAGCACTTCGGCCAGACGCGTCTGGTTCAGGTTCTTCTGCAGCAGTTCGACGACAAGAATTCGCCGTTCCGCCTTGTTGGCCAGATTGACACGCTTGCTCAGGCTTCCCTGGTGGTACAGGTCTCCCTGACTGCGTGGGCCATGCGGCAGGTGCAGCCAGTAGCCGCGACCCAGATCGAAACGACCTTCGGCTGATTCAGCCCCCACTGCTGTCGACGTGCTCGGTATCATTACGTACCTCCAACTGAAGCCAACCGGAAAATACTGCAGCCCTGCAGCGCAATTTACCTCAGGGCGTTTCGGCGAAGTCGATTTATCATGCGGATTTTACAATTGCAGGGCGCCGTCCCTGTCCAAACGCCGGTTTGCCCGCGGGCTGCGCGCGACGGCGGCGGAGCGGCTGACGAGTCGGCGGCGCGCGGCTGTCGCTGCGGCGTACGCGGGCCGCCTGCCGCACCGCGCGCGAACGCGAACGCGGGCAAGAGGTGATGACGATGACCGGGAGTTTCCCCGACGCTGCGCACGACCTGTTGCAGTGTGTCGGCGGGCGCAGGTTCGGCTCGGTGCTGGCCGATCCACCCTGGCAGTTCACCAACCGTACCGGCAAGATGGCGCCTGAGCACAAGCGTCTCAGCCGCTATTCGACGATGTCGCTGGGCGAGATTCTGACGCTGCCGGTCGCGGCCCTCGTCGATGATCCGGCGCACCTCTACCTGTGGGTGCCCAACGCGCTGCTGCCCGAAGGCCTGCGCGTTCTCGCAGCCTGGGGTTTCACCTACAAGAGCAATCTCGTCTGGCACAAGGTGCGCAAGGACGGCGAGCCCGACGGGCGCGGGGTAGGCTTCTATTTCCGCAATACGACCGAACTGATCCTCTTCGGCGTGCGCGGGCGCAAGGCACGCACGCTGGCGCCTGGACGCAGCCAGGTGAACATCATTCGGAGCCGCAAGCGCGAGCACTCGCGCAAACCGGACGAGCTTTACTCGCTGATCGAAGCGTGTTCGCCGGGTCCCCACCTGGAACTGTTTGCCCGTGGCGCGCGCTCCGGCTGGACGAGCTGGGGCACTCAGGCGGCAGACTACGCGCCGGACTGGCCGACCTACGCGCACAACTCGCAGACCGACACGCACGCCGGCGCCAGCCAGCGCCTCGCGCACAGCTCGCCGGGCGAGGACGATACCCGGGGCGCGCCGGCGAAAGCGCGCCGTCCGCGGCGAGCGCGAGGCGCAAGCGAGTGAGCAAGGCCGTGGACTGGCCGTGCTGTGGATGCCTTGGCAAGCGCTGAAGGTCGGTCGGCGCGCGGCCGGGCAGAATGGCAGTGACCGAATTCGGACAACCACTGCAGCCGCGCTGTCTGTGCCTCGACCTGGAAACGGCGATCGACGATGTCCGACAGCTCAGGAAGCTCGCCGGCTGGCGACCGGACACCGGCGCCAGTCTGGTCGTCAAGGGGGCCGCTCTGGCTTCGTCGCTCGCGCGCCTCGACGAACTTGGCGCTGGCGCCGCCTTCGTCCTCGGACACAATGTCGTCCGCCACGACCTGCCGGTGCTGCGCGCGCTGTATCCGGGTCTGGCGCTGCACCGGCTGCCGGTGGTCGACACGCTCGAACTGTCGCCGATCGCCTTTCCGCAGAACCCCTACCATAGTCTGGTCAAGGACTACCGCCTGGTGCGCGACGCGACCAGCGACCCACTGCGCGACGCCCAACTGGCGCTGCGCCTGTGGCTCGACGAGTACGCCGCGCTGGCCGCGCTCGGCGTCTCGTCGGCGCAGGAACTCGCCTGCCACCACTACTTCCTGACGCGCGCCGGGCAGGTCGGCGTCGGCAGCTTCTTCGCCAGTCTGCGCCGGGCGCTGCCGCCGGCCGCGGGCGATGTGCGCCAGTTCGTCGCTGAACTGGCGCGTGGCAAGGCCTGCCCGCAGCAAGTCGCCGTGGCGACCGAAGAAGCGCTGGCCGAGGTCGAAGCCGGTCGCTGTTTCTCCTACGTCCTCGCCTGGCTGCGCGTCAGCGGCGGCAACTCGGTGCTGCCGCCCTGGCTGCACCGGCAGTTTCCGCGCGTCAGCGAAGTCATCCGGAAGCTGCGCGCCAGCCCCTGTACCGATCCGGCCTGCCCGTACTGCGCGCTGCATCTGGCGCCCGAGAAGGAACTCGAACGCTATTTCGGCTTTGCCGAATTTCGCAGCGAGCCGCGCGACGCGGCCGGACAGCCGCTGCAGGAGCGCATCGTGCGCGCCGCCTACGCCGGGCAATCGCTGCTCGCGCTGCTGCCGACCGGCGGCGGCAAGTCGATCTGCTATCAGTTGCCGGCGCTCTCGCGCTACTGGCAGGAGGGCGGTCTGACGATCATCGTTTCGCCGCTGCAGTCGCTGATGAGGGATCAGGTCGACAATCTGGTGCGCAGCGGCATCTATAGCGGCGCGACGCTGAATGGCATGCTGACCCTGCCCGAGCGGCGCGACGTTCTCGCCCGCGTGCGCCTGGGCGACGTCGGGATTCTGCTGGTTTCGCCCGAGCAGTTCCGTAGCCGGGCGTTTGCCGAGGCGATACGCTGCCGCCAGATCGCCGCCTGGGTTTTCGACGAAGCGCATTGTCTGTCGCGCTGGGGCAACGATTTTCGACCCGACTACCTCTACGTTGCGCGCTTCATTCGCGAGCGGCACGCGGGCACACGGCAGGGCGCGGCGCCGGTCTGGTGTTTCACGGCGACGGCGAAGAAGGAAGTGGTGGGCGATATCGTCGAGCATTTTCGTGACGCGCTCGGTCGCAGGCTGGACGTCTTCGACGGTGGGCACGAGCGCGACAATCTGCACTACGAGGTCTTGCCGGTCTGTCGCTCCGAAAAGCTGGCGCTGATCGGCCGCCTGCTCGAACAGGAACTCGGTTCTCCCCGGCAGCCGGTCGGCGAAGGCGGTGCGGTCGTGTTCACCACGCGCCGGCGCACTGCCGAGGAAATCGGCGGCTATCTGAAGGATCTCGGTTGGCCCAGCGCGCATTTCCATGCCGGTCTCGAGGCCGGGCTGAAGCAGGACATACAGCGTGCTTTCATCGACGGAACGCTGCGCGTTATCGTCGCCACCAACGCTTTCGGCATGGGTGTCGACAAGCCCGACGTGCGTCTGGTGATGCACGCCGAGATTCCCGGTTCGTTGGAGAACTACCTGCAGGAGGCGGGTCGCGCCGGGCGCGACCGGCGCGAGGCGCGCTGCATCCTGCTCTACGACGAGGAGGATGTCGAGGCGCAGTTTGCCTTGGCCGCGCGCTCGCGCCTGTCGCGCCAGGACATCGCCAATATCCTGCGCACGCTGCGCCGCTACTCGGCGCGCGCGAAGAGCGCCGAGATCGTCGTTACGGCGGGCGAGATCCTGGCTGACGACGAACTTGAAACCTCGATCGAAGCGGAAAACCCGGATGCCGATACCAAGGTGCGCACGGCGATTGCCTGGCTCGAACGGGCGCAGCTTGTCGAGCGCAACGAGAACCATACGCGCGTCTTTCCCGGTTGCCTGAAGGTCGCTTCGCTGGCCGAAGCGCAGCAGCGCCTGGTGCGTGCCGGACTGTCGCCGGAGAGGGCGGGCAAGTACGCCGATCTGGTCAGCTTGCTGATCAACGCGCGCGCCGACGAGGGGCTGAGCACCGACGACCTGATGCTTGGCCTCGGCGCGACGAGCGAAGAGTGCATCCGCATGCTGCAGCAACTCGAGCAGCTCGGCATTCTGAGCAACGATCTGCTGCTCACCGTCCTCCTCCGGCGCGGCGTGCCGGACGGCTCGCGCGAGCGGATGCAGCAGCTCGTCGCGCTGGAAAAGGCGCTGCTCGCCCTGTTGCCGGAACTCGCGCCGGAAGCCGACAGCGGCGACTGGCAGGAGATGAATCTCGCCGGCGTCTGCGCCGAACTGCGCTGCCGGACTGGCCAGAGCTTTTTGCCCGACGCGCTGCTCACGCTCCTGCGCTCGCTTGCCCGGCCGTTCGGCGACGACAGCGCGACGCGGCGGGCGATGTTCGAGGTGCGCGTCGTTCGCCGTTCGCTACTCCGCCTGCGTCTGCTGCGCAGTTGGCGCAACGTCGGCGAACTCGCTGAACGCCGTCGAGCAGTGGCGCTGGCCCTGCTTGGCGCGCTGCTCGGCCGGCTCGACGAGCGGCAGCGTGGGGTGGACCTGCGCGTCGAAGTCAAGCTGGGCGAACTGGCCGAACTCCTGCGACGCGATCTGGCCAACGGCCCGGCGCTGAAGGACGAAATCGCGGCGATCGACGCCGGGCTGCTCTACCTGCACGACAACCATGTGCTGATCCTCGATCAGGGCAAGGCGGTGTTTCGATCGGCGATGACGATCACCGTCTCCCCGGGCGAAAAGCGCAGCTTCGCCAGCGTCGACTTCGCGCCGCTGAAGGAACACTACGACGAGCGGAACTTCCAGATCCACGCGGTCAACGAATACGCGCGCCTTGGCCTGAACAAGCTTTCCGATGCGCTGTCCTTCGTTCTCGCCTACTTTGCGCTGCCCAAGCTCGACTTCATTCGGCGCTACTTTTCCGGGCGCAAGGAAATGCTCGAACGTGCGACGACCGAGGAATCGTATCGGCGCGTCGTCGAAGACCTCAGGCATCCACTGCAGCAACGCCTGGTTGCGCAGCGGCCGGACGAAAACCGGCTGATCCTTGCCGGCCCGGGCGCCGGCAAGACACGCGTCATCGTGCATCGCGTGGCCTACCTCGTGCGCGTCCTGCGTGAGGCGCCGGCAAGCATCATCGTGCTCGCCTTCAACCGCTCGGCGGCGAGCGAGATTCGCCGCCGCCTGCACCACCTGATCGCCAACGATGCCAGCCGGGTCACCGTGCTGACCTATCATGCGCTGGCCTTGCGCCTGACCGGAACGAGTTTGCGCAGCCTGGCCGAGAACGGCCGCGAAGCCGACTTCGACGCGTTGCTCGAAGATGCGCTGGCGCTGCTCCAGGGCCGGCCGGATAGCCTCGCGCTCGTCGGCGACAGCGACGAACTGCGCGAGCGCCTGCTCGCCGGCTACCGGCACATCCTGATCGACGAGTACCAGGACATCGACCGGCGCCAGTTCGAACTGATCAGCGCGCTGGCCGGGCGGACGCTGACCGACGGCGAGCGCAAGCTGAGCGTTCTCGCGGTCGGCGACGACGACCAGAACATCTACAGCTTCCGCGGCAGCAGCAGCGACTTCATTCGCCGCTTTCAGGATGACTACCAGGCCAAAGTCGAGTTTCTCGTCGACAACCATCGCTCGACGGCCAACATCATCGCCGCGGCGAACAGCGTGATCGCCGGCAATGCGCAGCGTCTGAAGAGCGCGCATCCGATCCGCATCGATGCCCGCCGTCGGCGCGAACCGCCGGGCGGTCGCTGGCAGGCGCTCGACCCGC
Organism: Accumulibacter sp.; assembly: GCF_029255125.1. Taxonomy (GTDB): domain Bacteria; phylum Pseudomonadota; class Gammaproteobacteria; order Burkholderiales; family Rhodocyclaceae; genus Accumulibacter. Next base: position 4,301 of record NZ_JAPUVR010000092.1, on the reverse strand, counting down.
TTGCCGCCGGCCAGGTGCAGGTACTCGCCGTACCGCCCGACGCGATCGCTCAGGCGGTGCTCGTCATCGCCGAAGTCGAACGTCTGGCGGCGCTCGACGCGCGTGCCGATTGGTCCGATTTCGCGCTGCTCGCACGCAACCGGGCGACGCTCGAACCCTTGCGCGCCTGGTGCGAGAGCGCCGGCATCGCCTACGCTTTTTGCCCAGGCGAGGCGGCTGGCGGGCCGCGCCTGCATCAGGTGCGCGAAGGCTGGGAGCTGGTCGAACTGCTGCGCACGCGGGCGAATCGCCTGCTGCGCTCGGGAGCGCTGGGGCGCTGGTTCGCCGCGCGACATCGCGCCGACCCGGCGAGCAACCCCTGGCTGCGCCTGCTGCGCCAGTCCATCGACGAAATCGAGGCGAGCTGGGGCGATTCGCCGGTGCCGGCGAGCCTGGCCTGCGAGGCCTTGTACGAATTCGGCAACGAAGCACGCGAGGCCGAGCGCGGTCGCCTGACGCTATCCACCGTGCACGGCGCCAAGGGGCGCGAGTTCCGGCATGTCGTCATGCTCGACGGCGGCGACTGGCGGCGCGCCGACGAGGAGGAACGCCGCCTCTACTACGTCGGCATGACGCGCGCGTGCGAGAACCTCGTGCTCTGCCAGGCGAGCCGCGACGGCAACCCGTTCACGCCGTCGCTGGCGGCTCCTCTGGTCCGGCGCAGCGCGCTGCCGGAAAGCGTGGAGCGGCCGCCCGCTCTGGCGCTGCGCTACTGCACGCTGGGCCTGCGCGAGGTCGATATCGGTTTCGCCGGACGTTTCGACGCGGCGGCGCCGGTGCACCGGGCGATCGCCGCACTCAAGGTGGGCGATCGCCTGCTGCTCGCCGGCCGGCGCGAGCTACGCAACGGCGAAGGGTATTGCGTCGGCCGTCTGGCCCGTGCGGTCGAACTGCCGCCCGGCGAAGTGCTCGACGTTCGCGTCGACGCGCTGGTCCGACGAACGCGCCAGCAGAGCGAAGCGCGCTTCCAGGAGGCGCTCAGAAGCGATGCCTGGTGGGTCGTCCTGGCCACGCTGCGGATTGCTGCGGCGCGCTGCTGAGACCCTGCGTCAGGCAATCGGCTATCATGGGTCCATCCTCAGACCTTGCCCGCCGTCGGCGCCAGCCTTGAGACAAGGGCAAGCGAGCCATCATGACCGTCCGCAACCTGGAGTTCCTCTTTCGCCCGAAGTCGGTAGCGCTGGTCGCCGAACCCGCGGAAGCCAGCCGCTACGCCGATGTGGTGCTGGCCAACCTGGCCGCCGGCGGCTTCCCCGGCAGGCTGATTTCGCTGGGCGTGCACAGGCGCTCGCACTTTGTCATCGGCGACGACGTTCGTCTCGACGAATTTGCCACGGCACCTGAGCTGGCCATCGTCTGTGCCTCGCTCGACCTGGTGCCGGCGATCATCGGACAACTCGGCGCGCGCGGCACGCGCGGCGTGATCGTCGGGCCGTGGTTGTGGCACCGGATGAGCCGCAGCCAGATCGCGCTGGCGCGCCAAGGCATCCTGCAGGCGGCACAGCCCTGGCTGATGCGCGTGCTCGGCCCAGGCAGCGGCGGACTCGTCGTCCCTGCTGGCGGACTCAACGCCTCGGCCGCGCCGGTTCCGATCAAGCCGGGAAAGATCGCCCTGGTCAGCCAGTCGACGGCGATTGCCGCCGCCGTTCTCGACCGTGCAGAGAGCCGCGGAATCGGCTTCTCGACCGTGCTTCACCTCGGCGCCGGACTCGACGTGGACCTCGCCGATACGCTCGACTGGCTCGCCGCCGACGCTGATACCCGCTCGATCCTGGTGCAGATCGACGAAATCGTCGACGGACGCAAGTTTCTCGCGGCGGCGCGTGCCGCCGCGCGCAACAAACCGGTCGTCGCCATCCATTGCCGGCGGCTGGTCGCCGGCGGCCCGCCGAACGGACCCTGGCGCGCCGACGATGCCTTCCAGGCGGCGCTGCGGCGGGCCGGCTGGGTGAGCATCGACACGCTCGGCGCGCTCTTCGAAGCGGTCGAGGCGATGGCGCGGGTACGCCCGCCACGCGGCGAAACGCTGACCATCATCGGCAACGGGCACGGCCTCGGACGCATTGCCGCCGAGACCTTGCTTCGCCTCGGCGGCCAGTTGGGCGAGCTCTCGCCGGGCACGCTCAGCCATCTGGAGAGGCGGCTGCAGACGCGTTCGCCGCTGAGCAATCCGCTCGCGCTGCCGCCCGACGTGCGCCCGGAAGACTGGGCGGCAGCGCTTTCCGCCGTCCTTGCCGACAGCCGTACCGATAGCGTGTTGACCGTCTGCTCGGCGTCGCCTTTTGCGGCCAGCGACCAGGTGGCCGCGGCCATCTGCGCCGTGTCGCGCGCCAGCGAGCGCAACGTGTTTACCGCCTGGGTCGGCGGCGGCGCGATGCTCGAAGCGCAGCGCATCGCTGCCGCACATGGCGTGCTCAGCCACGATTCGCCGGAAAGAGCGATTGCCGCCTTCCTCGGCGTGCTCAATTTCCGGCGCAATCGCGCCCTGCTGATCCAGATGCCGCCGTCGCAGGCAGCCGATTTCCTGCCGGATGGCGAAGCTGCGCGCAGCACGCTTGGCGAAGCGCTGGCGGCGGGCGAGGAAACGCTGTCGGCCCGGCGCGCGCGCCGCCTGTTGAACGCCTATGGCATCGTCGTCGCCGAGCCTTCGGCCGCCACCAGCATCGACGCCGCGCTGGTCGCCGCCGAGCAGATCGGCTATCCGGTCGACCTCGCGCTGCTGCTCGCCAACGGGGCGGTCTTCGCCGAGACGGCGGACGGGCTTCGTTCGCCGGCCGAGGTGCGGCGCGCCGCGCGCGAGCTGCGCCGCCGTCAGCACGCGCAGCCGCCGGCGGGCCGCGTGAGCGGCTACCGGCTGCGGCCAAGCGCGGCCCGCAGCGGCACCCCGGCGCTGCGCCTCGGGGTTGCCCTTGACCCCCTGTTTGGTCCGCTCATCTTCGTCGCGCGCAGCGCCGCCGGCCAGGCGCACGACGGCGACTGCGTCGTTGCTCTGCCGCCGCTCAACCAGATGCTGGCGCTCGATCTGGTCAAACGCAGCGCCTTTGCCGAAGCGGTCGCGGACGTGAACGAGCGACACGCATTGGAGGCTGCGTTCAGCCAGGCGCTGATTCGCCTGTCGCAACTGCTGACCGACCTCGATCCGATAGCGAGCGTCGACCTCGACCCACTGCATGTCGAGGCCACCGGCGTCGTCGCACTGGCCGCGCGCATAGGCCTGGCGCGCTCGGGCGCCGAGATCGATCGCCGGCGGCTGGCCATCCGGCCCTATCCCAAGGAACTCGAACACCTGACGCATTGGCACGGCCGGACGTTGCTCGTGCGGCCGATTCAGCCCGAGGACCAGGAAGCGCTCGGCGCCCTGCTCAACTCGCTGCAGCCCGAGGACGCGCGCATGCGTTTCTTCAACGCTGTGCGCAGCATCTCGCGCGGCCGCCTGGCGCGCTTCACGCAGATCGATTACGACCGCGAGATGGCGCTGGTGGCGATCGAGCGCGACGGCGACGGGCCCGCTCGCGCGCTTGGCGAGGTGCGCGCGGTCACCGATTCCAGCGGCGAATTCGCCGACTTCGCGATCGTCGTCGACTCGGCGCTCAAGGGCCAGGGACTCGGTCGCCTGTTGCTCGAACGCCTGCTGAGCTATTGCCGCAGCCGCAGAATCGCCGAGTTGCGCGGCGAAACGCTGGAAGGCAACCTGCGCATGCAGCGCTTGGCGCGCCGTCTCGGCTTCACGCTGTCGACCGGCGCCGACCGCGGTACGATCGATCTGCGTCTAGCGCTGCGCCCGCCGGCGAGCACCCGCGATGGGGGCGACCGCTGAGCGCGTTGACGCCCGCTGGGGCGCGCGACGCGTGATGCGATGACGCTGTTTGCCGACGGGGATTCGCCCGGCTAATCGAGCGATCGCATGCCCTACCGGCGAGTTCGTCGGGCGCCCGTCGTCCGGCTTCCCGCTTCGCTTCAAGCGGCAGGCGCATTCAGTCCGAGGCAAAGCGGCTTAGCCATCCGCGGCGAAGCGAAGGCGTTGATCATCGCTGCCTCGAGGCGGGTTGCCTTTACCGGCAATGCTGTTCAATCAGGCCACGGAGATTCGTTTGGCCTTGTCGACCTGTCATTTCAGATTTCCGGATCTCGGCGGAATATTGAGGCAGAGTTCAGGAATTCGATGTGGCACGTTATTTGACCAGGCGAGAGGTTGCTCCTGGCATAATTTGGCACCTCACGTTGCGAAGGAGTGCGAAGGTGTTGAGACAGTCGTGGCTTCC
>NZ_JAPUVR010000091.1 GCF_029255125.1 Accumulibacter sp. | reverse complement strand
AGCTGGCATGGATTTTGCAAACCGTTTCCGTGTTATCATAATGGTCTCCAGGTAAAAATAGTCTGTTGCATCAATGGCCTAAAGTGGATTATACCGGGATTTTGCCTAATTCAACAGCATTGAGGAGTTCACTCCGCCACCTGATTGGAACGCCGATTTCGAGTACTCGGGTCACGGCTTTTCTGCTGGTGAGGAAGCGGGTTTTTCCGACTTCTTCGCCGAATTGTTCGGCCGTATGGGCGGCGCGCGTGGGTTTGCGGATGGTCGTGCGGCCGACGCCCCTTGGCGCGGCGACGACCATCACGCCAGGGTCATGCTCGAGGTCGAAGATGCCTTTACTGGCGCAACGCGGCAGATCAGCCTGCGCACGCCGCATATCGACTCACACGGACGGCGCAGCGTGCAGACACGCACGCTGAACGTCAAGATCCCGCCCGGGGTCTACGCCGGGCAGGTGATCCGGCTGGCGGGGCAGGGCGAAGCCGGCATGGGTGGTGCGGCGGCCGGCGATCTGTTGCTCGAGGTCCGCTTCCGGCCACATGCGCGCTATCGGGTGAGCGGGCGCGACGTCTGTCTGACCTTGCCGGTGACTCCCTGGGAAGCTGCCCTCGGCGCCGTGGTCAATGTCGATCTGCCGCTGGGCAGCCTGAAAGTACGAATTCCGGACGGTGCGCAGAGCGGCCGACAGGTACGCGTGCGCGGTAAGGGAATCCCCGGGCCGAAGCCGGGCGACCTGCTGCTCGACCTGCAGGTCGTGCTGCCGCCAGCCGATACGGCGAGGGCGCGCGCGCTCTACGAAACGATGGCGCGGGAACTGGCTTTCAATCCGCGTGAGCAGACAAGGAGGTGAGTCATGGCGAGTGATGATGTCCTGGTCGGCAGTCTGATGGAAGAGTCCTGGCTGACGCTCGAGCAGGTTGCCGCGGCGTGCACCGTCGAACCCGCGTGGTTGATCCGCCATCTCGAGGACGGGCTGATTCCGCACGCTGAGAGCGTCGCCGGCGTGTGGTGCCTGGCCGGTTCAAGCCTGCTTCGCGCGCGCCGCATGCGGCAGATCGAGCGCGATTTCGATGCGGTGCCAGAACTTGCTGCGCTGGTCGCCGACCTGCTCGAGGAAGTCGACGATCTACGCGCTGCGCTGCGCACCCGGCGCGCTGCCGGGGGCTGATAGCGCTTGCGCTATACTTGGCCGGTCACCGCTGCGCGAGATTGTCCAATGCCCACCAACGACCGATTCTTTTTCCGTCTCGCCTGGTTGACGCTCGCCGGTGCGCTGCTCATCCTGGTCTGGCGCAGTGCTCCGCTGATCGAAGGCTGGTTCGCACCGCGCCAGGCAGAACCGCGCACAGTCACGGCGCGCGGCGAGATCGCCGCGGACGAAAAGGCGACGATTGCACTGTTCGAGAACGCGCGCGATTCGGTCGTCTTCATCACCACGCGCGGGCTGGTGCGCGATTTCTGGACGCGCAACGTGTTCAGCGTGCCGCGCGGCACGGGTTCCGGCTTCATCTGGGACGACGCGGGCCACGTGATCACCAACTTCCACGTCATCGAGGGCGCCAGCGAGGCCTCGGTCAAGCTCGCCGACGGGCGGGTCTACAAGGCCGGCCTGGTCGGCGCGTCACCGGCGCACGACATCGCCGTTCTACGGATCGGCGTTGGCTTCAAGCGCCCGCCGCCGGTGCCGCTCGGAACCAGTGCCGACCTGCGCGTCGGCCAGAAGGTCTTCGCCATCGGCAATCCCTTTGGGCTCGACTGGACGCTCACCTCGGGAATCGTTTCGGCGCTCGATCGTTCGCTCGGCGGCGAGAACCGGGCGACGATCGAGCATCTGATTCAGACCGATGCGGCGATCAACCCGGGGAATTCGGGCGGCCCTCTGCTCGATTCCGCAGGGCGCCTGATCGGCATCAACACGGCGATCTACAGCCCGAGCGGGGCGAGCGCCGGGATTGGTTTTGCCGTTCCGGTGGACACCGTCAATCGGGTGGTACCGCAGGTGATCAGCGGCGGTCGCTACATTCGGCCGGCGCTTGGCGTGCACGCGGACGAGGCGATCAATACCCGGCTGAAGCAGTTGTTGGGTGTCGAGGGTGTGGTGATTCTGCACGTCACGCCAGGTTCGGCAGCGGAGGCGGCCGGACTGCAGGGCGCGACGGTTTCGCCTGAAGGCAATGTCACACCAGGCGACATCATCACGGCGGTTGACGGCAAGCCGGTGGATTCGGTCGGCAAGCTGCTGGCGCGTCTCGACGATCGCCGGGTCGGCGAGACGATCAAGCTGGAAATCCTTCGTTCGGGTGGCAAGCGCGAAGTCGCGCTGGTCCTCCAGCCCGGCAACTGATCGCCGGTAAGTCCGGTTTAAGCATCGCGCGTTAAGCTTGTCGTCGTGCTCAGCGCAATCGATGGCACGGCGATTCCTCGGAGGCTCGCCGCCTGCGCGGGCCAGAACCCCTTAACCCCAAGCAATGCTCTACAAAGGACACATGACATGAAAGCACATAAGACTCTCGCCGCCGCGCTGCTGCTGGCACTCGCCGGTGGCCTGGCCAATTCAAGCCTGGCGGCCGACAGCGCAGCCGCGGCCCCGGCCAGCACCGCCGCTCCCGCGCGTGAGATCAGCAAGGAGCAAGCGATCGAGATGGCCCTGAAAGCCCATCCGGGTGAAGTGACCAAAGCCTATCAGGACACCAAGAAGGGTAAAAAGACCTGGGAAGTGAAGATCGATGGCAAGGACGGCAAGAAGTGGGAAATCCACTACGAGATTGCCACTGGCGCTCTGGTTGCCGAGGAGAGCAAGTAAGGCAGCAAGCGAACCGCGTGTAAGTGCCATCCGCCTCGCCGCGACGCAGCGAGGCGGATTTCCTTTCTGACCAATCTTTTCTGCCAAAGCCATGTCCAATTTCGAGCCGCGCGAAATCTCCGTCTGGGACCCGCTGGTCCGCCTCTTTCATTGGCTGCTCGTCGTCGGCTTCTGCGTGGCCTATGTTTCGCAAGGCGACGTGTTCGAGCGACTGCAGGATCGGCTCGATGGCGAGTTGGTGCAGCTCGTTCATGTCTGGGCCGGTTATACGATTGCCGGTCTGTTGGCGATCCGTCTGATCTGGGGCTTTGTTGGCCCGCGCTACGCGCGCTTCAGCGACTTCGTGCATCCTCCGCGCGTCGTCGCCGCCTATGTCCGTGATGTCCTGACGCTGCGTGCGCGTCGCCACCTGGGGCACAACCCGGCCGGTGGCGCGATGATCGTTTTCCTGCTCCTCGGCCTGCTGCTGACGATTGTCAGCGGCGTCGCGCTCTACGGCGCCGACAAGGGCCTGGGTCCGCTGGCTGGCTGGCTGGCGGAAAGCAGCGAGTCGACGGTCGAGTTTCTCGAAGAAGTTCATGAAGTGGCGACCAACGGCATGTTGCTGCTCATCGCCGGGCATCTGCTCGGAGTGCTTTGGGAGAGCATTCTGCATCGCGAGAATCTCGTGCGGTCGATGTTTACCGGACGCAAGCGACCCTAGAAGACTGCCCGCAGCACGCTGCGCTGGAGCGTGCCTGGCGTCAAACGGCGATTGACTTCTTTCGCCCGATGCGTGGATACTGTCAAAATGTCATTCGACAACAGACGGAACAGCATCGGGGCTGATATCATGGCGATACTGAAGGATTTTGACGAGCTGGTGGTCACTCCGCGCGGTGGACCGACCAGCGTTGGGCGCTTGCATGAGATGCGGGAAGGCGTTGTCCGCTGTCTCGGCCCGCATGGCCTGCATCGGATGGTCTACTCCGAATGGGGCGACCCGGCCAACCCGCGCGTGCTCGTCTGCGTCCATGGCCTGACGCGCAATGGGCAGGACTTCGACGTATTGGCCAACGCGCTGGCCGGTGAATATCGGGTCGTTTGCCCGGATGTCGTTGGCCGAGGACGCAGCGATCGGCTTCACTTCTCCGACGACTATGCCCTGCCGACCTACGCCAACGACATGATGACGCTGATCGCCCGAATGGCGGTGGACGAGGTGCATTGGCTAGGAACCTCGATGGGTGGACTTATTGGCATGTTTCTGGCCAGCCTGCCTGGCTCGCCGATCAGCCGGCTGGTGCTCAACGACGTTGGCCCGACGATCGCCGTCGAAGCCTTGCAGAGAATCGGCGAGTATCTTGGCAAGGCGCCCGATTTCACCGACCTGGCCGAGGCCGAGGCGTATGTCCGGCAGGTTTGCGCGCCGTTCGGCGCGCTGAGCGATGCGCAATGGCGCTACATGACGGTTGTCGGGACGCGCCCCAAAGCTGCCGGCGGCGTCGAGATGAATTACGACCGGGCGATTGCCGAGCCCTATAAAAAGGCTTTTCTTGACGCCAAGGAGATCAGCCTCTGGCCGATGTACGATGCGATCCGTTGCCCGACTCTGGTCCTGCGCGGTGCCCAGTCGGACATCCTGGCCCATGAGACGGCAGTCGAGATGACGACGCGCGGGCCAAAGTCCAAACTGATCGAAGTTCCTGCCGTCGGACATGCCCCAATGTTTCTTGAAGAATCGCAGGTGCGCATGGTTGAGGACTTCCTGCTCGGCGAGCCGAACTGAGCGGGTTGCGGGGGACGTGGCGTCGTGGTGGGGACGACACAACCCAGGGTGTCGAGGGTGGCTTCGCCGTGTGTGTCGCCGATGAAACGCGGCGTGCACCGCCGCCGACGATCGCCCGGTCGGCGCCTGCCTGGCCTTGTTCGACCGCGCGTCTAGGGCGGGGTGGGCGTGATCATCACTTCTACGGCACATCGGCAGGACGTGGCTGACGATTCGTCGGCAGCGCGCCAGACGGTCTGCCCGCCGGCGCACCCGGCGGTTGATCTCGGGCAGCCGCCGCCAGCCACAGCTGGTGCTGCCGATCAGTTGCTGCGAATGCTTCGTGAGTGGCATCGGGCGCTCGTGCGCAGTCTGAACGAGGATGAGCTGCTCGGCGCCGCTTGCCGTATCGTTGCCGAGGTGGGAGGCTTCGCCTTTGCGCGCATTGTCGCCGCGGACAGCGATTCGGCGCAGGCATTGCGCGTGCTGGCTGATTCCGGTCCGTTCAGCGAGCGCACTGAGGACGCTTTTCCGACTGGTGAGGCGATCCGATTGAATGGTACGGACGCTTGGCATCGCGCCGTCAGCGCGGCGATCAGCGCGAGCCAGCCGTGTGTGCTCGATGAGATGGTCAGCACAGCCGATCGGGCGATAGTTGCGAACGAGCCGCAGGCGCAGCAGCCGCGCGCGCTTTGTGCGTTGCCGCTGCGCGGCAAGGACGGGTGCTTAGGCGTATTGCTCGTCGGTGCGTCCGGGTCTGGTGCCTTCGATCCGGCGACGGTCAGCGTGCTGGAGGAACTCGGCGAAGGCCTGGTTTTCGGTCTTGCCGCGCGGCAAGCGTGCGGCGCGGGCGAAGGCTGCGCTACGGTAGCTGCGCCAGTCGAAGCGGATTCGGGTCTCTTCTTCGACAGCAATCCGTGGCCAATGTGGATTTACGACCTGCAGACTCTCGCCTTCCTGGCGGTGAACGACGCCGCCGTGGTCGCCTATGGCTACACGCGCGAAGAGTTCCTGGCGCTCACCATTCTTGATGTCTGTCTACTCGATCAGGCGCCCCTCCTTGGCGACGATGTCGTAGGCGTCGAGGACGGTATCGCCGATTCCGGCATCTGGCAGCACATCAGGAAAGATGGCCGCCTGCTCGAGGTCGAAGTGACCGCGAGCAGAATCATGTTTCGCGGGCGCACGGCTGAACTGAGCCTGATCGATGACATTACGGCGCGGCGCCGTACCGAGGCGGCACTGATCGAGAGCGAGATCAACTATCGGCAGCTTGTTGAGAACGCCAACAGCATCATCCTGCGCTGGACGCCGCAAGGCGAGATCACTTTTATCAACGATTTCGGGCTCAGGTTTTTCGGCTACGCGCACGACGAGCTAATCGGCCGGCACGTCGTCGGAACGATCGTGCCGGCGGACAGGCCGGGCGGCCAGGACCTGGGCGCGCTGATGGAGGAGATCTGCCGGGAACCCGACAGGTTCGAGCATAACGTCAATCAGAACATACGTGCGAACGGTGAACGCGTGTGGGTCGCATGGACGAACCGGGCTGTACTCGACGAGCACGGGCGGGTCACCGAATTGTTCAGCGTCGGCGCCGACATCAGCGCGCGCAAGCTTGCGGAAGATCGGTTGGCAGAAAGTGAGGCGCGTTATTACAGCCTCTTCGAAACTGCTCCCGACGCGATCGTGATTCTCGACCGGCAGACGCACAGGGTGCTCAATGTGAATCGGGCGGCTTGCCGGCTTTACGGTTACACGCGCGATGAATTCGTGCGTCTGCTGCCGGAGGATGTGCCGGCGCGAGTCGAGCGCATCATCACCAACGGCAGCTTGGATGAAGGCGGTGCGCCGATCTATGCGCGCTGGGAAAAAAGGAAGGATGGCACGATCTTCCTGGTCGAGATCGAGACCGGCTTTTTTGAACAGGGTGGTCGGGAAGCTGTGGTGGTCTTCATTCGAGACGTTACCGAACAGAAGCGTGCCGAAGAGGCTCTGCGCTTGACCCAGTTTTCGGTTGACCACAGCAGCGAAGCGGCATACTGGATGAGTGCGGATGGCCGGCTGATCTATGTTAACCGGGCGGCGTGTGAGGCAGTCGGCTACTCGCATAGCGAACTGCTACAGATGTCGATATCCGAGATCGATCCAGTCTTCCCGCCCGAGCGCTGGGCCGCGCATTGGCAGGAACTGCGGGATCGGCGCCACATGGTGTTCGAGTCGACGCATCGGAGGCGCGACGGCAGTTCCTTCCCGGTCGAGATCAGGGCCAACCTGATCGAGTTTGGCGGTAAGGAGTACAACTGTGCGCTGGCGCGCGATATCAGCGAACGTAAGCGTGCCGAGGCACAACTGCGTCGATACCGCGAGCACCTGGAGGACCTGGTAGCCGAGCGCACGAATGAATTGCAGTGCGCCAATCGCGAGCTGCGCCAGGCGATGGCGCAACTGGTTCAAGCGGAGAAGCTGGCCGCGCTTGGTAGCCTCGTGGCGGGCGTGGCGCACGAACTGAATACGCCACTTGGCAACAGCCGCGTCGTCGCCAGTCTGTTGGGCGAGCAGATACATGAATTGGCCGCTGCCTTCGAGCTCGGGTCTCTGCGCCGTTCGCAGGTCGAAGGATTTCTTCAACGTGGACGCGAAGCGGTCGAACTGCTCGAACGGAACGCCGCGCGCGCGGCAGACTTGATCAGTCAGTTCAAGCAGGTGGCAGTCGACCAGAGCAGCGTGCGACGGCGCACGTTCGACCTGCGGCAGACGGTCGACGACATCCTTGTTGCCTTGCGCCCAAGACTCAAGCGAACGCAGCATGGTATCGATGTCGACATTCCCAACGGACTTGAGCTCGACAGTTATCCGGGGCCGCTGGAGCAGGTGATCGTCAATCTCGTCGACAACGCGCTTGCGCACGGTTTGGGTGGCCACAAGCCGGGTCGAATCGAGTTCAAGGCGCACGCTCACGGTTCGGCACAGCTTGTTCTGCGCGTGTCCGACGACGGGGCGGGAATCCCCGCAACGATTCTCAGGCGCGTTTTCGAACCTTTCTTTACGACGCGCCTCGGGCAGGGTGGTAGCGGCCTTGGTCTATACATCGTCTATAACCTGGTGACCGGCGTGCTTGGCGGAAACATCGATGTCGAAAGCACGCCGGGGCAGGGAACGACTTTCGTCCTCACGCTTCCCCGCCGCGCCCCGGAAGGTTCGGCGGGTGAACCAGCACTGCCGGAACGCTGACGCATCTGGCCGAACGTGCCTGGTGCTCGGCACGCCCGTTACGCTGGAAGCGCCCACACAGCTTTGCCGCTTGGCCGGGAGCTCGATCAGCGCCGGGTCAGCGCGGCAGGCGGATGTGCAAGAAGGCTGGCCACTGCGCCGCCGGATCGAGGCGGACGTAGGCTCGTCCGGATTGCCCCGGAGCAAGCTGAGCACGGTACTTGGCAAGCACTTCGCGATTGATGCGGGCCGTTGCGCGAAGCATGCGCTGCGCCTGTTTGTTGCTCGTGCCAGCCGCCGCCTCGTCAAGCGACGAAACCTGTGCCGGGACAACATAGTTCGGGGTCGGATCAAGCAGCAGGCGAACGTCGCTACCGATAGGGACCTTACCGGCGAAGCGCTCAGGTAGCGCGAGGCTGACCTGAACGTCGCTCGGATCGATCAGTGTCAGCACGCTCGCTCCAGCCGGCAGCAGGTCGCCGGGTCGTGCCCGGGTGGAGTTGACGCGACCACCGCGCGCTGCTTCCAGCACGCTGTCCGCGGCATCGCCATGCAATGGCGGCGTGTCGATGCGCGCGACAGGCTGCCCGGCTTGCACCGTGTCGCCGGGCTTGACCAGGATGTCGACCAGGCGGCCTGGCAAGCGGGTTGTCACGTCGAATTCGACAGCTTCGGTTCTTCCGTCACCCTCAGCAAAGCCGGGCGGCAATACGTTGCGCTGCAAGCGGTAAACAGCGTAGCCTCCGGCGGCCAGAACGATCGTGGCAACGATGGCGAAGAAAATGGCGCGCTGCGGAGGGCGGCTAGTCATCGTGCGGCTGTTCCAGATGCGTCGCGATGCGCGACCTAGGCGAGGAAAGGTCGCACCGCACTGTGCCGCCGAGCGTGGCCTTGTCGGATCTCATAGATTGAGATTATACCGCACGCAGGCGAAACGGATTTTTGGACGAATTGGGCGTCGAGGGAGAAGTAAGCAGTTCCGGTTTGTCGCAAGTGACCTGTCGGCTTGTTCCTGGTGACGACGATGGGCGGAATCAGGCGGGCGGAACGACGCGAGGAGAGCGATCGGCAAAATGCGGTTTGCCGAAGCGGAGTGAACAGCTAGGATTGGCTTCGCTGTTGCCTTCGCACAAGGCACGGCCACGTTTGGCCGGCCGTCTGGAGTGGCGGCTCGTGGCCGCCGGCAAGCTCTTGTTCGGCCGGCGATCAAGTCTCGTTGGGCACGCCAAAAAGCTGTGCGGTGGCCGACAGACCGTCCATCGCTTCGGTCTGGACTTGCTCAATACAGGCAGGATCGAGGCCAGTCGCTTCCCAGGCATACGGGTCAATTCGTGCGATCAGCGTCGCTCTGTCCAGCTTGCTGCTGCGCACCAGATCGAGCGCTGCGGCGATGTTGAGCAGCGACGCCTCAAGGCAGTGCGCTTGCGCTTGGCGAGGCTCGTTCTGATGGCGGATCGACTCACCAAAACACTGTGGAAGATGCCAGCAGTCGGTCAAGGCGCCACCGACCTCAGCGTAATCGCAGCCGATTAGCGCACGTTCGGTCTCGGCCAGCTGCCACGGGCAGGTGCGCGTCTCTTCAAGCGCTTGCGCGGCGAGTTTCGGAGCCTTCAGATAGATGATCAGGTGGCCGAGATCGCTGAGTAGAGCTTCGGTAAACACACGGCCGAGATCGACCAGATGCCCGTTGCGCGCCAGAGCGGTTGCCGCCAGCGAGCGAAAGATGCTGCCGCGCCAGAAGCGGGCGACATCCATCAGTTCGGGTCGGATGCGGTTGAAGGTTCCGACCACCGCGGTGGCGAGAACCAGGTCATGCACGTGCAACATGCCGAGCAGCGAAACGGCACGCGCCAGCGAGTCTATCCGGCCGCTGAAGCCCCAGAACGCGCTGTTGATCAGCTTCAGTATTCGGGCGCTGACGCCCGGGTCGGCGGAAATCACACGCGCGAGATCGATGGTGGTTGCCCGCGGATCGTCGACAACCTGCTTCACCCGGGCAAATACTTCTGGCAAAGTAACCAGCGTTACGCTGGAGGCAACGAGTTGTTCGGCGGTCGGCATGGCAATCGAGTGCTTTCGGCAAGAGGGCCGGCTGGCGGCGGGGCGAATGGAGTCAGAGCATACACGACGCGTTGCCAGGCGGGTGGCGCATCACGCTTGCCATACGGTGACGCGGTTGCGGCCACCTTCCTTGGACTGGTAGAGCGCCGAATCGGCGCGGTCAATCAACTCGGCGGGGTCGCGCATGTCGGCCGCCAGCCCGGCAAGACCAAAACTCGAAGTGATTTGCAGTCCTTCGGTTGTGCGCACGGAGCTTCCCGCGTGTAGTTCCACTTCTGAGCGCAGGCGGGCGGCGATTTCGGCAGCCTGGGCAACGGTCGTTTCCGGCAGAATGATGCAGAACTCCTCCCCGCCGTAGCGGCAGAGCAGGTCGTGCTGGCGCAGGCCTGCCTGTAGCGTCCGCACCAGCGCGCGTATTACCTCGTCGCCAACCGCGTGCCCGTAACGGTCATTGAAGCGCTTGAAGTGATCGATGTCGCACATGATGCAGCACAGGTTCTTGGCCTGCTTGCGCGAGTTGATGAACAAGCCTTCGAGCATTTCGAAGAACGCGCGCCGGTTCAGGCAGCCGGTGAGCGGATCACGGCTGGCGAGCTGATGCAGTTCCATGTTCTGCTGGCGAATCTGCTCGCGCGAACCTTCCAGTTCGACCAGCGTCTGGCGGAGTTCTTCGTTGATACGATGGACCTCGGTGACGTTGTCGAAGGAGATCAGGCAACCGCGTACGGCGCCCTTCGGGTCCACGATTGGCGATGCCTGGACGATCAGCTTGAGCGGGTCGCCGGCTGGCTGTTGCAGGTCGCAGATGATCCCAGCTTGTGCTCGATTCTCGCGCATCGCGCGCTCCCAGGGGAGCGCTTCCGGGTCTGTTCCAAAGCACTCGCAGAGCCAAGCGTGCTCGTTGATTGGCCGGCCGATTGGACTGAGCGCTGCAGCCGGGTGCAAGGCATTGAAGGTCTTGTTGGTGAGCATCAAGCGTCGTTCGCGATCGACGATGGCGATGCCGTCGGTCAGCGTGTCAAAGGCGTGGCGAACGCGTTCGGGTACGGCCGTTGTCGGGTCCAGGTACTGCAGCGCACGGCGCATGTACAGATAAAAGCCGAAATACGCGGACAGCCCCAGAACAAGCATCAGGACGACCGTCGGGTAACGCAGCCAGCCAAGGACGGTATTCGGCAGAATCGGCTGGAAGACAATCTCGACCTGCCCCCATGGCTGACGATTGGCGAAGATGGGCATGTGTACCTGGTCCAGCACCGACTGCTCGTCGTGCGGTGCGACCCAGTGGCGCGCGTGCTCGCCGACGGCAACGTAGATCCGTCCGTCATTCAGGCGGAAGGCCAGCGACAAGACATCCGGGTCGCCGGCCCGAAAATCCGCGTAGGCGCGCGCCAGGATCATCGGGTCGTTGCTGGCCAGGAGTGCGGCGGTCTGGATGGCGATTGCCTGGCTGCTGCGCTGACGCACTTCACGCGCGATTCTGAGGTAATCGGGCACCAGGCCGGCGAAGTCGAGAATCAGGAGCAGCATCAGCATCAGCGAGGTGAGGCCGAGGCTGATTCGCGAGACGGGGCTGACGCGTGGCGCTTTCATGTCTTGATCATCCGAGAAGAGCTTCCGCGCTGCCCGGCTCAAGTCGATAACCCCCGGCTGACTCTTCCGGCGTGTCGTCGTCCAGCCAGTCGCCAGGCCGGCCAGATCCCGCCTTGTCGGGCAGAATCGGCAGCGGATCGAGTTGCCGCCATGCGGGAACAGCGGTAATCAGGCTCGCCATCAGGCCGCCGACGCGGAGCGCCCACCAGACGGCACCCACGGAAAACGCCATGCCGACCGTGCGCGCGGTATCGAGGGCGACTTCGAACGACTCGGTATGTTCCGCCTGTTCCAGCACGGCAGGTCGTGCCGCGACGAAACCTTCCGTGGCGCCACGGCGCTCGGCGCTTGTGCTGATGTAACGCGCCAGATCGAGCTGGAACTGCTCGAGGTAAGGCTGGGGAACGTGGTCGACAGCGGCGCTCGAAGAACTTACGGCGACCGCACTCGCGATGTCGGGGAGGGCAGTCCTGAGGAGCGGCGAATCAAGTTCGGGCGTTGGCAGGGGTGGGCTGAGCAAGGTCGCCTCGATCGACATGGGTGGCTGAAGCGCCGTTTCAGTCAATGGCGGAACGGTTGGCAGGCGATCCGCAGGGCTGGCTTGGCCGCTGGCCGTCGCGGCAGGGCTAGCGGAAGTGCTCGTGCTCTTCGCGGTGCCGGTGCTGCCCGTCGTGCTGGCGGTATCGCTCGAAGATCCTGCGCTCGACGATCCGCCGCTCGAGTCCGTTCCGGACGAGGTATCGAAATAGGGGTTGACCCGAACGGAGACCGCAACCGGCGTCGAGGTGAGCCGTCCATCACTGACCAACACTTCAAAAGCGGGTGCGTTACCGCCGGCCTGGTGGACGAAACGGACTCTGCCGGCCAGCAGATCGTCTTCGCCGAACGACGTGATCGCAACGCCCGGCGTGCCGGCGAGCTCGAAGCGACCGCCCACGACGTTGGTGAGGGTGAAGCGAAAGTTGGTGATGATGCTGTCACGGTCGCTGGCATCGAGCAGGGCTGTCGTCATGGTTACCGACCCGCCGAGGTCGACCGTCGGCTGCTGGGCAACCAGGACGGGTGAATTATCGTTCGTGTCGGTGATCCGGATCAGCGCCTCGAGGCTGGACGATTCGCCGTCGGGCATCCGCGCAGTAACGACAATTCGATACTCGCGCGTGCTTTCATAGTCGAGCGCATTGGCTGCCACGAGACGGATGACGCCGGACTGTGGATCGACCGCAAAGCGTCCGCTGCCGTCTGCAGTCAAGCCGTAGCGTGGTGTGCTGACCGACTCACCGTGCGAGGCAGACGCGGTGATTCCGACTGCGGTACCTGAAGGCGCGTCTTCCGGGATCTGATTGGGCTCCGGATCGACGTCCACGACCGGGCTGATCCCGGGCTCGGCCAGATCGAAAACCGTCACCACAATCGCTTGCGTCGCCGAGCCGCCGGCACCGTCGTGCGCCGCGACAGTCACCTCGTAGATGCCGTTGGCGTCGGCGTCGGTGGGTCGCTCGAAGTTGGGTGCAGACGTGAAGCGCAGTTCATTCGCGACGATTTCGAAACACGCCGCGTCCGCACCTCCGGCGATCGAAAAGTCGAAGGTCTGGCTCGGCAGATCAGCATCGGTAGCACTCAGCGTGACGGCAGTGACTGTGTTTTCGGCGGTGAGGGGGGTGGCGTTTGAGGTAATGATCGGGCTGTGGTCATTAACCGGAGTGATGTCGATGCTCACCGTTGTCTCGCTCGCCTGGCCGTCGCAATCGCTCAGACGATACGTAAAGCTGTCGACGAAGTTCTCGCTGCCGTCGTGCGTGTAGCCGAAGCTTCCGTCGGCATTGAGAGTAAACGAGCTGGCGTGGCTCGGGCCGATCAGCAGGCTGACGCTGACCGGAGCGTCGGTCAGACCACCGTCGTTGACGATGACGCTGCTCGCACCGCCAAGCAGTGAGGTCGCGGTGCCACCCTCAGCGACGCGTATGGCGTCAGCTTCGGCCAGCGGAGTGGAGTCGTCGACCGCGATCACGTCGATGGTGATCGTCTGCGCGCTCGGGTCGAGATCGACGCCACCGTTTTCGCTGCCGCCGTCGTCCTGGACCTGGAAGCTGAAGCTGGCATAAGCCACGCCGTTTGCGTTGGCGGCCGGCGTGAATTGCAGCTGGCCTGCGCCAATTGCGTTGGCGCTGACGAACTGGCTGGCGGTGACTGGCGCGCCGGCGAGCGTCAGGCTGCCTGCAGTGGGCAGGGTGGTTATCCTGACGTAGGCCAGAGTGTTGCCGGGATCGTCTAGTGTGTCGCGGAAGCCGAAATCGCTGAGGCTGAAGGTGTACGCGCTGTCTTCGAGCATGGCGACAGTCGTATCGGTGCCAGTGGGCGCGTCGTTGACGTTGGTCACGGCGCTCGTGCCGGCGGAGGGGATAGACTCGAGCGTTCCCTGGTTGTCGGTGTAGCTCGCGACGACACGCAGAACCTGGCCCACGTCGGCTTGCGTCGTCGTGTAGGTGCTGCTGGTGGCGCCGACGATGTCGACGCCGGCACGCTGCCACTGGTAAGTTATTGTGCCCAGGCCGTCGGCGTCGTCGAGCGTGTGGCTGGCGGTGAGCGTCTGGCCTTGGGCCGGCGTCGTGTCGTCGATGGTGACGCTGCCGGTCGGTGCGTCGTTGAGGTTGGTGACGGCGCTCGTACCGGCGGAGGGGATAGACTCGAGCGTTCCCTGGCCGTCGGTGTAGCTGGCGACGACGCGCAGGATCTGTCCAACATCGGCCTGCGTCGTCGTGTAGGTGCTGCCGGTGGCGCCGACGATGTCGACGCCGGCGCGCTGCCACTGGTAGCTGATCGTACCGAGGCCGTCGGCGTCGGCGAGCGTGTGGCTGGCGGTGAGCGTCTGACCCTGGGTCGGTGTCGTGTCGTCGATCCCGACGCCGCCGGTGGGTGCGTCGTTGACATTGGTGACGTCACTCGTGCCGGCGGACGGGACCGATTCGAGGATACCCTGGCCGTCGGTATAGCTGGCGACGACGCGCAGGATCTGGCCGACATCGGCCTGCGTCGTGGTGTAGGTGTTGCCGGTAGCGCCGGCGATGTCGACGCCGGCACGCTGCCATTGGTAGCTGATCGCGCCGAGGCCGTCGGCGTCGGCGAGCGTGTTGCTGGCGGTGAGCGTCTGACCTTGGGCTGGCGTCGTGTCGTCGATCGTGACGCTGCCGCTGGGTGCGTCGTTGACATTGGTGACGGCACTCGTGCCGGCGGACGGGACCAATTCGAGGGTGCCCTGGCCGTCGGTATAGCTGGCGACGACGCGCAAGATCTGTCCGACGTCGGCCTGCGTCGTCGTGTAGGTGCTGGCGGTGGCGCCGACGATGTCGACCCCGCCACGCTGCCATTGGTAGCTGATCGCGCCGAGGCCGTCGGCGTCGGTCAGCGTGTGGCTGGCGGTGAGCGTCTGACCTTGGGCCGGCGTCGTGTCGTCGATCGTGACGCTGCCGCTGGGTGCGTCATTCACATTCGTAACCGAGCCCGTGGCGGCGGAGGGCACCGATTCGAGCGTACCCTGGCCGTCGGTATAGCTGGCGACGACGCGCAGGACTTGGCCGACATCGGCTTGCGTCGTGGTGTAGGTGCTGGCGGTGGCGCCGACGATGTCGACACCGCCACGCTGCCATTGGTAGCTGATCGCCCCGAGGCCGTCGGCGTCGGTCAGCGTGTGGCTGGCGGTGAGCG
>NZ_JAPUVR010000090.1 GCF_029255125.1 Accumulibacter sp. | reverse complement strand
CGCCGTCTTGCCGCCCTCGCCGCTACTTGCCGAGCAAGCCGGGACCGGCACTTCTTCCTCGCGAAAAAGAGATTCAGTCATCGCCAGAAACCGTCCGAAGTTGACATTGTCATTATACCCTGCGCCCCACGTTCCCGGAGGGTGGCTCGGGATTTTTTCACAGCCTCTCAGCCAGCGCAGCCTGCAGCGCAAGCTCGCCGCACTCGGACTGACTTTCCAGGGCGTCGTCGACGAGACCCGGCACGAACTTGCCCGACGCTACCTCGACGACCCGGCTCGGTCGGTCACCGAAATCACCTTCCTGCTCGGTTTTTCGGAGCAGAGCGCGTTCACTCGCGCCTTCCGGCGCTGGAGCGGCATGACGCCGTCGGCGTATCGCGGTCCATCGTTCGGCTGAAAGCTGCCGGCGGCACGTTGCCGCCATCGCCAGACGCCAGTGGTCTACCATTGCAATTCGCCGGCACCGCGGGCGACTCGCCGCCGCGCACGATCGGCGCCTGGTCATCGAGCTCCGGCATCAGGCGTTGAGCGTGGAGTTCCGGAGCAAACGTGCTCAAGACTGTTTGCCCGTCCTGCCGGAACGCCCCACGGGCGACGACCGACAGGTCGCGCCGACTGGCAGGAGGCCCCGCACCCGGTGCGTCGGCCAAGGCCACCGACCCAAATGAGGAGACAAGCATGCATAGGACCGTAATCGTGTTGGGCCTGGCCAGCGCTTTGCTGAGCGCTGCGCTGCCCGTGTCGGCGCAGGACTCGCAACGCGTCGATAGCCGTCAGGCGAACCAGCAGACGCGCATCGACCAGGGCGTCAACTCGGGCGCCCTGACCGGCCGCGAGGCGACGCGCCTGGAGCGCGGACAACAGCGAGTCGCGAACATGGAAAATCGAGCCGAGGCCGATGGCCGACTGACACGCAGCGAGCGCCAGCACATTGAGCGGGCTCAGAACGTACAGAGTCGTCACATTGCCCGGCAGAAGCATGACCGGCAGCGTCGCTGAAGCGCCCGAGCGCGCGACGGCATGTCTTCTGCCGGCTACCTGCTGACGCCCGAGTTGCACGATGCCTTGGCGGCCAGGATCGGTGCCGGCGTGGCGCGCAACAGCCTGCGGCCGATCGCTGGCGGCTCGATCTCGCGCGCGCTGCGGCTCGCTGGCACCGACGGTCGACAGTGGTTCGTCAAACTGAACGAGGGCGGCCTGGCCGAGATGTTCGCCGCCGAAGCCGACGGTCTACAGGCGCTCGCCGCCTGCCCGGCGCTGCGCGTTCCCGCGGTCTGCGGCTACGGCGTCGCTGGCGCTCAGGCCTATCTCGTGCTCGCCTACCTCGACCTGCGGCCGCTGCGCGAGCACGCCGCAACGGCCGGCACGGCGCTTGCCGAACTGCACCGGATGAGCGCCCCAAACTTCGGTTGGCGGCGCGACAATTTCATTGGCAGCAGCCCGCAGGCGAATACCGCGAGCACCGATTGGCCGCACTTTTTCGCCCGTCGCCGTCTGCAACCGCAACTCGAACGCGCCGCGCGCCAGGGCTACGCCGGCCGCCTGCTTGCCGACGGCGAACGCCTGGTGGACGCCTTGGCCGTACTGTTCGCCGACGAGCAGCCGCGGCCCAGTCTGCTGCACGGCGACCTATGGTCGGGCAATGTGGCCTCAGACGCCGCCGGCCGGCTCGTTCTCTTCGACCCCGCCGTCTACTTCGGTGATCGTGAAGCCGATCTGGCCATGAGCGAACTCTTCGGCGGCTTTCCCGCCGCCTTTTACGCCGCATACCGGGCTGCCTGGCCGCTCGCCGCCGGCTACGCCGTGCGCAAGACGCTCTACAACCTCTATCACGTGCTCAACCACCTCAATCTGTTCGGTCGTGGCTACCTGGCGCAAGCCGAGGCGATGATCGGGCAACTGCTGGCCGAGATCAAGCGCTGAGACGCGCTTCCCGTGGGTGGCGACGAGCGGCCGCGGACAAGCGATTGCCCCGGCACCCTGAAGTCGACTTGCGCACGGCGGTAGCTGTCTTCTATTACGTTACTGCCGCCATTCGTAATCGTCGTCCAGTCATCCTGCCGAAAGCAGGATGACCTCGATTTCCTCGGTGATGTCTTCCTGGCGCTGCGCGTTGTAGGCCTGCTGTAGATGCTCGCTGTCTTCTTCCAGCCTTTTCAGCGATCGGTCCATATGGGCGTGCCGCTGCCGATTCTCGGCCATCAACGAACTGTAGAGCACTTCGTTCAGCGCCGCGTAGAGGTAATATCCGGTCAGGGCTGTGCGTAGCTCCCCGTCAGGCAGATTGGTTTCCGGCGGATAGGGAGAGGCATCCGGCGCCGGCAGGTCACGCAGTGGCAGCAGGTGGCGCAGGCGGATATCGCCGGTGGCATCGCAATGGTAGAGGACCGACAGACCACAACCGGCGAGTTCACCGGTGGTGAGCAGCCGATTCAGTTCGCGGGTCAGGCGCAACAGCACCGCCGGCACCTCGTCGGCAACGCTGGCGCCGGGGAGTCGCAGCACTGCGAGTTCGCTATCACCAACGAGCCGACTGGCCAGGCGATGGCCCAGCGTGAGGACGTACCCAGGGGTGGCTTGGTTGTTGCAATGCGCTTCGCGGTAACGCAGCAACGCCTCGTTGAAGTCACCGCAAAAGCCCTGCTCCGAGCCGATCAGGATACATATTTCGCAAGCGGGCTCGGCAACCGGCAGCAGTTCTGGATGCCAGGCGAGGAAGGTGGCCGCTGTCTTTTCGATACTGGCCACCATCCTTCGTTGCGTCAGCAGAAACTCCTGCAGGATGTGCGTTTCCATCAGTGCGACGCCGCGCATGGCGGACATGATCCCAGAAATTTCCGCCAAGGCGCCCAGGCGTCTCGACAGTTCACGCCGCCGGCTCATCTCGCGTGCCTTGTAGCGCGGCACGAAGCGCCTGCCGCCACTCCTCCCGGCTGTTTTCCAGGCGCAAAGACGAGAGCCGCGGGTCTGCGATCAGCGAGGAAAGTGTCGTCGCCAACTGATCCTTCGCCAGTCCGTCGAACCAGCCCTCGTTGTAAGCAAGCAACCAGGCCATGTGCTGTTCGGGCGCCAGAGGGGCCAGGCGTTCCTGCTTCAGTAACTCGCGCAGCAAGCTGCCACGCCGGATCTTGGCTGCGACGCCGGCCTCCAGTCGCGAGCCGAAACGCGTAAAGATCTCCAGCTCCTGAAACTGCAGGTAGTCGAGTTTTATTCGCCCAGCCTCGGCCTTGATCGCCGGATGCTGGGCTTTGCCGCCAATACGCGAGACTGAACGGGTGATGTCGATCGCCGGCAGAAACCCTGCCGCGAACAAGCGTGGGTCGAGATAGACCTGGCCATCGGTAATCGAAATCAGGTTGGTCGGGATATAGGCGGAGAGTTCCCCCTGCTCGGTTTCGATCAAGGGTAATGCCGTCATGCTGCCGCCGCCGCTAGCCGCGGCCAAACAGGTGGAGCGCTCAAGCAGGCGCGAATGCAGGTAGAAAATATCGCCCGGATAGGCTTCACGCCCGGGCGGGCGGCGCAAGAGCAACGACAGCTCGCGGTATGCCTTGGCGTGCGTCGTCAGATCGTCGTAGACCACCAGCACATCCCGCCCGGCCGCCATCCAGCCTTCTGCGAGGGCGCAGCCGGCAAACGGCGCAATGTATTTGAGCCCCGGCATGGCAGTCGCTTCGGCGACCACCACACAGGTGTATGCCAATGCGCTTGTCCGCCGCAGCGTTTCGATCGTCGCCACGACACTGGAGCGTTTCTGGCTGATCAGCACATAAACACACAGCACCTTGCGCCCCTTCTGGGCAATCACGGTATCCAGGGCGAGCGCGCTTTTTCCGACTCCCGCATCGCCGATGATCAGTTGGCGCTGCCCCTTGCCAATCGGAATCATCGTATCGATCATCTTGCAGCCGGAAACCAGCGGGCGATCAACAAAATCGCGCGCCGGAATGGGTGGTGAAGCGGTCTCCAGCGGTCGACGTGAGGTCGCCGGTATCGGTGCTCCGCCATCGAGCGGACTACCCGTCGGGTCAACCACACGACCAAGGTAGGCATCGCCGACCCCGATATCCAGCGTTCGACCGGTCAGATAGGCTGCCGCCCCGGCCTTCAGTTCCAGCTCGCCTCCACCCTGATTCAGCAAAATGGCGCCGATTCGTTTCGCCCCAAGATGAAAGACCAGGCCGCGGCTACCATCCTCGAAGCGCAACACCTCATCCATCGCAGCCGATGGCAAGCCATCTACCCAGGCTATGCCATCGCCAAACGAGATGACCCGCCCCTGCTCGACCAGTCGCAACTGCGGGTCGTAAGCTTTGAGCCAGTCAGCCTGACGCCGCAGCGGCGAAGTCAGCGACTCATCCGTCGACATGATTGGCGGCTGCCGCAAAACTGGCTGACTCATCAGTGAAATTGAAATGGACTTGCCAGGCGCCCAGGGAGATGCGCAAGCCAGCCAGTAGCCCCGGAGCCACTTCAAAAACCACGGCTACCGGCCGACCCAGGCGCTGGCTCAAGGCCTCGACAACCCGGCCGCGCTGCGCCTCATCCAGCGCAAAGGCGCTGCTTACCTTGGCCTCGAGCGCCGAGTCCCCGGCCGCCGCGCGCAAACCGGAAAGCTGTTGATCGGGAAGCTTCGCCCAATCCGCGAGCAGCAGATCGAGCATGCGCGCTTCCAGCGCGGGGGTCGCCAAGCGGCCGAGCAAGGTCGTGACAAACTGCTGCGCCTGGGCCAGTGCTGCGGTTTCCATTTCGCGCCGCATTTCCTGTTGTCGATGCGCGTCGACCGCCGCATTTCGCGCCCGCTCATCGGCCAGATCCTGCGCCAAGGATTGCATCTGCCGCGAGCGCTCAAGCGCCAGCTCGGTTTCCAGTTCAGCTCTCGCTTGAGCTTTTTCCTTACCCCAGTCAGCCAGCCGACCCTCGTACTGTGCCTGCAGACTGTGTGCCCGCAGTTCGGCTGCATGCGCTTCGCGCAAGGTTTTCT
The DNA here is from genome assembly GCF_029255125.1 of Accumulibacter sp. Taxonomy (GTDB): domain Bacteria; phylum Pseudomonadota; class Gammaproteobacteria; order Burkholderiales; family Rhodocyclaceae; genus Accumulibacter. The sequence goes on along the minus strand of NZ_JAPUVR010000090.1, from coordinate 53,533 downwards.
CGATGCCGGCACGTCGCTGGTTCAGCGTCTCCAGCACCGGTTTGTAGAGAAAGCGCTTGAGTATCCAGACCAGGACCAGGAAGTTGATGATCTCAAGCGCGAAAGTGGTCCAGTCGATGTGCATGACCGGTCCTATTTGAGCAGATATTCAAGAAGTGGATTGCGAAAGAGGATGATGAGGACGATCACCAGCACGTAGATGGCCAGCGACTCGATCATCGCCAGGCCAATGAATAAGGTTCGGGTAATGGACTTCTCCGCTTCCGGCTGCCTGGCAAGCGCCTCCAGCGCCTGGGTGATGGCCTTGCCCATGGCCATTGCCGGAAAAATGATGCCCAGCGCAATGGCCAGTCCGGCCACGATGGTGGATATCAGGGCAAACCAGTGCAGGTCGCTCATGGCTTGTTTCCTTCCTTGTTTGAATGGGTGGATGTCTGTTCGGCTTGGGACTGCATGCCGCCGGCGATGTAGATCAGCACCAGCATGCCGAAGATATACGCCTGAACCAGCGCCTCGATGACGTGCAGCATCAGGACGGGCACAGGAACCAGCAGCCCGGCAACAAGCAGGACGAGCAGCGCGGCCATTTCCAGGCTCATGATGTTGCCGAAGAGACGCACGGCCAGGGCCAGGGTGCGTGAGAACTCGCCGAGGATATGGAAGGGCAGAAGCACCGGACTGGGCGAGAGGTAATGGCGCAGATAGGCGCGCGGACCAGCGCTGCGAATACCATACCAATGGACCGACAGAAAGACCAGGACGGCCAGCGCCATCGTCGTCGACAAATCGCCGGTCGGCGCATGCAGCCCCGGGATCAGGCCGATCAGGTTGGCTACGGCAACGAAAATCCACAGCGTCCCGACGAAAGGCAGCAACAGTGTCGAACGTTCCGCCAGGACGGTCGCAATGGCCGAATCAATCGCCTGCACGACCCCCTCCAGCGCGCTCTGCATCATGCCTGGCTGTTCGACGGACAAGCGGCGGGTCGCCAGCCAGCAACCAAACCCGAGCACCAGCAGAATGCCCCAGGTGGTGACGACCGTTCGCGTGATGGCGAAAGGTCCGATGCTGAAAATGACGCTGAGCGCTTCCATCACCAGTTCTTCCGGATGAAGGCACAGACATTGAACACGCCGAACGCCAGACCGAGGACGATCAGATTGATCGTCCACCGCACCGAATAGCCTTCGCTCAAGCCATCCAGCCAGCGTCCCAGGTAAGCCCCACCGATCAGCGGCGCCAGGAAGAGCACCGACAAGGTACCGAGAAAGACGCTCTGGGCGAGCAGCGAGCGGCGTTCGCGCTCGGCGCCCTTGAGCCGTTCGCTATCCCGGTGCACCATGCGACGCCACTTTTCGTCGTTCATACCGGCCACCGGTTCAGTTGATGCAGGCGCCGGAACAGCTCATGTTCGAGGCGCTGCAGGTTGTCCTTCACGGACTTGAGTTCAGCCTCTTCGGCGGCCAATTGCCCGTTCAGCAACTCGGACACCCGCTGGCAATCGTCGTCGCGCAGATAGCGGCGGGTGTTCAGAAAAAGCTGGTTATCGGCGAATGACAGCACCGCGCCGGGACAGGCCAGGTAATGCCACTTCCCGTTCGCCAGGCGGAAACGGGCGAGGCCGTAGGCGAGCACGGTGATGAAGCGGGCTCGCCCGGACAGAATGCCAAAACTGCCGCTGGCGTCCTGGCCGACAAAACTGTCGACGCCTTCGATGCATTCGTAAAGCGCCGCACTTTGCAGATGCAGGGTAAACCCGCTGCTCACGCCACACCGCCTTTCCCCGCCAGACTACCCTGCATGTAGCAAGCGTCCTCGGGCAAGCCGTCGCAATCGCCACGCAGCAAGGCCTCGCAATCGCTCAGCGTGCGCTCGAGGGGAACCGAGGCACCGGCAATGCCGGTATGGTCAGCCACCACGAAGAAAGGCTGGGTCAGGTAACGTTCCAGTCGCCGCGCCCGGTGCACGATGCGCCGGTCGGCCTCGGACAGTGCTTCCAGGCCGAGCATGGCAATGATGTCTTCGAGGTTGCGGTAACGCGCCAGGTGTTCGCGCACCCTCTGCGCCACCCGGTAATGACGGTCGCCCAGGACGCTGCGATCCATGGCCCGACTGCCCGAGGCGAGCGGATCGACGGCTGGATAGATCCCCCTGGCCGCCTGCTTGCGCGAAAGGATCACCGTCGTATCGAGGTGCGCGAGGATGGCGCCGACCGCCGGGTCGGTCATGTCATCAGCCGGCACATAAACGGCCTCGACCGCGGTAATGCTGCCGCGCCTGGTCGACAGGATGCGTTCCTGCAATTCGGCCACTTCGGAAAGCAGGGTCGGCTGATAGCCGACAGTCGCCGGCATCCGCCCGAGCAGGCCGGACAATTCGCTGCCTGCCTGGACAAAGCGAAAGGCGTTGTCCATCAGGAACAAAACCTCCTTGGCGACCGTGTCCCGCAAATACTCGGCATAGGTCAATGCCGATAAGCCAATGCGGAAACGGACGCCTGGCGACTCATCCATTTGCCCAAACACCATCAGCGTGCGCGGCATCACCCCAGCATCCTGCATGTCGTGCCAGAGTTCATGGCCTTCCCGGATACGTTCCCCGACGCCGGCAAAGACTGAAACCCCCTGGTGCAGACGCACGATGGCATTCATGAATTCCATGATTAGCACGGTCTTGCCCACCCCGGCGCCACCGAACAGGCCGGTCTTGCCACCGCGCACGAAGGGGCAGAGCAAGTCGATGACCTTGATCCCGGTAAGCAGCACGTCGCCGGCACCAGCGACTTCCGACAAAGGAACAGGCGCCGCCACAATCGGGCGCATGGCTTCGGGAACAAGCGGCGGGCCACCATCGAGCGGCCAGCCGAAAATATCCAGCAAGCGCCCGAGGCAATCCGGCGTGACGGGTATCTGCAAACCGCCGCCGCCATCGAAAACCGGCATCTGCCGCTTCAGGCCACTGGTACGATGCAGGGCAATGGCCCGCACCCGATGTTCATCGAGATGGCGATGCACCTCAAAAGTGAAACGCTCCCCGTTCAGGCAAACGTAAATCGCCCGGTGCAACGGTGGCAGGCGGGAACAGCGAACATCGACGACCGGCCCTTGCACCTCCTCGATGACACCCAAAGGCGGGCCAGCCGGCGCCGGGCAACCCGGCACCAGTTCCTGATAGGCAGACGATGGCCCGCATGTGTTCATGGTCAAGATGCTTTCGCCAAAGTCCCGATACGGGGTTTTCCCAGCAACTCGTCAGCATGAGGCGCATGCGGAAGACCTTTGGTTAATACATTGTAGGCTTCCGTCGTTCCCTTGGCGCAACAGGGCAGGTCAATGTCCGGCGCAAAGGCAGTGCCGGCAGGTCGTTCCGCAGTCGGCCGCGCGGTTGTCTCACCGCGTCCGGGCGAGCAGCAGCGGACGGCTGGTGATCGCCTCCGAGCCGCCTTTCGATGCGCCAAGCGGAGATACCAGCTCGCCCCTTTGTAAGTCAGTGCAACCGCTCGCGCCGAGAGCTTGCGTCGTGTAGCCGCCCCAAACCCGTTGATTCTTCAGTTTGTCGAAGCCGTTCTCGCAATCGGCCCGATCCCGGTAGAGCCGACCCCTGGCCGAGGCAAGGTGTCAGCGTTGGTTACCAGGACGGCGTACTCGCAGACTTTGGTCTTCTCGGAAGGGCCAATCAACTACAGTTCTGGCGGGCGACTCTGGCCGCTTGTCTGAATGACCAGACTCGATTTGAGGAACTTGCGCAGGACCACCACGCGCCGTGCGCTGCTCCAAGCCATCAACCGGAGCTCACCTTCGACGCGCTGTACCCGACCTCGGCACCTGCCTGGTGGCCGTAGAGCATCTTGACGCTGGTATCGATGTCCAGAATACGGGGTGCGTGTTCTCCGAGAGCGTGCTGTATTCATCCAGGCCGTACTCCTGACCAAGCTGGACCGCGCGCACCGCGCGTTCTGCCTCGCTGCAGAGCTTGGCTTGGTTCGGCGCCAGGTGCGCCAGCACAAGGCGCAGGCTTTCGTCGCTGATGGTTTTCGTCATGCGGAGAAGCTGCGGCGCGACTTCGTCGCCGCGTCGCCCAGTCAAATGCGCGTAGCGCCACAGCCGGGCAGTTCCGCTTCTGTGGCGACGAGCGCCAGCCAAGACGTGCAAGCGCCCGTTCTACGCGCACCGGCGCGTTGTGCCTTGCTTGGCAGGCCCGGCCCGCCCGCGCTATGCTTGACGCCAGGCTGAAACGCAGACGCGTGGCCGCCGAAGCGAGCATCAACTTCGTCATCCACCTGGCAAAGGAGACCGGGCGTGCCGAGCAGCCCATCGTTCTGGAACAAGCGACGTGTTTTGGTCACCGGCCATACCGGATTCAAGGGGAGTTGGTTGTCGCTCGGCTTGCAGATGCTCGGCGCCGAAGTCGTCGGCTATGCACTCGCGCCGCCGACGCAGCCCAACCACTTTGTCGTCGCCGACGTCGGCCGCGGCATGACTTCGCTGCTCGGCGACATCCGGAACGCCGACGCGCTGTCTGCCGTCTTCACCCGTTACCGCCCCGAAGTCGTCTTCCACCTGGCAGCGCAGGCGCTGGTCCTGCCCGCCTACGAAGACCCGGCGACCACGTATTCGACCAATGTCATGGGAACGGTGAATCTGCTCGAGGCGGTTCGGCGTCATCCCGGCGTGCGCGCCGTGCTCGTCGTGACCAGCGACAAGTGCTACGCCGACGGCGCTGCCACTCGCCCCTGCCGCGAGGACGATCGCCTCGGCGGGAATGATCCGTACAGCAGTAGCAAGGCCTGTGCCGAACTCGTCTGCGCCGCTTATCGCGCGTCGTACTTTGCTGACGGCACCGCCGGCGAGCCGCCAACCGCGCTCGCCACGGCACGCGCCGGGAACGCGATCGGCGGCGGTGACTGGTCGGCAAATCGCCTGATCCCGGACGCACTGCGCGCCTTCAGCGAAAACCGGCCGCTCGCCGTACGCCATCCGGCAGCGGTTCGACCCTGGCAGCACGTCCTCGACGCGCTCGCCGGCTACCTCGTGCTGGCCGAAGGACTCTATGCGCGCGGAGGCAAACTGGCCGATGCCTGGAACTTCGGTCCGGCTGAGGCGGCTAAGCACAGCGTTGCCGATGTTCTGCAGGAACTCGTCCGACTGTGGGGCGGAGCAGCCGCATGGACGACTGACGAGACGCCTTCCCGGCACGAAGCCGACGTCCTGCGCCTGGACGCCACGAAAGCCATTGGCCAGCTTGGCTGGCGCCCGCGCTGGTCGCTCGACGAGGCGCTGGCGATGACCGTCGAATGGTCTCGCGCCTACGTGCAAGGCCACGCCATGGCGGTCGTTTCGCGCCAACAGATCGCCTGCCATGGACTGGCGTCGACCAGCCCGATCCAGATTGCTCCAGTGAGTCTCCAATGAGCGCCGACCTGCTGCGCCGACAAATTATCGAGCTGGTCGAAACGTACGCCGCCGGTATGAGCACCGGCAACGCCTTTCGTGCGGGCAGCACGCCGATCCCGCCCGCCGGCAAGTTGATTGGCGCGAGCGAACTGTCGAACATGGTCGACGCCGTGCTCGACGGCTGGCTCACCGGCGGCCGCTTCAACAGCGCTTTCGAGCGCGCGCTTGCCGACCATCTGGGGATTGACTACGTCCTGACGACCAACTCGGGTTCTTCGGCCAACCTGCTGGCGTTCAGCGCACTGGCCTCGCCCAGCCTGGGCGAACGCGCCCTGCGACCCGGCGACGAAGTGATCACGGTGGCGGCGAGCTTTCCAACGACGGTCAACCCGATCCTGCAGAACGGCTGTGTGCCGGTCTTCGTCGATCTTGCGCTGCCCACCTACAACATCGCTGTCGAGCGCATCGAAGACGCGATTTCCGATCGCACGCGCGCGATCATGCTGGCGCACACGCTGGGCAACCCGTTCGAAGTCGACGAAGTCTGCCGAATTGCCCGCCAACACGGCCTATGGCTGATCGAAGACTGCTGCGACGCGCTCGGCTCGACCTACGACGACCGTCCGGTCGGTGGCTTTGGCGACATCGGAACGCTCAGCTTCTACCCCGCGCACCACATTACGACCGGCGAGGGCGGCGCCGTATTCACGCGCAGCGCCGAACTGAAGCGCATCCTTGAATCGCTGCGCGACTGGGGCCGCGATTGCTACTGCCCGACAGGCTACGACAACACTTGCGGTCGGCGTTTCGCCCGGCAGCTTGGCGAGTTGCCATTTGGCTACGACCACAAATACATCTACGCACAACTCGGCTACAACCTGAAGATCACCGACATTCAGGCCGCCTGCGGACTGGCGCAGATCGACCGCCTGGCCGAGTTCGTCGACGCACGCCAGCGCAACTTCGCCTATCTGGCGGCGCGGCTCGCTCCGCTGCAGGACTTCCTGCTCCTGCCGCAAGCCACGCCGCGCAGTCGGCCCGCCTGGTTTGGTTTCCCGCTCACCTTGCAAGCGGCCGCCGCTTGTGACCGCGTCGACCTGTTGCGCTACCTCGACGAGCACCGTATCGGCACGCGTCTGATCTTTGCCGGCAATCTGACCCGGCAACCCTACATGGCCGGGCGTCATTACCGCGTCGCCGGTTCGCTTGGCGCGACTGATCGTGTCATGAACGACAGCTTCTGGCTTGGTCTATGGCCGGGGCTGAGCGAAACGATGCTCGATTACGTCGTCGAAAAGCTGGGCCACTTCATGGGCGTTGGGCTGTGAGGCCGTGCTCTGCCGGCGTCGAAGACGCTGGCGAGGGCACCCGCCAGACGCATCGGGGACTCGCCGGGATGCCGCGGCCCGTCACGGTGCCGCTCGTCGACCTGGCGCAGATCGTCGAGCGTTGCGCACCATTGTGGCAGCAACTTGCCGGGCGACACCTCCTGATCACCGGCGGAACCGGCTTTTTCGGAACCTGGATTCTCTCTGCCCTGGCGGCTGCAAATGCCGCGTGCAAGCTTGGTTTGCAGGTGAGCATCGTCAGCCGAACTCCCGCCCAGCAGCGCGCACGCCTGCAGCACCTCGAAAAGGAAATGGCGTGTAACTGGATCGCCGGGACTGCGGGCGATTTTGCCTGTCCGCATCAGCCACCCGACTTCATACTCCACCTGGCCACGGCAACCAGCGCCTACGCGGGCGAAACCGATGCGCACCGGATGCTCGTGGAGAAGCTGATGGGCATCCGGCACGTGCTCGAGGTCGCTCGGCGATCAGGCGGCGCGCGCCTTCTGGTGACGAGTTCGGGGGCGGTATATGGTCGGCCCGGCGCGCACCTCGAGCAGATCCCGGAAACCTGTTGCACTGCCCCCGACCCGATGAACGCCGCGTCGGCGTACGGGAACGGCAAGCGGCTGGTCGAACAATTCTGCGCCGCCAATGCCGACTTGCCGATCGTCGTCGCGCGCTGTTTCTCCTTTCTCGGTCCGCATCTACCGGTCGACGCCCGCTTCGCCGCGGGCAACTTCATCCGTGACGCAATGGCTGGTGAACCGATCACCGTGCACGGCGACGGCCGGGCGATCCGCAGCTATCTTTATGCCGGCGACCTGGTCGTCTGGCTGTTGACCCTTCTGCTGCAGGGAAAACCGGGTACGGCGTACAATGTGGGCTCGGACGAAGCAGTAACGATTGCCGAACTGGCCACACGCATCGCCGCGCTCACCGGCCAGGCCGAGTTGCGAATCCTCGGCACGCCGGGGAACGGACCGGCTGAGTGCTACGTACCGAGCATCGATCGGGCACGTGAGCACTGCGGGCTGCGGGTATACACTGATCTCGACGAAGCGATATGGCGGACGCTGGAGTGGCATTTGCGGCAGCGGAAAACTCGGTTCGGGATCGTGACCCCATGACCGTCAGCCCACCTGTCGTACTGCGCGATGGTCGATCTTGCTCCAATCACGATAGGAAGCCCGGAATGACGCTCAGGAAGGTCATCTATACTCCGGATGGAGCACTCGTCACTGGCGAGGGCGGTCGGCTGGACCGTCTGCGTTCAGTTTCTGAGAGGTTTGCCCGAACCAGCGAACTGGTATGGTGTCTGTTCATTCGCGACTTCAGCGGCCGCTACCGCCAGTCGATTCTTGGTATCGCCTGGGCCTTGATCCTGCCCTTGGCGACGGTTGGCGTCTTTCTGCTAATGAATCGCTCGGGACTCGTCACACTTGGCGAAGTCGGTGTTCCGTATCCGGTCTATGCAATGACCGGTTTGACCTACTGGACCTTGTTCGCAACCGGGGTGAGCGCCTGCGCAAGCTGTCTGATCAATGCAAGCAGCATGCTGGCGAAGATCAACTTCACGCGTTCGGCCCTGGTCTTTTCTGCCGCAGCACAAGGCGGGGTGGAATTCCTGATCCGCGGCCTGCTGACCGGCGCGGTGTTTGTCAGCTTCGGATCGACTCCCCACAGTCTTGCGCTTGCCCTCCTCTGCACACTACCTTTATTCCTTTTCACGCTTGCGGTCGGCTTCATCCTGGCGATCGTCGGCAGTCTTCTGCGCGACATCATCAACGCGCTTGGCACCTTGTTGGCGGGCCTTCTCATCCTGACGCCCATTCTTTACCCGGTGGCCGCTGGCTCGCCGCTGGCCACGCTAAACACATACAATCCAATCAACTATTTGATCGGCTTTCCGCGCGAGTTGATTTTGTACGGGACGGCCAGCATGCTAGCCGCTTTTCTCGCAAGCGCAACGTTCTCGGTACTGCTGCTGCTGGTTGGCTGGCGGCTGTTTTGCGTTGCTCAGACAAGAGTCGTTGAAAGAATCTGATGTCTGAGGAGCCGCTGATCAGCGTCGAACGGCTCGGCAAGAAGTTCGGCAAGTCGCTCAAGCATAACATGCTCTACGGTGTTGCCGACCTCACTCGAGATTTCCTGGGCCAGTCCCGACGCGGCGCAACGCTGCGAGAAGGCGAGTTCTGGTCGCTTGAAGACATCAACTTCCAAGTCGGGCGGGGCGAATGCCTTGGGATCATTGGACCAAACGGCGCTGGGAAATCCACTCTCCTGAAGCTTCTCAACGGCATTATCGCACCCGATCAGGGGCGGGTCGAGATCGCGCACCGAGTTGGTGCGCTCATCGAGGTTGGCGCCGGGTTTCATCCGATGCTGACCGGACGCGAGAATATCTTCGTGAACGGCGCCATTCTCGGCATGTCAAAGGAAGAGATCGGCAAGAAGTTTGATGCGATCGTCGACTTCGCTGATATCGGCGCCTTTATCGATTCCCCGGTCAAACACTACAGCTCAGGCATGTACGTTCGCCTCGGTTTTGCCATTGCTGCGCAAGTGGAACCGGATGTCCTGCTCATCGATGAGGTTCTCGCGGTGGGCGACGCGGGATTCCGCAGCAAGTGCTACAACTGCATCGGTCATTTGGCATCGCGTTGCGCAATTGTCTTCGTTTCGCATGCAATGGCAGCGATCAGCCGCCTTTCCACTCGCGTGCTGGTGCTCGATCATGGCCGGGCTGTCTTCCACGGGCAGCCACCTGAAGCGATCTCGTGCTATCACCGCTTATTCGATGCGCGGGTTCAGCCAAGCCGTCAGGGGTTAGGCACTGCACGCATTCACTCGGTCGAGTTCATCGACGCCAGCGGTCGGAAAGTCCGTTCAATCCGGCAGGGACAGCCTCTCGGCGTGCGGCTTGCTGTCTACAGTCAGGTAGCGATCACCAATGTCTGCCTCGACTTGGTTTTTGTCAGTCTGGCCGATGAAGTCGTTGCCGAGTGCAATAGCCAGCTTTCCGGCATGAGCATCGATCTGATGGCGAACAGGGAGATCCAAGTTCTGGCTTTGATTGACTCCTTCTCACTGAACGCTGGCGACTACCGGCTTTCCGCCCTCGTTCTGTCGGCTGATATGGTGACGCACTATGACTGGCAGAAGGACGTGGCCAGCCTTGAGGTATGCGCCGATCGCGTAGGCGTCGCCGGACAGCAGTATCGAGCACAGTGGACAATCGAAGAGCGAGCATCGATGGACAGCAAGGAAGCGCGGTGAAAGACATTCTTCGGTGGCTTCTCCGGCAGCACCCGACCAGCCGACCTGAACCCGAACGCTTTGCCCTGCATAGCGGGGAAAGGCAGACCGCAACGACGCTCGAGCAAGTTCGCTTCGACCATGTTGCGCGCTATGAGTTGGCAGTGTGCCTCGTTAACCAGAGATACCCGATGCATTGCCATGGATTTGGTCTTGATGTCTTCTGCGGGACCGGCTATGGCACCCACATGATCAGCCAGAGGGTTAATTGCCCCGTATTGGGGATAGACGCGTCCTGTGAGGCGATCGCGCTGGCAAATAGTCATTTTTCCGGCCCCAAGACCTTCTATTGCGCAAAAGTCTTTCCTTTCCTCTTACCGTGCGCGGCGTTCGACTTCGTCGTGTGCCTGGAGTCGATTGAACATGTCGCGCAGGGCGAAACCTTTCTTCAGGTCCTCGCGCAAAGCCTGAAACCGGGTGGCTTGCTGGTCGTATCGAGCCCAAATTCAGCTTGCTGGTCGCTGGAACTGAACCCTAATCCATTTCACCATTGTCATTATGCGCAGAAGGAACTGATTGACTTGGCAACGAAAGACGGTCTTTTCGCCTTCGCAATGTCCTACGCACAAGATCTCTACCATTTCGAAGCCGGCCGTATTGTGCAGCCGCTCCCTCCGGAAGCGATGCACGTTCGCCCCGGAGCCGACGGCCAGGTGCTGATCATGGTCTTTACACGAAGGGGCTGACGCATGTTCCTGTCGTATCTACTGCCATTTCCGGCACGCGGGCAACCGGCGCTGTACCTGTGGGTTCTCTACAAACAGATCGCGCATTTCACACCTCAGGAGATTGCCTTCATCGGGTCAGCGGCATACTTCCGCTCACCCGAAGAGTACCAGCGCTCCGCGCGGCGCGACATCTCGACCGAGTCTCAGGAGATTTATGGTTTCCGGATCCCGGCACAAGCCGAGCTTGATTTGTACACACGCTACGTGATGCCCGACGATGTGTTTTTCGATTGGCAGGCGCTCGAGCCGACTGCTGACGGTGTGATGCGCCGGATTCTCAGCGAACGCTGCCCGCAGTTTGAGAGCGCTCTACGCCGCGTGCTTGATGAATCGACCTGCGAGTACGAGGTCGAGGCAGTTCTCACATGGTGCAACATGCCTAGTCTTTCGGCGGTTGCCGCCGAGTACGGCCTGCCTGTTGTGCACGGCGAGCTTGGTCCCTTGCGCGGCCCGTGCTACCACTGGACCGCTTACTTTGACCGCTCCGGCGTCAACGGGAACACCGAATCAGCGCAGCGCTACGAGCGTTTCCTGCGCGAGACAGATTCCGCTGACGTTCCGGTCCTTGGCACGCAGGAACTCCGTGACCTCCTGGTCGTAACGCGTTCGGTAGCGGCGCCAGCGAGCGGCCACGACTTTGAAATGGGTGTTGCCCTACAAGTCGAGAATGACTCCAACATCATTGCCTACGCCAATGGTTGGAGCAACGAACGGCTGATCGCTGCGGTCGCTTCTGCCTACGGCGACAACAACATTCTGGTACGCAAACATCCCGGCGGCTTGCACGACTATGGTCAGGTCTGCGCAAACGTCGATCAATCTGCCAACTCGATCGAGTTCATTAGGCGCTGTGCCGGCATTGCAACGATCAACTCGAGCGTAGGGCTCGAGGCGCTGCTGTTCGATCGCCATTCGATCATTCTGGGCGACAGCCCCTTCCGATTCGCCGCACAAGGGCACCTTGGCGCTGCACCAGCAAACCGGACCTCGGCCGACCACCTGCGGGCTTTGAACTTCCTGCTTTTTGGCTATCTTGTTCCCTATGAATTCGTGTTCGACCCTGGCTACCTACGCTGGCGTCTGTCCGAACCCAGCGAGTTGGCGATCTATCAATTTCACCTGGATTACGTTCGCCAACGGCGGCATTGCATCGACGATGGTGCACGCTTTCGGCCGCTCGGCCTCGGACTGACCGAGCGTGGACTGATGAGTTTCTGGCAATCGAAGACGCACAGTATGTGCTACCGCATAGCAGCGCTGCGGTTGCAGCTCGACGAAATGAGCGAACGCCACGCTGTGGTCGAACGTACCTTAGGCAATACCCTTGCCTCGTGGTCTTGGCGGCTGACCGCGCCCCTGCGCTGGATACACCGAAGGAGCCAATGGCGAACGCGCAGGCGCACTCCGCGGTCATGCCCTTGATTCGGTGGCTACGCACGATCGGAAAGGGGCTGTTCGCACCGGCCAGCAGAGCGTTGTCGATGCGAGCGGGCGCCGCGCAAGGTGGGCCTGTTTCCCGCCTGGTGGCGCCGGCTGATGGTTCTGGCAGGCATCCTGGGTGATCGACAGCGACTGTCAACTTTCACGTGAGACCGACGAATGACCCTCCGACTGCGTAGCCAGACCCTGCGCAACGTTATGGCGTATTGGCAATTGCGCGGCGCGCGGGCAACCCTACAACATGCGCTCTCGGAAATCGCCAAGATGAGAAGGAGGCAGCCAGACAAGAGTTTCGCTTCCATTGTCGGCGGAGAACTATTCGACCGCGACAGAACTGTCGCCTTTGATCATGAACCACGCGTTTCAATAATCATCTGCAATCTCGATGGACTGCCCCATCTCCCGGCGCTCTGCGACGCGCTGACCGCCCAAAGCTACACCAACTTCGAAATCGTCTTTGTCGACAACGCGTCCACGGATGGCTCGCCCGACTATCTGCGCGAGCGCTTTCCCACGGCGAAGCTGATCCGACTGACGCGAAACCTTGGTTTCGCCGCAGCCAATAATGTGGGCTATCTGGCAGCCGTCGGCGAGCTGGTCGCTTTTCTCAACAACGATACCGTCCCTCACGAAGACTGGCTGGCGGAGCTCGTCAGCGAGCTACGTCGTCGACCGTTCGCCGGTTCTGCCGTTCCCAAAGTCCTCTTCAATCGCTTCTTCAGCCGACTGACGATCACCTGTACGGAGCAAGCCAGCTTATCGGCGACGACCCTGCTGGACAGCCTCGACTATCGCAAGGTGTTTGTGGACGAGCATGAGCTCAACAGCGAAGAGGATATCGCGATCAACGCAAGCCTGACGCTGGTGCTGCCGCAACAGGAGAACCCAGTGATTTTCGAGTTCAGATCCGCGGGTGAACTGGCAAGAGTGAGAATCCAGCGCGAGCAAAGAACGGTTGCCTCCGGCTACACGTCACGCGACACTCATCTGAGACTGGAAATCGCCAACTCGTGGCGAAGTGTCGCCCACTGGTACCGGGTCATCAACAACGCTGGTTCGACTTCGCATCGGATCTTCGCTACTGCCGACCGGGGATATGGAGAGATTGACGCGAGCCAATACGATCGCCGGACGGTGGTCGATTACATGTGCGGTTGTGCCGCGCTGGTCCGCAGGTCAGCTCTTGGTGCTGAGCTCCCCTTTCGCGAAGAGTTTTTTGCCTATTTCGAAGATAGCGAGCTCTCTCTTCGGTTGCGGCGACGGCGGTTCCCGATTCTCTACGTGCCGCGATCGGTCGTTCTCCACACCCACAGCGCAACGGCCAGCACTAACAGCACCTTCCGGAGCTACTTGATCAAGCGTAACCGTCTGATCTTCATGTACCACCGAGTACCGGTAGCTCTCCGACGTGCGTTGTTGATCTTGGCTGTGTTGCGCGAACACGGTACCGATCGGCGCAGGAAAACGCTTCGCCTTGCCCGCAGGGTTTTTCAACTGTATGCCCTCGCTCGAGACCCCAAACTGCTGGCGGGCGAATGCAACGACCAAGCGCTTCGGGACGCGCTGCTGCTCGTCGCCAACGCCCCGGTACCAACCGTCCCGCGCAAGCGGGTGTGCATTTACAACGATTACTGGAACTCATGTGGGGGAGGCGAGGCGCATGCGCTGGAATTCGCTCGCTACTTCATGGACAAGGGCATTGAGCTCACCCTCGCGTCGAAGAGCAGCATCGATGTTGCTCGGTTGTCCATGCTTTTCAACATAGATTTGCAGACCGTATTGCTTTTCACCAAGCCCGACTTCTGCTCGGCGGACACGCAGCATTTTGACCTGTTCATCAACTCCACGTATCAGTCGACGCTGGTTTCGCGCGCTCCGTACTCGATGTTCATCGTTAGCTTCCCATCCCGGAAGAGCAGCAAGGCCTTTCGTAGCTCGTATTTCTTCGCCTTCAATTCCGACTTTACGCGCGATTGGTCGTCGCGATTCTGGGGGGAAACGAATGGCGCAGTCATCGAACCGGTTGTTCGGGAGATCGGGATGGCGGCTGACCTGTCGGCCAAACGAAACCTCATCCTCAACGTTGGCCGCTTCTCCAATCGTGGACACGCGAAGAACCAGCACGTTATTGCGCGAGCGTTTATCGCCGCGTTGGAGGCGAACCCGGCGGCCAACTGGCATCTGGTGCTCGCCGGGACGCTTGACCAAACAAGTCGGGTTGACGTGGAGTATTTCGGCAAGCTCCTCGAGACGAGTGCTGGCTATCCCATTTCCTTGGTCGAAGGTGCAGAGAAACGGGATATCGCTGCTTTGTATGCTCAGGCGAAAGTCTATGTGCACGCTGCTGGACTTGGCGTGGATAGCGAAGAGCGCCCAGAGCTGAGCGAACATTTCGGGATGACTGTAGCTGAGGCGATCCACGCCGCATGCTATGTCATTGTTCACAATAGCGGGAACCCGCCTTTTATGGTGCAAAAACATGGATTTGGATCAACCTATCAGTCCGAGGGCGAACTCACCAGAATGCTGGCAGAGATGATCGGCAAGAACGACTTGACGGTCGATCGGCCACCAAGGCCGGGCTGCGAAAAAGCGTTTGCGCCTGAGGTTTTCACCCGGAAGCTGGCGGCAGCACTGCAGTCGATTGGATTCACGCCCTAGGTGCGACACGACCCGAACCCGACGCAGAGCAGCGCAGCCAGAGGCACACTCTGCGCGATCATCGTCACCTATGACGAGCGGCACGAGTACTTGGCGCGAGTTCTTGGTCGGCTTGTCGAATGCCATGTAGACCAGATTGTCGTCGTATACAACGGCAACCAACCGGCGGATGGGTTGCCGGACGTCGTCAACATCTCGATCATCAACGCGCAGAACCTCGGTAGTGCTGGCGGCTTCCGCGCGGGAATTGAAGCAGCGCTCAGACTTGACGTTGACTACCTGCTGCTTCTCGACGACGACAACCTACCCGCCACAGACTGCATAGAACGCCTGTGCACCACCCACGCTCTACTTGGCGGAGGACCATCGCTGGCGCTACAGGCGTTTCGCCCGGCGCAGCCATGGCAATGCGCTGTCCTCCATTACGGCGTGGCGCCGATAGGACGACGCAACACCTACGGCTGGTTCAATCTGGCGAACGAAAGGTATCTCTTGGGTAGGCAGCTTGGCCTGCGCGCTACCAAGGGGTCACCGCTCGACGCGCCTTTCAAGCTCGCGAGAATAGAGTTGGCTGCGTATGGTGGTCTATTCCTGCGCCGCGACGGCCTGCTGGCTCTAGGCGAGCTGCCTGATCCACGTTACTTCTGCTACTACGACGACTTCGAGTTCTCTAGTCGGCTCGTTCGCCGAGGGCTGTCGATACGCCTCTGCGCCGACGCCGTAATCGAAGACATGGAAGCATCGTGGCACGTACCCGCGGAGCGGGTACATCCGGTCTTTTCGCCAGGGGTCTCCGACCAGCGTGTGTACCTTGACTTGCGGAACGCTTTCATCTTCTATCGCACACGACAAACGAGCCGCGCCCTGTACGCGCTCAATGGACTTGGCTTCTGGCTTGGTTTGGCCTATCTTGCGCTCTTTCGTTCGGCTGACGTGCGTACCACGCGACGGCGGCTAGCCTTGATTCTGCGAGCGGTGCGCAGCGGAACGCGCGGTCAGTTCATAGCCTACGGCAAGTAGACAACGGCTCCGACGTCTGACGGCGGTGTCTGGTATCTGATACGGGTGTGGCCGACACGCCGACATCCGTCGCGCGGTCCACTCTGCGCTTCGGCTGATCGGCGATTTGCCAGCCGAGCAGTACCAGGCCTGTCAGGAACCTACGCATTCGGAGATGGACGAACTGCACGAGTCGCTGGTGGCCCGCCGCGATGTGACCATAGTTTGTCATGGCGACTAGGGGCTGAGCGATCAGCAACTCGTAAGTTAGCAGCGCGGTACCATATCCCTGACCCCGCCTCCGCGCAGGAAAGTCCATTGCTATAGGGCGGGTTGTGCGGCGTCGGTGCGCTGCGGCCGCCGTCAAGGGTACGCTGCGCCGGGCTGCAGCCGCCCTTGACCGTGCGCACCGTTTGAGCGCGCCCGACGGAGGCCCGAACCACCTGCCAGACAGCCACGCTGACCGGCGTTTATCAGGCGAGAGAAGGGAGCAAGCTTGGCGGTTTGTCATCAGACCAACCAAGCGAACACGCCGCAACCGTTCGACTTGACGGCGCAATGTGCCCATCGCGTGTGCCCACAATTTGGGGATTGGGCACGCTCTTGGGCACCGTATTAGCAGGATTGACACGCGAAAAAAAGACCGCCTTATGCATCAAACGCTTTGCTTAAACACATCTTCTTGTCCGACGCGGGCCATGACAAAAGGATTCAAAAGCCTGTTTACTTGCCGATGCAAAAGCGGCTGAAGATCTCCCCCAGGAGTTCGTCCGGAGTGAACTCGCCGGTAATCGCGCTCAGGGCGAACTGCGCCAGGCGGAGTTCTTCGGCAAACAGTTCGAGGTGGCTGGTCAACGCGCGCGCTTCACAGAGATGAGCGGCTGTTTCCCTGAGCGCCGCCAGGTGGCGTTCGCGCGCAATGAACACGGCTTCGGTCGGCTGCCAGCCGGCCAGGCGGAGGAGTTCCTGGCGTAGCAGTTCGATGCCTTCACCGGTCTTCGCCGATAAGGCAAGCCGCACACCCGAGGCGCTTTCCTGCCGCTCCGGTTGGCGTTTCGCCAGGTCGATCTTGTTCTCGACCGTGATGCGTAGCAGCCCGGCGGGCAGACGATCGGCAATCGCCCGGTCTTCTACCCCGACACCAAGGCGTGCGTCGACCAGTTGAACCACGACATCCGCCCGCTCGAGTTCGCGCCAGCTCCGTTCGATACCGATCTTCTCGACCTCGTCGCTGGTTTCACGCAAGCCGGCGGTATCGATCACGTGCAGCGGGATTCCTTCGATGCTCAAGGTACCGCGCACCAGGTCGCGCGTCGTACCCGGATGAGCGGTGACGATGGCCAGTTCGTCGCCCGCCAGGCGGTTGAGCAGACTGGACTTGCCGACGTTCGGCTGACCGGCGAGGACGACATGCAGACCGCTGCGCTGCAAGCGGCCTTGCTGCGCGCGTGCGAAAACCCGTTGCAAACGTTCATCCATGCGCGCGAGTCGGCCAAAGGCATCGGCCGCGGCAAGGAAGTCGATTTCCTCGTCGGGAAAATCGAGCGTCGCTTCGACGAGCACGCGCAAAGCGATCAGTTCGTCGAGCAACGCTCGAATCTCGCGCGAGAACTCGCCCTGCAGGGAGCGCACGGCACTGCGTGCCGCAGTTTGCGTTTCGGCGTCAATCAGATCGATGACGGCTTCCGCCTGCGCCAGATCGATCTTGCCGTTGAGATAGGCGCGCCGGGTGAACTCGCCCGGTTCGGCGATGCGCGCTCCCAACTCGAGGCAGCGGCCGAGCAGCATGTGCAGGACAACCGGCCCACCATGCGCGTGCAGCTCGAGCACGTCCTCGCCGGTGAACGAGTGCGGAGCAGGAAAGTAGAGAAGCAGGCCACGGTCGATGACGCTGCCCTCGGCCGCCATGAAGTCGGCTACACGCGCCACACGGGCAACCGGCCGCTTGCCGCTCAAGGTAAGGGCAAGTGCACTCAGTTCGCTGCCGCTGATGCGGACGATGCCAATGCCGCCACGCCCGGCCGGCGTTGCGATCGCGGCGATCGTCGCCGGCTGGCTCGTGCTATCGCGTGCTTCAGACTTTGCTGTCGTTGGCCGCCTTGGTTCCACCTTCGATCATTCGCGTGATCTGCCATTGCTGGGCAATCGACAGCAGGTTGTTGACCACCCAGTAGAGGACCAGACCAGCCGGAAAGAAGAAGAACATCACGCCGAAGATGAAGGGCATCATCATCATCACCTTGGCCTGTATCGGGTCGGGCGGCGTCGGATTGAGCTTGGTCTGCACCAGCATGGTGACCATCATGATCACCGGCAGAACGTAGTAGGGATCGGCTGCCGAGAGGTCGGTGATCCACAGTATCCATGGCGCATCGCGAATCTCGACCGCGCCGAGCAGCGCCCAGTAGAGGGCGATGAAGACCGGGATCTGGACGGCGATCGGCAGACAGCCGCCAAGCGGGTTGATCTTCTCGCGCTTGTAGAGCGCCATCATCTCCTGGTTGAGCTTGGCGCGGTCTTCGCCGTAGCGCTCCTTGAGCGCCATCAGGCGCGGCGTAACCGTGCGCATCTTGGCCATCGACTTGTAGCTCGCCGCCGACAGCGGGAAGAAGAGCAGCTTGATGGCGACGGTCAGCAGGACGATTGCCCAGCCCCAGTTACCGACGATCTTGTAAATGGCTTCGAGACACCAGAAGATCGGTGCCGCCACGATCGTCAGCCAACCGTAATCGACCACCAGCGGCAGGCCCTGCGCGCCGATGCCGCCGTCCGTTTTCGGCTTGGCGAGCTGTTCGAGCGTCGCCTGAATCTGCGGGCCAGCATAAAGCGAGACCGTAGATGCCAGGCGCGAGCCGGGCGCGACGACCGGGACGGGGACGATCACTCCGGCGGTGATCATCAGGTTGGCGCCACCGTCAAGCTTGCGCACGTAGAACTCGCGCGCTTGACCGACTTCCGGTATCCAGGCGGCGACGAAGTAATGCTGCACCATCGCGATCCAGCCATTGTCGGCGCGCGTAGCGAACTTGGCGTTGCCTTTCACAATGTCGTCAAAGGCCACCTTCTGGAATTTCTCCTGGTCGGTATAGACGGCCGGCCCGGTGAAGGTTGAGACCATCGAACTCTCGCCATCTGGTGCCTTGGTATCCCGCTGCAACTGGTAGTAGGCGTGCGCCGCGACTTCCTTGTCGCTCGTATTCTCTACCTCGTGCGTAACGCCAATCAGGTAGCTGCCGCGCGTAAAGGTATAGATTTTTGCCACCTTGAGGCCGTTGCTGCCTACTGCCTCCAGCCGGAGTTCGAGCGTCTGCGCGCCGGTCGCCAACTCGCGGGTGCCTGGCGCGACGGTAAATGCCGTCTTGTGATTCGGCAGACCTTCGCCGATCAGGCCGCTTTGCGCGACATACAGGTGCTGCGCACCGAAGAGCGAGAGTGTCTTCTCCTTGTTGATGCTGTCCTTGTAGTCCTTGAGTTCGAGGCGGACGATGTCGCCACCTTGCGTTGCCACATCGACAACGAAGAGATCGGTGCGTACGGTGACTATTTCTCCACGCTGGGTCGCCGGCAGCGTAGTTCCTTGCGGCGCCACCGGTGTGACGGCCTGCGGCGCGTGCAGACTACCACTCGGCTGCGGCGCTGGTGCCGAAACGCTGGCCGGCGGGGTTGCCGGGCTTTTCGCTTGATTGAACTTCAGCCAGGCATCCCAGAGCATGACCAGCGAAAAGGTGAAGATGAGCAGCAGGAGCAAACGTCGATTATCCATGCAAGCCTAGGTCAGTCGATTGATTTTTCAGGGTACAGGGTCGAAACCCCCGGGGTTCCACGGATGACAGCGAAGCAGCCGACAAGCAGCCAGGTATGCTCCCTTGCCGGCACCGTACTTCTCGACCGCCTCCGCTGCGTACTCAGAACAACTTGGCGCAAAGCGAC
Source organism: Accumulibacter sp. (assembly GCF_029255125.1). GTDB lineage: Bacteria > Pseudomonadota > Gammaproteobacteria > Burkholderiales > Rhodocyclaceae > Accumulibacter. The sequence continues at coordinate 33,736 of NZ_JAPUVR010000090.1, read as the reverse complement.
AACGCGGCCCGAGACACGGGCTTATCGCGTAACGGTAGAAGCGTATCAGCACCAGGAGTAGAGTTTTCACAGCCCCATTTGTCGCGTCGAAGCCATCCTGACCAACAAGCCCCTGATCTCCTGTGCCAGCTCCCGCCGTTCGAGGCGCGCCGGTTTGGCGGCCAGGCGCAGAACGAAATCGCAGGCCGCCAGCCGAACACGAAGCAACCGGAAGCTCTCCCGGGCGAGGCGGCGTACCAGATTGCGATCGACCGAGCGGCGCAAGAAGCGTTTGGCCACGACCAGACCCAGGCGCGCTCCGCCCGTTTCCAATGCACTGCGCGGACGGTAATGTAGCAGGAAATGGCGGCTCTTCAGCGCCCTCCTGAAACCAAAAACGGATGAGTACTCATCCGTCTTCAGTAAGCGATAGTGCTTGGGAAACGCGGCTGAGCAGGCGCCAACCCCGCTCGCTTCGGTCGGCTGGCCGTTCAAACGGCCAGGCGATGGCGACCTTTGGCGCGGCGCGCCCTGATCACGGCGCGGCCGCCACGGGTAGACATACGGACTAGAAAACCGTGCGTGCGCTTGCGTCGGACAACCGACGGCTGGTAAGTGCGTTTCATGTTTGAACCTTCTCGGTCAAAGCGGGAAAAAACGCGTGATTAGACTGCTCTGGAGCATGTTTTGTCAAGGCTATATTTTTCTTCTTGCTGTGGATAACTTCCGGCCAACAGGTTAGAATGCGCCTCTTGCGCCACGCGGAGGCCGGCCGGCCTGCCCGGCGCACACGGCCTGCCCGCGGGCAGGCTCGCTGCCTGCCGCTCGCCCCAAGCCGACATGACCGCTGCAATTAACCAGTTGAAAAGACGATGACTTGTGACCGGTTGCTGCTGCAAGCACACGCCCTGCCTGGCCGCGATGACGCGCGATGAATAGCTTCTGGGCGTCCTGCCTGAGCCGGCTCGAAGAGGAACTTCCGCCTCAGCAGTTCAACACGTGGATAAAGCCCTTACGCGTCGATGGCGTGGATGGCGGCGAGCAACAGATCCGCCTGCTTGCACCGAACGGTTTCATCCTCAAATGGGTCAAGGAACGCTACTTGGCACGCATCGAGGAGATGAGCGGCGAGTACTTCTCCACCCCGGTCAGCGTTTGCCTGACGCTAGGCGAGCGCACGCCGCTGCCGACGCCAACGGCCACCAGCGAGAACGCGGCGGTCGCCAAAGCTGGGCCGAGCAACGGCGAAACACGCGCCAAGGCCACGTCTCCGGTCGACAAGGAGAGGAGCAGCTACGAAAAGACCCGGCTGATTTCCTCGTTCACCTTCGACAATCTGGTCGTCGGCAAGGCGAACGATCTGGCGCGCGCCGCTTCCCGGCAAGTTGCCATCAGCCCGGGCGAAGCGACCTACAACCCCTTGTTCATTTACGGTGGCGCCGGACTCGGCAAGACGCACCTGGTGCACGCGATCGGCAACCAGATCGTCGGCGCCTATCCGGAGAAGGTCGTTCGCTACGTGCATGCCGAAGACTACTACTCGGATGTCGTCCGCGCCTACCAGCAAAAGTCCTTCGACGTTTTCAAGCGCTACTATCGTTCGCTTGACGTACTGCTCCTCGACGATGTTCAGTTCTTCAACGGAAAGAACCGGACGCAGGAAGAGTTTTTCTTCGTTTTCAACTCGTTGATCGAGTCTCGCAAGCAGATCGTGATCACCTGCGACACCTATCCGAAAAACATCTCCGGGCTTGAGGACCGCCTGATCACGCGCTTCGACTGGGGTCTGACGGTACAGATCGAACCGCCGGAAACTGAGATGCGGGTCGCCATCTTGAAGAACAAGGCGCAGATCGAGAACGTCACGCTGGACGAGGAGGTCGCCTTCTTCATCGCCAAGCATCTACGTTCGAACGTCCGCGAACTCGAGGGGGCGTTGAAGAAGGTCCTCGCCTATTCGGCTTTCCATGGGCAGACGATCGGACTCGAACTGGCCAAGGAAGCGCTGAAGGACGTGATCGGTTCGGTCAATCGTCAGATCACCGTCGAGAACATCCAGAAGACGGTAGCGGATTATTTCAAGATCAAGGTCAGCGATCTCTTCTCGAAAAAGCGCACGCGCCAGATCGTTCGCCCACGCCAGATTGCCATGTGGTTGGCCAAGCAACTGACTTCGTTGAGCTACCCGGCGATCGGCAGCGCCTTTGGCGGGCGTGACCACACGACGGTGCTGCATGCGGTGCGTACGATCGACGAGCTGCGCAGCCGCGACAACGAGCTTAATCACGATGTGCACGTCCTGCTCCAGGTCCTCAAGGCCTGATGGCGCTGTAGAAACCGGTGGATAGGCGGCGGACGCGTTGTGGAAAAAGTGCTGAAAAGCAGCCTGTGGACAGGTCTTCCGCTTTTCTCCACAGCCCCATACCTCCCCCATACACCTGATAGACTGTCTACAAGATACTGAATTGAAATATAAGAATCATATACTCACAGGTTTTCCTGGACCATAGTCTTTATAGGATCTAGATACATGCTTCTTGTTAGAACCCGGCGGGAGACCTTACTGGCACCCCTGCAGGCGGTCTCCGGGATAGTCGAAAAGCGCCATACACTGCCCATTCTTGCCAACGTGTTGCTGGAGAAGAAGGGTGATCTGCTGACCCTGTTGGCAACCGACGTCGAGATGCAGATCACCACTTCAAGCAGCGGTGCGGCGGGCGATGAGGATGGAGCGATTACCGTCGCGGCACGCAAGCTGCAGGAGATTCTGCGTTCGCTGCCAGAAGGCATCGAAATCAGCCTGGTGCTCGACAACCGGCGCCTGCAGCTGCGTGCCGGGAAGAGCCGCTTCAACCTGCAGACGCTGCCCGCCGAGGATTTTCCCTGCATGTCCCTGGCCGAGGGCGAGAGCCTGAATCTGCGGCTGACGCAAAGGGATTTGCGCCATTTGCTGGCGCAGACGCAGTACGCCATGGCCAATCAGGACGTGCGCTATTACCTCAACGGCTTGTTGCTGATGATCGCGGACGGCGAATTGCGCGCGGTCGCTACCGACGGCCACCGGCTGGCGTATGCCAGTGTGCCGGTCATCGATCTACCGGCTGACGCCAGGCACGAGCTGATTCTGCCGCGCAAGACGGTGATCGAGCTCGGCCGCCTGCTTGCCGACAGCGACGAACCGGTCGAGGTTGGCGTGCTCGACAACCAGGTCTGTTTCCGCTTCGCGTCGATGAACCTGGTCTCCAAGCTGATCGACGGTCGTTTTCCAGATTATCAACGCGTGATTCCGGCGAGTCTGCGCAATGTCGTCGTGGTCGAGCGCAACGCCCTGCTCCAGTCGATGATCCGCGCGGCCATTCTGACCAACGAGAAGTTCCGTGGCGTCCGCCTGATTCTGAACGAAGGCAGTCTGCAGATCGTCGCCGCCAATACCGAGCAGGAAGAAGCCGAGGACGAAATCGAAGTCGACTACCACGGCGAACCGCTCGATGTCGGTTTCAACGTTACGTATCTGCTCGATGTGCTCAACAACACGAACGCGGAGACCGTTCAGTGGGGCTTCAACGACGCCAACTCGAGTGCTTTGCTGACGGTTTCCGGTAACGAGCGATTCAAGTACGTCGTAATGCCGATGCGCATCTGAGAGCTTGTGAAGGAATAGTGATGAGTGAAGAGAACGTGCAGCCCGTCTACGACGAGGAGAGCATCCAGCAGCTCGAAGGCCTGGAGGCGGTGCGCAAGCGGCCGGGCATGTACATCGGCGACACTTCGGACGGCACTGGTCTGCACCACATGGTCTTCGAAGTGGTGGACAACGCCATCGACGAAGCGCTGGCTGGCTACTGCGACGATATCGTCATCACGATTCACGCCGACAACTCGATTTCGGTGAGCGACAACGGGCGCGGCATACCGACCGGCATCAAGTTCGACGACAAGCACGAGCCGAAACGCTCGGCGGCCGAGATCGTGATGTGCGTTCTTCATGCCGGCGGCAAGTTCAACCAGAACTCGTACAAGGTTTCCGGCGGACTGCACGGGGTCGGCGTCTCCTGTGTCAATGCCTTGTCGAAGTGGCTGCGCCTGACCATCCGGCGCGATGGACGCAAGTATCTGCTCGAATTCCAGCGCGGCGCCGTCGTCGATCGGCTGATCGAAATCGAGCGCGGGGTCGAGGTTTCGCCGCTCCGCGTGGTCGGCGAAACCGAGAAGCGAGGAACCGAGCTGCACTTCATGGCGGACGAGGAAATCTTCGGCCAGGTCGAGTTCCATTACGAAATCATCGCCAAGCGCTTGCGCGAATTGTCCTTCCTGAACAATGGCGTGAAGATTCGTCTGCAGGATCAGCGGACGGGCAAGGAAGAGGATTTCGCTTTTTTGGGTGGCGTCAAGGGTTTCGTCGAATACATCAACCGGACGAAGGCCGTGCTCCATCCCAACGTCTTCCACGCCAAGGGAGACTCGCCGGGAATTAACGGGACGATCAGCGTCGAAGTCGCCATGCAGTGGAACGACAGCTACGTCGAACAGGTCCTCTGCTTCACCAACAACATCCCGCAGGCCGACGGCGGAACGCATATGACCGGCTTGCGCGCGGCCATGACGCGCGTCATCAATCGTCATATCGAGGAAAACGAAATCGCCAAGAAGGCGAAGGTCGACATCACCGGCGACGACATGCGCGAAGGCCTGGCCTGCGTTCTGTCGGTCAAGATGCCCGATCCGAAATTTGCCTCGCAGACCAAGATGAAGCTGGTTTCGTCGGAAGCGCGGCCGGCCGTCGAAGAAGTCGTCGCTGCCAAGCTGAGCGAGTTCCTGCAGGAAAGGCCAGCCGACGCCAAGGTGATCACGAGCAAGATCATCGAAGCCGCGCGCGCGCGCGATGCGGCGCGCAAGGCGCGCGAAATGACCCGCCGCAAGGGTCTGCTCGACGGCGTCGGACTTCCCGGCAAGCTGGCCGATTGCCAGGAGAAAGACCCGGCGCTCTGCGAACTCTACCTGGTCGAGGGCGACTCCGCCGGCGGCTCGGCCAAACAGGGGCGTGATCGCCGTTTTCAGGCCATCCTGCCGCTCAAGGGCAAGATTCTGAACGTCGAAAAAGCGCGTTTCGACAAGCTGATCTCGTCGCAGGAAATCGCCACGCTGATCACCGCGCTCGGCACCGGAATCGGCAAGGACGAATACAAGCCGGAAAAACTGCGCTATCACCGCCTGATCATCATGACCGACGCCGACGTCGATGGCGCGCATATCCGGACACTGCTGCTCACCTTCTTCTATCGGCAGATGCGCGAGCTCGTCGAAAGCGGCCACATCTACATCGCCCAGCCACCGCTGTACAAGGTCAAACACGGCAAGACCGAGCGCTACATCAAGGACGATCAGGCCTTGAAGCAGTTCCTGCTCAGCCTGGCGCTGGACGGCTCGGTGCTCACACCGCGCGCCGGAGCGCCCGAGATCGCCGGCACCGCACTGGAAGAAATGGCGCGCGAGTACCTGCTCGCCGAAGCTGTGATCAACCGCCTGTCGCACCTGATCAATCCGGAAGTACTGCACGCCTTGATCGAGGCGAATCTCAGCCTCGATCTGAGCGACGAGACAGCGGCGGCGAAAAGCGCCGAAGCACTGATGAACGCCGTCGGCAGCAAGCTGGGAATCACCATCGGGACGCGCTACGACACCGCCAAGGAGCGCTGGCAGTTGCGCCTCGAGAAAGTGCTGCACGGCAATCTGAAGCTCGGCGTGATCGATGAGGACCTGCTGGTCAGCGGCGACTACGCGCAATTGCGCAAGACGGCCGAGCTCCTCGCCGGGCTGTTCGGTCCCGGCGGCGTCGTCGTGCGCGGAGAACGGAAGCAGTCGGTCAGCAGCTTCGCCGAGACGATGCAGTGGCTGCTGAGCGATGTCGAACGCAGCATCAGCAAGCAGCGCTACAAGGGGCTGGGCGAGATGAATCCCGAACAACTGTGGGAAACGACGATGGACCCGAAGGTCCGCCGCCTGCTCAAGGTACAGATCGAGGACGCAATCGGCGCCGACGAGACGTTCAGCACCCTGATGGGCGAACTGGTCGAACCGCGACGCAACTTCATCGAATCGAACGCCCTGGCGGCGCGCAACATCGACGTCTGATCGTCTGGCGCGCGCCCGGCGGTCGATTCCTTGGGCGAAGCCTTGCACGGTAGCGTGCCACGCTGTTCGAGCGATCGGCACGACCGGCGCCTGGCGGAAACCGCGCAATGCGATGCTGGAATCGGCCGCTTTTCCCACCCGCCTCTGGATGGAGAAAGATCATGTTTTCCGGAATCGTTGCTGCAATTGGCCAGATTGTCGACATCACACCGCGTGGTGATGGTGCGGGAACCGTTCGCCTGAAGATCGATGCGCGCCAGCTTGCGCTCGACGATGTCGCCTTGGGCGATTCGATCGCGTGCAGCGGCGTCTGCCTGACCGTTGTGGACCGGCAAGACGCGTTCTTCTTCGTCGATGTCTCGCCCGAGTCGCTCGCATGTACGGTCGGTTTGGCCGCACCCGGCCCGGTCAATCTGGAAAAGGCGCTGCGCTTGGCCGACCGTCTCGGTGGCCATCTGGTTTCCGGTCACGTCGATGGGGTCGGCGAAGTCGTCGCTTTCGACGCACTGGGCGACAACCGGCTGCTCACGATACGCGCGCCGGAAGCGCTGGCCCGCTACATTGCGCGCAAGGGGTCAGTCACCGTAAGCGGCGTCAGTCTGACGACCAACACCGTCGACGGCGCGGTGTTTTCGATCAATCTCATCCCGCACACGCTGCAGGCAACGACGCTCGGCTTTCTACAGGTCGGTGACCGGGTCAATCTCGAAATCGATCTGATTGCGCGCTATTGCGAACGGCTGCTCGGCGTTTCGGATAGTGTCAAATAGCTGATTAAATCACTTGAAATGCAGTGAGTTATTACACAACCGGACACCGCTGGATATGGTTGATTATGTGAATCGGTGAGAGGTGGCCCCGTTTGTTTGGACAGAAAACCCGCTTTGATAAGTGGAGCCCTGCCGGTCGTGGCCAAGTGACCAGTATTGCGGTTGGTTTTGACTTTCCGGGATTTTATCCCAGCCGAATAGAGCTCGGTGGAGCTTGTGGGCGAGGGGACGCGCGGTGGGAAAGTCGCCAGACTTTTCCACGGCAAGCGGCCCGGTGCGCGCCAGCGCATCGTCCACAAATCCACGGAGCCCCTTGCTCATGCCCTACGCCGCCGGTCGCGTTGCGGCCGCGAGTGCTGCGAAGCCATCGTCTTGCGGGAAGCCTGCCCGCCTTGGTGAGCGCATGTTCTAAATAATCGTTTTCCAGCGTCAACTGGCCGATCTTGGCGTGCAGTTTCGTCAGGTCCGGATCACTGCTCGCGGGGCTTCCGGCGTTTCCAAATACCTGAACCGCACGCTCTGTCAGTTGCCGCTTCCAGTCCGTAATCTGGTTCGGGTGAATGTCATACCGCTGCCTGCGCCAACTCCGCCAGCGTCTTGTCGCTCTTGAGCGCCGCCAGTGCCACTTGCGCCTTGAATGCCGGTGTGTGGTTCCGCCCCGTCCTTCTCGTCATGCTCTTGCTCCTGTTATGGCCGCTCCCGCAGCCGTTCGTGGGGGCAAGGCTACCACTTATCCTGCTGTCCGAATTTCCGGGGCCACCTCTGTTGCGGCATTGCTGACAAATTTCATCGACTGGCAGCTCCCTATCTATTTTTTCTTGATCAGATAGTACTTTGGCATCGGGGTTAATGCCCCCAATGTCCCTCGAAGTCGAACGAGAGTTGTCGCTGGTGCCGGATAGCCAGCAGGTAAATCGTTCCACCAATCTGCACGTAGAGCAGCAGGTAATCCTTGAGCACGTATTCGCGCAACGCCTCCGGGTCCGTGGTCAGCGCCAACAACTTCGCTCGTAGCGTCGCCAAGGCATTGGTGGTCTCGACGGAACGCGGCTGCCGGAGCATGAACGGCCTGCCCATGCCGGGGAAGCGTTCAAGGTTGGGAATGACCGTTTCCAGCAATTCATCGAGCAGACCATCGTAGGCCTGCGGCGCTTCTGGTTCGGTCAGGAAGCGTTCGATCTCTTCCAGATTGCGCTCGAAGTTAGACGTGAATTTGATGACAAGCATTTTCGCCATGCGCAGCACCTGAGCGGTCAGGCGCTACGCTTGCGTTTCAGGGCAGTGATGGCGCTGCGGGCATCTTTGACCTTACCGGCAGCCACATCATCGAGGCCTTTGCCAGCCTCGTCGATCAGCAACAAGTGGATGCGCTCACGCTCCAGCTGGTGGTAGTAGTCCAGCCGCTGGGCATCGATTAGAGCGATGTAGCTTTCGCCGTTCTTGGTGATGATCTTCTCGGCACCGCCCTTGACCTCTTCGGCCAGCTCAGAGAAGTTGGCACGGGCGTGCGAGAGGGGGATAACGTCGCTTGCAGCAATTCCCATGTTGGTCTCCTAAGTTGCACGAGATGTGCAGTATTTTGTACATCATACGCTTAGGTGGCCGGAAGCGAAAGTGGAACCAGCGAGGCTCATCGGGGGGCACAGTCGGGCAACTACGGAATGCAGGTTCGACGCGATATGGCGGTCCAGTTCGTCCCAAATATCGATCAGCGAGGCATCGCCACTGAAACGATTGATCCATCCTTCGTTGGAGAACGCCATCACCAAGTTCGCGTCGCGCCGCATCTTGATCTGTGGCAGATCAGGATTGGCATCGTTGGCTAAATCGACGGACTCCAACGCGTGCGGGCCGAGATCGACGCAAGCGTAGCTCAGCAGCGCGCCCGCTTGCCCAGAACATTGCTTGCCCAACGCAATGCCAAGATGGCAACCACCTGCGCCGATGCCGATGATTGTGCATGAGGGGGCTGGTGATGCGACGGCGGGAAGACTCAGGCTGGCAACACCGGCGCCAAGCCCCATCAAGAACTCTCGTCTATCCATCATTCAACCGCAGTTGCCAGAAGGCAATCGACACCGCTGCGGTTACCACTCCGCCAGAATTTGTTCATCGGTCTTCTCCACAACACCACCGGTGACGCTGCCTCTCGGTGGCTCCCTCGGTTTTACTGCTCGCACCAAGACGTCACCTTAATCAAGGACGCGAACATAGACCTTGTCACCGACCCGTAAGCCTGCGCATTCCACGACCTGGCGACAAATACGAAGTCCAGGACTGTTACCCCAGCGGGTAATCCGCACTCCCATGTCTATCTCCTTCGGCTACACATCGGCAATCAAGCGAAAATTGCTCAACGGTCGCAGCCGCGAGCGATGAGTTTGGCGTGGTGAGCAGCGTTGATGCCTTACCGATGGCTCAGGAAGGTCGGTTGAGGCGTGCGTAACCGGCCTTGACCATGTACCGGTTACGCTACCTACGGCGTTAATTTCCTTCCCGTTTCATGGGCGTGACCCCGATGTGCCACGAAATCGGGAAGCCCTTGATGTCAGTGCGCACGTGCTGACTCGGGTCGATCCAGTAGGCCGGGTCGATGATGTATTCCGTACTCGCCTTTCCAGCCAACCCCGGTTGCCTGACGAAGATCACGTGGCGATCTATCTCGGTTTCGGGGTCAAAAGCGACGAGTCCGATGCAGACATCCGGCAGCGATGTGATACCTGTGCTTTCTTTCCAGATGGTTGCCGTGAAACGCCAGTGTGCTGACAACTTGGCAATCAACGCATCGTCCATAGAAGTGTAGGGGCCATGCACCGGATGTTGAAAACGATCCACCGCTACGGCATGGACCTCGTCGAGTGTTTTGCCCACGATGGTCGCTATGCAAGCCAGCCATAGAAGGACTCTTTCTGAGCGACGCGAGCAAATGCAGGTTTGGAATTTTGAGTGGCGCTGGGCGCTGCGGTAGAGGGGATAGCCATCTGGCCTCCTTGAAAAGTAGTGCAAGGAAAAGGCGCAGCACTACCCGCCCGATGGGCGAGGCCTCGGGTTTGGTTTCAACGAGTAGGGAGTTTGCCAGACGGCGACGCCGCACCCGATACGAATTTCGGGGGCTATCCGATCAAGCGAGTGTTGCTGCGCAGTGAGTCACGTACCGGTCTGCAAGCCGGTGGCCTGCCGCAAACGCGACAGCGAATTGTTACCCAGGCCACCAGAAAATGCTGAAGTGAAAAACTTTGCCGCTGGCGCCGCCAAGACATTGCTCGTCCGGGCTACCCGGCTTGGGCGAGCGAACATTCCTGGCTACACGTGTGTCTAGTGTGGGAAAATGCGCGATTAGCTATGGATTTAACGGCGTCTTCTGGCCGAAAGATCGCTGCATTCTATTGGCATATGTTGTTGACGGTATCGGTGACGGTATACGACGTGTTGCCCTGCTAAACACCGCATGGATACTGAGTTATGAAGCAATTAAACATAATCGCGCTATTGCGAACGGCTGCTCGGCGTTTCTGGTAGTAGCAAGCCGGCAACTGAAGTTTAGCCACTCGCGCTCGCCGGCAGGTGCCGGAGGCGCTCGGCTGGCACAAGAAAACTTCGCGTAGTGCCACCGGGTCAGTTGTCAGCGCCAACCACTTTGCGCGTAGCGCCGTCAAGGCATTGGTGGTGTCGACGGAGCGTGGCTGCCGGAGCATGAATGGCCTGCCCAATCCGGAGAAGCCTTCAGGATTGGCAACCACCGGTTCCAGCAGTTCATCAAGCAGCGCATCCCAGGCCTGCGGCGTTTCGGCGCCGGTCGAGGATCAACGCTACCAGGCTCCGACCGGGAATTGCGCGGCAGCCTTGCCTGGGCTACCGTTGCGGTTGCCGCGTTTGCCGCGCGGCGTTTCTCCGAGCGTCCGATGGCAAGCCCTGTTCGGGAGCAGGCATGAAGAGCAACGAGCCCACAGACGAGCGTGTTCCCGGCAGCAGCCGACGCGCTGCCGGCGATGCGCCAGGCGTGCCGACCGCCGCGGCGCTTGCCAATCCATCCGAAATCGCACGGGCTCGGCGGGCGGGTGGCGGTCGGTGCGGACAACAGCGGCGACATCGACACCGGCGACCGCGTGCTCGCCGCGCACCCCGGCGCGCAGATCGTCTATGCCGAAAATGGTGCCACGGTCGTCATCGGCAACGACGCGCCGGTGTCGATGACCGCCGTGGACCGCGCCAGCGCGCTCGGCCGCTACCTGCAGCACGTGATCGGCGAGTGCGCCTTCGCTCCCGGCGAGCGACAGCGCAGCTTGCCCGGCGGCGGGCAGGCGGGCGCAAGGATGGCCGGCAGGATGGCCGAAAGCGACGGCGAAGCGGCGCGCCTCGAGGTGCGCGAAACGGGCGAGATCAGCGTCAACCAGGCGCTCGCCGAGCATCGCCGGCTGGTCGTCCTCGGCGACCCCGGTTGCGGCAAGACGACGCTGCTGCGCTACCTGGCGCTGCTCTACGCGCGCGACCTGGCCGAAGGCGGCGAGCACCTGCGCCGCGAACTCGCCATCACCGAGAGCGGCACGCTGCCCATCCTGCTGCCGCTGCGCCAGTTTGCCCGCTACCTCGGCGAGCAGCGCGACGACGGCACCGAAGGGCACCTCGTCTTGCTGCGCTTTCTCGTCCGCCGGCTTGCCAACCAGCGCATCGACGTGCCCGAGAACTTCTTCGACGAGTGGTTGCACCACGGTCGCGCCGTGCTGCTGCTCGACGGCCTCGACGAGGTCGCCGATCCGGCGCTGCGCCGCCGCGTCGCGCGCCGCGTCGACGACTTCACGCGCGCCTGCGCCGGTTGCCGCTACGTCGTCACCAGCCGCATCATCGGCTACACCGAGGCCTCGCAACTGGCCGCGGGCTACGCGACGACGACCGTGCGCGAGTTCACGCTCGCCGACGTTCGCCGCTTCCTGGCGCAATGGCACCGGCTGATCGCCATCGGCCAGATGGGTCCCGGTGCCGGCGCCGAAGCCGCCGCCGCGCGGCAGAGCGAACAACTGCTCGCCTCGATCGAAGCCAACGAGCGCGTGCGCGAGCTGGCGATCCACCCGCTGCTGCTCACCGTCATCGCGCTCGTCCATCGCGACCGCGTCAAGCTGCCCGACCGGCGCGCCGAGCTTTACCAGGAAGCGATCGACGTGCTGCTCGGCAAGTGGGACGACGCGAAGGGCATCGGCGAAGGCGTTGGCGAAAGGTGCCTGATCGGCGATCGTCCCTTCGACACCAGCGACCGCCGCCTCGTCCTGCAGCGCCTGGCGTACCGCATGCACGACGAGCGGCAGAAGGAAATCGATCGGCAGCCGCTGCGCGAGTCGCTTGCCGACGGACTCGCCGGCGCGGTGAACGACGCGCGCGACCTCGACGCCGCGGTCGATCGCCTGCTGCGGCTGATTCAGGAGCGCGCCGGCCTGCTCATCGCGCGCGGCGAAGGCAGCTATGCCTTCTCGCATCTCACCTTTCAGGAATATCTGGCGGCGCTCGAGATCGCCGGCAGCGACGACTACGTCGCCAGGACGCTGGCCCGCAGCGCCGACCCCTGGAGGCGGGAAGTGATCCTGCTCACCGCCGGCCACCTGAGCACGCAGACCAAGGAGCGCACGACGCGGCTGATCCGCGCCATCGCCGACGCGCGCGCCGAGCCCGTGCCCTAGCACAACCTCGTCCTCGCCGCCGAGTGCGTGCGCGACGCGGGTTCCGGGCGCCTGATCGGCAATCTCGAAGGCGAACTGCGCGCACGGCTGCTCGAAGAGCTCGAGCGGCCGGCACCGGTCGGCTGACTGGGCCGGGCGAGAACGCTGCTCACGCGCGGCATCGGTGCGCAGGCGGCCCTTGCTCGCCGCATCGCCGCCGCCGAAGCACTCGGCAAGATCGGCGGCAACCGCTTCTGGAGCCCGCCGCACGGCGAAGCCGAATGGGTCGACATTCCGGCCGGAGAATTCACCATGGGCGAGGGCGCCGACGCGCACCGCGTGACGCTGCCGGCGAGCGGTGCGAAGTCGCTTGCCCATCCATCATCCTACGCAGGAGATCGTCCCGATGTCGACGACCAAGGAACTGGTCATTTTCACGCAAACCTTCGACCTGCTGAGCTGGCTGCTGCCGCAGTGCGAGCATTTTCCCAAGAGCCACCGCTTCGTCGTCACCCAGCGGCTGCAGGCGGCTGCGCTCGACTTTCAGGAGGCAATTTTCGCCGCCAATGCGCACAAGCGCGCCGAGCGCGTGCAGCACCTGCGCATTGCCGATGGCGAACTTGACAAGCTGCGCCTCTACCTGCGCCTCGCCTGTCAGTGGAACTGGTTGAGCAGCGGGCAGTACGAGCACGTCAGCCGGATGGTCGCCGGCATCGGCAGGCTGCTCGGCGGCGGGTTGCGCCAGAGCGCGCAGGCTTTAGCACCGCGCCGGCGCCGGGGCGGACACGGCGGGCGTTGCGCCAGGCCGTGTCCGTGCTTCGCTATCTGCCCGGCGCGAGCGCTGCCCCGATGGCGCTCTGCCTTGCGGCGCGCGCGCGGACCAGACGCGTCTGGCGCTGTTCTTCTTCCTTCGCCTCGACCGGCAAATTCGCTTGCGCGAATCGGTCGGCATTTTCGGAATGCGTGCGGCACGGGAGTACCGTCGCACCGTTACGCCTGGCGGCGCAACCAGAAAAAGTGGGGAAGAACATGGGACCGGCGCAACAGAACCCGAAAACCACCATGGGCGAACCAGTGGTTCGGGGGCCGCCAGAGGCGGACGGCGCAGCGGGCGAGGTCTCGGAGAAGGTACCACGAGCCGCCCCGCACGACCCTGCGTATATCGTCTTTGGCAGAGAGATCTTCCCCGGGTCGCGTCGTGCGCATCGTAGGGGTAGCAGAAAGCGGGCGTTCTCCAGTCCTTTCCCCAGAGGCTGCGCGTCCACTCCCAGACGTTGCCGGCCATGTCCTCGCATCCTGCAGGGCTCCGGCCGCGGGAGAAGCAGCCCGCAGTCGTCGTCTGGCCGATGTCCTCATCGGCATTGCCCCGCTCGGGATTCCAGGTGTCGCCCCAGGGGTAGATCCGCTGCGCTTGCGGGTTCGCCTGCAGCGCGTGTTGCGGCGGCACGAAGCCGTCGGCGAGTGTCGCGCAGAGCGCGTTGCCCGGGATCTCGATGCCGCCGCGCGCCGCTTTCTCCCACTCGGCTTCCGAAGGCAGCGTCACCGCCCAGCCGGCGGACAGGCGCGCGCGCCAGCGGGTGTCAAGCCAGCGGCAAAAGGCAAGCGCCTCGTGCCAGCTTACCGACGCCACCGGGCGATTTTCCGGCGCCTGCAAGGCTTGCTGCTGGTGCCTGGCGTAGCCGCTGGCTTCGACGAACTGGCGGAACTGCGCGACGGTGACTGGCGATTCGCCGATCCAGTAGTCGTCGTCGAGCGTGTCGTTCTCGTGCAGCGGCGCATCCTCGTTGCCCGCCTCGCCCATCCAGAAGCGGCCGCGCGGCACGAAGACGAAGCGCATCGCGTCGACTTCGCGCAGGTGGCGGCGCGGGTCGCCAAGCTGCGCCAGCAGGTCGCCGGCGAGTGCGCGTTCGCGCGCCGGCAGCCGCGTGCCGGCGAGCACGACCAACTGCCGGTCGCGCACGCGTTGCCGTCGGCGCTCGTGGCGCGCCTGCAAGTCCGGGTTGAACGCGGCGAGGCCAGTTTCGTGCAGCACTTGCGCGGCGAGCAGCGCGCCCCAGTGTGCTTCGCCGGTTTGCTGGCCATCGGCGGCGTCGAGCGCATCGTCTTCGGCGCAGAGCGCGTCGACCAGCTCCCAGATTGCCGACGGTGAGGCCTTCGAGCGGGCGGCGGCGAGCAGCGTTACCTCGCGCCAGCGGTTCGGATCGCTGCGCGCGAGTTTGCTCAGCGTGTCGGGGTAGTCGAAGCGCGCCAGGTGGCAGGCGGCGAGATATTCCTGAAACGAGCGGTGCGGGAACTGGTACAGCCCTTCGCCGTGCGAGGTGAGCAGCCCGGCGCGGTCGCGCAGGTATTCCTCGATGCACTTCAGTCGCACGTCGGGGTCCGACGAGGCGGCGTAGAGTGCCTCGATCAGCGCGCTCTGCCGGAGGTCGGCGGTGCCGGTGAGCTGCGGTTGCTGCCGGTGGGCGTGGTAGGCGAGCTTGTCGAGCTGTTCGCGGATCCTGTTGCGCGGGGCGCTGAGCCATTCGCTGAGGCTGGGCTCGCTGACCACCGGCTTGCCGTTGGCGTCACGGCGCAGCTTGAGTCCTTCCCATTCGTCGAGCAGCATGTCGACCGATTGCGCGTAGAGTTCTTCGCGGTTTTCCGGCAGCGATCCGCCGCTCCTGCTCTGCAGGCGCGCCATCAGCGTCAGCAGCAGCGGCCGCCCGGCCAGTTCGCGCAGTTCGCGCCGCTGCGTGGCGCGCTTGAGCAGGGCTGCGCGTCCGTTGGCGTCGCTCTCGGTGAGCCGGCAGAGGTCGCGTGCCAGGTGCGCGTACCAGGTGTCGATGAAGCGCTCGATCTGCCTGCGTGTGAAGGGCAGCGGTTCGCGTTCGGCAAAACCGTCGAGCTTCCAGTCCTGCCGCTGGTAGGCGTAGGTGCGGCTGGTGACCAGAAAGCGGCAGCGCGCGTGCAGCGCGGCGAAGTCCTGCACCGCCCGCTTGACCTGTTCGCGTCGCTGCAGCGCGTCCGGCACTTCGTCGAGCCCGTCGAGCAGGATCAGGCCGCCGGTGGCCAGCAGCTCGCGCTGCAGCTCGTCGGCGTAGCGCGCCAGCGGCTGCGGCAACTGGCCGACGATGAAGGTCCACAGCGCGCCGTCGGCGACCGGGACGCCCGGCGGCGGCAGGCTGGCGGCGAAGTCGCGCAGCAGCACGCGCACCGGTAGCAGCGCGCCGTGGCGCCAGCGCTGGGGCTTGGGCGCTTTCGTTTTCTTGTTGGCGGGGGCGGTGCCCGCCTCGTCGTCGCCGTCGTCGACCGGCAACGGCTGGCGGAGGAGCCGCAGGTCGGTCGGCTGCTCGCCGAGCAGCTCGCCGGCCATGCACAGCGCGACGAAGTTGAGGAATGTCGTCTTGCCGCTGCCGGGACCGCCCATCAGCACGAGCAGGCGTTCGTCGTCGAGCGCTTCGAGCGCCGACTGACGCGGCGCGGCGTGCGGGTCAACTGCGACTGGCCCGGCGCGCCACGCGCTGGCCTTGCCGCGCCCTGCGGTCGGTACCCGCATTCTAGCTCAGGTTTTGTTGCAAGGGCCGTGCGTGTCTTTCTCGCCGTGGTCGGAAGCAGAACCGGCGGACAGGCAGTGCTGAGTGATCGCACTGCCGAACATCGACGCGCCTCAGTTGCGAGGCTGCTGGCTCAGGAGGGCTGGGGAGAGCCCCGCCCGCTTGCGGGGCGGGGCGATTGGAAGCGCATGACGCGCGCTATCGTCAGGCGGCGTGCCGTTGCCCGCCGAAGAGGTCATTCAGGTTGTTTTCCCAGAGACGGATGATGCTCTGGGCGCTGATCAGACCCAGTTTGGAAACGCGATTCTGGTGCCGCCACACCCATGACAGGCAGGTGCCGGCCTTGACCGATTCGCGGGCAACGCTGCGATTGCCCTCGGCCTCCGCGTAGTCGACGAAGCGCTCGACGGCCAGACGGTAGTAATCCGAACTGTCGCAGCAGCCGCACAGCGTTTCCGCTTCACCGGCTGCTCGACGCCAAAGCTTGAGCGCCAGTTCTTCGCTGATGCCGGTTCTGTGGGCGATCCAGGGTAAGATTTTTGGTGCTTTCATTGAGTAGTACTCCAAAATTGCATCGGCCAGATAGTGGCCTCCGCGCGCCGGAGCCTCGTGAACTCCAGCCTATTGCAACGCAGCATCATTATAAACACTTCAAGCAGCGAATATTAGGTTTCGCCACCCAATTCTCCGCTCCGGCTTCATCCTGCTTCGCCGCCGGGGTCAGACGATAAACGAAAAAGAAATAAAATTCAACGGGAAGATCCGCCAGCGCAGGAGGCACGTCGGATTTCCATCCACCCGATCCAGGTTCGGCGCTACGCCAGTTGCGCCGCAGCATCAGCGCCGCCTTGATCTAACGTAAGAGTAGCCGAATCGCCGACATGTGACCGTGCGCTATTGCACGAGTCGGGTCAAGGAAAACGGGTGCCTTGCTCGGGCGGCGCCGGGCGGCGCGGACGCGCCGGTCTTGCCCGCGGTCTACTCCGCCTGGCTGTCCGGCTTCGTTGCCGGCGGCGGGTCGTTCGGGCGGCTGGGTGTGTCGTCGATCCAGCTCGTGAGCAGCGTGTAGGCGACGGCGAGGACGACCGGGCCGACGAAGATGCCGACCAGGCCGAAGGCGAGCAAGCCGCCGATGACGCCGGCGAGGATCAGCAGCAGCGGCAGATGGGCGCCTTTGCGGATCAGGATGGGGCGCAGAAAGTTGTCGAGCGAACCGACGATCAGCGTCCACACGAGCAGGAAGCTTCCCCAGCCGGTTGCGCCGCTCCAGTACAGCCAGATCACCGCCGGGACGAGAACCAGTCCGGGGCCAAGCTGGGCAATGCACAACATCAGCATCAGGGCGGTGAGAATGGCGACGAAGGGAACGCCGGCAATCGCCAGGCCGATTCCGCCGAGAAGCGACTGGACGAGGGCGGTGATGCCGACGCCTAGCGCCACCGCGCGCACCGCCTGTCCGGCGAGGACGGCGGCGTGGTCGCCACGCTCGCCGGCGAGTCGGCGAGCGAAGCGCCGCACGCTGTCGGCCGCTGCTTCGCCCGACGAGTAAAGCACGGCGGAGAGCGCGACGGTGAGCAGGAACTGGACGAAGACCAGCCCGAAGTTGCCGACTTCGCGGACGAACCAGCGTGTCAGGTTGCCCGCGTAGGGGGCGGCGCGTGCCGCCAGTTCGGAAGCGCCGGCCGCGGCCACCTGGTTCCACGCGTTGACCAGGCGCTCGCCGATGATCGGCAGCTCGGCCAGCCACGCCGGCGGTGGCGAAGAGCGCAGTTCGGCCAGCGAGCGGGCCCAGTCGGCGATCCGATCGGCGTTGTTGACCAGCGTCGAGATGGCCAGCGAGAGCGGTACGACGAGAACCAGCAGGACGACCAGCGTCATTACGACGACCGCAGGCGCGCGCCGGTTGCCGAAGCGCTGTTGCAGTTGAAGCATCAGGGGCCAGGTGGCGATGACCACGGTGACCGCCCAGATCAGCGCCGGCAGAAAGGGGCTGACGATCCAGACCGAGGCGGCAATCAGCGCACAGAGAAAAAGCACGCCCAGCGTGCTGCGCGCCAACTCGGCGGGTAGCGGCTCTTTTATCATCATCCTGCCTCGCTCAAGGGGTGGTCGCCATGGTAGCGCAATTGCCCGGCACGCACGTATGATGCCGCATTTCTTCGCCAAGTCTCCGGCCACCGGCTGTCCGCGGCGCTCTGGTCGGTGTTTGAAGCGCGCCCTGCATGCAGCACGCCCTGCTCTTCTCAGTTTTCGTCGTCGCCTCCTGCGGGCTGGCCTATGAACTCATAGCGGCTGCCCAGGCGAGCTATCTGCTGGGCGATTCGGTGACCCAGTTTTCGACCGTGATCGGCGCGTATCTGTTTGCCATGGGTATCGGTTCGTGGCTGTCGCGCTACGTCGAGGAGCCGCTGATCGCGCGTTTCATTCAGGTCGAACTGCTCGTCGGCCTGCTCGGCGGTTTCTCGGCGGTCGCGCTCTTCTTCGTCTTCGCCTGGGCGCCAGCACCGTTCAAGCTGGCGCTCTACCTGGCCGTGCTCGCGGTCGGCGTGCTCGTCGGTCTGGAGATTCCGCTGATCATGCGCATTCTGAAAAGCGATCTGGTTTTCGCCGATCTCGTCTCGCGCGTTCTCACCTTCGACTATCTCGGCGCGCTGGCCGTTTCCATCCTGTTTCCGCTCGTCCTCGTACCGCAGCTTGGCCTGCTGCGCAGCGGCCTGCTCTTCGGCCTGCTCAACGTCGGCGTCGCGCTGTGGACCTGCGGCTTGTTCCGCACCCAGTTGGCAGCGTATCGCAGTCTGCGCGCGCAAGGTCTGGCCGCCCTGGCTGCGCTGCTGATCGCTTTTGCCGGCGCCGGCGCGCTGACCGCATTCGGCGAAGCGCAGCTCTACAGCGACGAGATCGTCCATGCGGAAAGCACGCCCTACCAGCGCATCGTCGTCACGCGCTGGAAGGACGACCTGCGCCTGCATCTGAACAACAACCTGCAGTTCAGCTCGCGCGACGAATACCGTTACCACGAGGCGCTCGTCCATCCGGGTCTGGCAACGCTGCCGCACGCGCGGCACGCGCTGGTCCTTGGCGGCGGCGACGGTCTGGCGGTGCGCGAGATCCTCAAGTATCCGCAGATCGAGTCGGTCACGCTGGTCGACCTCGACCCGGCGATGACCCGGCTGTTCGCCAGCGCCCCCGCTCTGCGCCGCCTGAATCAGGATGCCTTGCTTTCGCCCAAGGTGAAGATCGTCAATGCCGATGCGCTGCAATGGCTCGAAGAAAATGACCAGCTTTTCGACTTCGTCGTGGTCGATTTTCCCGACCCGGCGAACTTTGCCCTCGGCAAGCTCTACACGGCGGCTTTCTACCGCCTGCTCGACAAACATCTGGCCGGCGATGCGCTTGCTGTCATCCAGGCCACTTCGCCGCTCTACGCCCGCCGTTCGTTCTGGTGCATCGTCACCACGCTGGAGAGCGTCGGCCTGGTCAGCACGCCGTACCACGCGCTGGTTCCGTCTTTCGGCGAATGGGGATTTGTCCTGGCCGGTCGCCGCCCTTACCGCTTGCCGGAAGCCTACCCGGTCGACACGCGTTTCCTGACGCCTTCGGCAACGCCGGCGCTGTTCGTTTTCCCGAAGGACATGGCGCGTGTCGAAGCCGAGGTCAATCGCCTCAACAGTCAGGTTTTGGTGCGCTATTTCGAAGCCGAATGGCGCCAGGTGATCCGCTAGCGCGATGGACCGGCGCGATTTCCTGCGCTCGCTGGCGCTGACCGGAGCAGCCGCGGTCGCCGCGTGTCGCGACCCGCCGCGTGCGCTGCCGCCCGGCGATCTGCTCGGCCCGTCTTTCGCCAGCGCGCACCGTCTGCCGGCACAGGGCTTCCCGCCGCCGAGCGAAACGCGGCGCGTCGCGCTCGCCATCGTCGGCGGCGGGGTCGGCGGTCTGGCCGCCGGATGGCGGCTGGCGCGTGCCGGTTTCGCCGATTTTCTGATCGTCGAACTCGAAGACACACCCGGCGGCAACTCGCGCGCCGGCCGCAACGAGATCAGCGCCTATCCCTGGGGTGCGCACTATCTGCCGCTGCCGACGAGCGAAGCCGGCGCGGTGCGCGAACTGCTTGCCGAGCTCGGCGTTCTGCACGGCGATCCGCACGCAGTGCAGCCGACCTACGACGAGAACTACCTTTGTGCGACACCGCAGGAACGACTCTATCGCCACGGCCGCTGGCAGGAGGGGCTGCTGCCGATCGCCGCCGACGCGCACGAGCGCGCCGAGTACCAGCGCTTTGCCGAACTGATCGAGGGCTACCGCCACCGCCGGGACAGGCGCGGCCGGCGTGCGTTCGCGCTGCCGATGGAAAAATCGAGCCGCGACGCCGACCTGATCGCGCTCGACAGGCTGAGCATGCGCGATTGGCTGCACAGCCAGGGCTTCGTCTCGCCGCAACTGCACTGGTACGTCAATCACGCCTGTTGCGACGATTATGGTACCGGCAGCGCCGCCGTTTCCGCCTGGGCGGGTATCCACTACTTTGCTTGCCGCGACGGACAGGCGAGCAACGCCAGCAGCGACATCGTGCTGACCGCGCCGCAGGGCAACGCCTGGCTGGTCGATGGCATGTTGCGCTCGATCGGCCAGCGCGTCGGCGAACGGCTGCTCACCGGCGCGCTCGCTTTCCGCGTCGCCGGCGGCGAGACGCCGGGCAAGGAACCACTGATCGTCGATCTCTGGCTGGCCAGCGAACAGCGCACGCTGCGTCTGCTCGCCGGGCAAGTCATCTGGGCGGCGCCGGTTTTCCTCCTCGCGCACGTTCTGGCCGGCCGGGCAGCGCTGCGCGCCGCTGCCCGGCGCTACACCTACGCGCCCTGGCTGGTGGCCAATCTGAGCTTGGCGCGCTTTCCCGACGACCGGCTCGGCGCCGCGCGTTCCTGGGACAACGTCCTCTACGCGGGACAGGGTCTGGGCTACGTCGATGCGACGCATCAACGGATGCGCCTTGCGCCGGGAAGAACGGTGCTCACCTACTATCGCAGCTTCGCCGAGTTGACGCCGGAAGAGGGCCGGCTGCTGCTGCGCGAGGCGTCGCGCGAGTTCTGGGCCGAGCAGATCCTGAGCGAACTGGAGTTGCCGCACGCCAACCTTCGGCAGGTCGTCACCCGCCTCGACGTTTATCGCCACGGGCACGCGATGTGCCGCCCGCTGCCCGGTCTGATCTGGGGCGGCGAACGCGCGCGCTTTGCCGCCGACGGCGCCCGTCTGCGTTTCGCGCACGCCGACGTGAGCGGCTTTTCGCTCTTCGAGGAAGCGCATTATCGCGGCGTGCTGGCCGCCGAACGCAGCTTGCGCAGCCTCGGCGTGGCCAGCGCGTCCTTACTCGATTGACCGGGTGGAGACGCGGGAGTATAGTACTGACCAGTCGGTCATTATTACTTTCTGCCATGAAATCAGCCGATCCGCCGTCTGCCTTGCTTCCCGAAGCGCTTCCGGTGCCGGCAAGCGCTGGCGCCGCGCCGCGCCGCCGGCGCAAGGAAGCACGCGCCAGCGAATTCGCCGCCGCGGCGCTCGCCCTTTTCGCCGAGAAAGGCTTTTCCGGCACGCGACTTGACGACGTCGCGGCGCGCGCCGGCGCTTCGAAGGGTACGCTCTACCTCTATTTCGACAGCAAGGAAGCGCTCTTCCAGGCGGTGATCGAGGACGGCATGGGCGCCGCGCTGGCGACCGCCGAGGCGCGTCTGGCCGAGCATCACGGATCGGCTGCCGATCTGTTGCGCCAACTGGTCTTCGGCTGGTGGGAGAACATCGGGCAGACGCCACTGGCGGCGATCAGCAAGCTGGTGATCGCCGAATCGCGCAACTTCCCGGAAGTCGCGCGCTTCTACCAGCAGAACGTCATCGAGCGCGGCCGGCGCCTGCTGCGCAGCGCGCTGCAACGCGGAATCGCCAGCGGCGAGTTCCGTTGCGTGGACCTCGAAGGGGCGATCGATCTGATCGTCGCCCCTTTGCTGATGCTCGCCGTTTCGCGCTTTTCGTTCTCTCTCTGCGCGCCGCAGACCTCGCCCGAGAGCTATCTCGAGATGCACCTGGACCTTCTGTTGAACGGCCTGCGGCGGGCGGACGACGTATCGCCGGTCGCTGCGCCAGGGGACGACCCATGCCGATGACTCGCCCTGCGCGCCCAGCGCGCTTCCCTTCGCTTTCCCTCGTGCTCGCGCTGGCACTCGTGTGCACGGCTTGCGAGAAGAAGCCGGCGGCGACCGATCCACCGCGTACCGTTCTCACGCAGATCGTCGGCGCGGCGCAGGAGAGCGAGCCGCTCGCCTATTCCGGCGAGGTCCGTTCGCGCTACGAAACGCCGCTCTCGTTTCGCATTCCGGGCAAGATCAGCGCGCGTCTGGTCGATGCTGGCGCGGTGGTCAGGCCAGGCGACGTTCTTGCCCGGCTCGACCCGGCCGACACGGCGCTGACGGCGGCCGCGGCAAGCGCGCAGCTTGAGCTGGCGAGCGCCGAGGTGCAGCGCTTCCGCAGTCTGCGTGAACGGAATTTCGTCAGTCAGGCGGCGCTCGAGGCACGCGAAACGACCTTCAAGGCGGCTCGCGCGCAGGCCGACCTGGCACGCAATCAGGCCGCCTACGCCACGCTGCGCGCCGAACAGGCGGGTGTCGTCGGGCTCATTTCGGCGGAAGTCGGACAAGTCGTGACGGCCGGGCAGACGGTGCTGCGCATCGCGCGCGCCGACACGCTGGAGGTTGCAATTGCCGTTCCGGAAGCGCACATGCCGCTCGTCCGCTCGCTGCGCCAGGCCGAAATCGGCTTGTGGGCCGAGCCCGCCGCGCGCTATCGCGGCGAACTGCGCGAAATCTCGCCGGTCGCCGATCCGGTGACGCGCACCTACGCGGCGCGAGTGGCGATCCGCCAGCCCGACGCGCGCGTGCTGCTCGGCATGACGGCGAGCGTGCGCTTTCAGCGGGCGAACGAAAAGCCGGTCCTCAGCGTTCCGCTGACCGCGATCTTCCAACAGGCGGATGGCCAGCCGGCGCTCTGGGTCCTGCAAGCCGACCGGACGCTCAGCCTGCGGCCGATCGTCGTGCGCGCCTACCGCGAGGATCTGGCGATCATCGGCGAAGGCGTACAGGCGGGCGAGCGCGTCGTCGTCGCCGGCGTCCACAAGGTCAGTCGCGGCGAACCGGTGCGCGCGATCGACCAGCCGTCGGGGAACGTCGTTTCCGCCGACCCGCCGGCGGCGAACCGATGACGCTGCCCAACCTGTCCGAGTGGGCCTTGCGTCATCGCACGCTGGTCGCCTATCTGATCGTCGTGCTGATGCTCGCCGGCGTCATTTCCTATCTCAGGCTGGGGCGCGCCGAGGACCCCGATTTCACTTTCAAGGCGATGGTCGTGCGCACTTTGTGGCCGGGCGCGACGGCGCACGAAGTCGAACTCCAGGTGACCGAGCGCATCGAGAAGCGATTGCAGGACGTTCCCTGGGTCGACGTCGTTCGCTCGCAGACGCGCGCCGGCGACTCGCTGATCACCATTCTGCTGAAAGACTACACGCCGAAGAAGGAAGTCCCCGAGGCCTGGTATCAGGTGCGCAAGAAGATCGGCGACATTCGCAACACGCTGCCGCAAGGCGTCCTCGGGCCCTACTTCAACGACGAATTCGGCGATACCTTCATCAGCATCTTCGCCCTGACCGGCGACGGCTTCGATCTCGCCGCCTTGCGCCGCGAAGCCGATCGCATCGCGCGCGTGCTGCGCCAGGTGCCGGACGTCAAGAAGATCGAACTGGTCGGGGTGCAGGACGAGAAGATTTACATCGAAATCTCGCACACCAAGCTGGCTACCCTGGGACTCAATCCGCTCGCCATCTTCGATGCCCTGCAGAAGCAGAACGCGATGACGCCGGCCGGTTTCTACGAAACACCGTCGGCGCGCGTGCGAATCCGCGTTTCGGGCGACTTCGCTTCGGTCGACAGCATTCGCGAGATCGGCATCCAGGCGAACGGGCGGTTGTTCCGCCTGGGCGACATCGCGACGGTCAGGCGTGGCTTCGCCGACCCGCCAACGCCGCGCATGCGCGTGCAGGGGCAGCCGGCGATCGGCATCGCGATCGCGATGAACAAGGGCGGCGACGTGATTCAGCTCGGCGAGCGCCTGCACCAGGCGACCGATCGTATCCAGAAGGAGCTACCGCTGGGAATCGATCTGCACGTCGTGGCCGATCAGCCGCAAATCGTTCGGCAGTCGATGGACCTTTTCATGTCGTCGCTGAGCGAGGCGGTACTCATCGTCCTGGCGGTTTCCTTTCTCAGTCTGGGAATGCGCACTGGCGCCGTCGTCGCCTTGTCGATTCCGCTCGTTCTGGCGATCAGCTTCCTGCTGATGGCCGCTTTCGGAATCGATCTGCAGCGCATCTCGCTCGGCGCCCTGGTCATCGCGCTCGGTCTGCTGGTCGATGACGCGATCATTGCCGTCGAGATGATGGTGGTCAAGATGGAACAGGGCTGGGACCGCTTCCGCGCGGCGACCTTTGCCTATACGTCGACCGCGTTTCCCATGCTGACCGGAACGCTGATCACCGCCATCGGCTTCATGCCGGTCGGCCTGGCCAAATCAGGTGCCGGCGAATACACCTTCTCGATCTTCGCCGTCGTCAGCATCGCCTTGCTCGTTTCCTGGATCGTCGCCGTCGTGTTCACGCCCTATCTGGGTTACCTGTTGCTCGACGCGGAAAAGCTTCGCCGGAAAGCCGAGCAGCACGGCGACGATCGTTACGCGACGCCGTTCTACCGGCGCGTCCGGGCCCTCGTCGAGAGCTGTCTGCACCACCGCTGGCTGGTCATCGCGGCAACCGTGCTCGCTTTCGTCGCGGCGTTGGCCGGCCTCGCGCTGGGTGTGCAGAAGCAGTTCTTTCCGGCCGCCAGCCGGCCTGAACTGCTGGTCGACCTGTGGCTGCCGAACGGCGCCTCGCTGCGTGCCACCGAAACGCAGGCGGCGAAGGTCGAGCAGTTGCTGGGCACCGCCGAAATGGCGAAATCGATCAAGTATTACGCGAGCTATCTGGGTAACGGCAGCCCGCGCTTCTACCTGCCGCTCGACCAGCAGTTGTTCAACGACAACTTTGCCCAGTTCGTCATCACGACGCACGACATCGGCGCGCGGGAGGATCTCAAGCGTCGGCTGCAGGAACGTTTCGCCGACTCGAGCGGCGAGTGGAGCGGTTTACGCACGCGCGTGCTGCGGCTCGAGAACGGCCCGCCGATCGGCTTTCCGGTTCAGTTCCGCGTTTCCGGCGAAAACCTCGGCGAGCTGCGGCGCGCGGCCGAAGAGGTCGCCGCGGTGATGCGCCAGAACCCGCATCTGCGCGAAGTCAACTTCGACTGGAACGAGATGAGCAAGGTCGTCCGTCTCGACATCGATCAGGACCGCGCGCGCGCGCTGGGAATCAGCTCGCAGGAACTCTCCGCTTTCCTGAACTCGATGCTCAGCGGCATGACGGTTACCCAGATGCGCGAAGGCGACCAGTTGATCGATGTCGTGGCGCGCGCGCCGGGTGACGAACGCGCCCGTCTGGCGGCGCTGGCCGAGATCAACATCCATACCGCCGGCGGGCGTTACGTGCCCTTGGCGCAACTGGCGCGCATCCGCTACGAACTCGAGGACGGCCTGATCGCCCGGCGCAACCGCCTGCCGACGGTGACCGTACGCGCCGACATTCGCGACGGCGTGCAGGCGCCCACCGTCACCAGCGAAATCAACCCGCAACTGGACGCGATACGCGCCAGCTTGCCGGCCGGCTTTGCCATCGAACCGGGCGGCGCGACCGAGGAGTCGGCGAAGGGAGAAAACTCGATCAAGGCTGT
This sequence comes from Accumulibacter sp., assembly GCF_029255125.1. Taxonomy (GTDB): domain Bacteria; phylum Pseudomonadota; class Gammaproteobacteria; order Burkholderiales; family Rhodocyclaceae; genus Accumulibacter. The sequence goes on along the minus strand of NZ_JAPUVR010000090.1, from coordinate 7,820 downwards.
GATGCCGATGATGCTGATCTGCGTCGTCACGCTGCTGATGATCCAGTTGCAGAATACCGGCCGCACCTTGCTCGTCCTGCTCACCGCGCCGCTCGGGCTGATCGGCGTTGCCTGTGCCTTGCTCGCCTTCGCCGTACCCTTCGGTTTCGTCGCCAACCTCGGCGTCATCGCGCTGTCGGGAATGATCATGCGCAACGCGGTTATCCTGGTCGACCAGATCGCGCAGGACGAAAAGGCCGGCAAGCCGGCGTGGGAGGCGGTCGTCGGCTCGACGGTGCGGCGCTTCCGGCCGATCATGCTGACCGCCGCCGCGGCGATACTGGCGATGATTCCGCTGACGCGCAGCGTCTTCTGGGGCCCGATGGCGGTCGCCATCATGGGCGGTCTGATCGTCGCCACGCTCCTCACGCTGCTCTTCCTGCCGGCGCTCTACGCCGCCTGCTACCGCATCCGGCCGCAGGATTGAGCCGACAAAGCCTGTATAATCGCTCGCCGATGGCCAAGCGCCCGTAGCTCAGTTGGATAGAGTCCTTGGCTTCGAACCAAGTGGTCGGGCGTTCGAGTCGCTCCGGGCGTGCCACAAGATGGGAAGGGCGAAATCAGCCGATTTCGCCCTTTTCTTTGCCTTTCTCCTTCTCCTTCGCCCGTTCCCTGTTCCGGTCGCGGGCTGGCCGCTGGCGGCCCCCGCCCGCGACACGTCGGCTCACGCCAGGTCGAAGCGGTCGAGGTTCATCACCTTGTTCCAGGCGGCGACGAAGTCATGCACGAAGGCGAGCGACGAGTCGCTGCACGCATGCACTTCGGCCAGCGCTCTGAGCTGGGAATTCGAACCGAAGACGAGATCGACGACGCTGGCCGTCCACTTGAGCTCGCCGGTCGCGCGTTCGCGTCCCTCGAAGACGCCGGCAGACCGGCTCGACTTCTGCCACTGCGTGCGCATGTCAAGCAGGTTGACGAAGAAGTCGTTGCTCAATGTTCCGGGCCGTCGCGTGAAAACGCCGTCCTGCGACCCGCCGTAATTGGCGCCGAGGACGCGCAGACCGCCGACCAGAACGGTCATCTCGGGCGCGCTCAGCGTCAGCAGCTTGGCGCGTTCGAGCAGCAAGTCGGCGGCCGATTCTTCGTAGCCCGGGCGAACATAGTTGCGGAAGCCGTCGGCATTCGGTTCGAGGACGGCGAACGATAGCGCGTCGGTCTCTTCCTGCGTCGCGTCCATGCGTCCGGGCGAGAAGGGAACGGTGACCTCGTGTCCAGCCTTGCGGGCTGCGGCTTCGACGGCGGCAGCGCCGGCGAGTACGATCAGGTCGGCGAGCGAGATCTTCTTGCCCGTCGACTGGGCGCCGTTGAACGCTTTCTGGATCGCTTCCAGCTTGTCCAGCACCTTGGCCAGCTCAGCCGGCTGGTTGAGCTCCCAGTCCTTCTGCGGCGCCAGGCGGATGCGTGCACCGTTCGCCCCGCCGCGCTTGTCGCTGCCGCGGAAGCTGGCGGCCGACGCCCAGGCGGTCGAGACCAGTTGGGCAATCGACAGATCGCTGGCCAGGAGGGTCGCCTTCAGTGCCGCGATGTCGTGCGGGTCCGGCAGCGGATGATCGACCGGCGGGATCGGGTCCTGCCAGATCAGTGTTTCCTGCGGCACCAGCTTGCCCAGGTAGCGCGAACGCGGACCCATGTCGCGGTGAGTGAGCTTGAACCAGGCGCGCGCGAAAGCGTCGGCGAATTCCTGCGGCTTGGCCATGAAGTGGCGCGCGATCTTCTCGTACGCCGGGTCGAAGCGCAGCGCGAGGTCGGCGGTGGTCATCATCGGTGCGTGGCGCCGGGTCGGATCGTGCGCGTCGGGCACTGTGCTTGCCGCCGCCGGGTCGGTCGGCTGCCACTGGTAGGCGCCGGCCGGGCTGCGGGCCAATTCCCATTCGTAGCCAAACAGCGTCGCGAAGTAGCCGTCGTCCCAGCGAATCGGATTGGCCGTCCAGGCGCCTTCCAGGCCGCTGGTGATCGCGTCTGCTCCCTTGCCGCTGGCGAAACTGCTGCGCCAGCCCAGGCCTTGCTCCTCGATCGCCGCGCCTTCCGGCTCGCGCCCGACGAGCGCGGCGTCGCCGGCACCGTGTGCCTTGCCGAAGGTGTGACCGCCGGCGACGAGCGCGACCGTTTCGTAGTCGTTCATCGCCATCCGGGCAAAGGTTTCCCGGATGTCGCGCGCCGAGGCCAGAGGATCGGGCTGGCCGTTCGGACCTTCGGGATTGACGTAGATCAGGCCCATCTGCACCGCAGCCAGTGGCTTGGCAAGTTGTCGCTCGCCGTGGTGGCGCTCGTCGCCCAGCCAGGTCGCTTCCGGACCCCAGTCGACCTCGTCGGCCGGGTCCCAGATGTCGGCGCGACCGCCGGCGAAGCCGAAAGTCTTGAAGCCCATCGATTCCAGCGCGACATTGCCGGCGAGGACGAGCAGGTCGGCCCAGGAAAGCTTGCGGCCGTACCTCTGCTTGATCGGCCAGAGCAGGCGGCGCGCCTTGTCGAGGTTGCCGTTGTCGGGCCAACTGTTGAGCGGCGCGTAACGCTGTGCGCCGGTACCGGCGCCGCCGCGACCATCGGCGACGCGGTAGGTGCCCGCTGCGTGCCAGGTCATGCGCACGAAGAGCGGTCCGTAGTGGCCGTAGTCGGCCGGCCACCAGTCCTGCGAGTCGGTCATCAGCGCGTGCAGGTCGGCGACCACTGCGTCCAGGTCGAGCGTCCTGAACTCGTCGGCGTAGTTGAACGATTCGCCCAGCGGATTCGCCGTGGCCGACGGCTGGTGCAGCATCGCCACCTTCAGTTGATGCGGCCACCAGGCGGCGTTGGTCGAAGCTGGGGCTGCCGTCGTCTTGGCGGCGTCACCCGAGAATGGGCACTTTGAATGGCTTGACATGGTTTTCTCCTCTGGCTGTGCGAAATGGGCTATCCGCGAGCGTCCGGGTTCTGCTTACCCGCAGTTGCTCGGCGTAGCTCGCCGAACGGGATTCGCTGGAACTTGAGCCGCATTCAGCCCGGACGAACCAAGTCTAGGATCGCGGGGTGGATAGGTCCAATCAATTATCAGCATAATGAGAATAGCGAATGGCTATGAATGCTCGCAGCCGCACGCGCCGCCCCGATGCTTCGGCTACAATTTCCGACCGAAGACTCTTCCCTTTCCCTGCTTCTCCTGTGGAGCGAACCGATGAAGCATATTTCTCCTGGTCTGACGCTGGCCCTCGCCGCGCTCGGCGTGCAGGCCGGCGATTTCACCCTCGTCTCGCCGCAAATCAAGCCGCAAGGCATGATCAACGCGCAGCAGGTCTATAACGGTTTTGGCTGCACTGGCGAGAATGTTTCGCCAGCGCTCGAGTGGAAGAATCCGCCGCCGGGCACCAAGAGCTTCGCCGTGCTGGTGCACGACCCGGACGCGCCGACTGGCGGCAGCGGCTGGTGGCATTGGCTGGTGATCAATCTGCCGGCCAGCGCCAGCGGGCTGCCGCTAGCCGCCGGTAAGGCCGACGGAAGCGCCCTGCCGGCGGGCGCCGTGCAGATCAACACCGACTTTGGCGGGCCGGGCTGGGGCGGCCCGTGTCCGCCGGTCGGCGACAAGGCGCACCGTTATCACTTCACCGTGTACGCGATGAAGCTCGAAAAGCTCGAGCTTCCGGCCGGTGCAAGCGCTGCGCTCGCCGGCTTCATGGTCAATGCGAACAGCCTCGGCAAGGCGACGCTCACCGGCCTCTACGCGCGCAGCAAGTAGCCGCGTGCAGCCGATCGCGCGAGGTCGGCGGCCGGCGCTCGTCGCGTTTCTTGCCGGATTGTTCGCGCTAGTCTGGCTGGCCTGCTCGCCGGCCTGGTCAGGCGCGCCAACCGAGGGCGCGGCGAGCGTGTCGACGGCGCACGCCAAAGTGACGCTGCTCGCCGATCCGCTGCAGGCCGCGCCCGGGCAGACGCTGTGGCTGGGGCTGCACTTCGAGCTGATTGCGCACTGGCACGTCTATTGGCGCAATCCCGGCGCTTCCGGCGCCGCTCCGCTGCTGCGCTGGACGCTGCCCGCCGGCTGGACGGCCGGCGAAGTGCGCTGGCCGGTGCCGCAGCGTCTGCCGGTCGGACCCTTGACCAATTACGGCTACGAAAAGGCGGTAACGCTGCTCGTCCCGCTGCGCATACCCGAAATAGCGCTGCCGGCCAGCGCGCAGCGCATCGTGCTCGACGCGGAATGGTTGGTCTGCCGCGTCGAATGCATTCCCGAGTCGGCTCGCCTGACCCTCGTACTACCCAGTCCGCACGCGGCTGGTGCGGCGCGCGGCGACCCGACAACGCAGAGGCTGTTCGCTGCTGCGCGCGCGCAATGGCCGGCAGACGGCCCGACAGGCGGGCGCTATCGGGTCTCCGACGACGCGCGCACGCTGACGCTGGAAGTGCCGGGTCTGGCTGTCGATGAACGCGCCGCAGTCTGGTTTGCCGCCTACGAATGGGGCCCGGTCGACCCGAGCGGCGCGCAGCAGCGGCAAACGGCCGGTGACGGCGTCGCTTTGCGCGTCACCGTCGGCGACCTGCCGCCGAGCGGGAACGCCCCGCTCGACGGCCTGCTGGTGGTCGAGACGCCGGAGCACGGTGGCTCCGCCCGGCGGGCGCATGCGCTGCGCCTGCACGCCGCGCCGGCGCTGGTTGCGGACGGCTCGGCCGGCCCGGCAGCGACTGCGGCGAGCCAATCGCCCGCTTTGCTGCTTGCCCTCGGCCTCGCCTTTCTCGGCGGTTTGCTGCTCAACGTGATGCCTTGCGTGCTGCCGGTGCTGGCTATCAAGGCGCTTGGCTTCGTCCGCGAAGCCGGCGCAAACCCGCGGCGGCGGCTTGCCCATGGCCTGAGCTACGCGGCCGGCGTCGTCTTCAGTTTCCTGGTTCTGGCGAGCACGCTGCTGCTCTTGCGCGCCGGCGGCGCTGCCCTCGGTTGGGGCTTCCAGCTCCAGTCGCCGCTGCTCGTTGCGCTGCTTGCCTATCTGATGCTGCTCGTCGGGCTCAACCTGTCCGGCGTGTTCACGCTGGGCGCCGGGCTGATCGGGGTGGGCCAGTCGCTGGGCGCCGGCAGCGGCTTGGGCAGCACTTTCGCGACCGGCGTTCTCGCCGTCGTCGTGGCCAGCCCGTGTACGGCGCCGTTCATGGGAACAGCGCTGGGCTTCGCGCTCACCCGCCCGGCCGGTGAAGCGCTTGCCGTCTTCGCCGCGCTGGCGGCCGGTTTCGCGCTACCCTTGCTGTTGCTCAGCGTTTCGCCCGCGCTGCTGCGCTGCTTGCCAAAGCCCGGTCCGTGGATGAAACGCCTGCAGCAGGCGCTCGCTTTTCCGCTCTACGGTACCGCCGCCTGGCTGCTCTGGGTGCTCAGCCAGCAGACCGGGGCAAGCGCTTTCGGCGCAGCGCTCGCCGGCCTGGTCGTTCTCGCCTTGGCTGCCTGCTGTTACGGGCAATGGCAGCCGCGCGCCTGGCGCCGCGTTCTGTTTGCCGCCGGCGCGAGCGCGCTCATCGTGCTGCTCTTGCGCCCGCTGATCGCACCCGAGGTCGCCGTTTCGACGCACGCGGAGGCGCAGCGCCTGGCCTGGTCGGACGAGCGCGTGCGCGAACTTGTCGCAGCCGGGCGCCCGGTCTTCGTCAACTTCACCGCCGCCTGGTGCATCACCTGCCAGGTCAACGAACGCGTCGCGCTGGCGACCGAAAATACCCGACGGCGTTTCGCCGAGCGCGCCGTCGTCTACCTCGTCGCCGATTGGACGCGGCGCGATCCCGCCATCACGCGCCAGCTCGAGCGCCACGGCAGGAGTGGCGTCCCGCTTTACTTGTTGTACGCGCCGGGCCGCCCGACACCGCTCGTGCTGCCCCAGTTGCTCAGCGAAGATGTCGTCGCCGAAGCGTTGGAATCCCTTTGACCCCCTGGAGAAAAACCATGCTCAATTGCTTTGACTTCCTGAGGTACCTTTTCCTGGCCTGCCTGCCGATCGTTTTCGCGCTGCACGCAGGGAGCGCACTGGCGGCGCCGCGTGTCGGCGAGCCGGCGCCTGAGTTCACCGGTGTCGACAGCCAGGGCAAGACGCAGCGGCTGGCCGATTACCGCGGCAAGACGGTGGTCCTCGAATGGACCAATCACGATTGCCCCTACGTGCGCAAGCATTACGGTGCGGGCAATATGCAGGAGCAGCAGCGGGAAGCCGCAGCGCAGAAAGTCGTCTGGCTGTCGGTCATCTCGTCGGCTTCCGGTCAGCAGGGGCACGTCAGCCCGGCCGAGGCGAACGAACTGACCCGCACCCGCCAGGCGGCGCCGCACGCCGTCGTCCTCGATGCCGATGGCCAGATCGGCCGGGCTTATCAGGCAAGAACCACCCCGCACATGTACATCATCGATCAGGCAGGGAAATTGATCTACATGGGAGGTATCGACAGCGTCCCCAGCGCAGACGTGGCAGACATTCCGAAAGCCACGCAGTACGTGCGCGTCGCACTCAAGGAGCACGCCGCGGGCCGGCCGATCAGCCAGCCGGTGACTCGCCCCTACGGTTGCTCGGTCAAGTATTGAGCGCAAGCTGGTGGCGCACCTTCGTGCGCTGCGCCGACGCGTCTGTCCAGAAGCGCGAAGGGCTACAATCGCGTCTGCTCAAGAACCCGGTCGCTTGACTCATCTTCCAGGAGAAAGGATGAAGACATTCCTCATCGCAAGCGCGCTGGCGCTCGCCTCGCTTGCCGCTCCGGCGTCCGCCGACATCCGGACGAAGCCCGTCCAGTTCAAAGCCGGGACGAGTTCCGCAACGATCAAGGGCACGCTGAAAGGCGACCAGACGATCGATTACACCCTGCGCGCCAGAGCAGGACAGACGATGAGCGTCAGCTTCAGCCCGAGCAACGACGCGGCCTACTTCAACGTGTTGCCGCCGGGCTCGACTGGCGAGGCGATCTTCATCGGTTCGACTTCCGGCAACGAATGGACAGGAACGCTGCCAGCCGACGGCGAATACAAGCTGCGTACCTACCTGATGCGCAGCGCGGCGCGGCGCAACGAGTCGGCGAGCTACACGTTGACGGTCGCCATCGACGCCGGCGCGCACGCCAGTGCGCCAGCGTCAGTGCGCGCTGCTCATGGTGAGCGCGCCGGGCAGGGGCGTTTCGACGCCAGTGGCCAGATCCCCTGCGCTCGCCACAAGGGGCAGCCAATGGGCCAGTGCGGATTTGCCGTGGCGCGCGATGCCGGCGGCAGTGCGACGATCAAGATTACCCACGCCGATGGGCGCGCGCGCTTGATCTACTTCGAAAAGGGCAAGGCGATCGGCGCCGACCTCAGCCAGGCCGACGGCGACATGAGTTTCAAGGCAACCAAGGAGGCCGACCTGTTCAAGATTCAGGCCGGCCAGGAGCGCTACGAGATTCCTGAAGCGGCCGTTTTCGGCGGTTGAGCCGGGAGGGAGCCGGCCTCGACCGGTCGAAGCAATCACAGTTCGCGTTGCAGCGGCGCCGGCTGGCCGCCGGTCGCGCCATCTGCGACCGCCGGTGGTGCCTGCGTTCGGATCGCTTGGCGGCGATGCATCTTCTACCAGGTCTTATGGATTCGTCATCTGCCCGACTGTATTCTTGATCTGGGCAATGGCGACCGACTGCCTCTCGGTGGCGGTCGCTGCTTCCTGAATGATGCTGCGGATCGAGGATATTTCGTTCATCACGCTGGCCAGTGATCCTGCCGCCTGGGCGAAAGCGTCGCGCGTCGCTTGCGCTTTGGCCTCGGCGGCATTGATCTGCCTCGAATTGACCTCGATCAGCGATTGCACCTCGTTGACCGTGCGCGAGGCCTCTTCAGT
>NZ_JAPUVR010000089.1 GCF_029255125.1 Accumulibacter sp. | reverse complement strand
TACGCTTGGCGGCCATAGCTCTTTGGACCCACCCCTTCCCATCCCGAACAGGACCGTGAAACGAAGACGCGCCGATGATAGTGCATACCTCATGTGTGAAAGTAGGTCACCGCCAGGCTCCCCCTCCCACAAAAACCCACCCCAACCGAACACAAATCGGTGCGGTGGGCTTTTTGTTTTCTGTGAGCAGCGAACGGTGCATGCAAGGGTCGTCCCAGCTTGCGGGCAACTCGCCTAGCCGGCTCGGGCGCGGTCGTTGGCTGCGGTTTAGCCGTCCGAGAACCTGCGGTATTCTGGGCCAAGGGGCTCGGCATGCTTTCCGCGATGATCTGCGGCAGGCTGTCGTTGTGCGCGAAGGAAATTTGAGCCGCTGACATCGGTTAGAATGACGCGTGCGGCAAGCGAGGTGACCCTTCGAACGACTTCATCCGGATACGCCATGCCCGAAACCTTCCACATCACGCTGACTGGAAACGCGCTACCCGGGTTTTCGCTGGATCTAGCTGCACGCGGTTTGGCAACTGTCATGCGCATCGATCAGGCTCAGGCGCTCAAGCTGCTGTCGGCGGGCGAAACGATTGTCAAACGCAACGTCGCGGCTGATCAGGTGCAACGCTACATTGACGCGATGGCGCGCGTCGGGGTTGAAGCGCGCGCCGAGTCGGCGGCAGCGTTATTGGCGGCGACCGGATTGCCCGAGGCCGACGCATACGCCCCCGCATTGACGCCAGTCAAGGCCCCGCGGGCACCGGGTGGGGCGCCTGATCTTTCCCTGGCGGCGCCGCAGACGGGCGTGCCGCCCGTCGTGCCGGTGCCTTTCCCGCGGCCAATCGCCGGCTGGGCGGCAACTGGCGGCGATGAGTCGGAAGCCGCGCGAGGCCCGCGTGCGGCAACGCCATGGGGGTCTTCTCTGCCGGAGGATCTGGCGGGGCGCACACCTGTGGGCGACGCTGGGTCGAGTGCGGGCGCTGCCCCTTGGTCGCATTCCACGTCATTGGTCGAGGGCAGCAGCGCGCCACAGCTCGCGGCGGCGGCCGCGCCGGCTGAGCTTGCTCTGGTTGGCGAGGACCCCCCATCGGTCGAGACGATCGACTGTCCGGCGTGCGGCGCGCGGCAACCGAAAAGAAATCTGTGCCGGGAATGCGGCGCCGACATGCCGCGCATCCTCGCCAGTCGGGAGGTCCAAGAGAAGAGCGTGGACGGCTCGGTTTATGCGCCGCCCAAGGCGATCGTACGCGATTTCGTCGCTGAAATTGGAGAAACGCCGCGTTGCCTCGGCTTTTCTCTGCGCGGACGGATCGGCCGACTGCGCTATCTGGCGTACAGCCTGCCAGGTTACGTGGTGACGTTCATTTCTGTCTTCATGGTAGGCGCGCTGAACGGCAGAGGTGGCTCACCGTCCGTCGGGGCTGTTGCTGTCGTGGTTGTCATTGGCCTGTTAGGGGTGTTTCTCAGTATTCGTGTGGTCATCTTGCGCTTGCACGATCTAAACCGGAGCGCTTGGTGGATATTGCTGGCGGTCGTTGCTGCACTTACCCTTCCGTTTTCGCGGGTCGGTGTCGGTGTCGGGGTCTTGGTGATAGGTGGCCTTTATTTGGTAGCGTCCCTGGTGCTGGTGTTTTGGCCAGGAAGTCGACAAAGCAACAACTACGGGTCACCGCCGGGTCCGAACACACTGTGGACTGTGCTCGGTGCTCTCGTGACGATCGGTCTCTCGCTTACCGGGACGGCCACTTCGCCGCCGGGCAAGCTCGGGTCCGGCGGTTTTGAAGCTACTTTCGGCGGCGAGAGGCAGCGCCGCTAGCCGCTCCGGCGAGGGTGAGGCGGTCTTCGCCTCAGGCTTCGTACGCGCTCAGGCGCTGCGCAATCGCCTGCAAGGCGGCGAGGCCGCGGGCGGCAACTGGGACGCACCGGCCGTTCGGCACGTGCGCTTCGTCGGGATTGATCCGGATCAATTCGCCGCGGCAGCGCTCGCCCATCAGGCGCACGGTAGGGATGTTCGTCCCGGCGCCGATTTCGATGACCACCAGACGTTCAACCTGGCGCAGCCAGCGTGTCAGGCGTTCCTGCTGGGCCGCGCTGCGCGCGTCGTGCCAGCCCCAATCGCCGAACATCAGAACGTTCGGGCGGGCGATTGCGGCGCAGCGCCGGCAGCGCGGAAAGTCGTTGGTGAGCACGCATCGCGTTTCGTCGACGGCGGGCTGGAAGTCGTCGGCCGGCCAGATGCCGGCGTGACATCCATCCAGGCACTGCAGGTAGTGGATCGAGCCATGGCATTCGCTGATCCGCTTGGCGTCGAAACCAGCTTTGTGGAACTGGCCATCGACATTGCTGGTAAACACGAACGCGCCGTGTGTCATTCTTTCGGCGAAGCGGCGCAGCAGCGCAAAACCCTGGTGCGGCGTGGTTTGCCGGTAGAGGTTCAGGCGATGTCCGTAAAATCCCCAGGCAAGGCGGGGCTGAGCAGCGAAGGCGGCGGGGTTGGCAATCTGTTCGAAAGCGATGCGGGCTTGCCCCAGTGCCGGGTAGGCGCGCCAGAAGCCGTGCACGCCGCGAAAATCGGGCAGTCCCGAATCGACGCCGAGACCCGCTCCAGCCGTGATCAGCAAGCCATCGGCCTGGTTCAGCAGGCGAGCGCAACGATCGTAGTCGGGCGACGTCGTCATAGTCCGCGCGCCCACGCCGGGCGCAGTGGTGCGCCCGCCGGATTGGCAATTGCCTGGCGAATCTGCGCCAGCAGCCGATCTTTGTCGGCTCCCAGCGTTCCCTTGAGGATCAGCCAGTTCGAGGCATGGTCGCTGCGCAAGACCGTTCGTTCGAGGTTGAGCGCGGCGACGAAGCCTTCCATTTCGACGAAGAGTTCGCGTTGCGTCAGTGGCCGCCAAGTGGGAAAAGTGCTGCGAAAACGTTCCTCGCCCGGTGGTAGCGTGACGACCAGCGTTGCCAGATACTCGGGCTGCGTCGCGTTGGCCAGGCGAGCCGAGTTTTCGGCGTGGCGCAGCGATAGCTCGGGTCCGCCGAGTCCGTTCAGAATCATCACGGAACGCTTGATTCCGGCCTCACCAAGCTGGTCGAGCGCGGTGCGTGTCGAGGCGAAGGTCTCGCCTTTGTTGACGCGTTCGAGCACCTCGTCGTCGCCCGACTCGGCGCCGACGTAGGCGATCGACAGCCCGGCCGCCGCCAATTCGCGCAACTCGCTCACCGACTTGCGTCGCAGATTGCGCGGCAGGCAATAGCTGGCAACCCGCCGGACAGCCGGCAGATGCCGACGAATCGCGTGCAGGATGGTGAGCAAGCGGCGCGTGGGCAGAACCAGCGCGTCGCCGTCGGCGAGAAAGACGCGCCGGATGGCGTCGCCGAAGCGTTCGCCGATGCGTACGATGCTTTCCAGAACCTCACTCTCGGCGCGCGCGCGAAAGCGCTTTTGCGGCGCGGTATACATCTCGCAGAAGGTGCAATGGTTCCATGAACAACCGTCGGTGACCGGCAGAATCAGCGACTCGGCCTCGCTCGGGGGCCGATAGACCGGTTCGACGTAGCGGATAGGTAAAATCGCGGGCAGCATTCGGTGTGCGGGCAGCGGGTTTGGCAAGCAAGCCTGACAGATTGGCAGACCAGCAAGTGTAGCATCGTCGGCGGCGCTTGCTCGAACCGGGAAGACGCTGCAGGTCTCGGTAGCAAGTCCCTTGAAATGCAACACCACATGTAATAGCGTTCGAGCTTTTGCCCTCAGGGAGGAGGTCACCATGGTCGCAGCCGGACGAATCACCGCTTACGAACCGATTGAAACCGCCAGCCGCGACGAGCTGACTGCCTTGCAGATAGAACGTCTGCGCTGGTCGCTGCGCCATGCCTATGACAATGTCGCGCACTACCGGCGCAAGTTCGACGCCCGTGGCGTCCATCCCGACGATCTGCGCACGCTTGACGACCTGAGTAAATTCCCATTTACCGACAAGGACGACCTGCGCGAGAACTATCCTTTCGCGATGTTCGCCGTGCCGCGTGACCGAGTGGTCAGAGTGCACGCTTCCTCTGGGACGACCGGGCACCCGACGGTCGTCGGCTATACGCAGAAGGATATCGACATGTGGGCAGCGCTGATGGCGCGCTCGATCCACGCCGCTGGCGGACGGCGCGGCGACATGGTGCATATCGGCTACGGTTACGGCTTGTTCACCGGTGGTCTGGGGGCGCATTACGGCGCCGAGCGGCTGGGCTGCATGGTCGTTCCGATGTCCGGCGGGCAGACCGAGAAGCAGGTCCAGTTGATTGCCGATTTTCAGCCCGACATCATCATGGTGACGCCGTCGTACATGCTCAACCTGGCCGACGAGTTCAAGCGGCGCGAGATCGACCCGGCGGCAACCAAGCTGCGCGTCGGTCTGTTCGGCGCTGAGCCATGGACGCTGCAGATGCGCAGCGAAATCGAAACGACTTTTGCCATCGACGCGATCGATCTTTACGGGCTATCGGAAATCATTGGGCCCGGCGTGGCCAGCGAGTGCATCGAAAGCAAGGACGGGCCGGTCATCTGGGAGGACCATTTCTACCCGGAAATCATCGACCCGACAACCGGCGAAGTGCTGCCCGACGGCAGCCACGGCGAACTCGTGTTCACCTCGTTGACCAAGGAAGCGCTTCCGATGATCCGTTATCGCACGCGCGACCTGACTCGACTGTTGCCGGCAACCTCGCGCTCGATGCGGCGGATCGACAAGATTACCGGACGCTCGGACGACATGCTGATCATTCGCGGGGTGAATGTCTTCCCCTCGCAGATCGAGGAACTCATCCTGAAACAGCCCAGACTGTCGCCGCACTACCTGATCGAGGTCTGGCGCGACGGCCATCTCGATTCGGTGGCCGTCGACGTCGAACTGAAGCGCGAGTATCGCTATCTGTCGCCGGTGGACAAGGAATACGTCGCCAACGCCCTGCAGCGCCACATCAAGTCCTTCGTCGGCATTACCACCGAAGTGCGCATCGTCGATATCGGCGGCATCGAGCGTTCGCTCGGCAAGGCGCGGCGGGTGATCGACAAGCGCCCGCGAGAGTGAGCCGGCTGGCGCGCGGCAAGCGGCGCTCAGGCGAGCGTCACAGCCGTGCCGCTGACCGCGACCATCAGCATGCCGTTCGTTTCACCGAGAACCTCGTAGTCGATATCAACGCCGACGACCGCGTTGGCCCCCAGTTTCTGGGCGGCGTCGGCCATTTCGGCGAAGGCGGTTTCGCGGGCGCTGCGCAAGGTCTTCTCGTAGGCGCCGGCGCGGCCGCCGACGAAATCGCGTACGGCAGCAAACATGTCCTTGAGGAAATTGGCGCCGATGATCGCTTCGCCGGTGACGACGCCATGGTAGCGGGTGATCGAACGGCCTTCGATGGCCGGGGTGGTGGACATCAACATGACGCTTTTCCTTTCGCTGGGTGACTGGGGAAGAGTGGGACAGAACAGGGTCGACGGACGAAGATCGGGGAGGTGGACGCCGGCCGCGCGGCGCTGGCGCGCCATTGCCCTGCTCAGGGCGAGCGAGCGGGTGTGCCGGCTTTCGCGCGACGGGCAAGCCAGTCGCGTACCGCCAAGCCAGTGCCGAAATCCCAAGCTTTGAGCTTCTCGGGCGCGATCAGCCGATACTCGGCAAGTTCTTCGTTGAGGACGATCGCCCCGCTGGCGACGACATGGTAGGCGATGATCACCTCGTGCCGGCGGGCAAACGGGTAAACGCCGATCAGGCTGACCGCTGAGGTGCTCAGGCCGAGTTCTTCCTCGACTTCGCGCGCGACACCGTCGGCCGGATCCTCGTCGCGTTCGAGAAATCCGGTGATCAGACCGAAAGCGCCTGGCGCCCACGCCTGATTGCGGGCGAGGACGATCCTTCCCTGCAATTCGACCAGCGCGGCGAGCACCGGTGCGGGGTTGTCCCAATGGACGAAGCCGCACGAAGAACGACAGCTCAGGCGTAGCCGGCCGGCCGCTTCGAGCGTCTCCAGCCGGTCGCCACAGCGCGGGCAGAACTCCCACTCGCTGTTCATGCCGTTTGCGCCAGGTTGCGCAGGTCGCCGATCAGACGATCGACCGTTTCCGGCGTCGTATCCCAGCCGCACATGAAGCGCGCGCCGCCGGCGCCGATGAAGTTGTAGAACAGCCAGCCGCGTTCGCGCAGACCTTGCTCGATGCTGCTCGGCAGGCGGACGAAAACGCCGTTCGCGTCGACCGGAAAGAGTGCCGGCAGGCCGGCTGCTTCGGCGAAGCCGGCGGCGAGCCGGCGGGCCATCGCATTGGCGTGTTGCGCGTGCCGCAGCCAGGCGCCGTCGGCCAGCATGCCGAGCCAGGGGGCGGCCAGGAAGCGCATCTTCGAGGCGAGCTGGCCGGCCTGCTTGCAGCGGTAGGCAAAGTCTTCGGCCAGCCGGCGGTCGAAAAAGACGACCGCCTCGCCCACCGGCAAACCCATCTTGGTGCCGCCGAAGCACAGCACATCGACGCCGGCGCGCCAGCTCAGGTCGGCCGGGCTGACGCCGAGGGCGGCGACTGCGTTGGCGAAGCGTGCGCCGTCCATATGCACGCGCAGCCCGAAATCGTGCGCGACCGTGGCGACGGCGCTGATCTCGGCCGGTCGGTAGACGGTTGCGACCTCGGTCGTCTGCGTCAGGGTGACGACCTTCGGTTTCGGGTAGTGGATGTCGCTGCGTCGGGTGACCGTCTCGCGGATGGCCGAGGGCGTCAGCTTGCCGGCTTCGCCGCCGACGGCGAGCAGCTTGGCGCCGTTCGAAAAGAACTCCGGAGCACCGCATTCGTCGGTCTCGACGTGCGCAAGCTGGTGGCAGATGACGCTGTGGTACGACTGGCAGAGTGCGGCGAGCGCCAGCGAATTCGCCGCCGTGCCATTGAAAACGAAGTAGACGTCGCAGTCGGTCTCAAATACTTCGCGCAGACGGTCGGCGGCGCGCAGCGTCCATTCGTCGTCGCCGTAGGCGCGCGCCTGGCCTTCGTTGGCCGCGACCAGCGCGGCCAGGGCTTCCGGGCAGATGCCGGCGTAGTTGTCGCTGGCGAAGTGCTGCATCAGCGCGCTGCCGGGCGTGTGGCGGGCGACGCGCGCTTCACAGGCGCTCGGCGACCCAGCCGGCGACCGAGGCGAGGGCAGCCGGCAGTCCGCTCGGGTCGCTGCCGCCGGCCTGCGCCATGTCGGCACGGCCGCCGCCCTTGCCGCCGATCTGCCGGGCGACCATGTTGACCAGCTCACCGGCTTTGACTTTGCCGCTCAGATCGGGCGTCACGCCGGCGATCAGCGTGACCTTGCCGTCGCTCGTCGAGGCGAGGACGACCGCCGCCGATTTCAGCTTGTCGCGCAGTTTGTCGATCGTCGAACGCAGCGTGTTGACGTCGGCGCCTTCCATGTCGGCGGCGACGACGCGTACTCCCTTGACGGCGACCGCCCGGGCCAGCAGGTCGTCGCCCTGCGTTGCTGCCAGCTTCGCCTTCAGCCGGGCAATGTCCTTTTCCAGCGCACGCACGTTGTCGAGCACCTGTGCCAGGCGCGCCGGCACTTCGCCGAGCGGTGCCTTGACCGCTGCCGCAGCGTCGGCGAGCACCGCCTGTTGTTGCTGCACGAAAGCGACCGCGGTGTCGCCGGTAACCGCCTCGATACGCCGCACGCCAGCCGCGACGCCGGTTTCGGCGACGATCTTGAACAGGCCGATGTCACCGCTGCGCACGACGTGCACGCCGCCGCACAGCTCTTTCGACGACCCAATCGTCAGAACGCGCACCTCGTCGCCATACTTTTCGCCGAAGAGCATCATTGCACCGCTGCGCCGGGCCTCTTCGAGCGGCAGGATCTGCGCCTGGCTGGCGACGTTGGCAAGGATTTCATTGTTCACGATGATCTCGACGCGGCGGAGTTCGTCGGCGCTCATCGGTGCCGTGTGGGCAAAGTCGAAACGCGTCTTCTCGGCGTCGACGAGCGAGCCCTTCTGCTGCACGTGGCTGCCGAGAACCTCGCGCAGCGCGCGGTGCATCAGGTGCGTCGCCGAATGGTTGCGCACCGTGCGTTGCCGCGCCAGCTTGTCGACGCGCGCCGCGACATTGTCGCCAAGGCGCACGATGCCGGTGCGCACCAGCCCCTGGTGACCGAAAACGCTCGCCTGGATCTTCTGCGTATCCTCGACCGAAAAAATCCCCTGCGCCGTCTGCAGCGTTCCACGGTCACCCACCTGGCCGCCCGATTCGGCGTAGAACGGCGTGTGGTCGAGGACGACGACGCCGACCTCGCCTTCGGCAAGCTGATCGACCGGGCTGCCCTCGCGGTACAGGGCGAGCACCTTGCCGGCCGCCTCCAGCGTCTCGTAACCGTGAAAAGCGGTTGCCGGGCCACTATAGTCGAGCGCCGCTGCCATGCGGAACTTTCCGGCGGCGCGCGCCTGCTCCTTCTGGCGCGCCATCGCGGCGTCGAAGGCGGCGACGTCGACGCTGACGCCGCGTTCGCGACAGACATCCGCCGTCAGGTCGAGCGGGAAGCCGAAAGTATCGTGCAGTTTGAACGCGGTTTCGCCGTTGAACACGCCGCGCCCGGCGAGGGCGGCGAGTTCGCCCTCGAGAATGCTCATCCCGTGTTCGATCGTCTCGAAGAAGCGGACTTCCTCCTGGCGCAGGATCTCGCTGACGCGTTCCTGGCCGGCGACCAGTTCGGGGTACGCGTCGCCCATTTCGCTCACCAGATCGGGCACCAGGCGGTGGAAGAAGGCGGCGCGCGCGCCGAGCTTGTAACCGTGCCGGATGGCGCGCCGGATGATTCGACGCAGCACGTAACCGCGCCCCTCGTTGCCGGGAATCACGCCGTCGGCAATCAGGAAGGCACAGGCGCGGATGTGGTCGGCGAGTACGCGCAGCGACGGATTGTCCATGTCCGCGCACGCGGTCTCGCGCGCCGCGGCGGCGATCAGGCGGACGAAGAGGTCGATCTCGTAGTTGCTGTGCACGTGCTGGAGGACAGCGGCCGTCCGTTCCAGCCCCATTCCGGTATCGACCGACGGTTTCGGCAGCAGGTGCATGACGCCGGCTTCGTCGCGATTGAACTGCATGAAGACGTTGTTCCAGATTTCGATGTAGCGGTCGCCGTCGTCGTCGGGCGAACCTGGTGGGCCGCCGGGAATCCCTTCGCCGTGGTCGTAGAAGATCTCGGTGCACGGCCCGCACGGGCCGGTATCCCCCATCATCCAGAAATTGTCCGAAGCGTAGCGGGCGCCCTTGTTGTCGCCGATGCGCACGACGCGCTCGCTGGCCACGCCGATATCCTTGGTCCAGATGTCGTAAGCCTCATCGTCTTCGGCGTAGACGGTGACCCACAGGCGATCAGGCGGCAGTCCGTAGACCTCGACCAGCAGCTCCCAGGCGTAGCGGATCGCGTCGCGCTTGAAATAGTCGCCGAAGGAAAAATTGCCCAGCATCTCGAAGAAGGTGTGATGCCGCGCGGTGTAGCCGACATTCTCCAGATCATTGTGCTTGCCACCTGCGCGAACGCACTTCTGGGCCGTCGTGGCGCGCAGGTAAGGCCGCTTGTCGAAACCCAGGAAGACATCCTTGAACTGGTTCATGCCGGCGTTGGTAAACAGCAAGGTCGGGTCGGCGTGCGGCACGAGCGAACTCGAAGCGACGATCTGGTGACCTTTCGAGGCGAAGAAGTTCAGGAACTTGTCGCGGATTTCAGCGCTTTTCATGGGGGTTTTCGTCCGGCTGCGGGGGGTAGTTCGAAGAGTCGCGATTCTAACTTGAAAGTATCGTCAGCGCCCGCCAGCCGAGACTTCCGCGCAGTAGCGCGGCTGCCGTCGCGGGCCGTTCAGAAACCGGCGAAAAGGTCGAGGCGATCGCTGAACACGGCCTGCACGCCGCGCCGACGCAGTGCATGCGCCGCCGACACGTCGTTGACCGTGTAGGCGAGGACGGGAATCCCCGCCTCGCGGGCACTGGCCAGCACGCCATCGCCGAGCCGGTTGGCATCGACATTGAGCGTCGCTGCCTCGAGTTCGGCAACGCGCTGGCGCCAGTCGTCGTCGACTTGCTCGTAGAGGCAGGCCAGCGGCAACTCGGCAACGCTCGCGCGTGCGGCGTCCAGCGCTGCCCGCGAAAAGGACGAGACGAGCGGCAGCGGATGGCCCGCCCAGAATTCGCGCACGCAGCGCGCGACGACCTCGCCGGTCTCGGCCGCGCGCCCGGCGGCCGGCTTGATCTCGACATTGGCCTGCAGGCCAAGCTGCTGGCAGAGGGCGGCCGCCGCGGCCAGCGTCGGCAGCGGCTCGCCGGCAAACGCCGGGTGGTGCGCTGCACCCGCCTCGAGTCCGGCCAGCACGCGGTCGGCCGTTGCCGCAAGCGGCCCGCGACCGTTCGTCGTCCGCTCCAGCGTTTCGTCGTGCAGCAGCCACGGCGTTCCGTCGGCCGAGAGCATGACGTCGAATTCGACCACGCGGAAGCCGAGGCGAGCCGCCAGACGCAAGCCGGCGAGGGTGTTTTCCGGGGCCAGCGCACCGCCGCAGCGGTGAGCAAGGACGTGCGGCAAGGCCCAGGCCAGCCGCTTGCCGCTCACTTCAAGACGCGTGCGCGCAGTGCCGCCGGGAGAACCGCGTTGCCGCGCTGGACGGCGATGTCGAGCGCCTGCTTGGCCGGCGTGCGGCCCGACCACGAGGCCTCGAGTTCCTCCTCGACGATGATGCGCACCGGTTCGATCTGCGAAACGCGCAAGGCGCGCAGGGCAAGCGGACCCTGCAATTGGCGACGGGCAACGTTCAGCCCGGCGAGGTCGGCCTTCAGCAGCTTGCTGCCCGCAGCGGCCACAGCGGCCGGAGTCATCGGCAGAAAACCCGCGGCAGCGGTCATTTCCACTTGTTGTTCAGCGTCCATCAGGAAACTGACGAAACGCGCGACCGCCTTGTACTCGGCCGGCTTCTTGCCGGCGCCTATCCACAGCGAAGCGCCGTCGGCGAGCGTCTGATAGGGTGCGCCCTGCGCATCCTCGTGGTAGGGCAGCGCGGAAACCCCGGTGTCTGCCTTCCGGCTGTCGCTCAGCGCCGCAAAAAGGGCTGAGGAGCTGGTCAACATGCCGCACTCGCCGGCCGCAAAGCGTCGGTCCGCTTCGTCGCGCCGCCCGAAATAGATGAAGAAACGCGCCTTCGCCCAGGTGGTCATCATCGCCGTATGCTTGACCTGCACCAGGCTGTTGAACTTCAGCCGGCCTTTCGCGTCGGCGACCTCGACACCGTTCCAGGCACTCTGGTTGTCGATATGCACCCAAGACGGCCACGACGTCGTGTACGGGCAGGCAACTCCTGCGTCGAACAGCTTGTCGGCGGCATTCTGTGCCTCAGCCCAGGTCTTCGGCGGCTTCTCCGGGTCGAGCCCCGCCTTGCGAAAGGCCGCCTTGTTGATATAGAGCACGGGCGTGCTCCAGGCGATCGGCAGGGCAAACAGATTGCCCTTGGCATCGTCCAGTCCGACATGCAACTCGGGTGGCAACTGGCGGCCATCAAAGCTTTCACCCGCTTCCTTCATGACCACGTGCAGCGGCCTGAAACTGGTGTGCGCCGCGACGAACTTGGCTTGCTCCTCGCGCGTGGCCAGGTTCAGGTGCTTCGGCGCGTCACCTTGCGTACGCCGTACAAGCTGGACCTTGTAGTCGTTCTGCCGCGAATTGAAACGCTCGACGATCTTCTCGACGCGCTCGGCGCGCTCCTCGTCGAGTTGATGCGAAAGGTCTATGGCAAGCGGTGCAGCGACCGCGGCCGAACTGGCAAGCGGTACAGCAAACGCGACAAGCAGCACGGCGGGGAGTTGTCTGAGGGAGGGCATGAGGATCCTTCGGGCGAGGAAAAAAAAGCGCCAATTATAGGCGCAGCAGCCCGGAATCGGCGTTTGTCACCTACCCGGCGGGTGCAATCGAAAGTGCGACCCGCGCCGAGGTGGTTGGCGTTGTCCGTCGGCACGAGACAGATGGGCGCAGGTGAGGTAAATAGCCCTGGGTCACGTCAACCTGGAGCGAAAGCCATGGCAGAACGGTGGACGAAAGTGGAGGAGCGAGGCAATCCGAGTCGGAGTTTGGAAGAGCGGTTGCGAGCCCATCCTGAGCTCAGCGCCAAGATGGAGTCGTTGTTGGCGGTGGTCGAGAACGCGAGCGGCGATGTCGAGAAGGCGGCGGAGGCGGAGCGGCGGGTGACGGAGGAATTGCGGCAGGTGGGCAACGAAGCGTTGCACGGCTGGGCGCGAGGGCAAGCGCAGCGGAAGGAAGAAGATGTGGCGCAACAACCCGGCATTATGGAGCACCCATCCCCCCTGCCAGACCGCCAGCTTGGCGAAAATAGTCCTGTTTTCAATGAACAGGAGTACTTTTCATGGCAGACCTTGACGTGGTAGCCGCCCTGATCAGGAAGCGCGCTGAGCTGGCCGACCTGATCGAGCATCAACAGAAGGAACAGAAGGAAATAAAGCGTTTGACGGAAGTTCTCGCCCACATCGAGGCGACC
>NZ_JAPUVR010000088.1 GCF_029255125.1 Accumulibacter sp. | reverse complement strand
CTAGGCGGCGCCCGCCAGTTGATCGACGATCGCCTGCTCGAAGGCGCGCACGACGCTCAGGTCGTTGTCGGCGCGCGGCGCGGCCGCTTGCAAGGCCGCGCGCCGCGCTGCCCGGCGCTGCGCGGCGCGGCATTCAGCCGCCAGTTGCAAGGCCAGCGCGAGGTACTGCTCGGCGCTTGCGGCGACACTTTCCGCTTGGCCGATCTTGTGCAGCAAGCCGGCGGCGAGTCGCTGGCGCAGGAAATCGCCGGCCAGCGTGAGCACCGGCAAGCCGCGATGGACCGCTTGCCAGGCAGTCGTATAACCCGAGAAACCGGGGCAGTCGAGAAAGACGTCGGCGAGGTCGAGGAGACCCGGAAAAGCCTCGGCCGACAGCCACGGGACGAGCAGCAGATGGCGCGCCGGGTCGACCCCGCGCTCGTTGAAAGCACGCGCCAGACGCGCGTGTACCCGCCGGGCCGCCCACGGATACAGCGGATCGTCGACGACGATGAAAACGCATTCTCCCGCCTGCGCAGCGATCGTCGCAAAGAGCGCGTCGTCCGCCGGTTCGAACTTGATCGCGCGCTGCGCGATCAGGAAACGGACTCCCGGCATCTCGCGCAGGCGGCGTTCGACCTCGGGCACGGGCGCGACGACCGGCGCCGGCGAAGTCGTGCAGCAGCCGGTACCGGGCAAGAGCAGCAGACGCTCGCGATAATGCGCTGCGGCCCCCGGCGGCTCGAGCAACTCGCCGGAGACGAAGCAGTCGATCGTGGGCAGACCGCTGGTAATCGGGTGACCCCAGCCGGCCAACTGCAGCGGAGCGAATCGCTGCGCCGCCAGATGAAAGCTCAAGGGGTCCATTCCCAGTTCCGGATAGAAGATGACATCCGGCCGATCGGCGACACAGGCCTGTTGCCAGGCGGCGAGGTTGCTCACCGAACGCGCATCGCGCCAGGTGTCGGCGAGCGTGCGCGCGTGGCGAGTCGCTTCGTCCTCGCGCGGACCGAGGTGATGCACGGTGAGGGCAAACTGCCGGCGATCGAGGTGCTCGAGCAAGCCGCGCAGGACGATCTCCCAGACCGAGTGCCGATGCACGTGGTGCGCGACGACGAGCAGCCGCAACTTGCCGCGCGGCGAGTGACGCGGCGCGAGCGGCGGCGACGGCGGCGGGCAGACGAGATCGGCGAAACGCGACAGCGCCGGGCAGTGGTTACCCGGCCGATAGGCAAGAAAGAACGGCAGATACGGCGCAACGCCGGCGTGCAGGCGTGCGCCGCGCCGGGCGTCGGCGGCCAGCCATTCGGCCAGGCGGTCGAGTTCGCCCATGAAGCTCTCGCCGACGTTGGCCGAAGCGGCCGGCGTATCGGCGACGATCGGCAAGCGACAAACCGCCTGCAGCAGGCGTGCGCTGGTGCACAGCGGATCGATGGCGAGCGCCTGCTCACAGAGCGCATCGGCCTCGTCGGCACGCCCGAGTTCGCGCAGCACCTGGGCCAGCCCTTCACGCGCAGCGACGCCCTCCGGCGCCACCGCCAGCGCGTCGCGGTAGACCGGCTCGGCCGCGGCAAAGCGGCCTTGTTCAACGTACAGACGCGCCAGATTGAGGTAGGCGTCGAGGTAGCCGGGCGTCGAGCGCAGGCTGCGCAGCAGCACGTCTTCGGCTTCCGTGCTGCGCCCGAGGGCGAGCAGCGCGCAGGCCAGGTTGCTCGCCGCCGGAGCAAATCCGGGAGCCAGTTCGAGTGCTGTCTGATAGCAGACCAGGGCATCGGCCAGCCGGCCCTGCCGCTGGCGAACGTTGCCCAGGCAGAAGTGGGCGACGCAGTGCGCCGGCGCCAGTACGAGCGCGCGTTGCGCCAGGCTTTCCGCTTCGCCCACCTCGGCGCACTCGAGCAGCAGGTCAAGCAGGCCGAAATGCGCCTCCAGCGCCTTCGGCGCGCGCGCCAGCACGCCCCGGTAGGCGTCGATCGCCGCCGGCGCATCGCCCAGCGCGCGCAGCGTCTGGGCGAAATTGATGCGCGCTGGAAGGTTTGCCGGTGCCAGTTCGAGCGCCTTGCGCAGACACGCTGCGGCGGCCTGCGGCTGGCCACGTTCGAGCAATGCCGCGCCAAGATTGGCCTGCGCGTCGGCGTCGTCGGGCGCCAGAGCGACCGCGCGCTGCAAGGCCGGCAGTCCATCGGCACCCTGCGACTGTTGCGTCGCACCGAGCAGACCCCAGAGGAAAGCCGACTGCGGGAAGCGTTCGAGCAGCGCGGCGAGGCGCCCGAGCAGTTCGCCATGGCGCTGTGTGCGAAACAGATCGAGCAGCGCGCTGCGCTGCGCCGCGTCCGGCGCCGGCGCAGCACTCGCCGGCGCGACCGCGGACGCGCCGGCCCGGCCGCAGCAGAGCTTGAACTTGCGGCCACTGCCGCAAGGGCAAAGCGCGTTACGTCCGGGCGACATCGTCGTCGGCCAAGCGCCCAGCGCGGCTCGCCGAGGCTGGCGGCGCGCCCGTCGACGGGCTCTCCCCCGCCTCTCTGCCGGCGCCCCCAGGCGTACCGCTGCCAGTCGCCGGCGTGCTCCGGTGCAGTGCCGCCTTGGCCAGCAGATGCGCGCTCACCGGTGCGGTGACGAAGAGAAAACAGGCGACCGCCAGCTCGTGCAGACTGATGCGGCCGCCCGCCAGATCCGAGAAATGAATCGCCGAAGCGAGCAGCAGCGATCCGACGCCGAGCGTCGTCGCCTTGGTCGGCGCGTGCAGGCGGGTCAGAAAATCGGGCAACCGGGCGAGGCCGATCGCACCGAGCAGAACAAAGAGCGCGCCGATGACGAGCAGGGCGGCGACCAGCGCTTCGCTCGCGCTGCTCATTCGATCAAGTCTCCGCGCAGGAGGAACTTGCACAGGGCAACCGTTGCGACAAAGCCGAGCAAAGCGAGCAGCAGGGCGACTTCGAAACCGGCGGCGCTGCCCGTCGCCATGCCGTGCACGATGAGCAGGGCAATCAGGTTGATGCCCAGCGTGTCGAGCGCCAGAATGCGGTCGGTCAGGTCGGGGCCACGCAGCAGGCGGATGAGGTTCAGCGCGAGCGCCGCGCCGATCAGCCAGAAAGCAATCTCGAGCGCTGTGTTCAGCATGCAAAGATCTCCCGCAAAGGCAATTCGTAACGCTGCTTGATCTCCTTCACCAGCGTCGGCGGATCGGGCGCATCGAGCGCATGGACGAGGAGAATCCAGGCTTCGCGGTCGAGGTCGATGGCCACCGTTCCCGGGGTCAGCGAGACGACGCTGGCGAGCAGCGTAGCGACGAAGGGGTCGCGCAGTTCGAGCGGCACCTCGACCAGCGCGGGCGACAGGCGCGACACGGGGCCAACGACCTGACGCGCGACGCGCCAGTTGGCGGTGACGATGTCGTAGGCAAAAACGAGCAGGAAGCGCAGAGCCAGGCCCGGGCGCAGCAGACGTGGAGGCGCCGGCCAGAAAGCCTGCGTCAGCCAGGGCACGATCCAGGCGAGGAGTCCGCCGAGCAGCACGAGCGCCAGCGAAGCGGCATCGGTGATCAGCAGCCAGAGCAGCATCAACAGCAGCGACTGCAGCGGTCGCGCCAGAATACGCCGGATCATGGCGCAGCCTTCGGCATCTGCGGCGGCGCCGCCGGCACCCTGGGCGCAGCCGCTGGCGCAGCAGGCGGAACCGCCACAGCGAGGACAGCGGAGGCGTAGGCCCCCGGTGCGTGCAGTTGCCCGGCGGCGCGCTCGGCGAAGCCGGCCAGCGGGCCGGCGAACCCGGCGAGCAGCGGCCCGCCGGCAACCAGGCAGAGCGCGGCGCAGATCTTCTGCCAGGCGAGCGCGACAACCGGCGCGCCGCCGGCTTCCCGGTACTTCCAGACGAGCAGGCAGCCGTCGCGCGCAAAAGCGACCAGCACGACGAAACCGGCGGCGAGCAGCGTGGCCCAGACGGCAGGCGCGGCCGGCGTCTCGCGCAGCACACCGAGCAGCATCAGTTTGCCGATGAATCCGGAGAACGGCGGCAGGCCGGCAGCCGTCGCCGCGAGAAGCAGGAAGGCAATTTGCAGCCACGCCGGGAGCGGCCGGGCGCCGGCGACGAAACGGTCGGCGGCTGCGCCGCGCTGCTCGGCGATCAACCCGGCGAGCAGGAAGCCGGCCGCGCCGACGATCGTCGACTGCGCGAGGTAGTAGATCGCCGCGGCGCTCACCTGCACGCTCGCCGGCGCCGGGGTGAGCAGCAGCGTCCCGGCGGAGAGCAGGACGAGCCAGGCAGCCAGCACGCGCAAGCGCTCGGCGGCGAGCACGCCGAGCGCGGCGAAGGCGACCGTCGCCAAAGCCAGGACGGTCAGCCAGGGCTCGAGCAGATCGTCCAGACCACCCGGCGCCAGCGCAATGAGCTGCACGCGCAGCAGGGCGACGATGCCGACCTTGGTCATTACGGCAAACAGCGCGGCAACCGGCGCGCCCGCCGCGGAGTAGGTGTGCGGCAGCCAGAACGACAGCGGCAGCAAGCCCGCCTTGAGCACGAAGACGGCGACCAGCAGGGCAAAGGCGAGACTGGCAAGCGCCCGGTTGTCGTCGTATCCGGCCAGGCGCTGCGCCAGGTCGGCCAGGTTGAGGCTGCCCAGCGTGCCGTAAAGCAGGCCAAGGGCAAGCAGAAAAATCGACGAACCCAGCAGGTTAAGAACGACGTAGGCAATTCCGGCGCGCGTGCGCGCAAGGCCGCCGCCGTGCGCGAGCAGCGCGTACGAAGCGAGCAGCATGATCTCGAAGAAGACGAAGAGGTTGAACAGGTCGCCGGTGAGGAAAGCGCCGTTGATGCCGAGCAACTGCAACTGGAAGAGCGGGTGAAAATTCGCCCCGCGCGCGTCGAAACCGCTGCTTGCGTAGAGCAGGCTGGCCAGGCCGAGCAGCGCGCCGAGCAGGACCGTCAGCGCCGCCAGGCGATCGACGACGAGGACGATGCCGAACGGCGCGGGCCAGTCGCCGAGCGCATAGACCCGCCAGACGCCATCGTCGGCAAGTGCCGTCAGCCACCCGGCGAGGCCGACCAGGAGCAGCGTCGCCAACAGGCCGACGATGCGCTGCACGGCGAGGCGCGGCACCGCCATCTGCAGCAGCGCGGCGAGCAGCGGGAGAATGATCGGCAGGATCGGCGCGTGTGCAGTCACCGCAGTCACTCTTCCCGCCCGGGGTCTACCGTATCGTCAGCCGACTCGGCCAGGCCGCGCAGGGCAAGCAGTGCCAGATAGGCGGTCATCGCGAAACCGATGACGATGGCGGTGAGGACGAGCGCTTGCGGCAAGGGGTCGCTGCTCGCCGCGCCAGCGCCGATCAGCGGCGGCGCGTCCAGACGCAGGCCGCCGCTGGCGAAGAGGAACAGGTTGACCGCGTAGGAGAGTAGCGTCAGGCCAAGGAGAACCGGGAAAGTGCGTGCGCGCAGAACGAGGAAGACGCCGCAGGCAGTGAGCACGCCGACCGCAATCGCCAGCAAGGCCTCCATCAGGCGCTCCCGCCGGGCGTCGCGGCGCGCTGCGACAGGCTGCCGATTCCGCTCAGCAGGCTGACGACGACGGTGACGACGACAAGATAGACGCCGAGATCGAAGATCATCGCCGAAGCGAGTTCGACCTCGCCGATCAGCGGCAGCCTCAGGTGGCCGTGCGCGCTGGTCAGGAATGGTCGCGCGAAAACCCAGCTCGCCAGCCCGACGCCGGTCGCCAGGAACAAGCCGCCGGCCAGCCAGCGCGTCGGCTGCTGTGGCAGGCGCGGCTGGGCAAAGGCGATTCCGTTGGCGAGATACTGCAGGCTGAGCGCGACCGCGGTCACCAGCCCGGCGACGAAACCGCCCCCCGGAGCGTTGTGCCCGCGCAGGAAGAGATAGACCGAGACGAGCAGCGCGACCGGCAGCAGAGGCCGCATCAGCATGCTGAGAAAGAGCGGCTGGCGATCCCTTGCCCAGCGCCGACCGTCGGCGTCGTGCGCTGGTACGGGCAGAACCAGGCGGTCGAGCAGCGCCTGCGCGGCGAGCGCCACCATGGCCAGCACGGTGATCTCGCCAAGCGTGTCAAAGCCGCGAAAATCAACCAGGATGACATTCACCACATTCGTCCCGCCACCGCCGGGCAGCGCGTTCTGCAGGTAGAAGTCGGCCAGCGAGGCGGCCGGTTGGCTGAGCATCTGCAAGGTAACCAGCGCCAGTCCGCCGCCGGCGAGCAGCGCCAGCACGACATCGCGCAGCAAGCGCGGTGCGCTGCTCTGAGGCCGGCTGCGTGCCGGCAGATAGTGCAGCACCAGGAGCAACAGGATGATCGTCGCGGTCTCCACGGCGAGTTGGGTGAGCGCCAGATCGGGCGCCGAAAGACGGGCAAAAGTCAGCGTCACGAGCAGACCGACGACACTGACCAGAATGACGGCGAGCAGGCGTTCGCGGTGCACCAGCGTCGCGCCGAGAGCCGCGACGAGCAGTACGAGCAAGGCGAAGACGGCGGCCGCGTCGGCCGGGTGCGCCGACGGGCGCAGCGCCACGCCCGGCCGGGCGAAGAAGGCCCAGCCGCCGAGCCCGACGACGAAGCAGAGGAGCAACGCGCAATAGCGCTGCAGCGAAACGTTGTCGAGCAAGCCGACGAGCCGGTGCGCACCGCCGGTGCAGGCGCGCGACCAGCGCTCGAAAGCGGTACGCGCGTGCACGCGCGGCAGTTGCGCGTGCCAGGCGTAGATCGGCCGGCGCAGCGCGTAGATGGCGACGCCGCCGAGCAGCGCCAGCGTGCTCATCAGCAGCGGCTGATTGAAACCATGCCAGAGCGCCAGGCGGTAGTCCGGCAGCCCCTGCGGCAACGCGGCGCCGGCCGCCGCGGCGAGCCAGGGGCCGACCGTCCAGTTCGGAAAAATGCCGACGAGCACGCAGACGACGACCAGCAGTTCGCTCGGTGCGCGCATCCAGCGCGGCGGTTCGTGCGGCTGGCGCGGCAGATTGACCGGCTCGCCATTGAAGAAGACATCGTGGATGAAGCGCGACGAATAGGCGACGGCAAGCATCCCGGCAAGCGTCGCGAACCAGGGCAGCAGCCAGGCGAGCGAGACGAACTGCGCATGACTGATCGTCTCGGCAAAGAACATCTCCTTGCTGAGGAAACCGTTCAGCAGCGGGACGCCGGCCATCGCTGCGGCGGCGACGATGGCCAGCGTCGCGCTGATCGGCATGACGCGGAACATGCCGTTGACCCGGCGCATGTCGCGCGTGCCGCATTCGTGGTCGACGATGCCGGCGGCCATGAACAGCGATGCCTTGAAGATCGCGTGATTGATCACGTGAAAGATCGCGGCGACCACCGAGAGCGGCGTGTCCAGGCCAAGCAGCAGCGTGATCAGACCGAGGTGACTGATCGTCGAGTACGCGAGCAGCCCCTTGATGTCGTGTTTGAACAAAGCGACGGCCGCACCATAGACCAGGGTCAGTGCGCCTGTTCCGGCAACCAACCAGAACCACAACGGGTTGCCGGCCAACAGCGGATAAAGCCGGATGAGCAGGAAGATCCCCGCTTTCACCATGGTCGCCGAATGCAGATAGGCCGACACCGGCGTCGGCGCTGCCATCGCGTTCGGCAGCCAGAAGTGGAAAGGAAGCTGCGCCGACTTGCTGAACGCGCCGAGCAGAATGAGGAGCAGCATCGGCGCGAAAAGATCGTTCGCGCGTATGCGCTCGCGATTGGCGAAGATCTCGGACAGTTCGAAGCTGCCCGCCAGTGCGCCGAGCAGCAGAACGCCGGCGAGCAGCGCCAGGCCGCCAGCGCCGGTGACCGCGAGCGCCATGCGCGCGCCGACGCGCGACGCGTAGCGCTGGTTGTCGTAGGCGACGAGCAGGAACGACGAAACGCTGGTCAGTTCCCAGAAGACGACGAGCAGCAGCAGGTTCTCGGCGAGAACGATGCCGAGCATCGCCGCCATGAACAGCAGCAGGATCGAGTAGAAGCGTCCGAGCCGGTCGCTGGTCGGCAGATACCAGGCGGCGTAGAGGACGACGAGCAGGCCGATGGCGCAGATGAGCAGCGCGAAGAGCAGGCCGAGGCCGTCCACCCGCAAGCTGAAATCGAGGCCATAGGCGGGCAGCCAGCGCAATCGGAAGAAGGCACTCTGCCCGGCGAGTACCGCCGGCGCCAGGCCGAGCACGCAGCCAAGGCAAGCAGCCATGACGCCGGCCGCGGCCAGCGCCGCCGCCCGCCGGCCAAGACGCTGCAAGAGCAGCGGCAAGGCGCAAGCGCCAAAGGCAATGGCCGGAATGGCCGCCAGCAGGATGCTCGAATCCACGCACGCCCCATTCGGAAAGAAAGGTTCTCCGGTCGCCTGGCAGTGCTCCCGGAGCGGCGATTATAGCGGTCCTGATCGGCCTCGAGCTCGCCGCGCGCGCTCGGTTGCCCGGCCGCGCGGCTTGCCCGGCTTACAACAGAAAGCCCTGATCGAAGAAGAAGTCGTCGATGGTGAGGGCTGTCCCGACGACCTGTATCGTCATGTCGGCGCCGCCGTTGCCCGTCGTGTCGACCTCGACGACTTGCGTGCCGGCATTGCTGGTGACGCGAATTTCCGGAACGCCGGTCTGCGAAAAGGCGTTGCTGCCGATGAACTGCGTCGCGCTGGCATTGATCACGAAGAACATCGGTTCGAGCACGATCAGGTCCTCGGCACCGTTGAAATCGACGATGCGGTCGGGCGCAGCAGCGTTCGAGTCGGTCGTTTCCTGAAAGATGAAGCGATCGAAACCGAGGCCACCGGAAATGGTGTCGGCACCGCCTGCACTGTAGATTCGGTCGTCGCCGGCGCCCCCGTTCAGCCGGTCGGCGCCGTTGCTCGCCAGGATCAGGTCGTTACCATTACCGCCGTTCATCGTGTCGCCGCCAAGATCGCCTCGATAACCGGAATACAAACCGTCGTTGCCATCACCGCCGTCCAGGCTGTCGGAGCCCAGGCCGCCGTAGAGCTGGTTGTCGCCGGTCGACCCGATGAGCGTATCGTTGAAGCCGGTGCCGATGACGATTTCGACGTTGCGAATCGTGTCGCTGCCTGCGCCCAGCGTCTTCTGCGCCGTGGTGATCCGCAAGTCGACGCGAACGCCACGCGTGACCGCTGCCGAGCTGTAATCGACCGTGTCCCACTCGCTGCCGCCATCGATCAGGTCGTCGCCGATGCCGCCCGTGTCGGGACGCAGGATATCGTTGTCTGCACCACCGTACAGCTTGTCGTTGCCAGCGCCACCGTCGAGCACATCGTGGCCGGCGAAGCCGTAGAGGACGTCACGTCCGGCGCCACCGAGCAGCGTGTCCGCGCCGTCGAGACCGTTGATTGTGTCGTTGCCGGCCAGCCCGTCGATCTGGTCGCCGAGCAGGTACGACGCATTGATCAGGTCGCTACCGCTGGTGCCATAAGTGAAGGTGGTCGCGCGCGCATTGATGAGTGCCATTTTTGTTCTCCGTTGTAGAAAGCTTTCGACTGGGTCGATGACCAGCCGCCAATGACCGGTTGCCGAGCCCTCCCGCGCCGACCGTCGGCCAGCCGGCGGGCGCCGCTGCCCGGTGCTCCGGCTGGCCGACGCGCGCTCCGCAGCAGCCACCGCATCGCTTGAAAGCAATATTCGCGCCAACTGTTGACACGCCGAGCACAGATCCTTGATAGAATACGAATAGTAGTTGATGGCAGATGCCGAACCATGCCTCGGCGGCGACCGACGGCAGGCGCCAGCCGCCAGCAATGGGGCTCCTCACCCATCTGGGGGCGGCAAATGCCCCAAGCGCTGGGGCAAAGAACACCATCCGGCGTGGCGCCAGCCGGCGCATCGGCCTGACCCCGGTAGAGATGCGCCAAAGAACAGCTCTCGAAAAACGAAGAACTCGCGTCGCGGTAGTCGTACTGCTCACCTGCTTGCTTGCCGCCCTGCATGCCGCAGCCCTCGCAATAGCGCTGATGCCGCGCCTTAGGTCGACAGTAGCGACCGGCGCAGCATGCGGAATCAAGCCATAGCGAGTGTCGAAACAATGCTTGAAATGCCATTCTCGATCCCCTGCCATCCCGATCAGTCTAGATAGGAAGGGATGCTCATGCGACCGTCGGTTGCGCTTGATATGAAGCGAAGCGCGGTGCGTGAAGCGGCAGGCCGCTTCCGCACGGCAAACGCGCGCGTCTTCGGTTCAGTGCTGTGTGGCACCAATCAGAATGGCAGCGACCTCGATCTGCTGGTCGATACACTGCCCGGCGCTACGTCGTTGGACTTGCGCGATCTGGAAGAAGAACTGTGATCGCTGCTCGGCGTTGACGTCGATTTGCTGACGCCCGGCGACCTGCCGCCGAAGTTCCGGGCCAAGGTGGTCGCGGAAGCACAACCGGTATCAGCGAAAACCGACTACCTGATGACCTCCACCACATGCAACAGGCCACAACCGATGCGTGCAGTTTCGTGGAAGAGTTGGCCAAGGACGACTTCCTGACCGGCAAGCGGACCCGGCAGGCGATCATCATGAGCCTGACCGTCATCGGCGAAGCGGCCACAAAGGTGATGGATGGCTGCGCCGAGTTCACCCAGTCGCATGCGCAAAATGCGAAATCGCATGGCCCACAGCTATTTCGACATCAGCCTCGATCTGGCGTGGGAGACGGTACGGGAATGGCTGCCGGCCTTGCCCAAGCAACTGCCTGCCCTGCGCCAGGATGTCGATAGCGACGACCGCAATGATCATGGGATGGAACCATGACCATCTGCGCTCTGGGTGAGCCTGGTATGGCTGGACGGATGCGCCATCCGAGCGGCCACGCATGACCCGCGAGATCGAGGAAGCCCTTCGCCGAACTGACGATCCCAACACCAGGTTGCACACGCACGACGAAGTCATCCGGTCGCGGCAGGAACGCATCGACCGCGCGCGAGACACGCCATGCTGATCGCGCATGCACGTATCTCGATGCAGGATCAGAATCTTGCACTGCAAGGTGAAGCCTTGGCCAAGGCCGGATGCGAGAAGGTCTTTGCGGACAAGGTGAGCGGCACGCGGGCAGACCGGCCAGGCTTGGTCAAGGCACTCGAAATGCTGCGTGAGGGCGATACCCGGGTTGTCTGGATGCTTGACCGACTGGGCCGGTCGGTCAAGCATCCGGTCGATCTGGTCGGCGAGCTGCACAAGCAAGGCGTCCAGTTGAGGAGCCTCACCGACGCCATCGACACCGCTACGCCGGCCGGGCGCTCCCTCTGCCACGTCATGGCCAGCCTCGCTGAGATGGGGAGCAAGTTGATTGTCGAGCGCACCCGTACCGGGCTGGATGTCGCCCGACAGCTCGGCTGCAAGGGCAGCCGAAAGCCCAGGATGACGGAAAGCAAGCGCGTGCGGCGGGCCTGCGGCACAACAGGGCACCCAAATTCCCGGCGGCCTCGCGCATCAGATGGCGGTCGCTTGCTGTAGGATGCGGAATTGCCCTTGCCAGGAGGCAGTGCTTGGCTTCGCGCTGGCAACGATGAGCTTCCGGCCTTGGCGGCCCGGGCCAGCAATCGGCCAAGCATTCGCCATGATCGGCAGCGAGGCAAGGATCGCCAGGAAAAGCGAGACCACCTTCTGCAAGCCGCTTTCCGGGCGAATCTGAAGCTGTCGAAGACGTCGTCAGGGACAAGCCGCAGGCATTCGCCGCCGCGCAGCGCTGCCAGCAGGCGCGTGCAACCGAAAAACCACTCGACAACGGAGTTCGCCCGTGCCCGAAGAAGCGTGCTCTGCGCCAGGCACCACCCATCCACACCAGGCTCGCCGGCCCGACGACGCTTCGCTGCCGCGCCCGGGCGCACCGACGCTGGTCCTGCTCGCCAGCCTGTATTGCGCGCAGGGCCTGCCCTCGGGGCTGATCGCCCATTCGCTGCCCGTCCTGCTGCGCCAGCATGGCGCCGATCTGGCCATCATCGGCATGCTCAAGCTGCTCGCGCTGCCCTGGATGTTCAAGGTACTCTGGGCGCCGTGGGTCGACCGCCTGGCCTCGCCGCGCCTCGGCCATCATCGCGGCTGGATTCTGCCGCTGCAGGCGACCGTCATCCTGTGCGTCGCAAGTCTGGCGGCGTTCGACCCGTCGCTCCTCTTCAGCGGTCAGTTGGCGCTGCTGCTCGGCCTCATCCTGCTCATCAATCTCGCCGCCGCGACACAAGACATCGCGACCGACGGACTTACCGTCCGCCTGCTGCCCGAGCGCTGGCGCGGCCTCGGCAACAGCCTGCAGGTCGGCGGCTACAAGGTTGGCATGATCATCAGTGGCAGCGGTTTGCTGCTGGTCATGGACCGCATCGGCTGGCACTTCAGCCTCGGCGGGGTCGCCCTCTTGCTCGTGCTGTGCACCTTGCCCATCTGGCGTTTCGACGAGAAGCGCCGCATCCCGCAGCAAGCCGGCGCCGCCGAAACAGTGCTCGGCCCGCGCCTGCTGCTCGCACACTACCGCGGCCTGCTCGCGCAGCCCGGCATGTTCGCCTGGCTGGCCGTCGTCCTCGGCTTCAAGCTGGGCGACGCGCTCGGCTCGCCGATGGTCAAGCCGATGCTCGTCGACCAGGGCTGGAGCAACGCCATGCTCGGCGAGCTGACCTTGATCAGCAGCCTTGCCGGGATCGGCGGCGCCGCGCTGGGCGGCGCGCTCTATGCGCGCCTCGGCGCCTACCGCTCGCTCTTCGCGTTCGGCTTGCTGCAGGCGATCGGTATCGCCGCGATGGCCTTGCTCGTCGCGCGCGGCGGCGATGTCGTCATGGTTTACGCGGTGGCGCTCGGCGAGCAGATCGCCGACGGCATGTCTACCGTCGCCTTGTTCGCCGTCATGATGCAGCGCTGCCGCGCCGAGCACGAAGGTGCCGACTTCACACTGCAGGCAAGCGCACAGGTCCTGCTCGCCGGACTGGTCGGCGCGAGCAGCGGCGTGCTCGCGCAGGCGGTCGGCTACGTGCCGCTGTTCCTGCTCGCCGGCACGCTTGGCCTGGCGGCACTCGGCCTGCTGCGCTACGCACTTCCACCGCCCGCGGCGCGCACGCCAGCGCGCCAGGAGGCAGGAAGCTAGCCCCGCGAAGCGGGCGGCAAAGGCTGCACGCACGCGCGGGCGACCGGTAAAATGGGCGCTTTCTGCTCTTCCGGAAGCCCCCCCGATGACTCTGCAGCTCCTCACCCCCGTCCGCCTCGGCGCACTCGCCCTGAAAAACCGCATCGTCATGGCGCCGCTCACCCGTTGCCGCTGCGACAACGCCGGCTACGTGCCGAGCGAGATGATGCGGCGCTATTACGCGCAGCGCGCGGGCGCCGGACTGATCGTTTCGGAAGGAACGATCGTCTCGCCGCAGGCGCGCGGCTATCCGTTCACGCCGGGAATCTGGTCGGACGAGCAGGTCGCCGGCTGGCGGCGGGTGACCGACGCCGTGCACGAGAAAGGCGGGCTGATCGTCTGCCAACTGTGGCACTGCGGCCGCCTCTCGCTGCCCGAGTTTCACGGCGGCAAGCCGCCTGTCGCGCCGTCGGCGATCAACCCGAACTGGAAGATGTTTTCGCCCAGCGGCCAGCCGGAAACGGTGACGCCGCACGCGCTGACCCGCGACGAGATCGCCGGCGTCGTCGCCGACTTCCGACGCGCAGCGGCGAACGCGCTGGCGGCTGGCTTCGACGGCGCCGAGATCCATTCGTCGAACGGCTACCTCTTCCACCAGTTCTTCTCGCGCGACGCCAACACGCGCGACGACGAGTACGGCGGCAGCCACGAAAACCGCGCGCGCTTCTTCTGCCAGGTGCTGGAAGCAGTCGGCCAGGTGATGCCCTTCGACCGCCTTGGCTGCCGGCTCAACCCGATGATGAATCGCTTCCACGGCGTCAATGTGGACGCGGATACGGTGCCGATGTGGGAACACGTCGTCGCCCGCGCCAACGCCTACGGGCTGGCCTACCTGCATTTGAGCGAAGCCTTCATGCCGCGCCAGCTCGACGATACGCCGCACGCGCTGAGCGACGTCGGCGCGCATTTCCGCCCGCTGGCGAAAATGCCCCTGATCGCCAACGGCGGTTTTGACCGCGACACGGGCGAAGCGCGCCTGCACGCCGGACTGTGCGACGCCGTCGCCTACGGCCGTGCGTGGATCGCCAACCCCGACCTGGTCGAGCGCTTTGCGCGCGGCGCGCCGCTCAATCCGCCGGACCTGGCGACCTTTTACAGCGGCGGCGAAAAAGGCTACCTCGACTACGCAACGCTGAGCGCCTGAGCGGCGTCTGCGCGTTTGCCAGCGGCGCCGCACCGCCAGCGCCGCTCAGATCTCGGTGAAGACGCTGGTTTCCGCCAGGCGTGACTTGGGCAGCGCGGCGTTGAAATCGGCCTCGCTGCGGTAACCGAGCGCGACCATCACCAGCGCCGAATAGCCGCGCTCGGTCAGCCCGAGCGCGCGGTCGAGTGCCGCCGGGTCGCAGCCTTCCATCGGACACGCATCGATGCCCAGCGCGGCAGCGCCGACGAGCAGCATGCCCAGCGCCAGGTAGACCTGACGTTCCATCCACGGGCGCGCATCGTCCAGATCCTTGCGGTGCAGGTCGGCGTAGAAAGTGCGCGCGGTGTTCTGCGCGGCGCGCGCCTGCGCGCTTGCAAAACGCCCGTCCAGCTCCTCCTGCTCGAGCAGGCGGGCCAGATGTTCGTCGTTCAGGTTCTGGCGCACGCAGAAGACGATGACCTGCGAGGCATTGCGCACCTTGCCTTCGTTGTACGCGTAGCCGCCCTGCAGTGTCTCGGCGATGCGCGCCTTGCCGGCATCGCTGGCGGCGATCACGTAATGCCAGGGCTGCGAATTGACCGACGACGGCGCGTAGCGCAGCAGCGTGCGCAGTTGCTCGAAGTCTGCGGGCGAAATCTTCCGCGCCGGGTCGAAAGCCTTGCACGTGTGGCGGGTGGTGGCGAGGTGGGCGATGTCCACGTTTTGTCTCCTTGCAAGAAAGTGCGCCGCCCGGAACGGGCGGCGACGGTGAAGGGCAGGTCCGACGGGAGACCCCGGCGCGGCCTTGCCCTGACAGTGTTGGCCGGCGCGCATCGGCCCGGCGAGCGGTGGGCAAGCGCTCAGAAGGCTTCGAGAACGATCTTGCCGCGCGCCTTGCCCGCTTCGATCAGCGCGTGCGCACGCCGCAGGTTGGCCGCGTCGATGCGCCCGTAGTGCTCGCCGAGCGTCGTCCTGACCAGGCCGGCGTCGACCAGCGCAGCCAGTTCGCAGAGCAGCCGGTGCTGGGCGATCATGTCGGCGGTCTGGAAGAGCGAGCGGGTAAACATCAGTTCCCAGTGCAGCGAGACGCTTTTCGCCTTCAGCTTGCGCACGTCGAGCGGCGTCGCCGGATCGTCGATCAGGCCGAAGCAGCCCTGCGGCGCGAGCACTTCGACGATCTGCGCGAAGTGCTCTTCGCTGTGCGTCAGACTGACCACATGGCTGACATCCGCGAAGCCGATGCGCTTCAGCTCGTCGGCCAGCGGCCGGCTGTGGTCGAGCACGTGATGCGCACCGAGCTCGCGCACCCAGGACTGCGTCTCGGCGCGCGAGGCGGTGCCGATGACGGTCAGCCCGGTCAGACGGCGCGCCAGTTGCACCAGGATGGAGCCGACGCCGCCGCCGGCGCCGACGATCAGCAGGCGCTCGTCGGTCGGCCGCTTGCCCGGCGCGATACGCAGGCGATCGAACAGCATCTCCCAGGCGGTGATCGCGGTGAGCGGCAGCGCCGCCGCCTGGGCGAAGTCCAGCGTGCACGGCAGGTGCCCGACGATCCGCTCGTCAACCGCCTGCAACTCGGCGTTGCTCCCGGCGCGCGTGATGTCGCCAGCGTACCAGACGCGGTCGCCCGGACGAAACAACCTGACTTGCGGGCCGACGGCACGGACGATGCCGGCCGCGTCCCAGCCGAGCACGCCCCACTCGCCAGCCGGCGGCGTGCGACCGGCGCGGATCTTCACGTCGACCGGATTGACCGAAATCGCTTTCACCTCGACCAGCAGGTCGCGCCCGCTGGCGACCGGTTCGCGCAGTTCGACGTCCTGCAGCGACGCCGGGTCTTCGATCGGCAGGGTTTTCTGGTAGCCAACGGCTTTCATTCCTGTTCTCCATCAGGGTAAGGGGGGTAGTCGGTGTAGCCTTGCGCGTCGCCGCCAAACAGCCGGCTGGCAGCGAAGTCGGCAAGCGGCAGGCCCAGCGCGTAACGGCGCGGCAGATCGGGGTTGGCAATGAACGGCCGGCCGAAGGCGCACAGGTCGGCCAGACCGGCGCGCAGGATCGCCTCGGCGCGCGCCGCGTCGTAACGCCCGGCGACGATCAGCCCGCCCTTGAACACACGGCGCAGCGCGTGGCGGAAATCCTCGGGCACCTGCGGCGCGTCGTCCCAGTCGGCTTCCGACAGGTGAATGTAGGCCAGCCCCAGTTCATTCAGACGCTCGGCCGCGGCCAGGATGGCCGGGATGATTTCCGGACAGTTCATGCCACGCGCGGTGATGAAGGGCGCCAGGCGAACGCCGGTGCGCTCGGCACCGACTTCGCCGGCCACCGCCGTAGCGACTTCGTCGAGAAAGCGGATGCGCCGGTGCAGGCTGCCGCCGTAAGCGTCGCTCCGCTGGTTCGCCGTGCTGCGCAGAAACTGGTCGATCAGGTAGCCGTTGGCGCCATGAATCTCGACGCCATCGAAACCGGCGGCCAGCGCGTTCGCCGCGCCGCGCCGGAAGTCATCGACGATGCCGGCGATCTCGCCGATTTCGAGCGCGCGCGGCGTCGGGCAGTCGAGCATGCGGCCGACGCCGTCTGCGTCGGCGACCCACACCTGCGCCTCGGGCGCCAGCGCCGACGGGGCTACCGGCGGCGCGCCGTCGTGCAAGCAGGCGTGCGACATCCGCCCGACGTGCCAGAGCTGCAGGAAGATTCGCCCGCCGGCAGCGTGCACCGCGCCAGTGACCCGCCGCCAACCGGCAAGCTGCCCCGCCGAGTAGATTCCCGGCGTGAAGCTGTAGCCCTGGCCTTGCCGGGAAATCTGCGTCGCCTCGCTGATGATCAGTCCGGCCGATGCGCGTTGCGCGTAATACTGCGCCATCAGCGCGTTCGCCACGTCGCCCGGCTGCGTCGTCCGGCAACGCGTCATCGGCGCCATGACGATGCGGTTGGGCAGTTCGAGGGCGCCGAGTCGATACGGCTGGAAGAGACGTTGCAGGCTCATCGTCGGGGCTCCTGGGAAGGTGATCGGAAGCGAGTGGGCAGCGCCAGCCGGCTGCGGGCGCCCAAGCTGGCGATCGGTCAGCAACCGCCAACCCGCTGCGCCAAGCGCGGCAACTCGCCAGGCGGAGATGATGGGCCAATTGAAGGAATTGAAAAAGGCTGATATCGTGCAATCAGTTTCAACGCTGGATTGAAGATGATCTACCTGCGCGATATCGAGATCTTCGTCGCCACCGCCGAAGCCGGCAGCCTGTCGGAAGCAGCGCGCCAACTCGACCTGACGCCGGCAGCGGCGAGCGCCTCGCTCAAGCGCCTCGAACGCGAACTGCACGTTGCGCTCTTCGTCCGCTCGACGCGCAGCCTGCGCCTGACGCAGGAAGGCGAAGTCTATCTGCAACATTGCCGACAGGGGCTGCACGCCTTTGCCGAGGGGCGCAACCTGCTCGCCGGCGGCGACGCGACGGTACGCGGCACGCTGCAGATCTCGCTTCCTTCCGACCTCGGTCGCAATGTCGTCCTGCCCTGGCTCGACGACTTCCAGACGCGCTACCCGCAACTGCAGATACGCGTGCAGCTCTCCGACCGCATCGCCGGCGTCTTCCGGCAGCCGATCGATATCGCGCTGCGCTACGGCCTGCCGCCCGATTCGAATCTGGTCGTCCTGCCCGTCGCGCCGGCCAACCGACGCGTGCTCTGCGCCGCGCCTGCCTACTTGGCGCGCGTCGGAACGCCGAAGACGCCGACTGCGCTGATCGGCCACAACTGCCTGTGCTTCCTGCTCGGCGACAGCGTGCATGACCGCTGGCGGTTTACCCGCGGCGGCCGTGACGAAGCGGTGCGCGTGCGCGGCGACCGGGTCGCCGACGACGGCGACGCGGTCCGCCGCTGGGCCTTGGCCGGGCGCGGAATCGCCTACAAGTCCGCGCTCGACGTCGCCGACGACCTGCGCGCCGGCCGGCTGATCGCGCTGTGCACCGATTGGCAGGGCGAACCGGCACCGCTCAATCTGGTCTGCGCCGACCGACGGCAGATCAACCCGGCGGTACGCGAACTGCGCGCCTTTCTCGCCGAGCGCTGCGCGGCGTTGCCCGCGGCGCTCGCCGGTGCGCTGCCCTGAGCGCGCGCGGTGTGACGCGCCCAGCGCACGGCTTGTCGGTCGGCCGGCGAATCCGTTTCAATGGGCTGCCGGGTCGACCGCATTGGGCAGAAGCGGCGTGCTCGACTAGCCTTCGCTGGCCTTCAGTGCGCGATAGAGCGACATGATCATGCCCGCCGTCGCGCCCCAGATGAAGTGCCTGCCGTAGGGCATCGCGTGATAGCGGCGCAGGCGGCCGCGGTAGTGCAGCGAGTGTTCCTGGTGGTTGGTCGGGTCGAGCAGGAAAGCGAGCGGGACTTCGAAGACTTCGGCGACTTCGAAAGCGTCCGGGGACAGTTCGAAGGGCGGCGTCAGCCAAGCGACCACGGGTGTCACGCGGAACCCGGTACTGGTCAGGTACTCGGGCAGATAGCCGGCGATCTCGACGCATTCTGCGGCGAGGCCGATTTCCTCA
The DNA here is from genome assembly GCF_029255125.1 of Accumulibacter sp. Taxonomy (GTDB): domain Bacteria; phylum Pseudomonadota; class Gammaproteobacteria; order Burkholderiales; family Rhodocyclaceae; genus Accumulibacter. The sequence continues at coordinate 5,389 of NZ_JAPUVR010000088.1, read as the reverse complement.
CCGGCTTCGCGCAGCGCGGTGTGCGCCGGCGACGGATCGCTTTCCTCGCAGCGACCGCCGGGAAAGCTCACCTGTCCCGGATGATCCTTCAGATGCGCGGTGCGCTGCGTGAGCAGGACGGTCGGCGCGCTGCCCCGGTTGACAATCGGAAAGAGCACCGCGGCTGGCAGCAGGTCCTCTTCGCCGACGCCGTCTTCGAGCACGGCCTGCGTACGCGAGGGCGCACGCAGCAAGGCGCGGCGCAAATGGCCGAGGTCGAACGGCCCGGCGCCGGGCGGCAACGGGCGGTGTAGCGTATCAATTCCCGGCAAGGTGCTCGTCCGGACCGGCAGTCTGCGCGCGCACCGCCGCCAGCGCGTCCTGCAAGGTCTCTTCCGGCAGCGCATTGAGCGCAATCGCCAGCAGATCGGCCGACTTGACCGCGCTTGCCGGCAAGAGCGCGCTGTCCAGCGTCGCCACCAGCGCCGCGCCGGCGCCGGCAACGCGCAGCAGGGTCTGGCGCTCGTTCATCAGGATGTCGAGCTCGCGGCCCAGCATGGCTGTTCTTTCTGCCCGGTGACGCATCAGGTGTTTCTCCTAGTAACGTTTCTTCAAGGTCATCGTCTGCCCGTCGCGCAGCATCTCGCAACGGTTGAGGAAGCTCATTCCGAGCAGGACGACAGGCATGTCCTGCGTACTCACGCCGGCCTCGACGCCGTGCATGACGATATCGCCGACACGCACTGCATCGAGCTTGACGCGCGAGATCGGCGCCACACCGTTCGCCGTCATGATCATCTCCGACATTCCCTTGCTCGGATCAATGCCGATACGCTTGGCTTCGCTGGGCCCGAGCGCGATGATCGAGGCACCGGTGTCGACCATGAAACGCACGGCGACGCCGTTGATCGTTCCGGTGGTCATGAAGTGGCCACGCAGGTCAGAAGTCAGCACCGCCTGGCTCGGCCCCTGTCCGCCCGGCTGCGCGGCGACATTCTGTCCGACGCGCAGCGTACGTTTCTTCCCATCGACCTCCAGCGTTGCCGTTTCGCCGTCGACCGCCAGCACGCGCACGCCTTCCGCAGTCTTCGTACCGACGGCGACCGTCCGCGGCGGCCCACCGTCGACGGTGAGCAGTGCCTTGCCAGGAAAGACGCCGGCCAGTCCGACATCGGCCGCAAGCGCCGCCGTGCAGAGCCCGCCAAGCGTCAGCAGCGCCGCGGCGCGCGGCCCAAGCCGTAAAGCGTTTACCCGACCGGGCAGTCTCGACCACGTGATCGCGCTCATCCAAGCTCTCCCTGTCAACGACGACATTTTCGCCATGCACCGACTCGGCGGACAAGGCATTTTGCCACAAACCGTGGCCGTCGCCCGCGCCACCTCGGTGGCGGGTGGCTCAGGCAGGCGAGTTGCTTTCCGCCGCCGCCGGGCCAGTGAGTTGGCGCAGGTAGGGCTGGGCTGCAGCAAAAGCGGTGAGCATGGTCGTCGCGTGACGCGCGAAATCGTCCGACCGGCCGTTACGCGCGTCGGCCTCGAGCACCTTCGCCGCGTGCGAAAGGCGCATCACACCCAGCGTCGCGCTGCTCGATTTGAGCTGGTGGGCGAGCGCCGCCACCTGGCCGGCGTCCTTCGCCTGCACCGCTGCCTCGAGCTCGGCCAGCTTGCGTGGCGTGCTGTCGAGAAAAATGCCGATCACCCGGGCGAAAAAGTCGGCTTTGCCGATCGACCGCAAGGTCTGCAGGATCTCCTCGTCGACGCCGTGCGCGCCAACCGGCTCGTTCGCCGCCGCCGGCGCGCCACCCTGGCCAGGCGGCTTGGCTGCGGCCGGCCGCACCCAGCGTTCGAGCATTGCGCGCAGCACATCGCGCCGGAAAGGCTTGCTCATGTAGTCGTCCATCCCGGCGGCCAGGCATTCGTCGCGATCGCCCTGCATGGCATTGGCAGTGAGGGCGATGATCGGGATGCGCTGGCGCGCCTGGCCATCGCGCTGGGCTTCGCTTTCCAGCCGACGAATCCGCCGCGTTGCTTCGTAGCCGTCGATTCCCGGCATCTGACAGTCCATCAGCACGATGTCGAAGGTCTCCGCGCATAGCGCAGCAATTGCCTCCAATCCGCCGTCGGCGACGCGCGTGCGGCAGCCCAGCCAGTCCAGCGTCGCACAGGCAACCGCCTGATTGACCGCATTGTCTTCGACCAGCAAGACCTTGACGCCGAGCAATGGGCCGGGCTCGTCGTCGTTCTCACCGGCGCCGCCTGGCTGGTCGGCGGCGAGCAGTCCGACGACCCGGCGCAGGCTGGCGAACAACTGTGCCTTGCGAATCGGCTTGTGCAGATAGTCGTCGGCCACCGCCGCCGTCGTCGCTCCGGCGAGAGCGGCACGCGTCATCGCGCTGAGGATCACCAGGCGCAGGCCGCACAGACGATCGTCGGCGCGTACCCGGCGCGCCAGTGCGACGCCGTCCAGGCCGGCTGGCTCGGCGTCGAGCAGGGCGATGGAAAATGGGCGGTCGGCGTCGGCCGCGCGGCGCAGAACGGCGAGCGCCTCGCCCGCCTCGCTCGCCATCTCGCAGTGCATTCCCCAGCCGTGCAGATAGCGGAAAAGCACATCTCGCCCGCGGCTGCTCGCGGCGACGACCAGCACGCGCTGCCCGCGCAGGCCGTTGCCGTCGCCTTCGTGCTCACCGGCCGGATGGCCAGGCGCCAACTGCAAGCGGACGGTAAACCAGAAGGAACTCCCTTTGCCCGGCGCGCTGACGACGCCAACCTCACCGCCGAGCAGCGCCGACAACTGGCGCACGATGGCGAGACCGAGACCCGTGCCGCCGTAGCGCCTTGCCGTACTGCTGTCGGCCTGCGAGAATTCGTCGAAGATGCTCTTCTGTTTGGCCGGCTCGATGCCGGTTCCGGTGTCGCTGACCGTCGTTCTGACGACGATATCGGTCTCGCCCTGCTCGACCAGGCCGACGTCGACCCAGACCTCGCCGCGCGCCGTAAACTTGATGGCATTGCTCAACAGGTTGGTGACGATCTGGCGCAGGCGCCCGGCGTCGCCGGTGACCCAGAGCGGCAGTTCGGGGCCGATCGCGCAGGCAAGGTTCAGCCCCTTGGCGTGCGCACGCTCGGCAAACAGGCCAACCGCTTCTTCCATGCTCTCGCGCAGACAGAAGTCGACCGGGTCGAGTTCGAGCTTGCCGGCTTCGATCTTCGAGAAGTCGAGAATGTCGTTGATCACCGAGAGCAAGGCCTGACCGGAATGCATGACGGTTTGCGCGAAGTCGCGTTGCCGCTCGTTCAGCGGCGTGTCGAGCAGCACCTCGGTCATACCGATGATGCCGTTCATCGGTGTCCTGATTTCGTGACTCATGTTGGCCAGGAAGATCGACTTCGCCCGGCTCGCCTGCTCGGCCATTGCCTGCGCCTCGTTGGCGCGCTGCGCGACGGTCGCCAGTTCGCGGTTGCTGCGCGCCAGCTCGTCGCCACGCTCGGCCAGTCGGTGATCGCGCTCCTCGATCTGGGCGAGCATGCTGTTGAAGCCTTCGGTCAGGCGGGCGACCTCTTCCGGCGACTCGCCGTCGCCGGAAGACGCGCGAATGCTGAAATCCTGCTGCTCGCTGACCCGGCGCATCGACTCGGCAAGACGCAGGATGGGCGCGACGACGCGGTGCTGCAGACGCTCGGAGAACAGCGAGGCGACACCACCGGCGAGCAACAGGACGGTGACGATGAGTAGCGTGTTGAGCAGCAGTTGCTGGTGCAGACGCGTCAGGCTGGCACGAATGTACAGGCAGCCGATCGTCTCGTTGTGCAGGACGACCGGGCTCAGGTAGTCGACGCCGTCGATCTGCAGACGATGGACCGCTTGCCCCACGCTGACCAGCAGCGGCAGCTTCTCGCTCACCCACGGCGGCGTCGGGGTGGGCGACGCACGCCGGGCGCCTTCCGACTGATGACTGACAAAGAGCTCGCCGTCGCTGGTAAACAGCGCGCCAGACTCGATGTCCGGATCCGCCTGCAACGACGAAAGAAGCTTCGCCGCTTGCCGGGCGTCGGCAAACTCGATCGCTGCGGTCGCGTTGCGGGCGACGATGCCGGCCACCACGTCGAGCCGTTCGAGCAGCGAACGCGAATAGGAGAACGCCTGAAAACCAAGCACGAGCAGCGCGACGAAAGCGAGCGTGCCACCGACGGTGGCCCAGATGCTGTAGCGCAGCCGGCTGCGTATCGAGGAATTTCGGCCCCTGGATGAGTGCCTCATCGGTCCTTGCCTTTCAGTCGACCAGCGTGGCAAGTTCGAGCAGCGGAGCGGCCATTTCGAGTCCGTTCTCGCGCACGGCTTTCAGGCTGACTTCGAAGACCAGCCGGTTCTCGCCGCGCAGGAGTCCGACGCAGCCGCCGCGACGGGCAAAGTCGGGCGCATCGCCGAGGGTCAGCAGTGGCTTGCCGCGCAGCGCGGCAAGAACGCTGCCTGCGTCGCGGATACTGGCCGACAGATAAAGCGCATGGCACGCCTTCACTTCGGTGAGCGACAAGCCGTGCACGCGGCGTAGAACAACCGGATTTTCGCCGATCAGGCGACCTTCGGCGCTGGTCAGCGCTTCGGTGATCGGCGCTTCGCCGGCGACGCAGAGGACCAGCGGGTCCTTGGCGGCGAGCGTCGCTGGTGGCCAGGTGACAAACTTCAGGATCTTGAAGACGAGAACCGCCTTGATCCGCTCTTCGCGTGAGACGAGAGGATCGGCCAGCAGCGATCCGGCGAACGCGGCGAGCGCGGCGAGGCAGGCCCAACGGCGCAAGCGCGCGGCGATCAGGGCTGACATCCGTTGCTCCCCAGCGTCGCTAGCGGCCGCTGCATGCTCGATCCCCAAGGCGTCAGAACTTCCAGGTAACCTGCCCCGCCACCGACCTGACGACCTCCAGCGAGGGGATGTCCTGCAGTTCGGATCTGAACTCGGGATGACTGCGGTGCAGCAGGTTGCGCCCGATCAAGGCCAGTTCGACATCCTTGCGCGGGCGCCAGGCGAGACGTGCGTCAAGTTCCGTATAGGCAGGAATCGCCACACCAGCACCGACATCGGCCAGCCGGCCAACTCGCCTGAGCCAGAAATCGACGTCGACTGAACTGCGCGGATTCCACATCGCCCGCAGCGAAGCCTGCACTTCCGGCGCACTTTCCTCGCGATCGGTCGAGAACGCCGAGCCCTTTTCCTGGACGCTCATCGACTGCTGGCTGAGCGCCGCCTGAAAGCGCAGCGTGCTCAAGGGTCGCCAGTCGAGCGCCAGCTCGACGCCATGGCTGCGCGCACGCGCCTCGTTGGCGACGAGTGAGGACTGAAGGAGGTGGGTTTGCCCCGGACGCAGCAGGCAGCCAGGCACCGGCGCACGCGCCGGCATGCACAGCAGGCTGATGAAG
>NZ_JAPUVR010000087.1 GCF_029255125.1 Accumulibacter sp. | reverse complement strand
GCCGAACCGAATTTTCTGCCTTCATGGCCTACCCCAAAAAGACAGAAAACTACACAAATCATAGGGCTGTGAACAGCCCCCTTCCTAACTCATTGACGGTAAACCACTATTCCAGAGGGTCAACGACATTGGCATTCATGCAATTGCCCTGCGAGCACAAGCCGGCGGTCGCCCGCGGCTGGGCCTGTGCCGGTTGCTTAAACGACGCCGGGTTTCTGTTCGCCGCGCGGCCGACGCCGCCTGCATGCTCGGTTTACTCGGTCCACTCCCGGGCTTGCGCAAGGCCGTTGGCGATCGCCTGCTTGCGAATGCTGCCGGCCATCTCGGGTGACAGCGTGCGCAAGCGTTCGTAGTGCTGTCGGGCACCTGACGGATCCCCGTCGAGCAGGCTGGCCAAGGTCAGAACGCCGTGCGCGGGTGGAAACGTCGGTCGCCGGGCAAGCAGCCAGTTGGCATGCTCGCGTGCCTTGCCAGCGATGCGCGAGGCGAGATAGGCCTGGGCCAGGTACAGACGGAGATCGGCTGCCTCCGGGGCCAATGCCAGGCCCTTTTCCGGCGCCTGGATGGCGCGCCCGAGGTTGCGGCTTAGCAGATGCGCCTGTCCGAGATTGATCCAGGCATTGGCGAAATCGGGCGACAGGCGCACCGCGGTTTCCAGGGTTTCGACGGCTTCCGGCAACCGCCCAAGCTTGAGCAGCGCGTAGCCTTTGCTGCTCCAGGCCCATTGATTGACCGGGTCAATCCGCAACGCGCCCTCCAGCGTTGTCAACGACTCCTGAAGCTTTCCGCTGCGCCCCTGCGCCTTGGCCTTGGCGTGATAGAAACGGATCGTGTCGCCCGCCTGCGCCTCGGCCCGCGCCAGGGTGGACAGGGCTTCTTCGTGGGCGCCGGATTCGGTCTGGCTGTCGCCCAGGCTGATCAGATCGTTGACCCCAGCACCGCCCAGGCTAGCGATCCTTTTCAGGCTGCTGACCGCCGAGCGGAAATCCCGCGCGTCGTACAGCAAGGCCGCCTGTACGCGCAACGCGCTGACGTTGTTCGGGTCAATGGCCAGAGCCTGGAGGATGTCCTGTTCGGCCGCCGGCCGCAGCCCGAGATCGCGGCGCAGCGAGGCGCGGGTCGCCAGTGCGTCCGCGTGATCGGGCTTGCGTTTGAGTACTTCGCCCAGCGCCTGTTCGGCGTCGCGCGGCCGCTGCGTGGCGACGAGCACCGCGGCCAGGCCCTGCCAGCTTTCGGGTAATTCCGGTGCCAGTTCGACCGCCTTGCGCATCGCTGATTCGGCCGCTCCCAGGCGAGCGCGCTTGAGCTCAGCGAAGCCGATGGAGATTTCCGAACGCGCCGTCTCGCGGCGTCCAAGAACGGCTTTGGCAGCCACCGCGCTCGCTTCATCCACCTTGCCGGCTTCGGCGAGTTGCCGGCTCAGCTTTTCGGCGACCTCCGGACTCGTATCGCCCAGGCGCTGCGCCACCCGAAAGGCGGCGAGCGCCCCGGCTCCGTTGCCCAGCGCATCCTCGCTGGTCCCCAGCAGGCGCCAGGCAAACGTGCGGCCCGGCGCCAGCCGGATTGCCTTGCGGCTCTCCTCACGCGCCTTGGCCGGGTTCTTGTCGTGCAACGCCCAGTCGGCGCGCAATTCGTTCGCCCGCGTGGAGTTCGGGAAAATCGCTTGTGCGCGATCCAGGGCTTGCTCTGCCGCCTCCTTGCGCCCGAGCGAGCGCAAGACCAAGGCGTAGTGTTGCCAGCCGAAGACGTAGCGGTCGTCCACGGCGAGCGCCTTTTCCAGCTTGGTCAAGGCTTCGCTCGCCTGCCCCAGTTCGTTCTCGGCCATGCCCAGGAAGACCAGTGCCGGCGCCGATCCCGGCTGTTCCGCCAGCCACGCGGCTGCGTGCGCTGCCAGTTTCTTCCAGGCGCCGGTTTGTTGCAGGGCCTCGGCTTCCTGGCCCCATTGGCGATCCGCCAGCGGAGGCGCGGTGCGTGTGGGCGGCAACTTTCCTTGTGTGGCGAGCGAGGTAATTCCGGCGGCGGCCAGCGCGAGGTTGAGATTCTGGCCGGTTCCGAGCGTGGCGGTGGTCACGCCGACCAACTTGCCGTGCTCGTCGAACAAACCACCGCCGCTCGAACCGGGCGATTGCGCTGCCGTGCTGAGCAGGTAAGCGTCGCTCCCCTTGCCAGCAACGCCGGAAATCAGGCCGCGACTGACGGTGACACCGAAACCGAGCGGATTGCCGATGGCGAAGACCGCTTCGCCGACGGCGAGCGTGTCGGTGTCGCGTATCGCCACACTCGGCGCGGTCAATCCGGCGACCGACAACAGGCAGATGTCGCGCGTGGCATCGCGCCTTGCCCAGCGTGCCGCCCATCTTTTCTGCCCGACCTCGACCGCGAGCGTGGCGGCATCCTGGATGACATGGCAGTTGGTGGCGACCAGCCCGGCAGCGATGACGACGCCGCTCCCCTGTACTTCGCTGGCTCCCTGATCGTCGAGCGCGTAGACTGTTACTACCGACGCTGAGGCACGCCGGAAAACCTGGTCAGCGTCTGTGGCATGCGATGGCTGCGCGGCGACCGCTGCGCACCCGGCAGCCAACCAAGGGAAAAGGCGCGGCGTCATGGCTGGTAGGCCTCGGTGGGAAGAATGAACTGCCGATACAGCGACTCGGCGGCCGCGCTGTCGAAGCCGCGCAGTTTTTCGTAGGCCTGCCGCGCCTCGGCCGGCCGGTTGCGTTGGTGATTCACTTCGACCAGTGAACCCCAGACCTTGGCCTGCCGCGGTTCGATCTGCAACGAGCGCTCGAGCGCCGGCACTGCCTCGTCAAGCCGGCCAAGAAGGGCCAGCACGAAACCGTGCTGACGCCAACTGCGCGCCAACTGCGGGCTGCGCTCAAGCAGCCCGGTCGTGAGAACGAGCGCCTCGTCGAGGTGCCCGCCATCCTTGAGCGCCACCGCCAGGAGGTAGGCCCATTCTTCCTGCCCCGGCGCGTGGCGGCGAGCTTCACGAAAGGCCGCGATGGCTTCCGGCAGGCGTTGCTGCTCGGAACGCGAAATACCGACGCCTCCCCATGCCAAGGCATTATCGGGCTTGATCTCCAGGCTCTTGTGGTAAGCCGCGCACGCCGCATCCTGCGCCCCGAGAGCGGCGAGCGTCCGCCCGCGCCAGAACCAGTACGTGGGATCGCCCGTCAGGTCTTCGCCCAGTCGCTCGACAACGCGCCACGCCTTGTGTGGCCTGCCCGCTTGCAGGTACGCGTTGACCAGCCCCCATTGCGCGTTGGCATCGCCGCTGTGCAAGCCGGCCAAGCGCCGCCAGGTGGCGATCGCCAGATCCGGATTGCCACGCGCCAGCGCGATGTTGGCCAGGTATCGATACGCTTCCGTCAGCCAGGGATCGATTTCCACCGCGCGCAGCAGCGCCTTTTCCGCTTCGTCCAGGCGCCCTTTCTCCTGCAGCAGCAGCCCTTGCAGGTACCAGGCCGCACCATCGGCCGGGTTGTCTGCCGCCATGCGCTGGGCGAGCGCCAAGGCTTCTTCGTATCGCTGATGCAAGGCGAGTTGCCAGCCGAGGCCGAGCACGTGGCCGCGCTGCGACGGATCGATGCGGTACAGAGCCTCCCAGCCGCGCAACTCGGCGTCCGGCTGTTTCTTCTCACGCGCCGCCCGCACCACGAAAGACCACGCATCGGGGTTATCCGGGGCAGCTTTCGCCCACGTCTCGGCCTGGCGCAACAAACCCTCCCAGTCCTGCGTGGCGACCAGCGCCTTGGCTTGCGCGTAAAGCTGCTGTTGCGCAGCGTTCTTGCTCGCCCGCTCCTGCACCTGATCGATCCATGCCGCCGGTAGCGCAAAGTTCACGTTCTGCCCGTCGCGGCGTCGGTAGTCGACGATACCGAGCAAGCGCCCGCTCTCGTCGACCAGGGCGCCGCCTTCGGAACCCGGCGAGACAGGGGCGCTGAATTGGAGGTATTCTCCACTCGGAAACCGGCGCTTTCCCGAGAAGACCCCATCGGAAATCCCGACGCCCAGGCCGAGCGCGTTGGATACGGCATATACCCGGCTACCGGCAGCGACTTCGGCCGCGCCGGCGGGCAAGGCCTTGGCGTTCAATCCAGGCGCCGCCAGCAGGCAGAGATTTCTGTCGTTATCCCGTGCCAGCAAGCTTGCCGCGAGGTGAGCTTCTGGTCGCACGATACGCAAAGCGCTCGCCGATTCGACGCCGTTGCAAACGGTCACCACGGTTTCCGCCGAGGTCACCGTTGCGCTCAGGCGCGCGCTGGTCCCACCCGTATCGTCAAGGGTTTCGAGGACGACGACCGAAGCGGCTGCTGCGCGGAAGATCTCCGGGGGAGACAGGGCGAGCGCCTGGCCGCAGGCCAAGGCAATACAGGCTGGCAGAATGCGCAGCATCGGAGTCGCGCCCCCATCGTGGTCGTCATCAGGCGGCGGATGATACCACTGGCCTCGTCTGACGCCTTTCCGAACAGTCGCGCGCCGAGCAGCCAAGTCGAGGACTTGCTGCAGATTCGCTCGACCAGCGCTTGCCAGACCTTGGCCAGCGTGCCGGACTGTTCCTCCTGCGCGCGCTCGACCTCGACCGTGCCTGGTCTGCCCGTGCATAGTCCCATTCGATCAGGGCCTTGTGCCGGAATCCGCCAGGCTGTTGAGGGGGAATGCTCATCGCGCGCGCCTGGAGAACGTGGCGGCAGTCGCCGCCAGCGCCTGTCGACCCGCGACCCGGGTGACGCCTCAGACCCGGCCGGGCGACTCGCCGACGATGGCGAGCTGGCGCTCCGCGTTAATCCGCGCGGGCAAACAGCGGGTTTTCGCCGCTGACCTGGGTGACGAGGTCCGCCGGCCATCCGGAAGGCCGCTCCAAGTCCTCTCCAGCGTGAAGTCGGCTTCGGCGCAGTCCTTCGGCGGCAACGCGTCACTTCCAACAAGAAATCCAGATGGCCACTGCCCCGGCCGAAATCGTCGCACGTCGCTGAGCCGAAGAAGTCGAGTCGACCTGTGCCGACGCTGTCAGAACGGCGTCGCGTTTGCCAGGCGACAGCAATCGGGACTAGAATGGCACATCGGCGGCAATGGGTTCCAAACGTTTATTTCTCAATGTGCGAGGGGTGTCATGGCGTCAAAGGATGATGACGAGATAACCGCAGTAGTCGCGGGCGTATTGGCCGGAATAGCGCTGGCCGTAGTGGGCGTGGTCTATGCCGTCGGCGGTGGCAAGACGGTGCGCGCGCCGGCGGCGAATTCGGCCGAGATGGTCGACATCGCGCCAATTGGTGAGCCGCTGGCGAAGGTCTATTTTGGCGTCGGCAAAGCCGAAATGAACGAGGCGGACCGGGCCGTCGTGGCGACCACCGTGCAGGCGCTGGCGAAGAACCCGCAAGCGATCGTGCTGCTTTCCGGTTTCCACGATCCCTCGGGTGATGCAGCGAACAACGCGCAATTGGCCAAGGCGCGGGCGGTCAGCGTGCGCACGGCCTTGCTCGCCGGTGGGGTCGATGCCAGCCGCGTCAAGTTCCGCAAACCCGAGTCGACGATCGGCAGCGGCAGCCCGGAGGAAGGCAGGCGGGTCGAGATACGCGTGCAATAAGCGCCCGCGGCGGTCGCCGAGCGCCGAGCGCCGGCCATGCCGCGCCCGCGTGCTGCCGCTTGGCTTGGCGGTTTGCTAGTTGAGCCGCGTCCAGGCCAACCTGTTGCTGACCCTGGTAGCCCTGATCTGGGGGTCGGCTTTTGTCGCACAAAGCCACGGCATGGCCGATATCGGGCCGATGGCCTTCACCGGGGTGCGCTTTCTGATCGGCGCGCTGGTTGTCGCGCCGCTGAGCTGGCGCGAATGGCAAGGTCTGCGCCGAACGGCGGCCCGGGCGCAAGAGCGTCGTCGCGGGGTCTGGCAGATCGGAGGCCTGGGCGTCTTCCTGTTGCTCGGCGCGGTGATGCAGCAGACCGGGCTGATCAGCACGACGGTGACCAACGCAGGTTTTCTGACCGCGCTCTACGTTCCGCTGGTGCCGCTGCTCGGCTGGCTGCTCCTGCGCCAACTGCCGCACTGGTCGGTGTGGCCCACCGGCCTGAGCTGTCTGCTCGGCGCTTTCCTGCTTTCCGGTGCGCATGAGCTGAGCATTGGCGTCGGCGATCTGTGGGTGATCGCCTCGGCCTTGCCCTGGGCGCTGCACGTGCTGCTCGTCGGGCGTGTCGCTGATCGCCTGGCGGCGCCCTTTCTCGTTGCTGGCGGGCAGTTCTTCGTCTGCGGCGTCCTCGCCCTCATTGCTGCGCTGCTCTTCGAAGGCGTCGATCTGGCGGCGCTGCGGGCAGCCGGCCTGCCCATCCTGTATACCGGGGTGCTCTCGGTCGGTATCGCCTTTTCCTGCCAGGTGATTGCGCAGCGTTACGCCGACGCTGCCGACGCGGCGATCATCCTCTCATCGGAGACGGTGTTCGCCGCGCTCTTCGGCTATCTGCTGATGGGCGACCGGCTGGACCTTGCCGGCGTTGGCGGTTGCGCGCTGATCCTGATCGGCATTGTGACGATCAATCTGCGTACTGGCGGGCAGCCCGCCGGGTTGCCAGCGGCTGCGACGGAGCAACCTGGCGCGCGCGAGTGACCCCATTTTTCGCAGTGGGTAAGCACTGATCACCCGGTGCATGATCGCTGTCAACGGCTTCTGTACGGCCGTCGCCGAGAAGCCAGCGCTGACTCCATATCGCCACGGTTGATGAGGCCCGGCGGATCATCGCCAGCACGCGGGCACTTAGTGACCGGGAGTTCGTTTTCACGCTCTCAAGCCTCGGACTCCGCTTGGGCGACGGGCTACGCCTACCGCTTGGAGACGTCTGTCACGACGCGCCGGAAATCAACTCGCGCAACAGGAAGGCTTCTTCGATCGGCGCAAACGATCGCCTGCGCGTACGCGCCAACACGCCCAACAGCGCCTGCGCGAGGCCCACCGGCCAGCACTCGACCTCTGCCCGGTCGCGCCCGAGGTAACGCAGCGCGGCGATCCGGCGATAGCCTGCCCGCTCGATGCCCCGGGCCAGAAACGGAAGCGACCCTGCGACAGGCGTTCTTGGCACGGCCACAAGCCCTGGCCATCATAGACGAGGAGGCTGGCGGCGGTACGCCGACGGTTTCGGGAGACGAAAAGGGGGCCGCTGAACGGGTTTTCGGCGAGCCTCTGCCGCACGCGTCGGGCGAGGCCGTCGATGCCGCAGCGCAAGTCTGCCGGTTAGCTGGCCACCCAGACGTGCAGGCGCCCGCTGAGCGCGATCACGACCGCGTCTGCCAGAGATTGCGGGCGATCGCGACGATTCACTGCTTGCCGCTTGCGCCAACACGATGCGCAGTGCGTGGCTGTGTCGGTCCGCGAGGGTCGGAACGCAGGCCGGTGGGGCGAGCGGCAGGCCGAAGTTGAGTTCGACGAAGTCCGCGCGCTGTGCAGTTTCAGGTTGGCGTGATCGAGCTTAAGTACAACCGCCACCTTGGCAACGCCGTACCGCCCGGCAAACTCGCTCGCAACTGCAGGTCGTCCGGAATGCGGGCACCAGGCGCGCGGATGCTCTGCCACTCGGCGAAGGCAGCCTCCCGATCGGACTGGACGAGCCAGCACGCTAGCAGACGCCGCCAGGGATTTCACGAAAGCTTGCCGAAAGGGCGCCGCGAATTGGCCGCCGCTGGACTGGCAACCCTGATCGGTGTTGCGGACTTCCGGGCACCCGTGCCGGTGAATGGCGTCCCGCACTGCATTCAGACAGAAGTCAGTCGTCAAGGTGTTGGAGAGGCGCCAGGCGAGCACCCGCCGTGAGTACCAGTCGATCGCGGCGAACAGATGGGGGAAGCTGCGGCGCATGGGAATGCAGGTGATGTCCGCCGCGTGCACGTGATTGGGTCGCTCGACGGCGAGCTCGCGCAGCAGAAGCAGATGGATTTCATTACCCCGCTGCCGACGGGAGGTGTTGGGCCTCCGATATGGCGTCTCGATGCACATGCGCCATCAAGGTGCTGATGTGCCTGCACCCGGTCTGCAACCCCCTCGCTGCTACGCATCAGCGGCGGATCATCCGGCGGGACTTCGCGTGGCGTGTAATCGCCGGTCGACCGCGCCAGCCCGAGGAGGGCTCACCGATACGAAACGGGCCGCTTGTGCTTGCGGTTCATCATCGTCTTGCGGGAAGCCTGCCCCCTTGATGAGCGCATGTTCCAAGAAATCGTTCTCCAGCGTCAGCTGCCCGATCCTGGCGTGTAGCTCCGTCAGGTCCGGATCAGCGCTCACCGGATGGTTCACCTCACCACGAACCTGAACCGCGCGCTCCGTCTGCTTCCGCAGCCGTTTGGTCGGGCAAGGCTACCATGTCTCCTGCTGTTCAAATCTTCGGTGCTACCTCTCCTTCGCGCCGAACGTCGACTGAACAGGTGCTGCGACAATGCCATACATGCAACTACCGTATGGCTAATGCGCAGGAATCCTTGTCACGCGGGCAGAGCCATGTATAATCACCGGTTCTTCGTTTAACCTTGTTCAGTTTCTTGGAGTCCAACATGTACGCGGTCATAAAAACCGGGGGCAAGCAGTATCGCGTTGCCAGCGGCGAAAAACTCAAAATAGAACAGATACCGGCAGAAGTTGGCGCAGAAATCACGCTTGATCAGGTGCTGGTCGTTGGCCAAGGCGATGCCATCCGTATCGGCACGCCGCTGGTCGCAGGCGCCACGGTCAAGGCGACGGTCCTCGCGCACGGCCGCCACGACAAGATCCGGATCTTCAAGATGAGGCGGCGCAAGCACTCTCAGAAGCATCAGGGGCATCGCCAGAACTACACCGAAATTCGCGTCGAGGCGATCGTAGACGGCGCGGCAGCGCCGGTTTCGGACTGATTGGAAAGGAATCTGACTCATGGCACACAAGAAAGCAGGCGGTAGCGTACGCAACGGACGCGACTCCGAAGCCAAGCGCCTGGGCGTCAAGCGTTACGGCGGGCAGCTCGTTCGCGCGGGCAACATCATTGTCCGCCAACGCGGTACGGCCTACCATCCGGGCGAGAACATGGGCCTCGGCAAGGACCATACGCTGTTCGCTCTGGTCGATGGACACGTTCAGTTTGCGATCAAGGGCGCCCAAGGCCGGCGGACGGTCAGCATCATTCCGCTCGCTGCCTGATCGGCGGCGAAGCCGGCGGGGTGGGATGGCCGGCGATCGACGAAGCCCTATCCTTTTTGGTAGGGCTTTTTCTTTGTCGCTGGGCCAACACGAAGGATGCGCGCATGAAATTTGTCGACGAGGCGAGGATACTGGTCGCCGCCGGCGACGGCGGCAACGGGATTGCGTCGTTCCGGCGCGAGAAATACGTGCCGCAGGGCGGGCCGGATGGCGGTGACGGCGGGCACGGTGGCGACGTCTATTGCGTTGCCGACCGCAACGTCAACACCTTGATCGAGTATCGTTTCGTCCAGCGCTATCGGGCGCAGCGCGGCGACAACGGCCGCTCGAGCGACTGCCACGGCAAGCGCGGCAAGGACATGACCTTGCGCATGCCGGTCGGAACGATGGTTCTCAACGCCGACGGCGGTGATCTGCTGGCTGATCTCGACGTCGACGGCAAGAAAGCGCTCATTGTTCGTGGCGGACGGGGTGGCCTGGGTAACGTCCACTTCAAGTCGAGCGTCAATCGAACGCCGCGCCAATGCACACGCGGCGACCCGGGCGAGCAGCTCGAACTGCGTCTGGAGTTGCGTCTGCTCGCCGATGTCGGCCTGCTCGGAATGCCGAACGCCGGCAAGAGCACGTTCCTGCGCGCCGTCTCGGCGGCGCGGCCACGCGTCGCCGATTACCCTTTCACGACGCTGCAGCCGCACCTGGGCGTCGTGCGCGTAGACGAAAACCGGAGTTTCGTCATTGCCGACATTCCCGGTTTGATCGATGGCGCAGCCAGCGGAGCGGGTCTAGGCACGCGCTTTCTCAAGCATCTTGGGCGCACGCGTCTCCTGCTCCACCTGGTTGACCTGGCGCCGATCGACCCCGATGCAGACCCGGTGCGCGACGCCCAGGTCATTCTGCGCGAACTCGCCGCGCACGATCCGGAACTGGCTGACAAGCCGCGCTGGCTGGTGCTCAACAAGCTCGACCTGCTGCCGGAAGAGGAGCGCGAGTCGCGGATTGCCGACTTTCTCGCAAAGTGGCAGGCGATCGATCGAGCGACGCCATACTTCTGCATCAGCGCCCTCGGTGGCGACGGCTGTCGGCAACTCACCGACGCCTTGGTGAGCGCGCTCGCCGAACTGCCCACGGTCACTTCGGGTGCGCAGCCCGACGTGTCGGCGCTGCCGCCGCAGCACGCACAGGCGGTGGGGTGATGGCCGGCACGCGTATTGCTGTTGCTCGCCGCCTGGTCGTCAAGGTCGGTTCGGCGCTGGTGACCAATAATGGCGAAGGGCTGGATCTCGGCGCAATCAGCGAGTGGGCCCGACAGATCGCCGATCTGCGCCTGGCGGGTCGGCAGATCGTGCTCGTGTCGTCGGGAGCCATCGCCTGTGGTCTGCGCCGCCTGGGTTGGAGCAAACGACCCAAGGCGGTGCACGAACTGCAGGCGGCAGCGGCGGTCGGTCAGATGGGCCTGGCGCAGGTGTACGAGAGCGCCTTTGCCCGCTACGGCCTGCACACCGCACAGGTGCTCCTGACGCATGACGATCTGGCCGACCGCACGCGCTACCTGAACGCCCGGTCGACGTTGAGCACCTTGCTGCAGTTGGGTGTCGTTCCGATCATCAATGAGAACGACACGGTCGTCACTGAAGAGATCAAGTTTGGCGACAACGATACGCTGGGTGCGCTCGTTGCCAACCTGGTCGAGGCCGACTGCCTGATCATCCTGACCGATCAGCCTGGCCTGTTCACCACCGATCCGCGTAAGGACCCGCATGCGGCGTTGATTGCCGAGGCGCGCGCCGGCACGCCTGAGCTGGAAGCGATGGCTGGCGGCAGCGGTACGCAGATCGGCACGGGCGGCATGATCAGCAAGGTCACCGCTGCCAAGCGTGCAGCGCGCAGCGGCGCGCATACGGTGATCGCCAGCGGACGCGAGAAGGAGGTTCTCATCCGTCTGGCGCGCGGCGAAGCGCTGGGAACGCTGCTGATCGCCGAGACTCAGCCGCTGACCGCGCGCAAGCAGTGGCTTGCCGACCACCTGCAGTTGTCCGGCCGATTGGTCCTCGATGCTGGTGCGGTCAACGCGCTGCAGGACGGGAGGAGTCTACTGCCGATCGGCGTGGTCTCGGTCGCCGGTGAATTCGAGCGCGGCGCGGCCGTGGCGTGCATGTCGAGTGCGGGCAAGGAAGTAGCGCGTGGCCTGATCAACTACGGCAGCAGCGATGCACGACGAATCGCTCGCCGCGCCAGCCAGGACATCGAAGAGATCCTCGGCTACATCGACGAGCCGGAAATGATCCATCGCGATAATCTGATCCTGCTGGACTAGTTGACTAGTTGGCCCAGCGGGCGCTCCCGTCAGTCGTCGGAGCGCTTCAGCGCGAGGTCTCGGCCAGCTTGTGATAGACGAAGGCAGTGAGGGCAATTGCCACGTCATTGGGCAGACCGGCAAACTGGATGCCGTGCAGGAATTCGCCGGTGTCGTCCTGGGTGAGCGAGCGAATGCTTGCATCGATTGCCGTGAGAACCTCGATGTCCCTGATCGTCAAGCGGAACTTGACCGAAATGAGGTCGCCTTTGTCGCCCAGCCGGCTCTTTGCCGACAGCATGGCGCCGCTCACGCTGAGGTTGGTCAACATTCCGGCGGCGCTTACCGTTCGTGTGTCTTCGCGGGCTGACACAGCGCAGATGATTCGCACTGGAACGCGTTCGCCGGCGCGCACCACCAGCCCACGCACCTGCGCCGGGTAGGTCAGGCACATGTGGGGAAACGGCACGCTCGACGACCGCAAGACATGGGCGGGGAACGCATAGGCGTTGCGTCCGGCGAAGAAACGGACGACGAGAGCCTGACTTTCGCGCACATAACATAGCCGACCATCGACTTCCGGCATCGTCACCAGCACGCTCTTGCCGCGCAGATAGCCGATCAGCTTCACGTAGTAGCGACTTTCCGCCTGCTCGACCTGCATCTGAATCTGGAAGGGATCGCCGATCGACAGCTTGATCTCGTCGAGCTGGACGGTGCGCTCGCCAGCGTCGTCACTCCCCGCCGCTTCACCGGTCGCGTCGCCGTCCCGCGCAGCGCGCGCCTGCCCTGCGCGGCCGCTGATACGCTCCTTGAACAATCCCTTCTCGAGCAGTGCATCGAGCTGCGCTGGCCGCTCGAGTACGAAACCCCGCTTCAGGAGCAGCTTGTGGTTGTGGTCGAAGACATCCCAGGCAAGCGGCTTGCCCACTTCGATCTCGGCTCGTTTCAAGGGAACGTAATAGCTCTCGACAACCATCGTCACGTTTGCGCCATTTCTGCACCACTGGCAAGCTCGGGAATATTGTGGTGGGCGACCGGCGGACTCGGCCTTCGCCCTTGCTGCACCGAAGTCGCGTCAGGGATCGTCAGCAAGCTCGCGCTCGCCGGGATTCCCTTCGCGCCCGCTGGCAGTCTCCCCGCTCCCCCGCCGGCAACAAGATGTGTGAATCATACTCCGATACTCCGCGAATCTCGCTTGTGCAGCGTCTTCGTAGACAAGCGCGCGATGTGCGACGAGAGACTCGTGCACGCCGGTCGAGCGCAGGGCAAGATGCGGACGAGACTGCCTGCACCTGCTAAGCTGGTGCTTTGCCGGCCTGGCTCGAGCAGGGAGTCGAGCCCGCGCCGACATGGCGCGCGGCAAGCGTTTTCTTGACGAGGATGAACTGCATGTTGCCACGACTGGGTGCTGCCGATGAACATCAGGAAATTCGCGAGGCGGTGCGCTCGCTATGCCGCGCGTTTCCGGACGAGTACTTTCGCCAGATCGACGAGCAGCGCGCTTACCCGCAGGCCTTCGTCGATGCCTTGATGGCGGGTGGCTGGCTGTCAGCGATGATTCCGGAGGAATACGGTGGCACCGGTCTCGGACTGACCGCGGCCAGCGTGATCATGGAGGAAATCA
Source organism: Accumulibacter sp. (assembly GCF_029255125.1). Taxonomy (GTDB): domain Bacteria; phylum Pseudomonadota; class Gammaproteobacteria; order Burkholderiales; family Rhodocyclaceae; genus Accumulibacter. The sequence continues at coordinate 4,970 of NZ_JAPUVR010000087.1, read as the reverse complement.
ACCGCAGCGGGGCGAATTCGGCTGCCGTGCATGGTCAGATGTACAACATGGGGACGTTGCTGCGCAATGGCAGCCGCGCGCAGAAGGAGCGCTACCTGCCGGAGATTGCCGCCGGTCGGCTGCGCATTCAGTCGATGGCGGTGACCGAGCCGAGCAGCGGCACGGATACGACGCAGATCAGGACGAGCGCGGTGAAGAAGGACGGGCGCTATGTGGTCAACGGCCAGAAGGTGTGGACGTCGCGCGTTCGCCACTCGGATCTGATGGTTCTGCTCGCGCGCACGACGCCGCTGCGCGAGCTTGCCCGGAAGTCTGACGGAATGTCGGTCTTCATCGTCGATCTGCGCCAGGCGGTAGGCAAGGGGCTGAGCGTGCGGCCGATTGCCAACATGGTCAATCACGAAACGAACGAGCTTTTCTTCGACAACCTGGAGATTCCGCAGGAGAATCTGATCGGCGAGGAAGGCAAGGGATTTCGCTACCTGCTCGACGGGTTGAATGCCGAGCGGACGCTGATTGCCGCCGAATGCATCGGCGACGGCTATTGGTTCATCGAACGCGCCCGGCGCTATGCGAGCGAGCGCATCGTCTTCGATCGACCGATCGGTCAGAACCAGGGCGTGCAGTTTCCGATCGCCGAGGCCTACATCGAGCTCGAAGCGGCAAACCTGATGCGTTTCCAGGCGTGCGCGCTGTTCGACGCCGAGCAGCCCTGCGGCGCGCAGGCGAACATGGCGAAGTACCTGGCGGCCAAGGCGTCGTGGGAGGCGGCCAATGTCTGCCTGCAGACGCACGGGGGTTTCGGTTTTGCCACCGAATACGATATCGAGCGCAAGTTTCGCGAGACGCGCCTCTATCAGGTCGCGCCGATCTCGACCAACCTGATCTTCTCCTACGTCGCCGAGCATCTGCTCGGTCTACCGCGTTCGTTCTGAGTCGGTCGGGCAGGCGCTGCGCCCGCCCGGCGCGGGCGCGCCGCAGAGTGCGCCGTGCCTTGCCTTAGTGCGGGAAGCCGCTGATCAATTGCTCGACGATCCAGCGGGCTTCGGCCTCGCTCAGGAAGCGATGCCAGGGCGGCATCGGCGTTCCCGGTCGCCCGGCATGGATCGTGGCGATCAGCGATTCGAGCGGCTTGTCGCGCAGAGCCTCGGGTTTGAGCGACGGGCCGAGGCCGCCGGCAAGCGTCATCCCGTGGCAGGAACCGCAATCCTGACGGACGAGATGAACCAGTTCGCGCTGGCGCCCGGCGTCGGGTGCGCTGGCCGGCGCAAGAACGTCGGCCTGCACGGCCGAGGCGACAAGAGCAAGCACGAGTGGGAAAGCGGACCGCATCGGGTGCCGATCGTCGCGCGTTGCGTGTCCCCCGCCTACTTCTTGCGGGCGGCCGGCAGGTCGGTGCAGGTGCCTTCATAGACCTCGGCTGCCATGCCGATCGACTCGCCGAGCGTCGGATGCGGGTGTATCGTATGCCCGATGTCGGCGGCGTTGCAGCCCATTTCGATGGCCAGGCAGACCTCGCCGATCAGATCCCCGGCGTGCGTGCCGACGATGCTGCCGCCGATCACGCGATGCGTCTCCTCGTCGAAGATCAGCTTGGTAAAGCCTTCCTCGCGACCGTTGGCGAGGGCGCGGCCCGAGGCGGCCCAGGGGAAGACGCTCTTGCCGAACTTGCGCCCTTCGGCGCGGCACTGCTCCTCCGTCTTGCCGGCCCAGGCGATTTCCGGGTCGGTATAGGCGACCGACGGGATCTGCAGCGCCTCGAAGCAGCGCTTGCCGCCGTGCGCCGCCTCCGCAGCGACATGGCCTTCGTGCACGCCCTTGTGCGCAAGCATCGGCTGGCCGACGATGTCGCCGATCGCGAAGATGTGCGCGACGTTGGTTCTCTGCTGCGCATCGACCGGGATGAAGCCACGCTCGTCGACGACGACACCAGCCTTCTCGGCAGCCAGGCGCCGGCCATTCGGCGAACGACCGACGGCGACCAGGACGAGGTCGAAGCGCTCGCTTTCGCCGCTGCTGTAGCTGACTTCGATGGCGGCAGCGTCGGCCGTCGCGGCGACCACGCCGGTGTTGAGCAGGATGCGGTCAAAGCGGTGCGCGTTCCGCTTCTCCCAGACCTTGACCAGGTCGCGGTCGGCGCCGGGCATGAGGACCGGGCCAAGCTCGACGACGGTGATGCGCGCGCCGAGCGCCGAATAGACGCTGGCCATTTCGAGGCCGATGATGCCACCACCGATGACCAGCATGCGCTGTGGGATTTGGCGCAGTTCGAGCGCGCCGGTCGAATCGACGACGCGCGGATCGTCGGGCATGAAGGGCAGGGCGATCGGGCGCGAACCCGCGGCAATGATCGCCTTTGCGAAGCGGATCAGCTTGCTGCCACCGGTGGCAAGCGTCACTTCGAGGTGCTTCGGGTCGACGAACTGGCCGACGCCCTGGACGACTTCGACCTTGCGTCCCTTCGCCATGCCGGCGAGGCCGCTGGTCAACTTGCCGACGACCCGGTTCTTGTGTGCGCGCAGCTTCTCGACATCGATGCTCGGCGCGCTGAAGCTGATGCCGGAATCGCCCAGATGCTGCGCTTCCTCGAGGACGCTGGCGATGTGCAACAGGGCTTTCGACGGGATGCAGCCGACGTTCAGGCAAACGCCGCCGAGCGTCGGATAACGCTCGACGAGGATCGTGCGCTGGCCGAGGTCGGCGCTGCGGAAAGCCGCCGAGTAGCCGGCCGGCCCGGCGCCGAGGACGAGGACCTCACATTCGAGGTCGGCTGCCGCGCTGCTGACAGCGACCGCCTGCGGCGCCGCTGGCGCGGCGGTGGGTCGAGTGTCCGGCGTGCCGGCAGCCGGCTGCGCGGCGGCGGTCGGCGCGGCCGTCTCGAGAACGACGACGACGTCGCCTTGCGAGACCTTGTCGCCGAGCTTCACCCGGATCTCGCGGACGACGCCCGCCGCGCTGCTCGGTACGTCCATCGTCGCCTTGTCGGATTCGAGGGTGACCAGCGGATCGTCGACCTTGACCGTATCGCCGACGGCGACGCAGATGTCGATGACCGGCACGTCGTGGTAGTCGCCGATATCCGGGACGCGGGCTTCCAGGGTCTGGCTCATCGGATTGTCTCCCGGTCAGAGCAATACGCGCCGCAGGTCGGCGAGCAGTTGCGCAAGATGGACGTTGAAGCGGGTCGCCAGGGCGCCGTCGATGACGCGATGGTCGGCGGTCAGCGAGAGCGGCAGGATCAGGCGCGGAGCAAACTCGCGCCCATTCCAGACCGGCTTGGTGACGGATTTGTTGACACCGAGGATGGCCACCTCGGGCGCGTTGATGATTGGCGAGAAGTAGGTTCCGCCGATGCCGCCCAGGCTGGAGATCGTGAAGCACGCGCCGGACATTTCGCCCGGGGTGAGTTTGCCGTCGCGCGCCTTCCTGGCCAGTTCGCCGCTCTCCACGGCAATCTGGCTGACCGTCTTGCGATCCGCGTCCTTGATCACCGGAACGACGAGGCCGTGCGGCGTGTCGGCGGCAAAGGCGATGTGCACGTACTGCTTGAGGATCAGGTTGTCGCCGTCGAGCGAGCTGTTGAATTCGGGAAACTTCTTCAAGGCAAAGGCGCAGGCCTTGATGAGGAAGGCGAGCATCGTGATCTTCAATCCCGAGCGCTCGTTCTCCTTGTTGATCGCGACGCGGAAGGCTTCCAGGTCGGTGATGTCGGCGTCTTCGTGATAGGTCACGGCCGGGATCATCACCCAGTTGCGCGCCAGGTTCTGGGCCGAGATCTTCTTGATGCGGGCGAGCGGTTTGACTTCGACCGGGCCGAACTTGGCAAAGTCGACCTTGGGCCACGGCAGCAGGTCAAGGCCGCCGCCAAGGGCGGCCGGAGCCGCCGCCGCAGGGGCACGGCTGGCGGTCATGACGCCCTTGACGTAGGCGTTGACGTCTTCCTGCAGGATCCGCCCGTTCGGACCACTGGCACTGACTTTTGTCAGATCGACACCAAGTTCGCGCGCCAGCAGGCGCACTGAAGGGCTGGCGTGCGTGCGTGCGCCGACGGCAAGAGCGGGTGGCGGCGCTGCGCTGGGCTGGGCGGTGCTGGCGGGCGGCGTCGGGCTGGGCAGTGGAGGCGCGGCGCTCGCCGCAGCGGCTGCCGCGGCGCTGGGCGCAGTGCTGGCTGGGGCTGGGGCGGCGGCCGGGGCGGGCGCGCCAGTCGGCTTGACGCCCGCTTCGGCGCCAGCAGCGAGGATGACGACGACGCTTCCCTCGGAAACCTTGTCGCCGAGTTGTACGCGCACCTCCTTGACGACGCCGGCGGCCGATGACGGCACGTCCATCGTTGCCTTGTCCGATTCCAGCGTGACCAATGCGTCGTCGACCTTGACGGCATCGCCGACCTGGACGCAGATGTCGATCACCGGCACGTCGTGGAAGTCGCCGATGTCGGGGACTTTGACTTCGATCAATTGACTCATCGCTTGGCTCCCTCAGACGGTCATCGGATTGGGTTTGTTGACGTCGATGCCGTAGCGTCCGATCGCTTCGGCCACCTTCGACCGTTCAATCTGACCGTCGTCGGCGAGCGCCTTGAGCGCGGCGAGGGTGACCCAGCGGCGATCGACTTCGAAGAAGTGGCGGAGCTTCTCGCGCGTGTCGGAGCGGCCGAAGCCGTCGGTCCCCAGCGTCACGTAGCGGCGATTCAGGAAGGGGCGGATCTGCTCGGCAAACAGGCGGACATAGTCGGTGGCCGCAATGATCGGACCGCGCGTGTCGGCCAGGCAGGCTTCGACGTGCGAGCGGCGCGGTTTTTCGGTCGGATGCAGCAGATTCCAGCGCTGCACGTCGTTGCCGTCGCGCGCCAGTTCCGAGAAGCTCGGGCAGCCCCAGAGGTCGGCGTCGACGCCCCAGTCGTTCTTCAGCAGTTCGGCGGCAGCGATCACTTCACGGAAGATCGTTCCCGAACCGAGCAACTGGACGCG
>NZ_JAPUVR010000086.1 GCF_029255125.1 Accumulibacter sp. | reverse complement strand
CGATGGCGCCACGATCGGCATCGATCGTTTTGGCGTGTCGGCTCCGGCTGGCCGCTTGTTCGACTTTTTCGGTTTCACGGTGACCGGCGTGGTCGACTGCGTGAAATCATTGTTGTAATTCTTCAAGGAGATCGTTTCATGTCAATCAAAGTTGGAATCAACGGTTTCGGGCGTATTGGTCGGATGGTTTTTCGCGCTGCTGTGCAGGACTTCGCGAACGATATCGAAGTGGTCGGCATCAACGACCTGCTCGAGCCCGACTATCTGGCCTACATGCTGAAGTACGACTCGGTGCATGGCCGCTTCAAGGGCGACATTTCGGTTGACGGCAACACGCTGGTGGTCAACGGCAAGCGCATTCGCCTGACCGCGGTCAAGGACCCGGCCGAGCTGAAGTGGGATGAAGTTGGCGCCGAAGTCGTCGTCGAATCGACCGGCCTCTTCCTGACGCTCGACACCTGCCAGAAGCACATTGCCGCCGGCGCCAAGAAAGTCATTCAGAGCGCGCCGAGCAAGGACGACACGCCGATGTTCGTTTTCGGCGTCAACCATCAGACCTACGCCGGGCAAACGATCATCTCGAATGCCTCGTGCACGACCAACTGCCTGGCCCCGGTGGCCAAGGTGCTGAACGACAACTGGGGAATCAAGCGCGGCCTGATGACCACGGTGCACGCGGCGACGGCCACCCAGAAGACGGTCGACGGTCCCTCGAACAAGGACTGGCGTGGTGGCCGCGGCATCCTCGAAAACATTATCCCGTCGTCGACCGGCGCCGCCAAGGCGGTGGGCAAGGTCATCCCCGAGCTGAACAAGAAGCTGACCGGCATGGCCTTCCGCGTTCCGACGTCGGACGTTTCGGTCGTCGATCTGACCTGCGAACTGAGCAATGAAGCGACCTACGACGCCATCTGCGCCGCCATGAAGGCAGCCTCGGAAGGCCCGATGAAGGGCGTTCTCGGCTACACCAACGAAAAGGTCGTGGCGACCGACTTCCGCGACGAGAGCTGCACCTCGGTCTTCGACGCCGAAGCTGGAATGGCGCTCGACGGTACGTTCATCAAGGTCGTCGCCTGGTACGACAATGAATGGGGCTATTCCTGCAAGGTGCTGGAAATGGTCAAGGTGATGGCTGGCTGATAAGCCGGCGCAGGGCACCTCCGGGTGCCCTGCCGGAAGCGCCCTGCCAGGCAGGAACAGTAGGAGAAACATGTCGCGAGATACCAAGATCGTCGCCACGCTCGGCCCAGCGTCGTCCAACGCCGAAGTTCTGGAGCGTATGATCCGCGCCGGCGTCAATGTCGTGCGCCTCAACTTCTCTCATGGCAAACCCGAGGAACACATCGGGCGTGCCCAACTCGTGCGTGAAGCGGCGGCACGCGTCGGACGCCCGGTCGGCATTCTGGCCGACCTGCAGGGCCCGAAAATCCGCGTCGGCAAATTCGCTGAAGGCAAGAGCTGGCTCGAGAACGGCTCGCGCTTCATCCTCGACGCCAACTGTGAGCTGGGCAACAGCGAGCGCGTCGGTCTCGACTACAAGGACCTGACACGCGACGTCTCCAGCGGCAGCGTGCTGCTGCTCGACGACGGGCGGATCGTCCTCGACGTCGAGCGCGTGGCCGGCTCGGAGATCTTCACCATCGTCCGCCACGGCGGCGCCTTGTCCGACAACAAGGGAATCAACCGCCAGGGCGGCGGCCTCTCGGCACCCGCGCTGACCGCCAAGGACATGGAAGACATCCGGACGGCGGCGGCGATGGAGGTCGATTTCGTCGCCGTCTCGTTTCCCAAGAGCGCGGCCGACATGTACATGGCCAAGCAACTGATCCACGCGGCGGGTGGGCGGGCGCACACGATCGCCAAGATCGAACGCGTCGAAGCGGTCGCCGCGCTGGAAGAGATCATTGGCGCCTCCGACGGCATCATGGTCGCGCGCGGTGATCTTGCCGTCGAGGTCGGAGACGCCGCAGTGCCCGCGCTGCAGAAGCGAATGATCCGACTGGCGCGCGAAAAGAACCGGCTGGCGATCACCGCGACGCAGATGATGGAGTCGATGATCAACTCACCGACACCAACCCGGGCCGAGGTCTCCGATGTCGCCAATGCCGTCCTCGACGGCACCGACGCGGTCATGCTGTCGGCCGAAACCGCCTCAGGTCGGTATCCGGTGGAAACGGTCGAGGCGATGTCGCGCATCTGCCTGGAAGCCGAGAAATCAGCCGAAGTCACGCTCGACAGCGAGTTTCTCAATCAGGTATTCACGCGTATCGATCAGACGATTTCGCTGGCCGCGATCTGGACGGCGCATCACCTCAAGGTGAAGGCGATCGCCGCACTGACCGAATCCGGCGCGACAGCGCTCTGGATGAGCCGCCTGAACTGCGGTGTGCCGGTGTACGCGCTCACCCCGCGGCCGGAAGCGGTGACCAAGATGAGCCTCTATCGCGCGGTCTTCCCGCTGTTCATGACGCAGCGACCGGCGACACGCGATGAGCTGCTCTACGACGCGGAACGTCTGCTGATGAACGAGGGGATCGTTGGCAAAGGCGATTTCATCGTCCTCTCCGCCGGCGAGCCGATGGGTACCAGCGGCGGAACCAACACGCTGAAGATCGTTCGGGTCGGCGACCAGCAGTACGCGCCCGGCTGACGAAATACCCTGAGCGATGGCTTCGATCGTTCCCCAGGTCGTTCGATCAGCAGGAAAAACTGTCGGAACCGGCGCCGGCCGGCTTCCCTATTCAGGCAACTAAGCAACCACTGGAGAAAGCAATCATGCCAATTGTATCTATGCGTCAATTACTCGACCATGCCGCGGCCAATGGCTATGGTCTGCCCGCATTCAACGTCAATAACATGGAACAAGTGTGGGCGATCATGGAAGCCGCCGCTGAGGTCGATGCTCCGGTAATCATGCAGGCTTCCGCCGGCGCGCGTAAATACGCCGGCGAGCCCTTCCTGCGGCATCAGATTCTCGCCGCGCTGGAAGCCTATCCGCACATTCCTATCGTCATGCACCAGGACCATGGCCAATCGCCGGCAGTGTGCATGGCAGCGATTCGCTCGGGCTTCTCGTCAGTGATGATGGACGGTTCGCTGATGGCTGATGGCAAGTCGGTCGCCACCTACGAATACAACGTCGAAACGACGAGCAAAGTGGTTGAATTCGCGCACGCCATCGGCGTTTCGGTTGAGGGCGAACTCGGCGTTCTGGGCTCGCTGGAAACGATGCGCGGCGACAAGGAAGACGGCCACGGCGCGGAAGGGACGATGACCCGCGAGCAACTCCTGACCGATGTCGAACAGGCAGCCGACTTTGTCAAGCAGACGCAGTGCGACGCGCTGGCGATCGCCATCGGTACCTCGCACGGTGCCTACAAGTTCACCAAGAAGCCGACCGGCGACATTCTGGCGATCGACCGCATCAAGGAAATCCACGAGCGCATCCCGAACTGCCACCTGGTCATGCACGGTTCGTCGTCGGTGCCGCAGGAACTGCTCGCCGAGATTCGCGAGTTCGGCGGCGACATGAAGGAAACCTACGGCGTGCCCGTGGAAGAAATCGTCACCGGGATCAAGCACGGTGTGCGCAAAGTCAACATCGACACCGACATCCGGCTCGCGATGACCGGCGCCATCCGCCGCTACTTCGCCGAGAATCCGGCCAAGTTCGACCCGCGCGACTACCTGAAGCCGGCGCGTGAAGCGGCCAAGAAGATCTGTCAGGCGCGCTTCGAGGCCTTTGGTACGGCTGGCCAGGCGAGCAAGATCAAGGTGATCCCGCTCGAAAAGATGGCTGAGCGCTACAAGAGCGGCGAGTTGAGCCAGACCGTTCGCTAGGCCTGGGCAAATCAGGGCCGCGCCGCTCTTGATGAGCGGCGCGGCTTTTTTTCGTTCCGGCTGGCGGCTCGAGCGGGTAGCCGTGTGCGCCGCCGCCTGACGACGAGCGGCACCAGCGCAGCGTCGGGCGCTGGCGATCTGCCCTATAATCCGTGCCCTCACCGCCTCTCGTCGAACCGTCGGCCTGACCTGGATCACCAACGTGTCTGAACCTCTCTTTCAATCGACCCTGCGCAGCCTGCCGTTGCTCGGCCGAGGCAAGGTGCGCGACATCTACGCGGTTGCCGACGACAAACTGCTGATCGTCACCAGCGACCGGCTTTCCGCCTTCGATGTCGTGTTGCCCGACCCGATCCCGGACAAGGGCAAGGTGCTCACCCGCCTGGCCAGCTTCTGGTTCAGCCGTCTGGCCGGCATCGTGGCCAACCAGTTGACCGGAACCGACCCGGAAACCGTCGTCGCCAACGACGAGCGCGATCAGGTACGTGGGCGCTCGCTGGTCGTCAGGCGACTGCGCCCGCTGCCAATCGAAGCCGTCGTGCGCGGCTATCTGATCGGTTCCGGCTGGCAGGACTACCAGCGCACCGGCAGTGTTTGTGGCCTCGCGCTGCCGGCCGGCCTGCAGCTCGCCAGCCGCCTGCCCGAACCGCTGTTTACTCCAGCAACCAAGGCGGCGATCGGCGCGCACGACGAGAACATTTCCTTCGCCCAGGCGCAGGCCGCGTGCGCAGAAGAGCTGGCCGACGTGCTCGCCGCAAGCGGTCGCAGCGGGGCGGCGGTCGGCGAGGAAGCGCGGACCGCCGCCCTCGCGCTCTACCGCAGCGCGGCCGACTACGCAGCCGCGCGCGGGATCATCATCGCCGACACCAAGTTCGAGTTCGGCCTCGATGCTGCCGGCAAGTTGCATCTGATCGACGAAGCGCTGACCCCCGATTCGTCGCGATTCTGGCCGGCCGAGGCCTATCGCGCGGGAAGCAATCCACCCTCCTACGACAAGCAGTTCGTGCGCGATTATCTCGAAACGCTTGCCTGGGACAAGCGCGCACCCGGGCCCAGCCTGCCGGCCGAGGTCATCGCGCGCACACGCGCCAAGTACGTCGAGGCGTGCGAGCACCTGACCGGCGAGCCGTTCGCCGTCTGAGCCATCGCATGCCGGCCAACTGCCCTTGCCGACTTCCTTTCAGCCAGGAGATTGCATGAGTCAGCCGCTTCCTCCGCCGAGTCCTGCCGCAACGCTGCCGGGCATTCGCCAGGTGGCGCTGAGCCGTCCCTTTGCCTGGCTGGCCGCCGGCTGGCGTGACTTGCTCGCCAATCCGATTGCCAGTCTGGCTTACGGCCTACTCTTTGCGATCGCCGGCGATCTGATCACGATCTTCGCCTGGCGCAACGGACACGTCTTCATTGCCGCAACCTCCGGCTTCTTTCTCGTCGCGCCGCTGCTTTCCGGCGGTCTGTACGAAATCAGCCGGCGACGCGAGTCCGGTCAGTCGTCGACCTTCTTCAGCTCGCTCGCCGGTGGCCGCCGAAACCGGGTGGAACTGCTCAAGCTCGGTCTCCTGCTCGGCGCCGTCGGTTTGCTCTGGGAACGCCTGTCGACCGGCCTCTTCCATCTGCTTGCGCCCGACCTGACGCCCGACCTGCTCAAGCTGCTCGCGGTAGTGCATACCAGCAGCGAGCATCGCGACCTCCTGCTCATCTGGCTGCTCAGCGGCGGAACGCTGGCGCTGCTGATCTTCTCGGTGACGGTTGTTTCAGTGCCGCTGTTGCTCGACCGTCCGCTCGGGCTGCTCGTCGCCTTGCGCACCAGCCTGCGCAGCGTCGACGCCAACCTGCTCCTGATGATTCTCTGGGGAGCGATCATCGTCGTCCTTACCGCGCTCGGCTTCCTGACCCTGTTCTTCGGGCTGATCGTCCTCATGCCGCTGATTGGGCACGCTTCCTGGCACGCTTACCGTGAGCTGGTCGAATGACTTTCCTGCCACCCTCGCCTCTCGCCACGCTGACGCCAGCCGGCCGCAGGCCGTAAGGAAACCTGAATGACTTCCTGCACACTCGCCGACAATCCACTGCTCGACTTTTCCGATCTGCCACGCTTCGATCGCGTTCGCCCGGACGATGTCGAACCGGCGATCACTCACCTGCTGGGTGAAGCGCGCAAGCTGATCGTGAGGCTGACCGACGACGACCTGGCCGCCACCTGGTCATCGTTCGCCGAACCACTGACCGACGGTCTGGAACCGCTCGCGCGCGCCTGGGGAATCGTCGGCCATCTGCACGCGGTCAACGACATCCCCGCCTGGCGTGAGGCTTACAACCGCATGTTGCCCGAGGTTGCCCGCTTCTACGCCGAGCTCGGGCAGAATTTCAAGCTTTTCGCAAAGTACAGGGCGATCGCCGCCAGCCGCGAGTTCGCCCAACTGTCGACCGCCCGGCAACGCATCGTCGAGCACGAACTGCGCGATTTTCGCCTGGCCGGCGCCGAACTTGCGGACGAGCTGAAACCGCGCTTTCAGGCAATCAGCGAGGAACTGGCCAGCCTGGCAGCGAAGTTCTCGGAAAACCTGCTCGACGCAACCAATGCCTTCAGCGAACGGGTGAGCGACGAAGGCGAGCTTGCCGGCTTGCCGGAAGACGTACGGCAGGCGGCGCGCGCGGCCGCCGAGCGAGACGGCAAGGGCGGCTGGAAGTTCACGCTGCACATGCCGTCGTACCTGCCGGTGATGCAGTACGCCGACAGTCGGCGGCTGCGCGCAGCGCTCTATCGCGCCTTTGCCACGCGCGCGTCGGAGTTCGGCCCCCCCGAACTGGACAACACTCAGCTCATCCGACGTATTCTCGAATTGCGCCGGGAAGAGGCGCAGTTGCTCGGCTACGCCAACTTCGCCGAGGTTTCGCTGGTTCCCAAGATGGCGGACTCGGTTGCGCAAGTCCTTGCCTTCCTGCGCGATCTGGCCGGCAAAGCGCGTCCTTTTGCCGAGCGCGATGTCGCCGAGCTGCGCGCCTTCGCGCGCACCGAGCTCGGCCTGGCAACGCTGGAAGCCTGGGATGTCGCCTACGCTTCGGAAAAGCTGCTGCAGCAGCGCTATGCCTTCTCGGAGCACGAGGTCAAGCAGTACTTCACCGAGGACAAGGTACTGGCCGGCCTTTTTCGCGTCATCGAAACGCTCTTCAGCGTTCGCCTGAAGCCCGACCATGCGCCGCTGTGGCACGACGATGTCCGCTTCTTCCGCATCGAGACGCCGACCGGCGATCTGATCGGCCGCTTCTACCTCGACCTCTATGCGCGCGAGACCAAGCGTGGCGGCGCCTGGATGGACGAAGCGGTCAGCCGCCGACGGGCGCGCGCCGAGTTCCGCGCGGCGACTCCCGACGGAATCCAGAAGCCGGTAGCCTATCTGAACTGCAACTTCGCGCGACCCCTGGTCGACAACGACGGAAAGCTGCGGCCCGCCACTTTCACGCACGACGAAGTCATCACGCTGTTTCACGAAACCGGGCACGGTGTGCACCACCTGTTGACCCGCGTCGACGATCTGCCAGTCGCCGGCATTCATGGCGTCGAGTGGGATGCAGTCGAATTGCCCTCGCAATTCATGGAAAACTATTGCTGGGAATGGAGCGTTCTGCCGGAAATGACGGCGCACGTCGACACCGGAGAAGCGCTTCCGCGCGCGCTGTTCGACAAGATGCTGGCGGCGCGCAACTTCCAGAGCGGCATGCAGACGCTGCGCCAGGTCGAGTTTGCCCTCTTCGACCTGCTGCTGCACAGCACTTTCGACCCGGCCGGCGAACGAAGCGTGCTCGATCTCCTGAACGAGGTGCGGCGCGAAGTGGCGGTCATCGTTCCCCCCGAGTGGCATCGCTTTCCGCATAGCTTTTCGCACATCTTTGCCGGCGGCTACGCGGCCGGCTACTACAGTTACAAATGGGCAGAAGTGCTTTCCGCCGATTGTTACAGCGCTTTCGAGGAAGCGGGCAGCGCCTTCGACCGGACGACCGGCGAGCGCTTCTTGAACGAGATTCTGGCGGTCGGCGGCAGCCGACCGGCGATCGACAGCTTCCTGGCCTTCCGCGGCCGCGCGCCGACGGTCGACGCGCTGCTGCGACGAAGCGGAATGATCGCCGCCTGACTTACCGGGAGTTTCCATCATGTGGTGCGCCGACTCTTTCCGACGGGCGGCTCTGTTCCTCAGCCTCCTGCTCGCAGCGACGACCGTCAACGGCCAGACGACCTACCGCTGGATCGATGCGAAGACGGGCCGTACGGTGATTTCCGACCACCCGCCGCCGGCCGACGCACGCCAGGTGACGATCTACAAGGGCCAAGGCTCGAGTGGCGAAAGCGCCGAGAAACCGGCGCCCGCGCCCTTGTCCTACGCGGCGCGCCAGGCGAGCGAGAAGTTTCCCGTCGTGCTGTACACCGCGGCCGAATGCGACGAGTGCCGCGCGGCGCGCGACTTGCTCACTCGGCGTGGCATCCCGTTCACCGAAAAACTCCTCCGCAGCCAGGCAGAATTCGCCGAAGTCAACCAGCAGTTGGGCGGCAGGTCGCTCTTGCCCAGCCTGGTGGTCGGCCGCAAGAACCTGCGCGGTTTCGCCAGCGGCGATTGGAACGAACTCCTCGATCTCGCCGGTTACCCGGCAAGTACCGCTTACGGCAGCGGGCCGGGAACACCGAGAGCTGAGTAAGCGCGAGCGGTGGGCGGCGCGCGACACGGACATTTGCGCGGAATCTGACCGCCGGCAGCGCTGCGCCAGGTGCGTGATGCTTCCGAAACTCAGGCAACTCCGGGCTGTCTGGTCGGTTATAATCAAAGCCCATTCTGGAGACTCATCATGGCTCGACGCCGCATCCACACCCTGCAGCGCGCACCGGCAGCGCGCTCCCCGCACCCGCCGCTGCTTTTCATCCATGGCGGCTACGTCGACGCCCGCTGTTGGGACGTTCATTTCCTGCCATTCTTCGCCGCTCGAGGCTACGAGTGTCACGCGCTCGACCTGAGCGGACACGGCCAGAGCGAGGGAGGAAGTGAACTCGATACCCTGAGCCTGGACGACTACCTTGTCGATGTGCTGCAGGTGATCGAGCAGCTCGATCGCAAGCCGATCGTCGTTGGCCATTCAATGGGCGCATTTCTCGCCGAACGCGTACTCGAGGAATCGCGCGCTGAAGCCGGGGTCCTGATGTCACCGGTGCCGCCCGGCGGCACCCTGGAATCGGCGATCCGGCTCTTTTTCCAGCACCCGCAGTTTCTCGGCGCAGTGTTCCAGATGAGCAAGGGGATTTTTGACACTGCGGCGCTGCGCCTGATCAAACAGGTCTACTTTTCGCCTGACACGAGCGACCAGGTGCTGGGCGAATTCACCCGCTTGGTGCAACCCGAATCGCTGCGCGCCATTTGCGATCTGTCGCTGCTTTTCTGGCGCTGGCCGCCACGCACGCCAGCCCTGCCGGTGCTCGTCGTCGGTGGCGAAGCCGACGCGGTTTTCCCATCCTACATGACCGAGCGCGTCGCCCGTCGCTGGCGTGGCGAGTTGCGCATCGTTCCCGGCGCCGGGCACGCCATGATCGTCGATCAGCAGTGGGAAAGCTGCGCGGCGCCGGTCTTGGCGTGGCTGCAGCAACTCACGCCCCAGCCCGTGCAGCCGACCAGCGAAAGCGCACCCGCACTCGCCTGCCCCGCCTGAGAACGCAGGCAGCTACCGAAGCCAGGGCGAGGAGCCGTGCCCGCCGCTGGGCCATGGCAAGCTGCTCGCGCCGTCGTGCGCCGACCGTCAACGACCTCGTCTGGCCAGATTTCGGCCCCCCGCAACGCCCGCCAAAGCAAACGTCGTCGCGCCCTGGCGTATAATCCACTGTCTTCCATCTGTTGAGAGATCATTATCATGGGTCTGGATCGTGTGCCCGCCGGCAAAGCGCTACCGAACGACTTCAACGTCATCATCGAGATTCCAATGCACGCCGATCCGGTGAAGTACGAAGTAGACAAGGACAGCGGGGCCGTCTTCGTCGATCGTTTCATGTCGACCGCGATGCACTATCCGTGCAACTACGGCTATATCCCGCACACCATCGCCGGCGATGACGATCCGGTGGACGTGCTCGTGATCACCCAGTTTGCCCTGCCGCCGGGCGTCGTCGTGCGTTGCCGGCCGATTGGCCTGCTGGCGATGGAAGACGAATCGGGACAGGACGGCAAGGTGCTCGCGGTACCCGTCGACAGCCTGACGCCGATGTATCGCGATGTCGAGACACCGCGCGATTTCCCTCAGGTCGTGCTTGATCAGATCGCGCATTTCTTCGCGCACTACAAGGATCTCGAACGCGGCAAGTTCGTCAAGGTCAGCGGCTGGCTGGGCAGCGAAGAAGCCAAGAAAGAGATTCTCGACGGCGTCGAGCGCTACGCGACCGCGAAGGACAAGCCCGCCTTCTGAGCGCCACGCGGGTCGCCCCCTCGCCGACGGTCTGCACGTCCCGCTTGCCGGTTGCTGCCGCCATGCCCCTGAAGATCGCCATCGCCCAGATCAATGCGACCGTCGGCGACCTCGCCGGAAATGCGGCGCGCATCCTGGACTTCGCCGAACGCGCCCAGCAGCAGGGCGCCGACCTGCTGCTCACGCCCGAGCTAGCGCTTTCCGGCTACCCGCCGGAAGACCTGCTGCTCCGTAACGACTTCTACGCTGCCTGCACCGGCGAGCTGAACAGCTTGGCCAGCCGTCTGCCGGGAATCTCCGTCCTTGTCGGCCACCCCGAGAAACGCGCCGGCAAGTGCTACAACGCGGCGACCTTGCTCAGTGGCGGCGAGCGCCGTGGCACTTACCACAAGCAGCGACTGCCAAGCTACGAGGTTTTCGACGAAGAGCGTTACTTCGAGTCGGGAAGCGGGCCCTGCGTGCTGACGATCAACGGTGTGCGTTGCGGCATCAACATTTGCGCCGACGTCTGGGAAGCTGGCGCCGCCGACCGTGCGCGGGCCGCCGGGGCGGAAATCCTGCTCGTGCTCAATGCCTCGCCCTACCACATCGGCAAACGCGAACGGCGCACCGCAGTTCTGCGCGCACGCGTCGCCAGCACCGGCTTGCCAATGGTCTACGCCAATCTGGCCGGGGGTCAGGACGAACTTGTCTTCGACGGCGGATCGTTCGCCCTCGACTCACGCGGCGAGCTGTGCCGCCAGTTGCCGCAGTTCGCCGAGGATCTCGGCCTGGTCGAATTCGCCGACGGCGATCTGATCGCCGGCGAGATCGCCGAAGCGCCGTGCCGGGAAGCCGAGGTCTACCAGGCACTCGTCCTTGGCGTGCGCGACTATCTCGGCAAAAACGGTTTTCCCGGCGCGATCATCGGCCTCTCAGGCGGTATCGACTCGGCGCTCACTTTGTGCATCGCAGTCGATGCGCTGGGCGCCGACAAGGTGCGCGCAGTCATGATGCCCTCGCCCTACACGGCCGAACTCAGCCTCTCCGAGTCACGCGAGATGGTCCGCCTGCTCGGCGTGCGCTACGACGAGATTCCGATCGAAGCGGCAATGACGACCTTCGCCGCTCTCCTTGAGGCGCAGTTCGCCGGCCTTGCGGCCGACACCACCGAAGAGAATCTGCAGGCGCGAATCCGCGGCACGATTCTGATGGCCCTGTCCAACAAGACCGGGTCGCTCGTCCTGACGACCGGCAACAAATCGGAAATGGCGGTCGGCTACTGCACGCTCTACGGCGACATGGCCGGCGGCTTCGCGGTGATCAAGGACATCGTCAAGACGCTGGTCTACCGCCTGGCGCGCTGGCGCAACACGCGCTCGTACGTGATTCCCGAGAAGATCATCACCCGCCCACCGTCGGCCGAGTTGAAGCCGGGGCAGACCGATCAGGACAGCCTGCCGCCCTACGCTATCCTCGATGACATCGTCGAGGCCTACATGGTCAAGGAGCTCAGCCCGCGCGAGATCATCGCCCAAGGTCATTCGCCGGCCGACGTGCGGCGCGTCGTGCACCTGTTGAAGATCAGCGAATACAAGCGGCGCCAGGCGCCCGTCGGCATCCGCGTCACGCAGCGTGGTTTCGGCAAGGACTGGCGTTATCCGATCACCAATCGCTACCGCGACCCGTACTGAGCGTGGGCGCCTCGCCCGATTTCTGATACGATTTCCCGACGACCTTCCACGGAGACATGACCATGAAAAAAATCGAAGCGATCATCAAACCGTTCAAGCTTGACGAAGTGCGTGAGGCGCTTTCGGAAATCGGCGTCACCGGGTTGACGGTGACCGAGGTCAAGGGTTTCGGGCGCCAAAAGGGGCATACCGAACTCTATCGCGGTGCCGAGTATGTGGTCGATTTTCTGCCCAAGGTCAAGATCGAGATCGTTGTCAGCGATAGCGGCGTAGATCCCGCGATCGACGCGATTGTCAAGGCGGCGCGCACGGGCAAGATCGGCGACGGCAAGATCTTCGTCAGCACGATTGACCAGGTCGTCCGCATTCGTACCGGCGAACTCGATGAAGCGGCGATCTGACGCCGCAGTCACTGGCGGCAAGGCGATCTGCGCCTTGTCCGCGTAAGGCCGCCCGCTCGCGACGCCCGCCGGGCGAGCGCACCGGCGCCAGGATATCGCCAACACCTAGCGCGGTTTTCCGCTCCCCTTGAGCAGAACCCACAGCGCACCGTCGCCGCCGTCGCTCGGCGGCGCGTGACAGAAAGCCAGCACATCCCGGCAGCGACCCAGCCAGCTCTTGACCAGGCGGCGCAGGATTGCCTCGCGCCCCGGCGAGCCGTGCCCACGGCCATGGACGATGCGCAGGCAGCGCTTGCCGGCGAGCAGCGAATCGCTGAGAAAGGCGGTCACCTCAGCGTGCGCCTGATGGCGGTTCATGCCGTGCAGGTCGAGGTGATCCTGGATGGACCAGCGCCCACGCCGCAAGTCGCGCAGGATCGCGCGCGGCAGACCGGGGCGAAGAAACGAGTCGGCACCACCCAGGTCGAGCCAGTCGTCGACCGCCAGCGGCGCATGCAGCGCTTCACCGAGCACGGCGGCTTCGTCGATTTCGCGCTGTCGCGGACGCGGGCTCGGCTTCGGCGGGTCGAAGACGACGCGCCCTTCCCGGCGCAACGGCGTAGCGCCGTCGACAGCGGCGAGAAAAGCCGCCAAGTCGTCGGCGCTGGGCTCTGACCGTCGCCTGTTCATGCCGGGCACCGGGATCTGCGTGCAGTCAGCTCGTCGCGCAAACCGGCTCGCGCGGCGGCGCAGCCGGATGTTGCCGGCCGCCGCCGCGCAACCGACCATCAGCCGCTCAAACCAAGGCCGTCGAGGTAGCGCTCGGCGTCGAGCGCCGCCATGCAGCCGCTGGCGGCCGAGGTGCACGCCTGGCGGTAGATGTGGTCCTGCACGTCGCCGGCAGCGAAGACGCCGGGAACCGACGTCGCCGTCGCGTTGCCATGCCGCCCGCCCTGGGTGATCAGGTAACCGCCGTCCATCGCCAACTGGCCGATGAACAGGTCGGTGTTCGGTTTGTGGCCAATGGCGATGAAGACACCGAGCATGGGAATGTCTTCGAGCTTGCCGCTCAACTTGTCCTGCAAGCGAATTCCGGTCACCCCCGACTGATCGCCGAGGATCTCTTGCAGCGTAGAGTTCCAGCGAATCGTAACCTTGCCTGCTTGCTCGCGGGCAAACAGCTTGTCGTGCAGGATTTTCTCGCCGCGCAGTTTGTCGCGCCGGTGGACGAGCGTGACGTGGCTCGCAATGTTGGCCAGGTAAAGCGCCTCCTCGACCGCCGTATTGCCACCGCCGATGACGGCCACCGGCTGGTTGCGATAGAAGAAGCCATCGCAGGTGGCGCAGGCGGAAACGCCCCGCCCGGCAAACGCTTCTTCCGATGGCAAGCCGAGGTACTGCGCCGAAGCACCGGTGGCAATGATCAGCGCATCGCAGGTGTAGGTCGCGCTATCGCCGATCAGGACAAAAGGCCGTTCGCCGACCTGCGCCGTGTGGATGTGATCGAAAATGATTTCGCTCTCGAAGCGGCGGGCGTGTTGCTCGAAGCGCTGCATCAGTTCCGGCCCTTGTACACCGTGCACGTCGCCCGGCCAGTTGTCGACGTCGGTCGTCGTCATCAACTGCCCGCCCTGCGCCATACCGGTGACCAAGACCGGCTGCAGGTTGGCACGCGCCGCGTAAACGGCGGCGGTATAGCCGGCCGGACCCGAACCGAGAATCAACAGACGGCAGTGGCGGGGGGTTGAGCTCATTCTGAATTGCTCCCTCGAAATGACGTGGGTAACTGGGCAACTGCGGCGTGATGGGGCGTCGAACAGCCGGTCGGCGAACCGCCGGCAGCGTAACGCTCGATTGTAAGCGACGGCTGCCCGGTGGCAAAGTGCGCGCCGGCGCCGGTTTTTCTCGCAGATCTGAGAAGTGCATTATAATTGCGGCGCAAACCCTTGATAGCACTCACATCAACTAATGAGAGAATGCCAATGAACACGCAGGTCGAGCAGCCCAGGAGAGGACCAAGCCTGATATTGCTGCACAGCATTCCGATTTTCGCCGGAGTTCCGGATTCCCAGCTCGAACAGATTGCCAAGGTCGCTTTCCACCGCCGCGTGACGCGCCTGACGACGATCGTGCGCGCTGGCGACAGCACCGACTCGCTCTATGTGCTGATCAGCGGCGGAGCCAAGGTTCTGAACAGCGACGAAGAGGGGCGCGAGGTCATCCTCACGCTGCTCGGCCCGGGGGAATTCTTTGGCGAAATGGGCCTGATCGACGGCAGCCCGCGCTCGGCCGATGTCGTCGCCACCGAAACCTGCGAGTTGCTGGTGATTACCAAGAACGACTTCAAACGCTGTCTGGCCGAGAACTTCGATCTTTGCCTGAACATCATGAAGAGTCTCGTCCAGCGCCTGCGCGAAGCCGACCGCAACATCGAGAGCCTGGCCCTGCTCGACGTCTACGGGCGGGTCGCCAAACTGCTGATCGACTTTTCCGAAGACGAGCGCGGTCGGCGCGTGATCAAACGCCGCCTGACCAAGCAGGACATCGCCAAGATGATCGGCGCCTCGCGCGAAATGGTCAGCCGGGTGATGAAGGACCTTGAAAACCGCGGTTATTTCCGCGTCGAGGAAGGCCGCATCATTCTCACCGACAAGGATGCGCCGATGCCCAGCGCGCCTGGCCGGCAAAGCTGATCCTCTGGTGAACCCGCCTGCTGCGCTCCCACTGATGGCCTTGTTGAACAGACTTACCGGTAGAGGGGGTTCGAGCTCGCGCGCCGCGAGCAACCCCCTGCCGGAAAAAATCGCGCTTCTGCTGCAGGAATCGCGCTGGCTGATCCTGATCGTCATCGCCGGTTTTCTGGCGCTTTCGCTCTCGGGCTACCACCGGTCCGATCCCGGCTGGTCGCATGCCGTGCATGCGCTGACGCTGCACAACCCGGCAGGCCGTAGCGGCGCCTGGCTGGCCGATCTGCTGTTGGCCGTTTTCGGTCTCTCGGCGTGGTGGTGGATCGTCCTCCTGCTCGCTTTCGTCTGGTGGGGTTACCGCAGCCTGGATAGCCGGCAGCCCGCCGACCGCCGCCCCCTTTTGATCGCGCTGAGCGGCTTCCTCGTCCTCCTCCTGGCCAGCAGCGGGCTCGAAACGCTGCGTTTCTACACGCATACGGCGCCGTTGCCGGTTGGCCCCGGCGGGATCGTCGGGATCGAGATCGGCGCCTTCACCGTTCGCCATCTCGGTTACACGGGCGCCACGCTGACCCTGTTCGCTCTGCTCGTTCTCGGCTGGAGCATCTTCACCGGGATGTCGTGGATCAGCGCTGCCGAACGCTGTGGAACGCTGCTCGAACAAGGCGTCTTCGCCCTGCGCGACCTGCTCGATCGCTGGCGCGACCGACGCATCGGGCGGGAAATCGCGCGCGAGCGCGAAGCGGTCGTCGAGGTCGAAAAGCGACGCGTCGAGACGCATGAACCGGTGCTCATCGAAACACCGCCCGAGGTCAGCGCTCCCCCACCCTTGCCGCCGAAGGTCGAAAAGCGCATCGAACGCGAACGCCAGGCCGTCCTCTTTCCGGAAGCGGTCGTCGGCGGCATGTTGCCACCGCTGCACTTGCTCGAACCGGCACCACCGCATGCCGACAGCGTCAGTCACGAGACGCTGGAGTACACCTCGCGCCTGATCGAGCGCAAACTCGCCGATTTCGGCGTCCAGGTTACGGTCACCGCGGCCTACCCCGGCCCGGTGGTCACGCGCTACGAAATCGAACCCGCAGTCGGCGTCAAGGGGGCGCAGATTCTCAATCTGGCCAAGGATCTGGCGCGCTCGCTGTCACTCGTCTCGGTGCGCGTCGTCGAGACCGTCCCGGGCAAGTCTTCGATGGCGCTCGAACTGCCGAATCCGAAACGGCAGACCGTTCGCCTGCTCGAAATCATTTCCAGCCGGCAGTACAGTGATCTCAACGCACCGCTGGCGATGACCCTCGGCAAGGACATCGGCGGCCAGCCGGTGGTCGTCGATCTGGCCCGGATGCCGCACCTGCTCGTCGCCGGGACGACCGGCTCGGGCAAGTCGGTCGGCATCAACGCGATGATCCTCTCGCTGCTCTACAAGTCCGAGCCCGACCTGGTGCGGCTCATCCTGGTCGACCCGAAGATGCTTGAACTGTCGATCTACGAGGGCATCCCGCACCTGCTGGCGCCGGTCGTCGTCGACATGAAGCAGGCGAGCAACGCGCTCAACTGGTGCGTCGCCGAGATGGAAAAGCGCTACAAGCTGATGTCCGCCATGGGCGTGCGCAACGTCTCCGGTTTCAACCATCGCGTGCGTGAAGCCGAAAAAGCCGGCGAAAAGATCGCCAATCCGCTTTCACTGACCCCTGAAACGCCGGAACCGCTGACGGTTCTGCCCTACATCGTCGTCGTCATCGACGAACTGGCCGATCTGATGATGGTTTCCGGCAAGACGGTCGAGCAGTTGATCGCCCGCCTGGCGCAGAAAGCGCGCGCCTCGGGGATCCACCTGATTCTCGCCACGCAGCGGCCTTCGGTTGACGTGATCACCGGCCTGATCAAGGCGAATATCCCGACGCGCATCTCGTTTCAGGTTTCGTCGAAGATCGATTCGCGCACGATTCTCGACCAGATGGGCGCCGAAGCGCTGCTTGGCCAGGGCGACATGCTTTTCCTGGCGCCAGGTACCGGCTATCCGACGCGCGTGCACGGCGCTTTCGTCGCCGATGACGAAGTTCATCGCGTCGTCGACTATCTGAAGAAGGTCGGTACGCCGAACTATGTCGACGGCGTGCTCAGCGGTGGCAGCGATGAAGGCAGCGCGAGTGCTGGCGGCGGCGAAGGCGGTGGCGGCGAGACCGACGGCGAGGCCGATCCCGTGTACGACCAAGCAGTCGAAGTCGTTCTGAAGAACCGCCGGGCGTCGATCTCGCTCGTTCAGCGCCATCTGCGCATAGGCTACAACCGTTCCGCCCGCCTGCTCGAGGCGATGGAGAAGGCTGGACTCGTTTCCGCGATGGACCCGCGCGGCGGGCGTGAAGTCATCGCCCGCAAGGAAGACGAATGAGCCGCAAGCCGCCTTGCCTGGCCGGCGTCCTGTTCGCGGCGCTGCTCAGTGGCCCGCACACTGCGCACGCGGGGACGATCGACGACCTGCATCGCTTCCTGAGTGGCACGCGCACGCTGCGCGCGGACTTCGCGCAGACCGTCGTCGCGCGTAACGGTCGCAACGTACAGACGGCAAGCGGCGTGATGATGATCGCGCGTCCCGGCAAGTTTCGCTGGCAGATCGAACAACCGTACAGCCAATTGCTGGTTGGCGACGGCGAGAAGGTCTGGATGCACGATCCAGAGCTGCGCCAGGTGACGGTGCGCAAGGTCGGCGCGGCGCTCGGCGGCAGCCCGGCGGCTTTGCTCGCCGGCGACAACACGATCGAGAAGAATTTCAACCTGCGCGAAGAGGACAAACTCGGCGAGACGCGATCGCGCGAGGCCAGCGACGGCATCGCCTGGCTGGAAGCACGGCCGAAGACGGCGGAGAGCGGATTCGAGAAAATCCGCCTGGGTTTCGCGGCGCACGAGCTGAAGATGATGGAACTGCACGACAGCCTCGGCCAGACGACGAAACTCAGCTTCAGCCGCATCGAGCGCAACCCGCGCTTGCCACCCACCCTCTTCCGCTTCGTTCCGCCGGCCGACGCCGACCTTGTCGGCGAATGAAGCGGCGCGCCCAAGCTTGCGCTGGCGCCCGCCGCCAGCGGCTTTCAGCGGCTGCCGCCATTTCACTTCCCAACCGCCTGATCAAGGCTTAGCGAGCCTCGGCCAAGCCGCATCCTTCGATCCGTTTTCCCGTCTGTCTGGAGTCCCGCCGCATGTGGTTCAAGAACCTTAGCCTCTACCGTCTGCCGAAAAACTGTGCTGTCGAAGCCGAACAACTTGCTGAACAGCTCGCCCGCCGCACGCTACAGGCGTGCGCTGCAACCGACCCGCGTAGCCTCGGCTGGCAGCCACCAGGGCCTGATGGCAGCTTGCTCTACACGGCAGAGCGGCAATTCCTGCTGGCTCTCGGAGCCGAGGAAAAGCTGCTGCCGACGTCGGTCGTCAAGCGCTTCGCCGCCGACAAAGTCAAGGCGATCGAGGAAAACGAAGGGCGCCGCGTCGGTCGCCGTGAACTGCGCGAGATCCTCGAGGAGACGACGCTGACCCTGCTGCCGCGCGCCTTCGTCCGCCAACGGACGACCTACGGCTGGATCGACCCGGTCAATGGCTGGCTGGTTGTCGACTGCGCCTCGCCGGCAAAGGCGGACGAGTTCCTTGAACTTCTGCACAAGAGCGTCGAGGGCTTGCCCGCCAAGCTGCTCAAGGTGATGCTCTCCCCTTCAGCGGCGATGACCGCCTGGGTCGCCGCTGGCGAAGCGCCGCCCGGCTTCACGCTCGACCAGGACCTCGAATTGCGCTCGCCGGAAAAGGCGATCGTACGCTACGCCCATCACCCGCTGGAAGGCGAGGAAATTGGCCGCCACATCGCCGGCGGCAAGGTCGTCACTCGCCTGGCAATGACCTGGAACGACCGTATCTCGTTCATCCTCGACGATAACCTGCAGCTCAAGCGGCTGAGTTTCCTCGATCTGCTGAAAGATGAGGCGGAGGGCCAGGGCGAGAACGAAGACGAACGCTTCGCCATCGACTTCACTCTGATGACTGGCGAGGTCGCGCGCTTGCTCGACGACCTGCTCGCTGCGCTCGGCGGCGAAGCCAAGTCAGCCGCCTAATTTCCCTGACGCGCGGTGGCGCCGGCCGCCGGCAGGAGCCAGCGGCGCAACAGCGTAGCCAGTTGTGTCTGCGAATACGGCTTGCTCAGATAGTCGTCCATGCCGGCCTCGATGCATTGCTGGCGGTCGTCCTCGAGCGCGTTGGCGGTCAGCGCGATCACCGGCACGCGCTCGCTGCCATCGACCTCGCGCTGGCGCAGCCGCCGAGTCGCCTCGTAGCCATCGAGCACCGGCATCTGGCAATCCATCAGGACGATGTCGAAACGTTGCACGGCCGCCAGCAGCAAGGCCTCCTGGCCGTTGCGAGCGAGTTCGACGGTCATGCCGAGCGCCGCGAGCATCGCCTCGGCAACCACCTGGTTGATCGGATTGTCCTCAACCAGCAAGACACGTCCGCGCAGCGGGTTCGCCGACTCTCCGCCGCCGGTGGATCGGACAGCACCGATCGTCTGGTCAGCGACCGCTGCGTTGGCATTTTCCGCTGCCGCCAAGCTGCTCACGCGCTTGTCTTCCCGAGCGAGCTCGGGCAGCACGAGATCGACGGTAAAACGGCTGCCAACACCAAGCTCGCTTTCCACGCCTATCGTTCCGCCCATCAGTTCGACCAGGCGCCGGCAAATCGCCAGGCCGAGGCCGGTGCCACCAAACTGCCGGGTGGTCGAACCATCCGCCTGGGCAAAGTGTTCGAATATCTTGTCGCGCACCGCCGCCGGAATCCCGACGCCCGTATCCTCAACGCTGAAAGCGAAGCGGCGCCGGCCCGCCGCCGCTTCGCCGACCGACGCGCGTACGGTGACGCTGCCGGCACGAGTGAACTTGATTGCGTTGTTGAGCAGGTTGAGCAGCACCTGGCGCAGGCGGAACGGGTCGCCGCGCAGGCGCACGGCGTCGTGGGCCGGCGACAGCGCGCAGGACAAGGCCAGCCCTTGTTCGGCCGCTGGCTGCGCGAACATGGCGACCGCTTCGCTGACCAGATCAGCCGGTGAGAACGGTACGGCTTCGAGTTCCAGGCGCCCCGCCTCGACCTTCGAAAAGTCCAGAATGTCGTTGATGATCCCGAGCAGATGGCGACCCGAGCTGAACACCGACTCGGCATAACGGCGCTGTACCGGATCGAGGCGCGTACCAAGCAGCAATTCAGTCATGCCCAGCACGCCATTCATCGGCGTTCTGATCTCATGACTCATTGTCGCCAGAAACTCGCTTTTCGCCTGGCTTGCCGCCTCGGCCGCGCGCTGCGCCCGATTCGCCGTGTCGATCAGCCGATGCAACTCGGCATTGACGCGCTCGAGCTCGCGTACCTGCGCATCGACGCTGCGCTGCAAGGTGATGTTACGCTCGAAGAGCGAATACGAACTGCCGCTGTCATTGACGCTGCGCTCGACGCGCTCCATCAGGACCCGGTTGATCTTGCGCTGCATGGCGAGTTCGCGCTCGAGCGCCGCGAGGCGTTTCGGCAGATCGGCTGCGTCGGTCATTGCGCCAGCCCGCGTGCGCCCTGCAGCCGATGACCAGCGCTACTCGCCAAGTGCAATCCCGGTCAGCGTCTGATTGACGTGGATGCCGTTGACCTGCTCGCCGTAGGTCGAGAAGCCGACGAAGTCTACGTCCTTCAGAACCTCGCCGGCCGCCTCGACGAGTTCTTTCTGCTGCAGCTCGAGCCGGCGCAGGATACAGTCGCAACCGAGAACCAGTTTCATCGTCGGCAACTCATGGCGTAAGCGGGCGAGCGTCTCGGCCAGACTCTCGACGAGCTCCTTGCCGCGGCCGACGGTCAGCACCAGACCATTGTCGATCGCGCAATAGAAGGTCAGGCTGCCGTCCGGATTGACTTTCTGGATCGAGCGAACATAGTACTCGCCGCCGATCTTCAGCATCACCGGGTAAGCAGCAAAGATTTGCGGATTCAGCTCCGAAATGTCCAGACCGACTGCACGTGCGTATTCTTCGGCTGCCGGGCCGCCGTTGATCTCGGTCACCGTACGTGACGCGCAATCACTCTCCGTGATCACCAGCCGCGTGTCGGTCGGAGCGAAGTGCTGCGTCTGAAAGAGAACGAAGGGCAGCGTCGTTTCGAATAGCGTCAACACCGCCGCGTTGCTGCGGAACTGGCCGTCGAAGAGGACGTGGGTGCGCGTGAACGAGAGATCGTCGCCGGCCGATCCGCCGAACAGCGGTACGCCGGCAAGCGCCCGGTGCAGCGTCGCAACCACCTGCTCCTCGAGCATCGACAGGCCATCGACGAGGAGCAGACTGAACATCCGGCGGGTGTCGAAATCATCACTCAGCCTGAGCTCGGCGTGCAGTTCACCGGCCAGTTGCTCGCCCTCGACCAAACCGAAGGAATCGAGTGGCGCGATCAGCCTCGGATGCACGAAAAGATTCGGCGATGCCAGGCTGACACCGACCATTCCGCCGGCGGTATAGCCCCCCGAGTTGATCTCGCCGGCCGTCGTGCAACCAATCACCGGGCAGCCGAACGCGCCGCGCAGCGCATCCTCGACCGCCGCCAGGTCGTAGCGCGCAGAAACGAAGAGAATGACCAGACTGGCATCGGTCTGCTCGAGCGCGCGCCGCACCTCGGCAACCGCCTGCGCGGCATCGCTGCGGCTGGAAATAGCGCGCTTCACGGACAACATCGACATGGTTTAATTGCCCTCCGGTGCCTGAACGTAGGCACCAATCACGAAATCGGCGACGAGAGGAACAGTATATTGGCCGCCCTCGCAGGGGGTCAAGGCGCCTGCCGCCGGCCGGCTCAGCCTGGCCGGCCGTCAACCCGCGGTCGGCTGAGAATCGGCCAGAAGCGCACCGTGAACAAAGCGAAAGCGCTGCTCCAGAAGAGGGCTGACAGGGTCAGGCTGGTGCCGTACGCCCCCGGCAGTACGAGCGGCAGGAAGACGCGGACGAGCGCCGCGAGCTGGATCAGGAGGTAGGCCGCCAGTTCGGCGCGCCCGGCAAGCAGCGGCCGCCCGCTGTGCCCACGCGCCGTGCGCGTCATCATGCCAAGCGTCATGCCGCCGATGGCGCCGATGGTCAGGGCGTGCGTCGCCAGGTTGGCCGGAAAGAGATCGACGGCCGCTGCTCCGCGCAAGGCCAGATGAATGACCAGCCAAGCGTAGGAGACGTGCAGAATCCACAGGATGGGCAGTGCGCGCGTGCGCAGCGGGCGCCAGCGCGCCAGACGCAGCGCGTGCACGCCGGCGGCGAGCAGCGCCAGAACGCCGGTAACAAGCGCCGACGGCACAGCGGGAAGCAGCGTCGCCAAAGCGTCGACGGCGAACAGCGCAATCAACACGCCGAGTGCGCTGCGCTCGAGCGCTTCGACGCGCGTCGCGCCGGCGCCGAGAACGGCGTTGTTGGTGAACATCGGCACGACGCGTCCGGCGATAATCGCGATGATCAACCCGACGAGATCGAGGCCGAGCGTGCTTGCCAGCGGGGCGAGAGCGCTGCTGCCACGCCCGGCGCCGATCAGCAGCGTCGCGCCGGCCAGACCGAGCAGCGCCACCAGGCCGATGAAAAAGTAGTTGCGCCGGTTGGCGCTGGCGATCATCGGCCGCGCAATACCGATTGCCACGGCAACGGCGAAGAGCAGGTCGAACGCGGCCGCCAGCTCGATCCACGGTGTCAACACGCAGACGCGGGCCGCCAGCCAGAGCGCGCAGACCAGCGCCAACGCGCCGCCTGACGGCGTCGGCCGGTTCGTCCAGTTGCGCACGGCGGTAAACAGGAAGCCGGCGATCACAGCGAAGGCATAGCCGAAGATCATCTCGTGCGCGTGCCAGACGCTGCCGGCCAGCGCCCCGAGCGCCGGCAGTGCGCCGCCGTGCACAGCAACCCAGAGCGGCACGGCAAGCGCCGCGTATGCTCCGGCGAGCAGATAGAACGGCCGGAAACCGAGCGCGAGCAGCGGCCAGCCGGCTGCCGGTGCCGGTGCCGGTGCCGTCGCCGAGGCCGGCGCCGAAGCCGCCGCGCCGGGGCCAGCAGCGTCATGAGAAGCAGGAAAGCTCGGTTTCATCGGCGTGCACAATAGGGGCGAAGCCCCCCGATGGCCATGATGTGGATCAATGGCAGCGGCTCTCCTTTTATATCTGTGCGAGGCAACTGTTGACCTGGG
This sequence comes from Accumulibacter sp., assembly GCF_029255125.1. Classification (GTDB taxonomy): domain Bacteria; phylum Pseudomonadota; class Gammaproteobacteria; order Burkholderiales; family Rhodocyclaceae; genus Accumulibacter. The sequence goes on along the minus strand of NZ_JAPUVR010000086.1, from coordinate 46,485 downwards.
GCGGCGCAGAAACTGGCGACTTTTTATGGTGGACCCCGGCATAGTCAGCGATCCTGGCGATTCCTAATCGCGGTCGGTACGCAGTGGATAGGGAAGCAGCATCGCTCGACGAGCTTGTGCGCACGCAGCCCGCCCGCCGCCGGGATAGCTGCCAGCGCTTACTTCAGCCGCTTCTCCAGCTTGTCGACCAGCTTGCGCAAGGCGGGCTCGTCGAGCAGGCGCCTGGCCTCCTTCGCCGGGACCCAGCGCCGCTGACGGTGGTTTTCCTCCCACTCGGCGTCCGGAATGCATTCGCTGACGGCCATCGGGAAGACCGCCACGCTGCAAACGCCACCCCACTTGGCGTAGTCATAATGGCCGATTGGCTCCTCGTCCAGCTCGCCGCGTATGCCGGCTTCCTCGAGGGCTTCCTTGCTTGCTGAATCGCGCAGCGAAAGTTCAGGCTCCTTGACACCCTTCGGCAAGACCCAGCGCGTTCCCCGCCGGGAAGCAACGATCATCATCTCGAGCTTGCCGTCGCGCCGGCGATACGGCAGCACGGCCGACTGGGTAAAGAAATAGTCCGGTACCGGTCCGCGCGCATCGGCGTCCTCGGCCGCCTTGACGAGCAGATCATCGCCCAGTTCGCCCGGACGCGTCAGCGAAACCACTGTCGCACAACCTTGTGCCAAGTTGCGCCAATCCTCGAGCAGCTCGAGTCGCGCAAGCGCCGAGGTGGGCAGGATCTTGCCGTCCTCGGGAACGTCAACGTGACTCGCCAGATACTCTACGAGTTCCTCCAGGCCAGGATTGTGGCCAACCAGCATCACCCGGCGAGTGTTCTTTGGGCATTCGGCGAGCGCCGCCAGCAAGGCTTCGACTGGCGCCGCGTACAAGCGCTCGTCCCAACGGACGGTTTTCGCGGGCAGACCCATGGCCTTGCAGGCCAGCATGGTCGTCGCCCGCGCGCGCTCAGCCGGTGAACTGATCACCGCCTCGGGAACCAGCTTCTGCTGCCTGATCCAGGCGCCCATCTTCTGGCTACCCTGGCGACCGCGAGCGACCAGCGGTCGGTGGTAGTCCTCATCACCGGTCGTCCAGTCGGATTTCCCGTGACGCAATATCAGCAAGGTCTTGGCTTTCATTTCGCTACTCTCTTTCTTTCAATTTGAGGTGAATGCCGCCGGCCACTGTGCGCCGCGGCACGTGCGCGATCGCGCCAGGCAAACGTATGATAACGGATGCCACTCGCCGGAAAAACGGGCGACTGCCTAGCTGCTGCCGTTGCGCAAGACCTCTATTGGTGGCGCCTGCAGCAGCCGAGCCGCGGCAAACCAGCCAGCGGCAGTCACCAGCGCAGCGCCGCCGATCATCGCCAGCGGCGGCAACCATGGGTTGGCGGCAAGCTCGAAGTGAAACACGCGACTGGCCAGGAACTCGCCAACCCCCATCGCGGCGAACGCGGCAAGTAGACCGGCCAGCCCGCCGACCACGGCAAACTCGGTGAGCAGCGCGCGCCGCAACTGCTCACGGCGCGCGCCGAGCGCGCGCATGACGGCCAGTTCGTAGCGCCGCTCGTCGGCCGCCGAAGCCAGAGCCGCGTGCAAGACGATCACCCCGGCGGCCAGCGTAAACAGGAAGACGAACTGGATCGCTCGCGCCACCTGCTGCATGATCGACTGCAACTGCTGCACGATCGCAGCCACATCGATCACTGTCAGGTTGGGAAATTCGCCCACCAGCCGGCTTACCACGTCCTCGCGCCCGGAAGGTAGATGGAAGCTGGTAATCCAGCTTGCCGGGTAGCCCTCGAGCAGCAAAGGCGGCGTCAGGACGAAGAAGTTCGCCCGCATCGTGTCCCAATTCACTTTGCGCAGGCCGACGATGCGTACCCTGACCGGCTCACCGGCGACGAGAAACTCCAGTTGGTCGCCGACCGCCAAACTCAGCGTCCGGGCAAGACCGTCCTCGACCGACGCGACGGCGCCACTGCTGCGCTCGTTCAGTTCGGCGAGCGTGAACCAGCGGCCGGCGCTCGCCTCGTTGCCCTCAGGCATTGCGCGCCGCACGGACAGATTGAACTCGCGTTCGATCAAGCGCTGCGCCCGGTCGTCGGTGTAGTTCGCTACGCTCACCTCCTGGTCGTTGATCCGCGTCAAGCGACCGCGCACCATCGGCGCCAGTTCGGCGTCGATGCCATCGGCCAGTAGCGCGGTGCGCACCGGCTCGCGTTGCTCGGGCTGAATATTGACCACGAAACGGTTCGGGGCGTCCGCCGGCACCGCCCGCCGCCAGGCCTCGAGCAGATCGCCGCGAATCACCGTGAGCAGGAGCAGCGCCATGAAGCCAAGGGCCATGGCGACGATCTGCACGACGCTCGCCGTCGCGCGCCGCTCGAGGCTGGCCAGGCCGTAGCGCCAGCCGAGTTGCAGCGGGCGCGTGGAGACGAAAGCGCGGCGGCTGCGCAAAGCGGCTGCCGCGCGCACCGCCAGGCGGGCGACCAGGGCAAAGGCGAGCAACGCGATGAGAAAGCCGCCTACGATGGTCAGACCAAGTTGCAGCTCGCCGGCGAGCCAGCAGATCAGGCCGGAGAGCGCCAGCAAACCGAGCAGGTAGCCGGCCATGAAACTACCCTGGGGTGGACCCAGCTCGCGCCGCAGAACGCGCAGGGTCGACACTTTTCGGAGCTGCAGGAAGGGCGGAACGGCGAAGCCGAAGAGGAGCAGGAGGCCGATTGCCGCGCCCTGCCCGGCTGGCAGCAGGCTCGGCGACGGCAAGGACATGGCGAGCAAGTCGGCCAGCCAGGCGTGCAGGACGAAATGGGCGAGATAGCCGATCAAGACGCCGAGCGCGACCGCGAAAACGCCAAGCATCGCCAGTTGACCGAGATAGAGACGCAGAAGCAGGTTCTGCACGGCGCCCAGGCAGCGCATCACGGCACAGCCGTCGAGGTGGCGCTCGACGTAGCGGCGCGCCGCCAGACCCACCGCGACGGCCGCCAGAACGACGGACAACAAACCCGCCAGGCCAAGGAACTTCTCAGCCCGTTCAAGTGCGCTGCGAATTTCCGGCCGTCCGTTCTCCGGGCTTTCCATCCGTTGTCCGCGCTGCAGGCGGCGTTCGAGGTCGGCCTGAAAGCGCCTGATGGCGGAATCGTCACCGGCGAGCAGCAGGCGGTAGGCGACCCGACTGCCGACCTGCAGCAAGCCGGTCGCCGGCAGGTCGTCGAGGTTCATCAGCAAGCGCGGCGCGACGCTGAAGAAGTTGATTCCGCGATCGGGTTCGAGGGTCAGGATGGCAGCAACGCGCAGCCGGATCTGACCGACGCCGACGCTGCTCCCCACTTTGACGGCGAGGGCGGCAGCCAGGCGCTCGTCGACCCAGATCGTGCCGCTCTCGGGCACGCCAGCGGCCGGAGCATCGGCGGAGTTTGCCGTGGGCGCGATGCGCAATGAACCGCGCAAGGGGTAGCCCGTCGCCACCGCCTTGATTTCGGCCAACTGCGCGCGTTGGCCGTCTTCGGCCGCATGCGCGACCATGCTCGGAAACGTTCGTGTCTCGGCCACGCGCAAGCCGCGCGCGCGCGCTTGGTCGGCAATTTCGGCCGGCCAGGGGTGGTCGGCGGTCAGCAGCAGGTCGGCACCGAGCAACTGGTGCGACTCGCGCGTCAACGCCTGGCGCACCCGATCGGCAAAGAATCCGACGGCAGCGAGCGCGGCAACCGCCACCGTCAAGGCGGCAAGCAGCAAATGCAGTTCGCCCGCCCGCGCATCGCGGCGCAGCATTCTCCAGGAGAGACACAACACGCACATTCCGCTACCACCTTCGGCCGATCATCAAGCCCGAGCTTAAAGCAAAATTGCCTCGCCGGGGTTCCGTGTTGGGCTGCCGGCTGGCACAATTCGCCTGACTCACCGGGCCTCACCCGCCTGCCGTCCGGCCGGCGGGCAGCGAGCGCCCGTCGCGCGCCGAGGAAGCACATCGCATGAAGATTGCCAGTTGGAACGTCAATTCGCTGAAGGTTCGTCTGCCGCAATTGCTTGACTGGCTCGCCGCCTGGCAGCCCGACATCGTCTGCCTGCAGGAAACCAAGCTGGAGGATCATGCCTTTCCGCAGGCTGCACTGCAGGCGGCCGGCTACTTCTCGCTTTTCGCCGGACAAAAAACCTACAACGGTGTGGCCTTGCTCAGCCGCGAGCCAGCGCGCGAGGTCGTCGTCGGCAATCCGCTCTACCCCGACGAGCAGCGGCGACTGCTGGCGGCCAGCGTCGGCGGAGTGCGCGCCGTCTGTGTCTACGTTCCGAATGGCCAAGCCATCGGCAGCGACAAGTACGAGTACAAGCTGGCCTGGCTGAAAGCTTTGCGCGAGTGGCTCGCTGGGCAAATCGTCGAGCACCCACGGCTGTTCGTTGCCGGCGACTTCAACATTGCTCCGGAGGACCGTGACGTACACGATCCGGCCGCCTGGTCCGGCCAGATCCTCTGTTCTGTCGCCGAACGCCAGGCTTTCGGCGGACTTCTTGGCCTCGGCCTGCGCGACAGCTTCCGCCTCTTCGAGCAAGCGCCGAAAAGCTTCTCGTGGTGGGATTACCGGATGCTCGGTTTTCAGAAGAACCTGGGGCTGCGCATCGACCACATTCTGCTCAGCGAAGCGCTCGCCGGGCAATGCACCGCCGCCGGAATCGCGCGTGCGCTGCGCAAACTCGAACGGCCTTCCGACCATGCGCCGGTCACCGCCGAATTGAGCGCCTGATGGCAGCGAGCGACGACGAGCTCGCCGAGCGCCTCGTCGCGCTCTATCCGGTGTTGCGCTGCCTATCGGCGCGCGCGCTCGCCGAACTATGCCAGACGGCGAGCCGGGTGCAGCTTGCCGCAGGCGCAGCTGTCTTCGACGAATGTCAGAACTGCCCCGGCTTTCCGCTCATTCTTGCCGGCACGATCAAAGTCGTGAAGAGCACCGCGGCGGGCCGCGAGATGCTGCTCTACCGGGTCGAGCCAGGCGACTCGTGCATCATCACTTCCAGTTGCCTGCTCGGCCGCAGTCGCTACTCGGCGCGCGGAATCGCCGAACTACCGCTCACGCTGCTCGTTCTGCCGCCGCCGCTCTTTGAACAGATGATCGCCGAGCAGCCGCTGTTTCGCGACTTCGTTTTCCATCTTTTCGCCGAACGGATCGCCGAGTTGATGCAACTCGTCGAGGAAGTGGCCTTTCATCGCCTCGACCAGCGCTTGGCGAAACTGCTGCTCGCACGCGGCGAGACCGTGCGCGCAACGCATCAAGCGCTGGCCGACGAACTCGGCAGTGTGCGCGAGATCGTCAGCCGCCTGCTCAAAGGCCTCGCCGGACAAGGTCTGGTCGTTCTTGGACGCGAGCAGATCAGCATTGTCGATCGCGAGGGATTGCGCCAACTTGCCGACAGCGGACGATGACCGGACGAGGCGCGCGGCCTCTGTGACCGCAGTTACAGACTCGCCGCATCGCACCGCCTAAGCTGTCGGCTTTCCTGATCAATTCTTGCGGAGAAGAGCATGAAGACCAATGTCGGTGGAATCGATAAAATCCTGCGTATCGTCGTCGGCATCGCCCTGATCGCCATGGCTGCCCTCGGCGTGGTCGGCGTCTGGGGCTGGATCGGCGTCGTGCCCCTGCTCACCGGCCTGTTCGGAACCTGCCCGGCGTACTCGCTGCTTGGCGTCAACACCTGCCCGATGCGGAAAAGCGAGTGAAGTGGTTCACCCTGCCTCGCCGTCGGCGAGGCAGGCCAAGCGCTCTCGCCGTCGGCGAGGCAGGTCAAGCGCCCTCGCCGTCGGCGAGGCAGGTCAAGCGCCCTCGCTATTACGGCAAACTGTTAGCCAGGCGAACGTAGTCGGCGACCGTCAGTTCCTCGGCCCGCGCGAGCGGTGAAATGCCGGCGGCAGCGAGTTGATCCACGCTTACCAGACGTTCGAGACTGTTGCGCAGCATTTTGCGTCGCTGACCAAAGGCAAGCGCCACGACGCGTGCCAGCAGGTCCTCGTTACGTGCTGTCAAGCTGCTCGCCGGGCGCGGCAGCAGCCGGATGACGGCCGAGCGCACCTGCGGTGGCGGATCGAAAGCAGCCGGCGGCACTTCGAACAGAGACTCGACGGCAAAGCGATATTGCAGCATCACGGATAGCCGACCGAAGCTGCGGCTGCCCGGCGCCGCAACGATGCGCTCGACGACTTCTTTCTGCAGCATGAAATGCATATCGCGCAGACGGTGCGCCGCGCCCGCCAGGTGGAAGAGCAAAGGTGTCGAAATATTGTACGGCAGGTTGCCGACGAGACGTAAAGGGCCACCGAGCGTTTCCGCCAGGCGGGCAAAATCGAAGATCAGCGCGTCACCCAGGTGTATCGTCAGGCGCTCGGCGGGACACGCGCGCTGCAGGTGGGCAAGCAGATCGCGGTCGAGTTCGATGGCGTGCAGATGATCGATGCGCGCACACAGAGGTACGGTCAGAGCGCCCAGCCCGGGGCCGATCTCGACCAGAAGCTCGTCGCGCGCCACAGCCAGGTGTTCGATGATTTGCGCAATGATCTGGCGATCGACCAGAAAATGCTGGCCGAAGCGCTTGCGCGCGCGGTGCTGCCGCATCGGCACCGGTTTCGTCAGTCGCCGGCGTGGGCGCGGGCGACCATCTCGATCGCCTGTTCGACGGCTGCGAACAGGCTCCCCGGGTCGGCTCGACCGCTGCCGGCCAACTCGAGCGCCGTCCCGTGATCGACCGAGGTACGGATGATCGGCAGACCCAGCGTGACGTTTATCCCGTGCCCGAAACTGGCGTATTTCAGCGCCGTCAGCCCCTGGTCGTGATACATGGCGAGCACGCAGTCGCCCTGCGCCAGTACCGGCGCCGAAAACATCGTGTCGGCCGGTAGCGGTCCGATCAGCTTCATCCCTTCGGCGGCGCGCAGTTTGTCCAGCACCGGGGCAATCACTTCGATTTCTTCGCGCCCCAGGTAACCGCCTTCACCGGCATGCGGGTTGAGGCCGGCGACCAGGATGCGCGGTCGCGCGAGGCCGTACTTGCGCTTCATCTCCGCGTGCAGGATGCGCAAACTCTCCTCGACGGCAAGCGCAGTGACCGCCGCGGGAACGTCCTTCAGCGGCAGATGCGTGGTCACCAGCGCGACGCGTAGTCCGCCGCCAGCCAGCATCATGACGACTCGCTTCGTTCCGGTGCGCTCGGCAAGATACTCGGTATGCCCGGAGAAGGCGATGCCGGCGTCGTTGATCACCGCCTTATGGACCGGCGCGGTAACCATCGCCGCGAACTCTCCGGTCAGGCAGCCGCTCAGCGCACGCTCGAGCAGCGCCAGAACATGTGGTGAATTGGCCGGATCGAGGCGTCCGGCGACGGCCGGTGCGACCAACGGGAGATGGACGACATCAAGCGTGTCGGCTGTTGGCGGCAAGGCTGGCTGCCAGTCGCGCACGCGGACGTCGATCGCCAGGGCCGCGGCACGCTCGACGAGCAGGCGACGATCGCCGACTACGACCAGGCGCGCTGACAGGTCGCCGGCGCGCAGCCGTTCGGGCAGGCGGAGGACGATATCCGGGCCGACTCCGGCCGGCTCGCCGACGGTAATCGCGATGACCGGCAGCGAAGCAGCGTTCGCCACGCTCAACGCTCGACCAGGCGGAGCTCGACGTAGGCGCGGTCGCGCGCCTGCCGCAGCCAGTCCTGATACGCTTCGTCGCGCTTGCGCTCGCGCAGCACCTGGCGCGCAGCGGCGCGCCGGCGGTCGCTCGACACGTCCTGCAGGCGGCGTTCGATCACTTCGATCAGATGAAATCCGAACGGCGACTGGATCGGTGCGCTGACCTGACCGGGAGCCAGCGCGTTCATCGCACGTTCGAACTCGGGAACGGTGTCACCCGGATAGATCCAGCCCAGATCACCACCCTTGGCCGCTGAACCGTCCTGCGAGAACAGTTTGGCAAGTTGGGCAAAGCTCTCGCCATGGCGGACGCGCTCGGCCAGCGCTTCGAGCTTGTGACGCGCTTCGCTTTCCGAAACGACCTCGTTGACCTTGATCAGGATGTGCCGGGCGTGCGTCTGCTGGACCGCCGGCAGCGCGCCGCCACCGCGCTTGGCGAGGAGCTTGATCAGATGAAAGCCGTTTGAGCTACGGAGTACCGGCGTGACCTCGCCGACGTTGAGCTTGGCGCTGGCCTCGGCAAACATCGAGGGCAGGCGTTCGCTCGGCCGCCAGCCGAGATTGCCGCCCTGCAGACCGTCCGGAGCGTCCGAGTAGGCCGCTGCCAGTTGCGCGAAGTCCTCGCCCTTGTGCAGGCGGTCGAGAATCTGCTCGGCCTTTGTGCGCAGTTTCTGGATCTGCTCGGGACTCGCCGACTCCGGCGCGCGCAGCAGAATGTGCGCCAACTGGTACTCCTCGCTCGCACCGCCGGCCGCCGCATTCACCAGATAGTGGTCGATTTCACTATCGGAAACAAAAATCCTCGCCTCAACCTCGCGTTCGCGCAGCCGGGCGATCATCATTTCGCCGCGGATGTCTTCGCGGAAGCTCGCGTAAGCGATGCCATCCTTCTCCAGCGCCGCGCGAAACTGCGCCAGCGAAAGCTTGTTGTTCGCGGCGATCCGCTGCAGCGCCTGTTCGAGCTGCGCGTCGTCCACTCGCAGCCCCATTTCACGCGCGAGTTGCAACTGCACCCGATCGATCACCATGCGCTCGAGCATCTGGGTTTCGAGCACATCGCGCGCGGGCAGCGCCACCCCTTGTTTCTGCAACTGCGCGGTAGCCGCCTCGAGCCGGCCGTGCAACTCATTCAGTGTGATCACTTCATCGTTGACCACCGCAACGATGCGATCGACCGCAACCGGTTCGCGGCCCGGCCGGGCCGCCACCTGCGCCATCGTCACACCCGCCAGGCAAAGCGACAGCAGCGTGCTGCGCATCAGGAGCCAGATCATCAATTCACCTGCTTGCTGTTCTTGCTATTCATTCCACGCGCGCTCGTCGAGCGACTGGTTGGCGATTCCATAGCCAGGGATGCGCCGCTGCAGCAGCACCAGCGGATTCGCCCCCAGGCGCGAGAAATCGCTCAGTTCGAGTTGCAGATACGCGCGCGTCGAGACATGCGACTCGCTGGTTACGACGCGCTGACCAACCGCGCGCAGCACCCAGCAGCCGGCGTTGTATTCGACACCGCCGATGATCTCGATCGGCTGATTCTGCAGAAACGAGTAGTTGTAGCGACCAACCACCTGCCAGCGACTGGTCAGCGGCCACTGACCGGAAATGTCGATCTGCCTGATCGGCGTCGCTGCATTGCGGTTATAACTGTAGGCCGCATTGAACACCTTGCCCGCCTCGGGCAGGTAGCGCGCGCCGAAGGAATAACGCTGGAACTGCTGATCGCCGGTGTCGTACTGCAGCGTGGCATCGGTGTAGACGTGCGGTAGAACCTGGCCGGTGAACGCCGCTAGCAGATCCGACTTCTTCCATTTGCGGGTCGCCGTACCGGGCTGCAAAGCGACCTTGTCGTCGGCGAAATACAGGCGCTGGCCAAGCATCGCGCGCATGATCTCGGCGCCACTTGCCGGATCGATCAGACGCGAGGTGGTTGCCGCGGTCAACTGATTCGCGTTGTTGATCCGATCCCAACCCGAGAACTTATTGTCGGCGAAGATCTGGGCGAAATTGAAGTCGGCCAGCGCCGTGTCGAAGATCGGGATATCGTCCTGTTTCCGGTACGGAATGTTCAGGTAGAAGAGGCGTGGTTCAAGCGTCTGGGTGTACTCGCGTCCGAACCAGTGGCTTGCGCGCTCGAAAGTCATCCCGGAATCGACGCTGAAGATCGGCAGGTTGCGACTGATCGACGAGGGGGCGGTGACCGCGGTCGCCGGTTGCGACAGCGAATAGTGCGTAATGTTTACCCCCAGACGCGGCGTGACGTACCAGCCGGGCGTGACGTAGGGCAGCGAAACCTGCGGCTGGAGGACGATGCGTTGCCCGGTCACCCGGTTGGCTTCCGGGCTGGTGAAGTTGCTGTACTGCCCGAAGAAGGCGCTGTCGGTCAAGTAGAGGTCGGGCTGACGTGCGTTGACGACGATTTGCGGCAGCAGCCGATACGGCTGGCCGACCGGGTTGCGCGGATCAGGCTGCAGCGTCTGGAAGGTTTGCAGCATGCCGCTGATGTTCCACCAACCGCCACCACCGTAGGTGACCTGCCCCTGCTGCAGGAGCTGCGTGTTCGCCGTGCTGGAGATCTGGCTCGACAGGTCGGTGTAGTAGTAGTCGTCGGAAACCCGGTTGAAACTGAGCGATCCGGTGAACCCGCTGGCCGTCGTCTGCGTGTGCGTCAACGCCACGCCCCAACGGTCGAGACCACGCACGCGATCGTTCGGCAGCATCTCGACGCGCGCCTTGCTGAAATACGCGCCGCCATAAGCAGCGTTCATGTAGCGCACGTCGGTGGCAAGCTCGACGCCACGCTTGGTGAGAATGCGTGGCGCGAACGTCGCGTCCATGTTCGGCGCGATGTTCCAGTAATACGGCAAGGTGAACTCGACGCCGCTCTCGGTGCTCGACCCGTAGGTCGGCGTCAGGAAACCCGACTTGCGCTCGTTGTTCAGCGAAAACGAAACCCAGGGCGAGTAGAGAATCGGCACGTCCATGAAACGGATCGTCGCGTCGCTGCCGGTCGCCACATCCTGGTCGTAATCGAGCTGCAGTTCGCGCGCGCTGAGCATCCAGTCGTCGTTGCCCGGCTTGCACGTGGTGTAGGTAGCGCCACTCAGGCGCACCTGGTTCTCACCCTCAAGGTCGATCCGCTGCGCCTCGCCGCGTCCCTCAGTGAGCTCCTTGACCGGCTTCTTGGGTCCCTTCACCTTGGTCTGGCCGGGTTTCAGGTCAACCAGGCGCGGCGCGGCAAAACCGCTGGAAAAATCGCCCGGCGCCGGTCCGGCCGGCAGCTTGTCGGCAGCCGCGCCACCGGCGGCTGACTTATCGGGGTTCGCCTGGCGGCGCAGGAAGTACGACGCGTTATCGGCAAAGCCTACTTGGTCCTCGACCTTCAGGCGCATCTTCGGCGCTGAAATCACATCCTCGTCGATCTGCAAACGGGCATTGCCGAGCGCTTCGACTTCGTCTTCGACCGGCCAGTAGGTCAGGCGATCGGCGGTCAGCACAGTGCCCAGTTTGCGCAGCTCGGCGTCGTCCTCGGCCAGCAGTTCGCGGTCAGTCACGCCGCTGATGCGCTGTGCGCTGAGAAACGCCGGCCGCGGTTCGCTGGTCTCTTTCGGCGGGGCGACCATCGACTTCGCCAAACGCAACTGGAGCGGCGTCGTCGCGGTCTCCGGCGCCTCGGCGCTTGCCGCTGGCAAACCCTCGCCAACCGGCTGCGCCGCCGCCGACTGAGCGCTCGACGGAACCTGCGGCGCCTGGACGGCCGGCGCCAACGCCGCCCTCGCCGGCCCGGCACGACCCGGCGCTTCGCCGGCGCGCTCAGCCGTTCGCTCGCCCGTTGCCGGCAGTGGGCGCGCATCGGTCGTCGACAGGTCGACGGCTTGCGTCTGCGCCGCCGCGCCCGCCGTCGGCCGTACCGTCGGTGCCGCCGACACGGGCGGCAAACCGAGCAATGCGGGATCGACGCGGAAAGGCGGCGGCGTGCCCTGCGCGTCGGCCGACGCAGGAATTCCGGCGGCGAGACCGCCGGCCAGGCCGCAGCAGAGGAGCACGGGCAAAGGTCCGGGCCGAGAAGGAAGCGTCATACCAGAGTCAGTAGCGAATGGGAATGCGACGTTTGCCGACGCCGCGCCTGCCAGCGGGCCGGATGATAAAATCGGGCCATTCTAGCATCATCACCCGAGGAGGAGCGGCATGCCGCGCAAAGCCCTGCTGCAGAACTGGGTCAATCAGCTTTTCGCGAAAGACTTTCCGGCCGGCTCGCTGCAGCTCGAAACAGCCTCGGCCGACGCCAGTTTCCGGCGCTACTTTCGCCTCGTGCTGCCCGACGGAACCAGCCGCATCGTGATGGACGCTCCGCCCGACAAGGAAGACTGCCAGCCCTTCCTGGCGGTCGCCCGGACGTTTCGAGAAGCCGGCGTGCATGTACCGGAAGTCCTCGCGCACGACCTCGAACAGGGCTTTCTCCTCCTTTCCGACCTCGGTCGGGTCACCTATCTGCAGGCGCTCGGCGACCGGCGAGCGGCGAGCGGGCTCTATGGCGACGCCAACCGGGCGCTGGTCGCCATTCAGCTCGCCAGCCGTGCCGGCGTTCTACCGACCTACGATCACAACCTGCTGGCGCGCGAGCTGGCGCTCTTTCCTGACTGGTACCTGGCGCGCCATCTCGGTTTCAGGCTCGACGAGCGGCAGACGCGCACGCTGCAGAGCGTCTTCGCCGCGCTGCTCGACAACAACCTGCGCCAGCCGCAGGTCCACGTTCATCGCGACTATCATTCACGCAACCTGATGGTCGTCGGCGACGCGCCGCGCAGCTTTCCCGCCAACCCGGGAATCCTCGATTTTCAGGACGCCGTGTACGGCCCCTTGACCTACGACCTCGTCTCGCTCTATCGCGACGCCTACATCGACTGGCCGGAAGACCTCGAACTCGATTTCGTCATCCGCTACTGGGAAGCCGCGCGCCACGCCGGGCTGCCGGTGTACGACGACTTCCAGGCGTTCTATCGCGACTACGAATGGATGGGCGCGCAGCGGCAACTGAAGGTCCTCGGCATCTTCGCCCGTCTCTGGCACCGCGACGGCAAGGACGACTACCTGAAGGACATGCCGCGCGTGATGCACTACTTGCGCCGAACCTGTCAGCGCTACCGCGAGTTGGCGCCACTCGCCAAACTCCTCGACGCGCTCGACGCGCAGCCCGGCGAAGTCGCTTACACCTTCTGATGAAAGCGATGATCCTCGCCGCCGGCCGCGGCGAACGCCTGCGGCCGCTCACCGACCACACACCCAAGCCACTCCTGCAGGTCGGCGGCAAAGCGCTGATCGTCTGGCACCTGGAACGTCTGGCCGCTGCCGGCTGGCGCGAGGTGGTGATCAATCACGCCCACCTCGGGCGGCAGATCGAGACGTCACTCGGCAACGGCAGCGCCTTCGGTCTGCGCATCGCCTATTCGCGCGAACCGGCAGGCGCGCTGGAAACCGCCGGCGGCATTGCGACCGCGCTGCCGCTGCTCGCCGACCAGCCCTTTCTGGTCGTCAACGGCGACGTCTGGTGTGATTGGGATGTCGCCCAGGCGGCGCCTCGCGCCGCCGCCCTGGGCGAGCGTCTCGCACACCTGGTTCTGGTCGATAACCCAGGGCACCACGCCGGCGGCGACTTCACCCTGCGCGGCGATCGCGTGTATGCGGCGGACGACCACCACCCGGCAACGCTCACCTACGCCGGAATCGCCGTCTTCCGGCCCGAGTTCTTCGCTGCGCTGTCGCGCGGCACGTACATGAAGCTGCGCCCGCTGCTCGACGACGGCATCCGCCGCGGACTGATCGCCGGCGAACGCTACGGCGGCCGCTGGGTCGACGTTGGAACGATCGAGCGCCTGCAGCAACTCGATCACGACTTGACACTCCCGGTATGAAACACGCGCCCTATTCCGATCGGCGTCGGCGCGTCTGCGAGCGTCTGGGCGACGGCGTGGCGATCATCCCGACCGCGCCCGAGCGCCTGCGCAACCGCGACGCCCATTATCCCTACCGGTTCGACAGCTACTTCTGGTACCTGAGCGGCTTTCCCGAACCGGAAGCCGTGCTCGTCCTGATTGGCGGCAGCGAGGCGAGATCGATCCTCTTCTGTCGCGAAAAGAGCGAGGAACGCGAGATCTGGGACGGCTTCCGCTACGGCCCGACAAGCGCGGCGCAGGCTTTCGGCTTTTCGGAGGCTTGGCCGATCAGCGAGCTCGCCAGCCGACTGCCACAGTTGCTCGCCAAGCGCAACACGCTCTGGCATTCGCTCGGGCACGATGCCGAGTGGGACAGACGACTCGGCGAAGCACTCGCCGCCTTGCGCGCCGACAACCGCAACGGCCAGCAGGCGCCGGGAGAGATCCGCGACCTGCACGGTCTGCTCGACGAAATGCGGCTGTGCAAGGACAGCCACGAACTCGACTGCATGCAGCGCGCCGCCGACATCGCCGCCGCTGGGCACGCGCGCGCCATGCGCGCCTGCCGGCCGGGGATGGCCGAGTACGAACTGGAAGCCGAACTGAGTTATGAATTTCGTCGGCGCGGCGCCAGCGGTCATGCCTACACGCCGATCGTCGCCGGCGGCGTCAACGCCTGCATCCTGCATTACGTCGCGAACGACAAGCTGCTCTCGGGGCATGCGCTGGTCCTGATCGACGCCGGCTGCGAAATCGAAGGCTACGCGTCCGACATCACCCGCACGTTTCCGGTCGCCGGCCGCTTCAGCGCCGAGCAGCGTGCAGTCTACGAAATCGTCCTGGCCGCGCAGGCGGCGGCGATCGCGGCGATCCGACCCGGCGCACGCTTCGTCGATTACCATCATGCCGCCGTGCGCGTCCTCTGCCAGGGGCTGATCGATCTTGGACTGCTCACCGGCACGCTAGACGCGGCGATCGAGAGCGAAGCCTACAAGCCCTACTACATGCATCGCACCGGGCACTGGCTCGGGCTCGACGTGCATGACGCCGGCGCCTATCGGACGGGCAGCGGCGACGACGACTGGGTGATTCTCACCCCCGGCATGACGCTGACCGTCGAACCGGGCCTCTATCTGCGACCCAGCGACAAAGTGCCCGAACACCTGCACGGCATCGGCGTACGTATCGAAGACGATGTTCTGGTCACCAGCGCGGGTAGCCTGGTGTACACGCATGCGCCGCGTACAGTCGGCGAGATCGAGGAAGTCATGCACCATGAATGAAGCGATCGAGATTGCCGACATCGCAGTGATTGGCGCCGGCCCGGTCGGTATGACGCTCGCCCTCGCCCTGGCGGGCAGCCCCTGGCGCGTGCGCCTGATCGACAGCCGGTCGCCGACGGCGTGGGCCAGCGATCCGCGCGCGCTCGCCCTGTCGCACGGCACACGACAGGTGCTCACCGGCCTGGACGCCTGGAATGACGCGGCGGCAACGCCGATCACGACGATCCACGTCTCGCAGCGCGGCGGTTTCGGGCGAACGCTGATCGAAGCCAGCGACTATGACATCCCGGCGCTCGGCTACGTCATGCGCTACCGCGAGCTCGCCAGCCGCCTGGCCTCGCGCCTCGACGCGCAAAGCCTGCTGCACGACACATTGGTCGTTGGCCTCGCGGTCGACGCGCAGACGGTGACGCTCAGACTTGGCGGTGCGAACGGCGAGCGCATGCTGTGTGCCCGCCTGGTCGTCCATGCCGAAGGCACGCCCGGCGCGGCCAGCGACGTACGCGTCTTCGATTACCGGCAGCACGCCGTCGTTGCCGAAGTGCGGCCCAACGCGCCACCCGGCGGACGCGCCTGGGAGCGCTTCACGCCGGACGGACCGCTGGCCCTGCTACCGCTTGGCAACGACTATTCGATCGTCTTCACCGTCCCGCCCGGGCGCGCCGAGCACTTGCAGACGCTTTCCGACGAAGACTTTATCGCCGCGCTGCGCGAACAGTTCGGTCGCCGTGTCGACTTCCTCGCCAGCGGGCGGCGCGCCGCTTTTCCGCTCGCACTGCGTGTCCGCCGACGACTGGCCGGCGCGCGCCAGGTCTGGATCGGCAACGCCGCGCAAAGCCTGCACCCGGTCTCCGGTCAGGGTTTCAATCTCGGCCTGCGCGATGCCTGCGAACTTGCCGCAGCGCTCGGCGACTCCCGCGACGATCCCGGTTCAGCGCAGATCCTCGATCGTTACGCGCGCCGGCGCTGGCTCGACCGCAGCGGCAGCATGGCCTTCACCGACGGCATCGTGCGCGTCTTCTCCAACGACATCGCGCCGCTGCGCGCCGCGCGCGGCCTCGGCCTGCTGGCGCTCGACACGCTGCCTGCACTGCGCCACTTCGTCGCCAAACGAATGATCTGGGGTGCGCGCGCCTGGCCGTAGGCGCGCTGCATCAGCGCGGCAGCCACGCACGGCAAGACGGCAAGACGGGCGGTTCGTTTTTCCCGGCACTTTCGGCTAGACTGGCGGGCTTCAGACCAGCGGCCGCGCAGACCGGTGACAAGAAGAACATGCAGACCAGAAAAACAAGTCAGTTGATCGAATTCAAGGGTACAACGCTAGCCGTCGTCGTCGTCACCTTGCGCTCGCTTGTCGTCGAGGATGTGGCCGTGGCCGCCCGGGATCTGTTCGGCGACGATCCGTTCTTCGACGGCGATCCCGCCTTGCTCGAACTCTCGGCGCTCGTCGATCAGACACCGGCCGACTGGCCAGCACTCGCGCAAACGCTGCGATCGCACGGGCTCAACCTGATCGGCGTGTGCGGCGGCAGCGAGGCGCTGCGCGCAAGTGCCGCGGCATCCGCCTTGCCGACGTACGCGACGAGTGCACGCGCCGCGCGCGCGCCAGCCGCGGCCGACGAAGCCGAGGCGTGTGCGGCGGCGAGCGCCACTTCACCCGCAGCAACGCCGGCACAAGCAGCGCCGACCACCTCGGAAGCACCGGCGACCCTGGCAGCACCAGAGGCTTCGGCGACCACGCCAGCCGCCGCCAAGCCGCCGCTCAGCCCCCTTCCGACGCTGTTCATCGACCGCCCGCTGCGCTCTGGCCAGCAGGTTTACGCACGCGCTAGCAATCTGGTCGTCCTCGGCGCGGTAAACGCCGGCGCCGAAGTGATTGCCGACGGCAGCATCCATATCTACGCACCGCTGCGCGGGCGCGCGCTCGCCGGCGCCGCTGGTGACAATGGCGCACGTATCCTGTGCACGCGCTTCGATGCCGAACTGGTGTCCATCGCCGGCCTCTACCGCACCTTTGATGGCGGCGTTCCCACCGAACTCGCCGGCCATGCGGTCCAGGTCAGACTGGCCGGCGGAAGCGGCGATGCGGCCGGCACGCTGCTGGTCGAGCCGATGAAGACCGATTGACCGACGCGCGCCAGGCAGGTCGCAACGACGCGCGCCGCCGCTTGCGGCAGAAGACGCTTTCTGCGAGTAGAATCTCGCCTTTATTTTGCGGAGGATGACCGGTGACCCGTATCGTCGTCGTAACGTCCGGCAAGGGCGGGGTCGGCAAGACCACCACCAGCGCCAGCTTCTCTTCGGGCCTCGCCCTGCGCGGCTACAAGACGGCGGTGATCGACTTCGACGTCGGTCTGCGCAATCTCGACCTGATCATGGGTTGCGAACGCCGGGTCGTCTACGACCTGGTCAACGTACTTAACCACGAAGCGACACTCACCCAGGCGCTGATCAAGGACAAGCATTGCAGCAACGGCCAATTGTTCGTGCTGCCCGCTTCGCAGACGCGCGACAAGGACGCGCTCACCGAAGAGGGCGTCGAAGGCGTGCTCAAGGAACTCGAACACATGGGTTTCGACTATGTCGTCTGCGATTCGCCGGCCGGCATCGAACGCGGTGCGGTCATGGCGCTTACCTTCGCCGACGAGGCGCTGATCGTCACCAACCCCGAGGTCTCGTCGGTGCGCGACTCCGACCGCATCCTCGGCATCATCCAGGCGAAGTCACGCCGCGCACTGCTTGGCGGCGAACCGGTCAAGGAACATCTGCTGATCAGCCGCTACTCACCGAAGCGGGTGAATGAAGGCGAAATGCTCTCGTACAAGGACGTGCAAGAAATCCTGCGCATCCCGGTGATCGGCGTCATTCCGGAATCCGAGGCGGTCCTGCAATCGTCGAACGCTGGTACGCCGGCGGTGCATCTCGCCGGAACCGATGTTGCTGGAGCGTATCTCGACGTCGTCGGACGCTTCCTCGGCGAGACGATCCCGCTGCGTTACGTCGACTACGAAAAGCCCGGTCTGTTCAAGCGACTGTTCGGGGGTAAGTAGGATGTCGCTGTTTTCGCTGATATTCGGCAACAAGCCCAAGACGGCGGCGATCGCCAAGGAACGTCTGCAACTGATCATTGCCCATGAAAGAGGGGCAAGCAACGGAACGCCGGATTTCCTGCCGGCCTTGCAGAAGGAGTTGATCGCGGTCATTTCGAAGTACGTGTCGGTCAGCGAGGACGACATCAAGGTGTCGCTCGAAAAACAGGGGAACTGCGAGGTCCTGGAAGTCAATATCGTCATGCCGGACAAAGCCGGCAAGCTGTAAAATTCTTCCTTTTTCTTCCTTTTCCCGCTCGCTACCGGCACCTCTCGGCCATGCAATTCCTCGGTTTTTCGCTGCCCAGCAACCTCTTCGTCGCGCCCATGGCGGGGGTCACCGACCGCCCCTTCCGCCAGCTTTGCAAGACCATGGGTGCCGGCCTGGCGGTCTCCGAGATGGTGACTTCGAACTCTCTGCTCTACGGCAGCGTGAAGACGCGGCGGCGCGCCAACCATGATGGTGAAGTGGCCCCGATCGCCGTCCAGATTGCCGGCGCAGATCCGGCGATGATGGCCGACGCAGCGCGTTACAACGTCGACCGCGGAGCGCAGATCATCGACATCAACATGGGCTGCCCGGCCAAGAAAATCTGCAACGTGATGGCCGGCTCCGCGCTGCTGCGCGACGAGCCGCTCGTCGGCCGGATTCTTGAGGCCGTCGTCAACGCAGTCCCGACGACGCCGGTGACGCTGAAGATCCGCACCGGTTGGGACAAGAACAGCCGCAACGCCGGCCGCATCCTGAGCATCGCGGAAGCCGCCGGAGTCAGAGCGCTTGCCCTGCATGGCCGGACGCGCGCCTGTGGCTACAGCGGACAGGCCGAATACGAGACGATCCGTGCGGTGAAGGCGGCGGCGTGCATCCCGATCATCGCCAATGGCGACATCGATTCACCCGAGAAGGCGCGCTTCGTTCTCGCCACGACCGGCGCTGACGCGCTGATGATCGGGCGCGCGGCGCAAGGCCGGCCGTGGCTGTTTCGCGAGATTGCCCATTTCCTGCGCAGCGGCCGGCACGCGCCAGCCTTGCGCATCGCCGAGATCCACCAAATCCTGCTCACCCACCTGGAAGACCTGTATTCGTTCTATGGCTGCGCGACCGGCGTCCTGATGGCGCGCAAGCACATCTCGTGGTATACGCGCGGGCTGCCGGGTTCGGCCGCTTTCCGCCGGGCGATGAACCGCGTGCCGACCGCCAGCGGGCAACGCCAGGCGGTGAATGACTTCTTCTTCCTCCTCGCCGGTGAAACGGAGTATCTGCCGGCGTCGCCGCAACCGTCGGCCTCTCTCGCGGCTGCCGACGATCGCCAGGAACTCGCCGCATGATCCCGACGCCTCGTGACAATGACATCGCCGCCTGCGTGCGCGCCGCCTTGCAGACCTATTTTCAGCAGCTCGACGGGGAAAAACCGGCCGCCGTCTATGCCATGGTGATCCGCAGCGTCGAGCGTCCGATGCTCGAGGTCGTGCTTGAAATGACCGGCGGCAACCAGACGCTGGCGGCAGAGATTCTCGGCATCAACCGCAATACGCTGCGCAAGAAGCTGCTCGATCATCAGATCGTTGCTTGACGCGCACCCGACACTTTCCTCGTCCCTCATCGATTCCTTCCCGCCCACCATGAAAATCCGCCAAGCCCTGATCAGCCTTTCCAACAAAACCGGAGCGCGCGAGTTCGCCCTCGGTCTCGTCGCGCAGGGAGTCACCCTGTTGTCCACCGGCGGCACGGCCAAGATGCTGCGCGAGGCCGGCTTGCCGGTCACCGAGGTGGGTGATTACACCGGTTTCCCGGAAATGCTCGACGGACGCGTGAAGACGCTGCATCCGAAAGTTCATGCCGGCATTCTGGCCCGCCGCGATCTACCCGAGCATGTGCAGACGATCGCGCAGCACGCCATCCCGACGATCGACCTGGTCTGCGTCAACCTCTACCCCTTCCGCGAGACGGTCGCCCGGCCCGGCGTGACGCTCGACGAAGCGATCGAGAACATCGACATCGGCGGGCCGGCGATGGTCCGCTCGGCGGCCAAGAACTACGGCGGCGTGGCCGTCGTCACCGACCCCGACGACTATCCGGCGCTACTCGCCGAACTCGCCGCCAACGGCGGCAGCCTCAGCCTGGAAACCCGCTTTGCGCTGGCCAAGAAGGCTTTTGTGCATACCGCGCGCTACGATGCGGCGATCGCCAACTGGCTGACCGCACTCGATGAAGGCGGACAGCCGCAACAGTTTCCCGAGCACCTGCAGCTTGCTTTCGACCGCGTCGAGACGCTACGCTACGGGGAGAACCCACACCAGCAAGCATCTTTCTATCGTGATCAGTGGCACACCGCGGGCGCGATTGCCGACTATCGCCAACTGCAGGGCAAGGAGCTGTCCTACAACAACATTGCCGACGCCGATGCGGCCTGGGAGTGCGTCAAGACTTTCGACGCGCCGGCCTGCGTCATCGTCAAGCACGCCAATCCCTGCGGCGTGGCGATCGATGATCGCCTGCTGAGCGCCTATGAAAAGGCTTTCCAAACTGACTCGACATCGGCGTTCGGCGGCATCATCGCCTTCAACGGCACGGTCGACGTCGACGTCGTCGCGGCCATGAACGCGCGCAAGCATTTCGTCGAAGTCCTCCTCGCGCCCGGCTTCACGCCCGCCGCGCGCGAACTGCTCGCTGCCAAACAGAATCTGCGCGTTCTCGAACTGCCGCTGGCACGTGCTCATCACGCTTGCGAAATGAAACGTGTCGGCGGCGGACTGCTCGTACAGACGCCCGACCGCTTCAATGTGCAGGCCGCCAACCTGCGGGTGGTCACCCAATTGGCGCCCACGGCCGAGCAGATCGCCGACCTGCTTTTCGCCTATCGGGTGGCCAAGTTCGTCAAATCGAACGCCATCGTCTTCTGCGCCCGCGGCATGACGCTGGGCGTCGGCGCTGGTCAGATGAGCCGCGTCGATTCGACGCGCATCGCGGCCAGCAAGGCGGCGAGCGCCGGACTCGAGGTGCGCGGATCGTGCGTCGCCTCGGATGCCTTCTTCCCGTTCCGTGACGGGATCGACGTTCTTGCCGAGGCGGGAGCGACAGCGGTCATCCAGCCCGGCGGTTCGCTGCGCGATGAGGAAGTGATCGCGGCGGCCAACGAACACGGCCTGACGATGGTGTTCACCGGCACCCGCCACTTCCGGCACTGAGTCTCTTGCCGGCACCGTGCGCGAACTCATCCGGCTGCCGGTGGGCAGCACGCCGACCAGCGCTGGCCAACGGCCAAGCGCCGTGAAAGGAGAGCAATGAACGTATTGATCGTCGGCTCCGGCGGCCGTGAGCACGCGCTCGCCTGGCGCTTGGCAAGGTCGCCCAGCCGGCCGAAGGTTTTCGTCGCCCCCGGCAACGCCGGCACGGCGCGCGAGCACGAACTGGAAAACGTCGCACTCAGCGATCCCGCGACGCTCGCCGACTTTGCCGAAGATAAGCGCGTCCAGCTCACTGTCGTCGGGCCCGAAGCACCGCTGGCCGGGGGCATCGTCAACCTGTTTCGCGCCCGCGGTCTGCGCATTTTTGGTCCAACGCGCGAGGCAGCGCAACTCGAGAGTTCGAAGGACTTTGCCAAGCGCTTCATGGCCAGGCACCAGATCCCGACGGCGCGTTTCGCGACCTTTGCCGACCGCGCCGCGGCGCACGCACACGTGGACGAACACGGTGCGCCGATCGTGATCAAGGCCGACGGACTGGCCGCCGGCAAAGGCGTCGTCGTCGCCATGGACCTGGCGACTGCGCACGCTGCGCTCGACCGCATCCTGCCGCCGACACTCGACGCGCCAGAAGCCGGCGCGCCGGCACGCGTGGTGATCGAGGAGTACCTTGAAGGCGAGGAAGCCAGTTTCATCGTCATGGTGGATGGAAAGAATGTTCTGGCGCTCGCTTCCAGTCAGGACCACAAGCGGATTAGCGACGGCGACCGCGGTCCGAACACCGGCGGCATGGGCGCCTATTCGCCGGCCCCGGTCGTGACGCCCGAGGTGCACGCGAGAACGATGCGCGAAATCATCCTCCCGACGGTGCGCGGGATGGCCGCCGAAGGAATTCCCTACACGGGCTTCCTCTACGCCGGGCTGATGATCGCGCCTGACGGATCAGTGAAGACCGTCGAGTTCAACTGCCGCCTGGGCGACCCGGAAACGCAGCCGATCATGATGCGCCTGAAATCCGACCTGCTCGAACTGCTCGAACACGCGGTCAACGGCCGGCTTGACCGGATCGAGGCGAACTGGGACCGACGCGTCGCGCTCGGCGTCGTCCTCGCTGCCGCAAACTACCCGGACGCGCCGCGCCTGGGTGACGAGATCAGCGGTTTGCCGAAAAGCAGCGAGGACAGTCACGTCTTCCACGCGGGAACGCGCGAAAGCGAGGGTCGGATAGTCACCGCCGGCGGTCGCGTGCTCTGCGTCACGACGCTCGGCGACAACATCAGGCTGGCGCAGAAGCGCGCCTACAGCCTGATCGACGAGATCCGTTTCGCCGGCATGCAATATCGCCGCGACATCGGCCATCGCGCGCTCGGCCGGTGAACCGGCGACCAGCGCGCCGACGCGCGGACGGAACGGCGCGATGATCGATCCGCTCGCGCTACGCGGCTTTTTCACCGATCTGCAAACGCGCCTGGTCGCGGCCGCTGAAGCCTTGGCTGACGACGACGGCGCGCGCTTTCGCAGCGATCCCTGGCAAAAACCGGCGACGCAGACGCTGAGCGGCGACGGGCGCACGTGCATCGTCGAGGGCGGTGCCGTTTTCGAGCGTGCCGGCGTCGCCTTCTCGCATGTGCGTGGTGATGCGCTACCCCCCTCAGCGAGCGCCCGACGCCCCGAGCTGGCCGGCCGCGCCTTCGAAGCCATGGGCGTTTCAGCGGTCTTTCACCCGGCCAATCCCTACTGCCCGACGGCGCACATGAACGTGCGCGCGCTGCTCGCCACGAGCGATGGCGAAGCGCCTGCCTGGTGGTTCGGTGGCGGCATGGATCTGACGCCGTATTACCCCTTCGTCGAAGACATCCGCCACTTTCATGGCGTCTGCCGCGACGCGCTCGAAGCCTTTGGCGGCGAACTCTACCCGCGCTTCAAGCAATCCTGCGACGAGTATTTCTTCCTCAAGCACCGCGCGGAAGCGCGCGGCGTCGGCGGCATCTTTTTCGACGACCTGAGCGAGGGCGGATTCGAGCGCTGTTTCGCGCTCACCCGCGCGGTCGGTAACGCCTTCGCCGACGCCTATCTGCCGATCGTCGAACGTCGCCGGGAGACCCCGTTTGGCGAACGCGAGCGCGACTTCCAGGCGTACCGGCGCGGCCGCTACGTCGAGTTCAATCTGGTCTGCGACCGTGGCACCCTGTTCGGGCTGCAGTCGGGCGGGCGCACCGAATCGATCCTGATGTCGCTCCCGCCGGTCGTCAAGTGGCGCTACGACTGGCACCCGCAACCGGGTTCGCCCGAGGCGCAACTCGCCGAGGTGCTGACCCCGCGCAATTGGGTCTAGCCGCGCCGGACGCGCTTCAGCTTGCTTGCTCGGCCGCCGCCCGGTAATGAGGTAGCGCCAGCGGCGCGCGCTCGGTCTGCTCGAACAGGCGCGCCAGCTCGAGGCGGACTTCGCGCCGATCGGCCAAAGCCAGCGAGGCCTCCAGGTAGCTCTGCGCCTTCCCCCACAGGCGCTGCTGCAGACAGAGACGACCCAGGCTGCGCAGCAGTTCAGCGTCGTCCGGATGCTCGGGCAGCCAGCTTTCGGCACGCGCGATGCAGGCGGTCGGATCGCTCGGCGACAACTGGCCGTAAAGCCTGACCAGTGCGCTCTCCCACTCGACAGCGAGCCGCCCTTCGATCAGGCTCTGCGCCTCGTCGTGCGCACCGTCGGCGAGCAGCGCTTCGGCAAAGAGGCTGGCCAGACGCCCGCTGCCCTCGGCCTCCGGCAAGCGGCGCAACATCTTGAGCAGTTGGCCGAGGTCGCTGCGCTGGCGAATCAGTTCGCGGTACGCGCGCAGCTTGATCTGCTCGCCGATCTCGGGTGCCAGCGCGGCGCGCTTCTCGAGCAGGCGCGTCAGACGGATGACCTCCGACCAGTTGCCGCAGCCTTCGTTCGCGCGCAGTTCCAGACGCAGCGCGGCAATGTGCCGGCCGGAAATCTCCTGCAACCGCTGCAGGGTCTCGGCTGCTTCGGTAAAGCAGCGCGACTCGAGATGGATCTCGGCCTCGACCATCAGGCGCGCCGGCGTCATCCGCCGATCGTCACGATCAACCTGCTCCAGCCAGTACTGCGCCTTGCCAACCTCGCGCAGATGCTGCGCCGCGCGCGCCGCGAGCAGCGCCGCCAGCCCGGGCGACTCCCCCGCCGCGCGGGCCTCGCCGGCCAGGCGCATGGCCTGCGAATAACGAC
The DNA here is from genome assembly GCF_029255125.1 of Accumulibacter sp. Taxonomy (GTDB): domain Bacteria; phylum Pseudomonadota; class Gammaproteobacteria; order Burkholderiales; family Rhodocyclaceae; genus Accumulibacter. The sequence continues at coordinate 22,109 of NZ_JAPUVR010000086.1, read as the reverse complement.
CCTCGAAAAGCAATCGCCAGCTTTCGCGCAGGCTTTCGGCAGCTTTCTCGCGCTGCCGGCGCCGGCGAAAGCCGCCGACCCGCGCGGGCAAGGCGAGCGCCAGACCAATGCCGCGCACGACGCCGTAGAAAAGCAGAAAGGCAAGGACGAGAACAAAGAGCGCCAGGGCAAGCGATACCTCCACCCGGTAAGGTGGCACGACGAGCAGCAGATAGCTTTCGTTGAAGCGCACCGCAACAGCAATACCGACTGCCAGCGCAAACAGGGCAAGCAGCCGGAACAGGCGTCTCAACGGCGTTCCTTGCCCAGCCGGAAGGTCTTGATCGCGGCCAGGCTTTCACCGAGCGTTGGCAACTCGATGCTGATCTCGGTCGAGGCGAGTTGCCTGATCGCCGCTTGCGCCGTCGGCAGCGCCGCGCTATGCGGGTCGAAATAGCGTTCCAGCCAGGCCTGGGCATGTCTCAACTCGTTGCGGAAGGTCCACTGGTCGCGCGCAAGCAAGGCGAGGCGTGCATTCAGCAGGCGCAGCTTGAGGTTCTCGCGCAGAAAGAAATCCTGCCCTGGCGCCAGCAAAGCCGGTTCGGCGCGATCGAAACGCTGAATGCGCACCAGGCTCCTGAGCTCGCTCCAGAACTCGCCCGCCAAGCGGCGCCAGAAGGCGAGGCTGACCGCAGAAGCAGGCTCGTCGGTTGACTCGGCCGCGGGGGTGACCGGCTCTTCCTTTACACGCGGGCGCCCATCGACCGCCAAGGGCAAGCCATCGATCGCGTTGATCACGTTCTCCAGGCGCAGGTTCATCCCTGCCACATCGACCTGCGGCAAGGCGCGCAGACGCTCGAGATCGCGCGTAAAGACCTTGCGCAAAGCGATGAACTGCGGTCGGCTACTCGCTGCCAGCCGGGCGTCGGCCGTTTGCAGCGCGAGCACCGCGCCCTGCACGTTGCCGGCAAGCTGCAACTGCTGCGCGGCCAGCGTGACGCCCTGTTCGACCTCGGCCAGCACCCATTCCTCGCGGCTGCGCGCGAGATCCTGATAGAGGCTCTCCAGCAATGCCTGCTGACTCTGCGAATCGGCGATGCGGCCTTCCAGCGCCCCCAGCCGGCCGAGCACGCCGGCAAGCTGTTCCTGCGCCTGTTTCGCCAAGGCGCGGCTCTCGGCGCCCAGCGCTTCGCTCTCGGCCAGGCGGCGGGCCAGTTCCTGTTGCGTGTCGCTCAGCTTCAGACGCGTTTCAAACCACTGCCAGGCGGCCAGGCCGAGCGCGAAAACAGCGATCAGCAGCCAGGGGTCAGCCCGCCAACTGGCTGTCGGGGCAACCACCGGCGCTACTGGCAGCGGCGCTGCCGGTCCCGAGGGAGCCGCTGGCGGCGCCGCCGGAGCCGCCTCGACCGGAGCGGCGCGCGGCGTCTCGCGCTCGCCGTCGTTCATCGCGCTGGCCAGTCGTAGGCACCCAGAGCAGCGACGATTCCGCTGTCTGCCGCAGCGCCGAGAACGACCTCGCGCAAGCCGAGCTGGCGCGCCACCTCGGCAATCCGCGCGTGCGGAACGAACACCGGTGTGCTGCACAGGCGCTCACGCTGCGCATCGTCGAGCAGTTCGTAGAGATTGCGCAGGCCCTCGCTGGACGAAATCGTCCACGCGTCGATCGTGCCGCCCGCGTGCAGCGCGTGCCAGGCTGCCACATCGGCCGGCGCCGAACGGCGATAGCAGGCAACTGCGTCCAGCTCGGCGCCGCGCGTGCGCAGCGTCGCCGCGAGCAGTTCGCGCCCACCGTTGCCACGCCAGAGGACGATGCGCCGGCCCGCCACCTGCTCCGCCTGAAGCTCGGGCAGTTCGAGCAGCGCCTCCGAATCGAAGCGGTCGACGGGTAGCAGCGTCTGCCTGACGCCATACGCGTGCAGGCGCTCGACGGTGCTCGGGCCGATTGCCGCCGCCGACAGAGCGCCGGGCCAAGCCCGTCGAGCAAGAATGTGCGGCAGGCTGTAGTCGACCGCATTCGGGCTGATGAAAATCGCCAGCGAGTATTCGTCGAGGCGCGCAATGGCCGCCTGCAGTGGCGCCGGGTCTTCGTCGGGCGCGATTTCCAGCAGCGGAAAAAGCAAGGGGGAAGCACCGCGTTCGGCGATCAGACTGGCCAGGCGCGCCGCCTGCGCGCGCGGCCGCGTGACGACGATGCGCCGGCCAGCCAAGGCGCTGCTCATCGACTGCCGGCGAGCGCCGCGAGTATCTTGTCGGCGCCGCGCTCGCGCAGCATCTGCGCCAGTTCCTGGCCGATCGCTTCGCCCGCATCCGCCTCGCCGCGCAGTTCGCCGCGGATCATCCGGCTGCCGTCGGGCAGCGCGACAAAACCGCGCAGCCAGAGCATTCCCTGCTCGAGCACCGCGTGCGCCGCCAGCGGAACCTGACAACTGCCGCCAAGCGCGCGCGAAAAAGCCCGCTCGGCACGCACGCAACGTGCGCTGTCGGCGTCGTCGAGCGCGGCGACCAGCGCGCAGACATCGCCACGCGCGGCGCGCACCTCGATCCCGAGGACACCCTGCCCGGGCGCCGGCAACGACTGTTCGGGCGTGAGCAGCGACTTGATCCGATGCGCCAGACCGAGGCGCAGCAAACCGGCGGCGGCGAGAATGATCGCGTCGTACTCACCGGCGTCCAGTTTACGCAGACGGGTATCGAGATTGCCGCGCAGGCTTCTGACCACGAGTCGCGGATGGTTCGCGCGCAGGACCGCCTCGCGGCGCAGGCTGGAGGTGCCAACGACGGCCCCCGTCGGAAGTTCGTCGAGCGTCGCGAAGCGATTGGCCACGAAGGCGTCGCACGGGTTTTCGCGCGGCGAGATCGCCGCCAGGAGAAAGCCCTCGGGCATCTCCATCGGCATGTCCTTCATCGAATGGACCGCCAGGTCGGCCGAGCCTTCCACCATCGCCAGCTCGAGTTCCTTGATGAACAGGCCCTTGCCACCGATCGCAGCGAGCGGACGGTCGAGAATCCGGTCGCCCCGCGTCGTCATGCCGAGGATGTCGATGGTCAGTTGCGGGTGCGCCTCGCGCAGCCGCTGTCGGACGTGTTCGGCCTGCCACAGGGCAAGGCGTGACTCGCGCGAAGCGATGACCAGACGGGCAGCGGTGGACGGTTCAGAGGGCACGGGACGATTCCATTCGAAACGCCATCAGGCGCGCAGCGCCGACGCTGGCGCGAGCGAAGGCGCGATTCTAACATGCCCGGGTCAGGCGACCTGCCCTGCCCGCCGGCGCGCGCTCAGCGATCGGCTTCGTGAACTTCCTGGATCGCGGTCAGATAAGCGAGCACGTCCTGGATGTCCTTCGCCGATAGCGTGTACAGCACCCCTTCGCGTGCGCCCTCCTCGTCGTGCGGCCGATCAGCCTTCAGGTAGGCGTCGATCTGCTTCTTCAGGTAGTTCGTGTATTGCCCGACGAGCATCGGAAACATTCCCCGCCCCCGCCCGTTCCGCCCGTGGCAGGCGGCGCAGTGCTTCTGGTAGACGACGCGGCCGTTCTCGATGTCGCCTTCGGCACGCGCGATGATCATCACCTTTTCCATCGCCAGCAGACGCGTCAGCGCGTCGTCGCCGGCCTTGAACTCGGGCGGTCGGGTGGGAAGCTCGATCTGCGCCAGATAGGCAGCAACCAGCTTCATGTCGTCGTCGGGCAGCTCGCGCTCGTTGGCGTAAGGGTACATCGGCAGGTTGACCCGCTGCTGTTTCTGAAACGCCTTCAGTTGCTGTTCGAGGTATTTCGGCAACTGCCCGGCGACACGCGGATACTCGCCCTTTTTGCCGCCCGCGCCGAATTCGCCATGGCAGGCGGCACACGGGCCGTAGATGTCCTTCGCGCGTTCAAGGTCGAGCGCCACAACCGGCGAGGCAAGCGCGACGGCGAACAGCGCGCCAGAAAAACGAAGAGTCGGGCGCATGAAGACCGGGTCCAAAAAACGGCCCATTTTAGGCAAGCCGCCGCGCCTTGCCTTGATGAGAATCAAGGCGCCGAGGAGCTGCACCAGCGGCGGTCACGCGCGCGCTGCGCGCAGCAGCGACCTGACCACCGGCCACTGCCGGCGGCTGATTGGCAGCCGCTCCGGAATATCGCGCAGGATCGCCTGCCACTGTGCATCGCTATCGTCCAGGGCGTTGCGCTGAAAACCGCAGATCGCCTCCTTTGCCGCCAGCACACTACGGTGCAGGCGAATGAAGCGCTCGCGAAACTCGTCCTCGAGATGATTGAGCGACTCGTCGAGCAGGTACTCGCGCTCGCGCGTGCACGCTGCAACGTATTTCAGGTCAGCCCGGAAGTAGATGATATCGCCCAACGGGATCAGCAGCAGGCGCCCGCGTTCATGGCAGGCAAGGTGGCGGCGCGCGCCCAGCGACAGGCTGGCGAGCACGTCTGGAGCCGGCGGACGGCGGCCACCCACCTTGCGCAGGGCAGCGAGCAGGCGCGGCGCACGCACCGGCTTGAGCAGGTAATCGATCGCGTTGAGTTCGAAGGCCTGAATTGCATAGGCGTCGAAAGCAGTGACGAAGATGATCGCCGGTGGATCGGCGAGTTGCGACGAATGGCGGGCAAACTCGATCCCGTCCATCGTCGGCATGCGAATGTCGAGCAGCGCCACATCGACCCGCTGCTGGCTGAGCGCGGCGAGCGCGGCCAGGCCGTCGGCCGCCTCGGCGAGCACCTGGTTGGGCAACTCGCCGGCCAGATCGGCGAGCAGCTCGCGTAGACGCAGGCGGGCAGGCGCTTCGTCGTCGACGATCAGCAGCGTGAGGAGCGGCGACGCGTCGTTCATGTGCGCTCGCCTCGGCACGGCAGGACGATGTGCACCCGGTATTCGCGCGCACCGTCGGCCAACACGACTTCACCGGTCTCCAGGCGCGCCTCCAGATCGTAGTACAGCGACAGGCGTTCGCCGATGTTTTCCAAGGCCATGCGGTTGCCGCGCTGGTGATCGCCGTCGGCGTGGCAGGGATTGACCAGTTCGATGTGCAGCTCGTCGGACTGACGGGCAAGCCGGATGCGGATCGTCCCTGGTGTGCTGCCCGGTTCGATGCCGTGGTAAACCGCGTTCTCGATCAAGGGTTGCATCATCAGGGGGGGTACATTGAGTCTTTCCGGGATGTCGTGCAGCTCCCATTCGACGCGCAGCCGCTCGCCCAGGCGCAAGGTTTCGAGATCGAGGTATTGCCGGCAGAGGGCGATTTCGTCGGCCAGCGGAACCATTTCGCGGTGGTCGCGCATCAGCGCACGAAAGAGCTCGGCCAGTTCCTCAAGCGCCGTCTCGGCGCGCTGGTGATCGACGCGAATCAGCGCCAACACGGCGTTCAAGCTGTTGAACAGAAAGTGCGGCCGGATGCGCGCGCTCAGCGCTTGCAGGCGCGCTTCGACCAACGCCGGCGAAAGTACGCTCGACCGCTGCGCGAAGTACCAGAGGAGAGCCGCGGCCGCGCTGCCGGCGAGCAGGCCGGCGCGCAACAGGCGCTGCGCGCCGCCGGCGTCGAAACCCGCCGCCGCCCACAGTTCGACGAAGCCGACGGCCGAGACTGCCGCCAGGAAAACGACCAGCAGGCGTCCCGGCCACACCGCCAGGCGACGGAGAGCACCGTCGAGCCAGGCGAGGCAGGCCACGTTGGCGAGCAGCAGAGGCTGCACCCAGACGGCCATTTCCATGTAGCGCTGCACGCATTCGTCGACGCCCTGACCTTGTACGAGTGCCGCGGCCAGCGCAAGGAGGTTGACCCCGAGCAGAATGCGCAGGATGACGCCGGCGTTGCGAAAATCGGGCAAGGGCTGAGCGGCCAGGTTTTGCTTTATACTTCTCATTGCTCGCCGTCGCGCCTGTCCAAGGTTCCACGAGTGATTTTAGCCCAGGAAACCTTTCCTCAATGAGCCGATCAGATTTGCCCCAGTACACCTGGGCGGGCCGCTTCTCCGAGCCAACCTCCGAACTCGTCGCCCGCTACACCGCATCGGTCGCCTTCGATTGTCGCATGTGGCGGCAGGACATTCGCGCTTCGCTCGCACACGCCACGATGCTTGCGCGGCAGGGCATCATCAGCCAGGACGACCTCGCCGACATCGAACGGGGAATGGCGCAGATCACCCGGGAAATCGAAGCCGGCGAATTCGTCTGGTCGGTAGACCTGGAAGACGTGCATTTCAACATCGAAAAGCGCCTGACCGCGCTGGTCGGCGACGCCGGCAAGCGACTGCACACTGGCCGCTCGCGCAACGACCAGGTGGCCACCGACATCCGGCTCTACCTGCGCGAGGCGATCGACGCGATCCTTGCCCTCCTCGCCCGCTTTCAGGCCGCTCTGCTCGAGCTCGCCGAGCAGGAAGCGGCAACCGCGATGCCCGGCTTCACGCACTTGCAGGTGGCGCAGCCGGTCACTTTCGGTCACCACCTGCTCGCCTACTTCGAGATGACCCGGCGCGACAGCGAACGCTTCGCCGAGTGCCGCGCGCGCACCAATCGCTTGCCACTCGGCGCGGCCGCGCTGGCCGGCACGAGCTACCCGATCGACCGCCACCTGGTCGCCGAACTCCTCGGCTTCGACGAAATCTGCGCCAACTCGCTCGACGCGGTCGCCGACCGCGACTTCGCGATCGAATTCTGTGCCGCCGGCTCGCTGCTGATGATGCACCTGTCGCGCCTGGCGGAAGAACTCGTCCTCTGGATGAACCCGCGTTTCGGCTTCATCCGGATCGCCGATCGTTTCTGCACCGGCAGTTCGATCATGCCGCAAAAGAAGAACCCCGACGTGCCCGAACTGGCACGCGGCAAGAGCGGGCGAGTCTTTGGCCATCTGCTCGCCTTGCTCACCCTGATGAAAGGACAGCCGCTCGCCTATAACAAGGACAATCAGGAAGATAAAGAGCCGTTGTTCGACACCGTCGACACGCTGACCGACACCCTGCGCGTCTTTGTCGAACTGATTCCGGGAATCACCACTGAGCCCGCCAACATGCGCGCCGCCTTGCGCCAGGGATATGCGACGGCGACCGATCTGGCTGATTACCTGACCCGCCGGGGTCTGCCTTTCCGTGACGCGCACGCGGTAGTCGGCCGGGCCGTGCGGCGCGCGGAAGAGCTGGGGGTCGATCTGGCGCAACTCCCGCTCGCCGAACTGCAGGGCTTCTCGCCGCTGATCGAGGATGATGTCGATCGCCTGCTGAGCATCGACGGCTCGCTGGCCGCGCGCCAGCACCCGGGCGGCACGGCGCCCACCCAGGTGCTGGCGGCGATCGACCGCGCGCGTCGCACGCTGGCTGGCGCACCTGGCCCGGCTGATGGATAGAATGGACAAGATCGGCAAGTACGAGTTGCTCTGCGAGATCGGGCGCGGCGCGACGTCGACGGTACACCTGGCGCACGATCCCTTCACGCAACGTCGCGTCGCGATCAAGATGGCTTTTCCGGGCGTCCTCAAAGACCCCGTGCGCGGCAGGCTGTATTCGCACCAATTCCTCAACGAAGCAGCGCTGGTCGGCAAATTACAGCACCCGCACATCGTGCAGACCTACGACGCGGTGGTCGACGACAATATCTGCTATATCGTCATGGAGTACGTTCCGGGCGGAACGCTGGAGGCCGTCTGTACGCCGGATCGCCTGCTGCCGATCGAACGTGTCGTCGAGATCATCTTCAAGTGCACGCGCGCGCTCGACTTTGCCGTGCACGCCGGGATCATTCATCGCGACATCAAGCCGGCGAACATCCTCTTTGCCAGCACCGATCCTATGCTCGGCGACATCAAGGTTTCCGACTTCGGCGCCGCGATCACCGGCGCGCCCGACCGTACGCTGGTCCTTGGTATCGGTTCGCCAGCCTACATGTCGCCGCAGCAGGTGAAGGAGCAAACGCTCGACCAGCAGACCGACATCTATTCGCTGGGCGTCGTCATGTACCAGTTGCTCACCGGGCGGCTACCGTTTCAGGCGCGCAACAGCTACGACATGATCTACCAGATCATCAACGCCGAACCGGCCAGACCGTCGTCGCTGCGCAGCGGAATTCCGCCGGCGCTGGAAGCGATCGTCGCGCGCGCCATGCACAAGGATGTCGAGGCGCGCTACGCAAGCTGGCCAGAGTTCTCGCACGATCTGGCGCGCACTTTCCGCGAGCGCCAATTGACCATGGCGCGCGACCAGGTCGCTGACTCCGAGAAATTCGACACGCTGCGTTCGTTTCCCTTCTTCGCTGCATTTTCCGACGTCGAGATCTGGGAAGCGCTGCGTTTCGCGCGCTGGAGCAAGGTCGCCCCGGGCACCGCGGTGATTCAGGACGGAGAAGCGGGTGACTGCTTCTTCTTCGTTGCCGAGGGCGAATTGAAGGTGCTCAAGAATGGCGTGATTCTCGATGTGCTGTCGAGCGGCGACTGCTTCGGCGAAATGGCGGTGCTCGGTAACGCCGCCTCGCGGCGCGGGGCCGACATCGTCACACTGACCAACGTCAAGCTGGTGACGATCACCGGAGAAGCACTGCGCAAATCGTCCGATGCCTGCCGCATGCACTTCTACCAATCGTTCCTGACCGTCCTCAGCCAGCGCCTGACCTCGGCCAACATTCGCCTGGTCTCCTTCTGACCAAACACTGCCGAGCCCGCCTGGCGGGCTCGGCAGTGCCTCTCGCGCGCGTGCGCATCGTCCGCGGCACGCCCCGGCTAATGCCCGCAGAAAGGCGCCACACCGTCAAAGCCGGCCAGTTCCTGGTGCTGCTGGGTGGTCCGGACAATACCTGTCGTGGCATCGAACAGCACCGCGAAGCGCGCCACCTGGTTCCAGCTATCGCAGAAGCGCCATTCCCAGACCAATTCGTTGCGCGCCGGAAAATACGCCGTCCAGTGCGCCACCGGCGGACCAATCAGGCGCAGCACCGCGTCCTGGTTGCTGCGGCCTGCTTCGATGCGTGCGAAGTGCTCGGTGTCGAGCACGCCTTTCCGGGCGCGCAAGCGCCCATCCGGCGCGATGAAGACCATGAACGTCTGCGTCCCGGCGGGGCCGCGGGGAAACGCCAGTTGCTCGCTCCCGTCGGCATCGCGCCAGGCGAGCGCCGGACTGCCCATCAGCGCCAGAACGTCGGCCAGCGTCGCCACCCCGGGTTGCAGCCCGCTGCCGCTGTAGCCAGCGCAGCCGACGAGCACCAGCGTAGCGGCAAGCGGCAACGCGCGGCCGACGCGGGCGACGATTGCCGACACGCAACGGCTGAGGTACATTAGCGTTTTCTTATTCACAGGAATCCTCCGACGATGAGCAAGTCCTTTTCCACCATCACGCACGATGTCTCGAAGGCACTGGGCACGCTGCGCCACGACATTCCGGAAACGATCCAGGGTTTCAACGCTCTGTCCAAGGCGGCACTGTCTCCCGGCGTGCTGTCTGCCCTCGACAAGGAGCTGATCGCGCTGGCGATCGGCGTCACCAGCCGCTGCGACGCGTGCGTCGGTTTTCACGTCAAAGCGCTGATCCGCCTCGGCGTCAGCCGCGAACAACTGATGGAAACCTTGGCCGTGTGCACCTACATGGGCGGCGGACCGGCACTGATGTACGCCGCTGAAGCGGTGCGCGCCTACGAGGAATTCACCGGCGGCAAAGCGGCGGCTGGCGGTGCCTGAGTAGACCTGCGCCGCGCGCCACGCCGCCGGCCGCAACGCGCGAGGCGCGCGCCCAGCCCGGCTCAGCGCGCGGCTTCGCCGATGAAGATTTCCACCCGGCGATTCATCGCCCGTCCGCCCGCCGTCGCGTTGTCGGCGACCGGCTGGCGCGCTCCGCGGCCGTCGATCGCGATGCGACTGCCGCCGACCCCGCGCGCCACCAGATAGTCGCGCGTCGCCGCCGCACGGTTGACCGAAAGCGGTTCGTTGATCGAGTCGCTGCCCGTGCTGTCGGTGTGGCCGATGATCTTGACCGTCGTCACCGGGTGCTGCGTCAGGCTGGCGGCGAGACGATCGAGCACCGGCGCCATGTTCCGCTTGATGTCGGCGCGGCCCACGTCGAAGGAAACATCGCTCGGAATATCGAGTTTGAGCTGATTGTCGGCGGTCTGCGAGACGCCGACGCCGGTTCCGCGTGTCGCCTGCTCCATCGCTGCCTTCTGCTGCTGCATGTGCTGCGACCACAGGTAGCCGCCGCCAGCGCCAACGGCCGCGCCGACGGCCGCGCCGGTGGCGGCGCTGCGGCCCGAATGGCCGCCGGCGGTGGCCATCCCGATGACCGCTCCGGCAACCGCGCCGATCGCAGCGCCCGTGCCCGTATCGCGCTGCGTCTCGCTCATGTTGGCGCAACCGGTGAGCCCGCCGGCAGCCAGCGCCGCGGCGCTCAGGGTGATGATCAGCTTCTTCATTCTCTTCGAACCTCCGTTGATTGGCGTCGCAGACGATGAACGTCGCACGTCGGCAAGCAAAAACGGCGCTTCTCGTGTATCTTCGCGCATCATTCCGGTCTCGCCGGACGATACGCCGAAAAAGCGGCCGGCGCGCCACGCCACCGCAAGCAACCTGGGGAAAGAAATGAGGATTCTGCACACGATGCTGCGCGTTGGCAACCTCGAACGCTCGCTCGCCTTTTACACCGAGGTTCTCGGCATGCGCCTGTTGCGCCGCCAGGACTATCCGGGCGGGCGCTTCACGCTGGCTTTCGTCGGCTACGACGCCGAAACGCAAGCCGCCGTGCTCGAACTGACGCACAACTGGGATACCGCCGCCTACGAACTCGGCAACGCCTTTGGCCACGTCGCGATCGAAGTCGATGATGCCTACGCCGCCTGCGCCGAGATCAAGGCGCGCGCCGGCAAAGTGGTCCGCGAAGCCGGTCCGATGCAGCACGGAAGCACCGTCATCGCCTTCGTCGAAGACCCCGACGGGTATAAAATCGAACTGATCCAGAAAAAGACCTGAAGCGACGATGACTTTCCCGCACCTGCTCCGCCGGCCGGCCTGGCTCGCCGCCCTGCTTGCCGGCCTGAACTTTCCTGTGTATGCCGGACTGGCGATCGCACTCAATTCGGGTGACGGCACGATCAGCCTGATCGACACCGAAACCTACCAGGTGACCGGCACGGCAACGGTGTGCAAGGAGCCGCACCACCTGCTGCCGACGCCGGATGACAAGTCGCTGATCGTCGCTTGCGCGGCGGCCAACCAGTTGGTCTTTTTCGACCCGGCCAGCGGTCGCGAACAGAAGCGCATACGCGACGTTTCCGACCCCTACCACCTGGGTTATTCGCCGGATCGCAAATGGTTCGTCGTCAACTCGCTGCGCCTCGACCGCGTCGACCTTTACGATCCGGTCGATTTCCGTCTGAAGGCGCGCCTGCCGGCGCCGCGCACACCGTCGCACATGGCTTTCGACAACGCCAGCGAGTTCGTCTTCATCACGCTGCAGGATTCGAACGAAGTGATGGCGATTCACCTGGGAACGCAGAAGGTCGCCTGGGTGATGCCGGTCGGCAAGACGCCTGCCGGCATCGTCATGGCGCCTGACAACCGGCACCTGCTCGTCGCCTGCATGGGCGATGGCGTCGTCGAGGTCATCGAATGGCGCTTCCAGAAGAGCGTCAAGAAAGTTCCCACCGATACCGCTGCGCATAACCTGCAACCGAAAGGCGACGGGCGCCATTTCTACGTCTCCAACCGCTCGATCAATGGCAGCATCTCGCTCTTCGACAGCAAGACGATGAGCGTCGTCGAGAAGTATGAGGTTCCCGGCGGGCCCGACGACATGATCGTCCGCGCCGACGGCAAGGAAATCTGGGCCACCGCCCGCTTCGCGCGCAAGGTGCAGGTGATCGATCTGGTCAGCAAGAAACTGAAGCAATCGATTCCGGTCGGCAGTTCGCCGCACGGCGTTTTCTTCCTCAACCACGCCGGCCTCAGATGAGCCGCGCGCCGTTTCTCCGTACCGTCGGCGGGCTGGCTCTGCTCACTGCGGTGGGCAGCGCGTCGGCGACTGCTGCGAGCAGCGCCGACTGCAAGGGAACGCTCTACCTGACCTTCGACACGGGCAACATGCGACACGCCGAACTGATCGCGCAGACGCTGGCGCGGCACGGCGCCAAGGCGACTTTTTTCGTCGCGCAGGAAAAGACGATGCGCGGCGATCACTCGCTCGACGCGAGCTGGGCGTCCTACTGGCAGGCGCGCGTTGCCGAAGGCCACGCATTCGGCACGCACACCTGGCGGCACGGCAGCTTTCGGCAGGATGTCGGCGAGCGCGTGCAGTATTTCGTCGATGGGCGCCACGAAGCGCTCGACGCGCAGGGCGTCTGCGACGAGCTCACGCGCAGCGACGCGCGCTTCCAGGACCTGACCGGACGCCGCCTCGATCGCCTGTGGCGCGCGCCCGGCGGGCGCACGACGCGCAACACGCTGGCTGCCGCGCGCCAATGCGGCTACGAGCACGTCGGCTGGGCCGGCGCCGGCTTCCTCGGCGATGAACTCCCGTCCGAGACGCATCCCAACGCGATGCTCGTCGAGCGCGCGCTGACGCGCCTGCGCGACGGCGACATCGTCATGGCGCACCTGGGGATCTGGTCGCGCAAGGATCCTTTCGCGCCAATGCTCGATCCGTTGCTCGGCGCGCTGCGCGCCAAGGGTTTCTGCTTCGCGCCGCTGCGGGAACGCCCGTGATCGACCAACTGATCGAGATCTTCGTCCGCCTGCAAGGCTGGCTGCTCGAGCACCTCGTCCAGCCGCCGCTGCTCGCGCTGGGCTTCGGCAGCTACCTCGAACTGGCTTTCGACGGCATCGAGTTCTTTCTCTGCGGCGTGCTGCAGATCAGCGCCGCCTACCTGTTGCTGCGCCCGCTGGAGACCTGGAAACCCATCGAGGTCTGGCCCGATCGCAAGGCAGTACGGGTCGACGTGATCTATACGCTGCTCGACCGGCTCGGCGTCGTCCCGCTCGCCGTCTTTGCGCTGCTCGCACCGCTCTTCGTTGCGATCGATGGCTGGCTGCGCTTCCACGGCTACATTCCGTGGCAGATCGAAGACCTGATCCCGGCGCTGGAAAGCCGCCCGCTGCTCAGTTTTTTCGTCTATCTGGTGATTCTCGATTTTGCCGAGTACTGGCGTCACCGCCTTTCGCACACCTGGCGCTGGTGGTGGGCGCTGCACGCGATTCACCATAGCCAGCGCCAGATGACGCTGTGGACCGACAGCCGCAACCACTGGTTCGACGACCTCAGCAACGGCTTCTGGTTCGCCATCGTCGCCTTGCTCGTCGGCGTTCCGCCGGGCCAGTTCGTCGGCCTGCTGATGGTCGTGCGGACGATAGAAAACCTCTCGCACCTGAACGCCCGGCTGTCTTTCGGGCGCTTCGGCGAGCACGTCCTGGTCAGCCCGCGCTACCATCGCTGGCACCATGCACTCGCCCTGCCGGCCGAGCGCAGATTTCGCTACGGATGCAACTTCGCCGTTCTCTTCCCGATCTGGGATCGCATCTTCGGCACGCAGTACATGGCGCGCGCGCTGCCGCCAACCGGCATCGAGGAAGGCCCGGCGGCGCTGACGCACGCCGACAGCGGCTACTGGCGACAGCAATGGGAAGGGATACGCGGCCTGGTGGCGGCGCTCCGCCCACAGCGCGTCGCTCTCGCCAGCGAGCCGGCAAGCATCAGCGCCGAGCGTTCGGCGAAGGCCGAGCGCAGCGAGCAGACCGAGGGCAGCCATGCTTGAGGAAGCGCGCGCCTTCGCTCTTGCCGCGCACGGCGACCAGCGCTACGGATCGCGTCCCTACGTCGTCCATCTCGACGCGGTCGCCGAGCTGCTCGCGCCGTACGGAAACGAAGCGCAAGTCATCGCCTACCTGCACGACGTCGTCGAGGATACCGCAGTCACCGAAGGCGAGGTACGCGCTCGCTTCGGCGCGCCGATTGCCGACTGCGTCGCGCTGTTGACCGATGCGCCCGGCGCAACGCGTGCCGAGCGCAAGGCGGCCACCTACAGCCGGCTGGCCCGCGTCAACGGAGAGGGGGAACTGGCGCTGCTGGTCAAGGTCGCCGACCGGCTGGCCAACGTGCGCGCCTGCCAGCGCGACGACGGACAGCACGGACGTCGCCTGCGCGAGGTCTATCGCGACGAATACCCGGCTTTCCGTCAGGCGGCGTATCGCCCCGGCCTGTGCGAGCCTTTCTGGGCCGAACTCGACCGCCTGCTCGCCGGCGCCGGGTCGACGCCGGACGCGCCGGCGAGCCGCGCGCCGGCCTAGCGCTGGCCGAGCACGAGCGGAAAATCGGGCACGCCGCTGGGAACGATCGTCACCGGCGACTGGGCGCCTTCGGTCAGCGCCTTGACGCGCTCGGAAACGTAAAGGTCGAGCATCTTGTGCGTCACCCGACCCGAACGGTTGTAGTCGGCCTTGCCGCGCAGACCCTCGAGGATCGCCTTGGTGAAAGCGCCGTTGCCCCATTCGGGTGATTCCTGCGCATACTGGCGTCCGGTCGCCGCGGCAAAGACGATGACCCCGTTGTCGGCACTCGACAGCTCGTTGATCACCGCCGTCGTGTCGAGACGCAAGGAGCGCAGCCCGGTGCCGAGCACGTTGCCGGAATGACAGGTATCGATGAAGAACATCGCCTTGCCGGGCAGCGCGACGAGCGTATTGCGGATCTCGGTGAAAATCACCGCCGAGCGTTTCAGATGCTTGACATTGACGTCCTGCGGCAGGAAGTAGTACGTGCCGTCGGCGTCGTTCACCCCGTGCCCGGCAATGAAGACCATCGCCACATCGCGCGCGGTCAGTTCGCGGCGTATCCATTCGAGGCCGTCGAGTACGTCGTCGCGCTTGGCACCGGCGTCGGTAAGCAGGCGGACAGCGACTTTGCGATACAGCCCGCCCTCCTGCGCCTTGAAGAAATTCGCCAGATCGGTCGAATCCTTGGCGGCGAATTCGAGCTGGATCGACGGGTCCTGGTACCTGCTGATGCCGATTGCCAGAACATAAAGCGCCGGCCGCAGATCGACGCCGGGAGCTGCCGGCGAACTGCTAACGGCAGCCGCTGAATCGGCGGTCGCCGCGGCCGGCTCGGCGGGTGGCCGTTTGACGATCAGCATGGCCTCCGGTGAGACCCCGTAGCGGTTCTCAGCGAAAAGCATGATCTGCGCCTCGATCCCGGGCAGCGGCAAAGCCACTTCATACACCGTCTCGTCCGCCTGCTCCGAGCGCGTCGCGGGCAGCGCTGCGATCTGCGGCAGAGCGACCAGTTGGCCATTGACGCGCGCCCGCAAGCGCGTCACCGGCGCCTCGGCCGACGAGCGCACAGCGAGCTTGACCTTCACTTCGCTGCTGCGCTGCGTGCTCAGCGCGTCGGGCGAAACGATGCGCAGCGTCGGTGGCAGACGCTGCCGGATCGCCTGCCCGGCATTCGCCGGCGCCGCCGGCGCAGCGCTCTTGCCGAACATCTCGCCGATCAGTTCGGGCCGATAGTAGTCGGAGCGGAAGCGCGACACCGGGTAGAAGTCGGCCGCCTGCGCCGGCCCGTGCCCGACCTGCCAACCGACCAGATCCTCGCCGCCCGGACTGGCGGCGAAATTCCCGGCTGCCGTCCACGCCACCCAGCGCCGGCCGTCGGCGTGCTGGAAAAGCCCGAGTTGCTCGCTGCCGTCTTCCTGCCGGTACCAGCGCAGGCTGCCGTCGCTGAAACCGACGACCAGCCAGCGGCCGTCGTCGCTCGTATTGATCTGCCAGGGCGTCGCTGGCACCGGCGTCTTCCAGCGCTCGTTGCCGTTGCGGTCGAAGGAACGCAGATACTGGCTGGTCGCCAGCGCGACGCGATTGCCGTCGCGCGAGACGCTGGCCGAAAGCGACCACTCGTTGGCCGCCAGCGTTGGCGCCTTGCCGTTGATCAGCGGCCGTTGGCGCTCGAACCAGTCATCCACCGTCGTTCGCCCGGCCGCGTGGCGTGGCGCTGACCACTCCTTGCCCGAACGGCCCCAGGCGAGTTGTCGCAGGTCGAACGCGTCGTCGCCCGCCGCCGAACGCTCGCGCAGGCTGATCGCGCTGCCGTCGGGCGCCAGGCGAAAGCGGCTGCGCTGGTGGCGAAAGTCGAGCAAGCCGGCGCTACTGACAAACGCCACGCGCTCGTCGGCACCCAGCGCTCCCCACGCCGGATCGGCGGCGGCAAACAGCAGCCGGCCGTCGGCCAGCGCGTGCAGCGCGGTGATCGTATTGCGCGCCAGCGGGATCAGGCGCGCCGCGCCGTCGCCGCGCGCGGGCCAGAGGCAAGCGACGAAGCGTCCGCGCTCGTCGGTCCAGCTTCCCGCCGCGAAGACGTGGCGGCCGTCCGCCGCCCAGGCGACGACGCTCAGACTCCGTCCCGGCCGCTCGCTCGGTGGCGGCAGGACGCGTCGCAGCTTCAGCGTGCGCGCCTCGAAGAGGTCGATGCTCCCCTGATCGGCGGTGCCGACGGCAATCGTCGCTCCGTCGGGCGAAAACGCCAGGCCAAAGGGAACGCCGGCGCCGGAGAGCGCAGCGCTGGCCAGTCGGCGCAGTCCCTGACTCGTCGCCTCGTAAGCGCGGACGTAGCCGTCGGCGCTGCTGACGACGAGCGTCTTGCCGTCGGGCGCCCAGGCGGTTGCGTTGACCTCGCCGGCAAGCTGCGCGTCGCCCGCCAGTTCGCGCGCGCCGGTCCACGCATCGACCGCCTGAAAGACACGCACGCCGTTGCGCCCGGCGAGGCCGACTGCGAGCATCCGGCCGTCGGGCGAAAACGACAGATGCGTGACGACCTCGGGCAAGCCGGGCAGGCGGTGTACGATGCGCCCGTCGTTACGCCGGACCAGATACACCTCGTTGCCAGCCGACCAACCGCCGGTGGCAAACAGCGAAGCGTCCGGCAGCATGGCGACGGCGTACAGCTTGCCGTCGTTACCAGGACCCGACGGCGGGCGGAAAACCGAAAGCAGCGCACCCGTCGCCGCGTCCCAGATACGCGCCGTCTTGTCCTCGGCAGCCGTAACCACATGCACGCCGCTGCGGTCGGCGACCAGCGAGCGGATCGGCGCCAGGTGTGCACCGATCTCGATGCGCAGACTCGGCGCGCCAGCACCCTCCCTCGCCCCCGCGCCGGCTTCCTGATCCGCCTTTGCTGGCGCGCTGATCCCGACCAGCAGCGCGAGCAGCACGAAGCCGGCCGCCAGCGCGCGCCCCAGCGCCCACACCGCCCCGGCCCCGCCAGCCGGCTCGCGTGCCCGCAACAGCATCACACGCCCCCCGCGGCGTCAGTCACGCGCACGATCAGCACGAGACCTTCTTGAATTCGATGCGCTGATCGAGCGCATCGGATTCGTTCGCCTTGCCGGTGCCGACGATCGCCCGCTGCGAACCGTAGCCACGCGCCGACGTGCGCTTGGCGAGCGACGGATTGAGCGCGACCAGCTTCTGACGCACGAATTCGGCGCGCTGCAAGGAGAGCCGGTCGTCGATCTGTTCCGACGGCCCGCGCCGGGTATGTCCGGCGACCTCCAGACAGGCGTCCTGGCGCGCCGACTGGCGAGCGATCTCGCCCAGCCACTGCGCGTACGGCTGCTGCTCCTGGGTGAACGCCGTCGCGCCCGGCTTGAAGTCGAAGCGGACGGCCAGGCGATCGGTCGCCAGCCCCATCTCGACCAGCCGGCCAAAAGCCTGCAGCGCCGGCTGCTTGCGCCCAAGCTTCTGGTTGTTCAGGTAGATGCCGGCGTGCACGCGCGCCTGCTTGCCGGCCGGATTGGTCAGCACCGACTGGTAGATCGCCAGCGAATCCTTGTAGCGCTTTGCCTGGTAAGCACGCAGCGCCTCGTTGATCGTCGCCGCCGCCAGCACGCTGTCGACGTACGCCGGATTGATCGGGTCGCCCGCTTTCGTCCCCTGGCACGTCCGGATGTAACCGTCGACCGCGCTGTCCTTCGACCAGACCGGCAGTTCGCGGAAGAAGGCGAGCGGCGTCGGATCGAAACCCTCGGGCAGCGAGCGCGCCAGCCCCTTGCTGATGATCTTGCCCGTCTTCAGGTCGGCCAGCGCGAAGCAGATGCGGTAGGCGTCGCGCTCGCCGTCCGCCTTGCCCTGCAGATTGATCGGCGTGAATGTGCCGACCATCAGCAAGGGCAGACCCGACACCGTCTCGCTGGTGAACGGCTTGACCTCGATCTGCTGATAATTCTCCCGGATCACCTGCACGACCGACTGCTCCATCGCCGCCGTCGCCTCACTCTGCACGCCGCTGTTCCCGTCGACCAGCGGATCGACGACTACGCTGTACTTCTGGTCGCGCGCCAGATTGGCGTTCGCCAGCAGATCCTGTGCCGCCTTGCGCACCGCCTGCTCGTAAGGCAGCGCGACGATCGGCGCCGGCGCCGGCGCTGCGGCGGATTTCGGCTTTTCCTCGGTGGTGCTGCAGCCAGCGGCTGCAATGACAATGGCCAGACCAACGCTGGCCAGTAGACTCGACTTGCTCGACATTGGACGACTCCCCCTGTTGATTGTTCGGTATGCCGCCGGCCTTCCGCCCGCCGGTGGCGGTTAGACACGGCGCTCGCCGTCGCGTTCGCGCGCGGCGCGGTCAAGGTGCTTTCGCCAGCTCCGGCAAAGACGGCTTCGCCGATACCGGCCAAGGCGGCTCGGCCGGCCGGCTTGACACGCGCATACGTCCGCGCGACAGTGCGCGGGTGGTCTGCCGTTTCGCACGTAGACGCCAGCATTCGTGTTGACAGGAGGGCAACATGACTCAGATACCCGCTTGCTTGCACCCGCCGACGCGGCGCGCCGGCCGACCAAACTTCGCCCGCCTCCCAGCCGGCGTGCGCTTTGGCCTGCTGGCGCTACTCCTCGGCGGTCTGCTCGGTTGCGCCGGCGAACCGGTGAGCGAGCCGAAGCACCTGCGCTTCGCCGAACAGGTCCTGGGCACGGCGGAAGAAGAACTCGCCTGGAACTTCCATGCCTTGCTCGAGTACAAAAGCACCGACAACGACCTGCCGGCCGCGCCTGCGGATACCCGGCCGACGCCGGGCGGCGCAGCGCCGGACGGCGGGCAGCGCGCGAGGCGCCCGCCCGACTTCTGCCGGCTGGCCCCCCGACAGCCCGGAGAGATCGCGGTACGTGGCCTGGGTC
This sequence comes from Accumulibacter sp., assembly GCF_029255125.1. Classification (GTDB taxonomy): domain Bacteria; phylum Pseudomonadota; class Gammaproteobacteria; order Burkholderiales; family Rhodocyclaceae; genus Accumulibacter. The sequence goes on along the minus strand of NZ_JAPUVR010000086.1, from coordinate 3,019 downwards.
TGCACTTCCCGGGCTATCTGCTCGGCGTCGAGAAGACTTCGCGCCAGACGCTCGGCCTGCTCGGCGGGCCTTTTGGCGCCTGCTCCGACAGCGACAGCGAAGACATCTTCCGGCAGGCGTTTCTGCGTGTTCCGCTGCGCAACGGCGGCGGCTTCGACGATCCCACCTGCCTGCTCAAACGCCGCCTGGACGATCGCCGGCGGATGTTCCTCTCGCACGTCGTTGCCTTCCGCACGCTGAACGCCAACGCCACGACGCGCATTGGCGGCGCCGTCCTCTACGATGCCTATGCGCGCAACGACCTGCTGTGTACGATCCAGCAGGCAGCCGCCACCGGGCAGCCGCCGGCATGGGAGAAGGGCGTCTTCTTTGCCGGTCGCGCGCAGGGGCTCGCCGAACTCGAAAACGCATTGCGCGCCGACCTGCTCAGCGCGCAGCAGAGCGGCAAGCCGTACTCGCACGTTTTCGTTTACGTGATGGGCTGGAACACGGGCGAAGCGGCGTCGATCGAAAATTTCAATGCCTTGTTCGGCTACCTGCTCGACGCCGCTGCGGTCGACGCAAGCGCCGGCAGCCACTTCCGCCCGCTCTTCATCGGCCTCACCTGGCCCTCCACCTGGTCGTTCGGAACCAGCGCCTGGGACCAGTTCGTCCGCGGGGTCAGCTTCTGGAACAAGAAGAACGACGCCGACGAACTCGGCACGACCTGGGCAAACTATCTGGTCAACGAGGTGCTGACCCGAATCAAGCAAGTGCACGAGCGGCTGCGCGTCGTACTCGTCGGGCACAGCTTCGGCGCGCGCGCCGTCTCGCGCGCCTTGTACAGTTGCCCCTGGCTGGCCACGCCGGGCGACTGCCAGAACACCGTCGACCTCGTCGTCGGGCTGCAGTCGGCCTTCGGCCGCAGCCGCTTCCGGCATGGGCTTTCTCCCGCTTGGCAGGAAGCGATCGCCGTTCACCCCATGCATCACGAAGGCATCCCCTACACCGATTACTCGCAGTTTGCCGCGTATCGTGCCAAACAGGCGTACCTCTGGTCGCGTTACGACAGCGCCACCTCGCTGTCGGCGATGATCGGCGGCAACAACGAAGTCGAACGTACGCGCGCGCCGGGTAATCAGGACCTCTTTCAGCATCTCGACGACCCGGCAGCCGGCGACGACCGCAGCCCGCTTCCCCCGTCCAGCGAAGTCATTTCACGCGTCCGTCAGCTCGCGGCGCACGACCGGCGAGTCCTGCTGATCGACGGCGCCGGATTTGTCCGCTACGACACGCCGTATCACGGTGGCGACGCGCACAGCGACATCTACACGCGCGAAACCGGCCAGCTCACCTGGGAACTGGTCAAGAAATATGCGCCGAGCGCTCCGCCCTCGAGCCGGGCAAAGTGAACCCTCGTCGCCACCGCCAGCGGCCAGCCCCGACCGGCCCGGCCAGCGCCCTCCCCCAGTCAGGAAAGTAGCGCATGAAACGTCTCCTGCTCGCCGCAGCCGCGGCCCTGGTCCTTTCCTTCACCCTTTTCAGCCTGCGCCACCAGACCAGCCTGAGCGACGCCTACACGCAGTATCGCGCGAGCCCGCCGCGCCCACCGAGCGCGCCGCAATGAGCGTCGCCCGCAGCGCTTCGGCCTGCTTTCGGTCGTTTGCAGCTCGTGCCTGTATGTGGTCGAGCGACTTCCGTACGCGCGCTAGCGCAGCGTGCGAATGTATCTCGCCACGTGGCTCGAATTCTCCTGCGATAGCCGCCAGGGTGTATCCGGCGCAGAAGCCGACGCCTCGGGAGCAGCGACCTTTTCCGCCCGCCGTGCCGCCGAACGGAACCTCATCGCGCATCAACATGTTGCGACGCGAGCTTGCAGGTGTCGAACGTCATGTCGACCATCGGCATCATTGCCGGTCGCGCCGACTCAAGCTGCTGGAATGCGGCTTGAGGAGCCGAAAAACCGAAAAATTCTCCGACGCCAAACTGGCGAGCGCGGATCTTACCGAGTGGACGCGCCCGCCTTGCCCTAGCCGCGACGCCCCTTGGCAAGGCTGAAGCTGAGCAGGCCAAGACCCGCCGCCAACAGCGACCAGGCGGCCGGTTCGGGGACGTCATGACCACCGATGATCAGATTGTCGAAGCCGACGCTGCTATCCGGTGTGTCCAGACGCAGCACGGCGATGTTGAAATCCGGCCTCGAACGCGGTTCCGATTGACTGAACGGCCCTTTTCCGATCGAGTACTCGAAATCGCCGTCCATAGGGCCGACGCCACCGACGCCGTTGGCATAACCGATCATCGTCAAAATTAAAAAGGAAATCGGCGATTCGAACTGGATCGCAAAATACCTGGGCACAGCGGCGCCGCTCGGCGTGTCGCTGGTCAGGAAGGAGTGGTCGGCAACCGTCGCCTGCGGTACGCTGGTCGCTGCGACGACGGCTGCCAGCATCCCCGCGCTCGAAGCGCGCACCGGAGCACCCGGCTCAGCGCAGGTGCGCCGAGGTCGGTCGTCGCTTCGCCAGACAGAATGACTTGACGGATCCCGCCGCCTGCCGCTAGCTCGTCGACAGCCGGCTGCACTGCCGGGCGAGTTGTTGGCGATGCCGCTCTCCTGTCGGCCGACGGCGTCGGACTGGCCAAAGTGCCGCGCGTCTTCGTCGCCCGCCGTGCGGGCAACATGCAGACGAATCCGGTGCTACCCAGCGACAATGAGCTTGAGCTGAGCAAGATTCTGCGCACGCGCCTGCAGGCTCAAGATTCACGCGAGCTTGCGGCGCGTCCCACGCCGGGGAAACCAGCCAGTGCCGTTTGACCAGCGCGAGCGGCAAGCAGAGATGCCGCCGGCGCCCGCATTCCGACCGCGTGCGTCTGCCGAAGCCGAGTCTTGGCAGGGAGTTGACCGTACAATTCCTGTATGACCCACGATACCGGCTACAAGCGCCTCTTTGCGCACCCCGAGATGGTGCGCGACCTGCTGCGCGACTGGGTGCCCGGCGAATGGCTGGCCGAGGCCGACTTCTCGACCCTGGAACGGATC
>NZ_JAPUVR010000085.1 GCF_029255125.1 Accumulibacter sp. | reverse complement strand
GCCGCCCTCCTCGACGAACTCACCCAGCAGGAATTCCCACATCCGGAAACCGGAGCCAGAATGACCTTTGCGCTGGTCTAACGTGCCATCCGGGTTTCCTTCGAGATCCGGAAATCTGCCCTTGTTTGTGCTGCGTACGGCAAGGTGGCGCGGCAACAGCGCAACGCCGAGTCCACGTTCGGCCAGCGTACGCAGCAGGCCGACGCTGTTGGCGGATATTCCGCTCGGCCCGGGCGCGGCTGGCCAGCGCTGTGCGCCGATCGACCACGCCATAGGACCATTCGCCGTTTGCAGGTTGAGGCAGGCAACCTGCTCGAGTTGGCTCGCCTGCCGGATCGGTACGCTGCCTGCAATGAACGCGGGCGAAGCATAGATGCCGCTCGCGATGCTGCCGATCTTGCGCGCGACGACGCGATCGTCGAGTGTCCTGCCGATGCGGAAAACGAGGTCCACCGGGTCGCGCAGCAGGTCGGCAGCGCTCGACGAGAGGTCAAAGTCGATACCCAGGCCGGGCCGCTGGGCAGCGTAGGACGCAATGATCGGGCCGAGGACTTCGACTCCCAGGTCGACTGGCATCGAGATGCGGATGCGGCCGGGTTTCTCCTTGCTGTTTTCGATCGTCGCCCGCGCGCGCTCGGCGGCCGCCAGCACATCGAGGCAGGCAGCGAAGTAGGGTTTGGCGAGCGGCGTCAGCGTGACGCTGCGCGTCGTGCGTTGCAACAGGCGGACGCCTAGCCGCCTTTCCATTGCGGCAACCCGGCGCGACAGCGTGGACGGTGGCAGTTCCAGCCGTGCGGCGGCGCGCGCAAAGCTCTGCGTGCTTGCCACCTCGACAAAGAGGGCAATGTCGTCCAGTCCAAAGCGGGTTTCGTGCATGCGTGGAATGCTGAGTTGCATCAATCGAGCTTGGATTGTAGACGCCGATCGGTATGATTTCCATGTCGGCGCGGCCTCTTGCCACGCCCGCTCAATTCCTTCCAGAGGTCGACATGATGAGTCCCGAAAACTACCTCGCTGTGCTGAAAGCGATTGCCCCACGAGCGGGTTCGCCGGCACGCATGAGCGCGAACATCCCCCAGGAACAACTGGATCAGTTTCCGTCCGACTGGCGGGTGATCGACCAACTGGCGGCGTATGCTTTCGCGCTGCCCGATGTCGTCGAGCGTCCGACGCAGATTGCCCCTGATGGTTCGCGCGCGCTCAACCTGGCGGACGGCGTGCCCGCCGATCGCACGGCCTTCCTGGTTGGACGCGAGTTCGCACATATCCACAACCCGCCGATCGGCAGCATGCACGCGATGCTGCCCGAACCGTTTCGCAGCCTGGCCATCGACAGAGGGTGGGTGATCCGCCATCCATTTGCCGTCCGCGGCACCGGGCCAGAGGGCGCGGTCTTCATCTACGCGCCGCGCGACACGGGCGAGCTGGAGTCGGCCAAGCTGCTGCTGGCGATTTCGCACGCCTGGGCCTGCGGCCGGCTGAACGCGAACTAGCGGGACGGGCGAACGAGCATGAGCAAGGACAAGGCAATCAGCATCATCGGGGCTTCCGCCGGCGTCGGCCTGCTCTGCAGCCGGATCGCGCTGGAGCGCGGCCATCGGGTGACGACGCTCTCGCGGTCGGTCAACCGCCTGCCCGAACACCCGAACCTGCGCGCGCTACGGGGAAGCGCGACCGATCTGGCGGATCTTCGGCGCGCGAGCGAGGGCGCCGACGCGCTGCTCGTCACGCTGGGGACCGGCATGGACCGCAAACCGACGCAGCTTTATACCGACTTTGGCCGCGCCTTGCTGCAACTGCAGTCCGCCCTTGGGCAGATTCCGCTGATCGTACTGACCGGTTTCGGCGCGGGTGACAGTGCGGCCTGCCAGGGGCCGTTGGCGCGCCTCTTCTTTCGCCTCTTCCTGCAGGCCGTTTATGCCAATAAGAGCGAACTGGAGGCGATGCTCGAACGCAGCTCGTTGAATTGGATGCTGGTGCGCCCCGGCTTGCTCACCAATGGCGATCCGCCCGGCCCGGCGCGCGTGCAGGCGGACTACCAGCACGGGATGAAAGTGGGCAGTGTGAGCCGCCTGGCGGTGGCGCGCTTCATGGTCGAGCAGGCGGAACAGCCGAGTTTTCTGCATCGCAAGCCGGCGCTTTCGGCGCGCTGAGGGCGCACCCGGAGCTCGCCAGCAGCCGGCCACGACGTACGGCGCAGGCGGCGGTTTCCGGCGTTCCGGTGCGGAGCGGGCAAAGACATTGGCGCGGTCGGCCGAGCTCGGCAAGCTCAAGATCCCGCGTCGCGTGTCGTAAAGATTACCAACAGTAGTTGACGTGAGGGCATGCTGCGAGCGCAAAGCGTACTCGGCACGCCGTCTTGCGTGTGCTTGATCCCGGCCGAGAACGACGATGAAAACACTCCGCGCCCAGACGCTTTCTACGCAAATTGCCGTGCTCTCCGCTGTGGTCATCGCTACCGTCTCCGGCCTGCTTGCTCTGGCGGTTCACTGGCGGATGTCCGAGCACGCGCTGGAGGCCGCCAACGAAAGCCTGGCGCGTCAGGTCGAGATCGTTCGCGTCATGCTCGATCTCGCCTACGACAACGAATACACACGCAGCGAGCGTTCGATCGAGCATCTGAGCAAGCTTTTTTCCGGCGCAGCAAGCGTCAGTCAGGAACCGGACAAGAGCGTTCCCACCCTGCGCCTGGCGGACGAGGTGCTGAATGACGAGTGCGCACGCTGCCGCGAGTTCTACGCCGTGACCGGCGTCGACAGCGCCGTGCTGGCGCGCCGGGGCGACGATTTCGTTTATGTTGCGGCGCATCTCGGAGGCAAGCCGAACGCCGGTCTGATCGGCAAGCCGTTGCTCAAGGTGGCCCGCGTCGACCTGCGGCAGAGGCTGCTCGCCGGTGAGCGGGCAGTCGATCTGGCCTTGCGCGACGGCAAGTATGCGATGGTTGCCTACGCGCCGCTGAAGGATGGCGCCGGTCAGGTCGTCGGCGCGCTGGCGACGCGCACCACACTCGACAACTCCGGCCTGAAAGCCTTGCGCCAGCAGCTGGCGAGGATCAAGGTGGCACAGACAGGTTACGTTTTCGGTCTGGTCGCTGAATCTGGCTCGGATGCGACGCGTTTCGTCCTCCACCCTATGCACGAAGGAAAGCTCGACAGCGAACTCTCCGAGCCCGCGCGGGCGGTGCTGCGCCAAGCGCTGAAACTGAAGGAAGGACGGATGTCGTACGCGTGGCCGACCGACGACGGCAAGCTGCAGGAAAAGGCGATGGTCCTGATTTACTCCAGCAAGTGGGACTGGGTGCTTGGTGCGACGGCGCCGCGCGAAGAGTTCGTCGCCGACGCCAACGACCTGCGCGATGTCCTGGTGGTTTTGCTGCTCGCTTGCGGCATTCTTACGCTGCTCGCCGTCTTTTTTGCGGTTCGCGCGCGCATGCGGCCGATGGCGCAGGTGCTTGCCGGCTTGCGCGAAGCCGAACTGGGCAACATGGCGATCCGGCTGCCGGAGGGCGAAACGGCCAGCCGCAACGAGATCGACGTTCTCGCGCGCACGGTGAACGCAACGCTCGGATCGATTGCCAGTTTGATCCGCTCGATCGGCGATTCGGCGGCCAAGGTCACGGCCGGCGCCGGCGCGCTCGAATCGTCTGCCGGCTCGCTGGCGGAGGCGTCCGAGAAGCAGAACCGGGCGGCGGTGGCGATGGCCAACGCAGTCGAAAATCTGTCGAGCAGCATCGATCAGGTGGCGGAAAACGCAGCTTCCTCGGCGCGCATCGTCGAGGAGGCGCGCGCCGTTTCGGAAAACGGTCGCCAGGAGGTGGGCGCAACGATCGAGGGCATCGCAGCGCTTGCCGAGCGTTTGAACGGTAGTGCTGCCCAACTGGTCGAGCTGGGTGACAAGTCCGGCGAAATCGCGGGCATCGTCGACGTGATCAGGGGCATTGCCGACCAGACCAATCTGCTGGCGCTCAACGCGGCGATCGAAGCGGCGCGCGCCGGCGAGCAGGGGCGCGGTTTCGCGGTCGTTGCGGATGAGGTGCGCAAGTTGGCCGAGCGCACCACCCAGGCGACGCAGGAGATTGCCGCCCGGATTGGTGCGATCGTCAGCGATACCGCCAGCGCCTCCAGCGACATGCAGGAGTTGCGCGGGCTGATGGGCGACGGGATGGTGCGCCTGAAGCGCGTCGGCGAGTTGCTGCAGGCGGTCGACGAGGGGAATCGGAACGCCACCTCAGTCGCCCAGGAGATCGCCGTGGCGACCGGCGAGCAGGCAAAGGTCAGCGCCGAGTTCTCGCGTCAGGTCGACGGCATCTCGCAGATGATAGGCAGCAACACGACCATCGCGCAGAGCAATCGGCACGAGGCGCAAGCGATGCTTGCCCTGGCTGACGCCCTGCACCAGCAGGTGGGGCGTTTCCAGACCTGAGCAACTCCCGCCGGATCGCTGGGCAAGCCGGCGCGTGCCAGTGGCCGGCGGGCGCGACGCGCAGTGAGCGCGCAAGCTCGACGGTGGGTCACTGTGTGTTTGCAACCATGTTGCATTTGGCCAGCGCTTGTGCTCCAATCCGCGCCCATGACTTCCTTGCCGGTGCTCGCCCAGATCCTGCTCGCCTGCCTGCTCGGCGGCGTGCTCAGCCTGTTGGCGGCAGCGCTCGTCCTGTTCGGACTGCCGCGGCGCTGGCTCACCTATGCCGTCAGCTTTTCGATCGGTGTCCTGCTCGCCACCGCGATGCTGCATCTGCTGCCGGAGGCACTCGAACTGGGGTTGACGCCGCATGAGGTCTTTCCCGTCCTGCTCGCCGGCATCCTCGGCTTCTTCGCGCTTGAGAAATTCGCCATCTGGCGCCATGCCCACGGCAACGACAGTCACGCCGGCAGCCCGTCCTGCGAAAACCATACGCACGATCATCATCACCTGCACGGTGGTGAGGCGGTGGGCATCCTGGTTGGCGACGGCTTCCACAACCTCACCGACGGCCTGTTGATTGCCGCTGCGTTTCTCGCCGACCCGATGCTGGGCTGGGCGGCGACGCTGGCCGTGGTGGCGCACGAGGTGCCGCAGGAAGCCGGCGATTTCGCGATCCTGCTTGCCGCTGGCTGGCAACGCGGACGAGCGCTGTTCTGGAACGGGGTGTCCAGCCTGGCCTCGCTGCTTGGCGGTGTCGTCGGTTTCCTGGCGCTCGAGGAGGCCCAGACCTGGGTGCCGTATATCATCACGCTGGCCGCCGCCAGCTTTGTCTATATTGCGATCGCCGACCTGATGCCGCGCCTGAAACGTGAGCAGCAGGGCATCTTCTGGCATGGCCTGCTGCTTGCCGCCGGGATCGGCGTGATGCTGCTCGGCAGCGGGCATGCGCATTGATCCGCGGAGAGCAACGATGAAAACTGTCTTGGCCATTGCCGTTCTTTTCCTCGCGTTGCCTGTCTGCGCCCAGCACGTGCATGGCGAAGGTCGCCTCGATGTGGTCATCGATCGGGACCAGCTCACGCTGAGCCTGGAGCTGCCGCTCGATGCCGCCGTCGGTTTCGAGCGAGCGCCGCGCAACGAGGCGGAGAGGGCGGCCCTGGCGAGCGCCGGCCGGGCGCTCCACGCGCTGCCCTGCGCACCGAACGCGGCTGCGCGCTGCGCGCTGCAGGCCAAGGATATCAGCCTGCCTTACCTGGACGGCAAGGCGCCGGCGGCGGGCGAGCACGTCGATATCGTCGCCAGTTACGTCTTCCGCTGCGCCGATCCGGCCGCGCTGAAGAGCGTCGAGACGACGCTCTTCAAGGACTTCAAGCGCCTCTATCGCCTGGCCAGCCGGCGCGTCGGACCGAGCGGGCAGGGCGCCATGCGCTTGACGCCGAATCGGCCGTCGCTGACCTGGTGAGTCTGCCGGCATGTCGGCCGAGGCGCTCGTCATCCACGATCTGGTCTATCGCTGGCCGCGCCAGCGCGCCGCCTGTCTGGACATTCCAGGGCTCAGCGTGGCGACCGGCGAGCGCGTCTTTCTGCATGGACCTTCGGGTTCGGGCAAGAGCAGCCTGCTCGGTGTACTCGGCGGCGTCGCGCTGCCCGAGCGCGGTCGCGTCACCCTGTTCGGCGCCGCGATCACTGCCCTCGGCGGCCGCGCACGCGATGCCTTCCGGGCCGACCACATCGGCTTCATCTTCCAGCAGTTCAACCTGCTGCCCTGGCTTTCCGCCTGCGACAACGTGCTGCTCCCGTGCACCTTTTCGGCCCGTCGCAAACGGCGTGCCGGCGATCCGGTGGCCGAGGCGGCGCGCCTGCTCAGCGCGCTCGACCTGGCGCGCGAACTGTGGCACCAGCCGGCCGGCGAACTCTCCGTCGGCCAGCAGCAGCGTGTCGCCGCGGCGCGGGCACTGATCGGCCGGCCCGAGTTGCTCATCGCCGACGAGCCCACGTCAGCGCTCGACGCGCCGCGTCAGCAGGCGTTCATCGACCTGCTGCTGGGCGAGGCGGGAGCTGCCGGGGCGACGCTGCTCTTCGTCAGCCACGACGCGCGTCTCGCCGCACATTTCGACCGTGTGCTCGCGCTCACTGAAATCAATCGCGCGGCGGACGGAAGTGCAGCATGAAGGCGATTCTCGTGCTCGCCCTGAAGAGCGCTTGGGCACGCCGCCTGACGCTCGGCATCACGCTCGCCGCGATCGCGCTCGCCGCCGCGCTGCTGCTCGCCGTCGAACGCGTGCGCCAGGATGCGCGCGCCAGCTTCACCCAGTCGATTTCCGGCGTCGATCTGGTGCTTGGCGCGCGCACCGGCAGCGTCCAGTTGATCCTCTACGCCGTCTTCCACTCGGGTAGCGCGAGCAACAATATCCGCTGGGAAAGCTATCAGGCGATCGCGCAGAATCCGGCAGTTGCCTGGTCAGTGCCGCTCGTGCTGGGCGATTCGCATCGCGGCTTCCCGGTTATCGGGACGAGCCCGGCGTATTTCGAACGTGTTCGTTACGCCGATCGAAAGCCGCTCGCCTTCGCCGCTGGTCGTCCCTTCGCGGGCGATGCTGACGCGGTCTTCGAGGCGGTGATCGGCAGCGAGGTGGCGCGCCAACTCGGGCATCGCGTCGGCGATCGTCTGCTCATCGCGCACGGCAGCGGCGAACTCGGGCCGGAGCACGCGGACAAGCCTTTTGTCGTCGTCGGCGTGCTCGCCGCCACAGGCACGCCGACCGACCGGTCAGTCCATGTCAGCCTGCCGGCGATGACCGCCATCCATCTCGACTGGGCCGGCGGTGCGCCGCTGCCCGGTCTGCAGATTCCAGCCGGCTTGGTGCGCAAATTCGATCTGCAGCCGAAGGAAATCACTGCCGCGCTGATCGGCCTGCACAACCGGGCCAGCGTCTTCAGCCTGCAGCGCCAGATCAACGCCTTTGCCGGCGAAGCGCTGCTCGCGGTCTTGCCTGGCGTGGCGCTGGACGAGCTCTGGCAGACGCTCGTCGTCGTCGAGCAGATTCTGTTCGCCCTCTGCGCGCTCGTCGTTCTCGTTGGCTTGGCCGGGCTGACGGCGACGATGCTCGCCAGTCTTGACCAGCGACGCCGCGAGCTGGCGATCCTGCGCGCGCTCGGCGCCGGACCGCGCGAGATTTTTTGCATGCTCCTGATCGAGGGCCTGCTGGTCACTTCGCTTGGTGTGCTCGTCGGCTGCGTGCTGCTGGCGGCCACGATCGCTGCGGCTGCGCCGCTGGTGCAGGCGCACTTCGGCGTCGTGCTCGGGGCGCGCCCGCCTTCAGCGAACGAAATCGTCCTGCTCGCCGCGATCCTGCTGACCGGTCTGGTCGCCAGCTTGGTTCCCGGCTGGCGCGCCTGGCGCATGTCGCTCGCTGACGGTCTGACGCCGCGGCACTGAAGCGAGCGCAGGCGAGGTCGTTCGTGTGCCGTGGTCGCGGGTGCTAGTCGGCCAGCGGCGGGGTGGCGCCCGCATCGTGCAGGGCAGTCTCGATCCAGGCGAAGTCGAAATTGTCGGCGTGGCTGCGCAGGATCCGGCCAAGCGCCGCGTCGTGCTCGCCGATCTGCCTGATCAGGGCGCCGATGCGCTCGCTGTCGAGGCGCAGCAACGCGTCGGCGAAATCGTGCCGCAGGGCTTCGGGCAGCGCCGCCAACGCCGCGCGGTCGGGGCGCGCGCTCGTTGCGGCAACGGGTTCCGCTTGCCAGCGCAGGAAGCGGGCGTCGAGCAGACGCTCCAGGCAGGCAAAGATTTCGTCGGGCCGGAACGGCCGGTGCAGCACCTCGTCGATTCCGGCGGCGAGCATCTGCGTGCGCTGTCCGGCGAGCGCCGAGTTCGCCAGGGCGACGATCTTGACCTGCGCTCCGCCAGCCAAGGCGCGGATTTCCCGGATGGCGGCCAGCCCCTCGGGCAGCGGCTGCACACGGTCGAGCCAGATCAGGTGCGGTTGCCATTTCTGGAAGTGTTGAATAACCTCACTGCTGTCGGCCGTTGCGTGGACCTCGAATCCCGCTTCCTGCAGCAGGCGGACGAGCGACAGGTCGGTCTCCGGCTGTTCGGCGTAAACCAGGATTCGCCAGTCGGGTTGCGCCGGCGCCAGACCAAGCACTTCCGTCGTGTTGTCTGGCGCGCCGTTCACGTCCGACGGGTCGGCGAGCTCGACCGGCAGGTCGATTACGAAACAACTGCCTTGCCCAGGCTGACTGACGACGCCGATCTGGCCGCCCATCAGCTCAACCAGTTTGCGGGTGATCGCCAGCCCCAGCCCGGTTCCTTGCTGACTGGAATTGGCGCCGGCCTGCACGAAAGCGTCGAACACCAGCGTCTGATCGTCGGCCGCGATACCCGCGCCGGTGTCCTCGACCGCGATCCGCAATTGGCTGCCGACAGGGTTTGGGCTGGCGCTCAGGCGCAGCGTGACGCTGCCCTGACTGGTGTACTTGATCGCGTTGTCCAGTAGCTTGCCGAGTGCCTGGCGCAGCCGGGTTTCGGCGCCCCAGACGTAGCGCGGTACCTCGGGTGAGCGCTCGAGGTTGAGCTGCAGCCCCTTCGCGCAGGCGGCCGGGCTGTTCGCCGCGAGCAGGCTGTCGACCAGCGCAGTCAGATCGAAGGGCGCTCTCGGCAACTGTACGCGGCCCGCTTCGATGCGCGAAATATCGAGGATGTCGTTGATCAGTCGCAAGAGGTGTGCGCCGCTGTGGTGGATGACCTCGAGCTGCTCGCGCTGAGCGCTGCTGATACCGGCATCGTGCCGTAGCAGATCCGCAAAGCCAAGGATGGCGTTGAGCGGCGTGCGCAGCTCGTGGCTGACGCTGGACAGGAATACGCTCTTCGCACGGTTGGCGGTTTCCGCCGCTTCTTTCTCGTGCAAAGCCAATTCCATTCGCTTGCGCTCGCTGACGTCGATGGCGACGGCAAGCAGCTCTGGGGCGTCGTCCGTGCCCGGCACCAGGCTGAAATAGATCTCGAAATGGATTCCATCGATCAGCGCGTTGGCCGACCGTCGCTTGCCCAGCATCGCTTGGCGTACACTCGCACAAAAGTCCGGGTAGGCGCGATAGCGCTCGAAGATCGACTGGCCGACCACCTCACCCGGCACCAGATTCAGCGCCGCCAGGCCTTTGCCCTCACTCATCGTGAAGGTCCCGTTGCGGTCGACCTGATGGATGACCACCGGGGCGTTGCCGATCACCGAGCGATAACGCGCTTCGCGCGCGAGCAATTCATCGATGCGCGCGTGCGCCGTTTCTTCCAGCGTCTTGTTTGACTCGCGCAGTGCGTCTTCGCTCTGCTTGAGGTCGCGAAAGATGAGCTGAAAGGGATGTATGAAACCGGTCACCAGGACTGCGCGGTAGATCAGGTAAAAGGCGGCCAGCTTGGCGTAGTGACCGATCATGTTGGCCGGCCCGTAGACACTGACGTACGCGGTGAAGCAGATTTCCGAAACGATGGTGCAGGCGACCGAGCAGGAGATCAGCCAGAAGACGCTGTCGTTGAAATGCCTGCGTGCGCGCTGGAGCAAGTACATCGCGACGAGCAGCAGCGCGGTGATCAGATATTCGCTGCCGATCTTGAAATCGGTCAGCCCTTTCCCCTCGATGTAGCAGTCCGGGAATTGCCCGCCGAGGATCGCCGCGACCAGTGCGCTGACGGCCACCGCGTAGCCAACGACGACCAAGCGGTCGTTGATCGGGCGTTCGATGCACAGCGGTGCGGCGACCAGGGTAATCGCCTGCAGGTAGCGCGCGGCGATCCACAATTGCGTCGGCAGGTTGGCGCCAGCGCCGGGGATGATGCTCATGCCCTTGAAAGTCAGCGTATGCATCAGGTCGATCACGGCGATTGCGCCGTAGCCGATGCCAAGCAGCCGCAGGTAGCCATTGGCAAGATACTGGCGCGAGTTCCAGGTCAGGATGAAGAGCGTGCACGCGATGGAGATGGTGGCGAGTTCGACCAGCGCATGAAAGAGCAGGTAACTGAACAGACTGCTTGCGAAGAGTGCGCCGGCGACGGCGGCGAGCAGCGCGAGGCAAGCCAGCGGGGCGGCCGCCGTTCTTCCGGCGTCGGCTCTGGCGCGCGCGTGACCGATGCCTTGGCGCAAGATCAGTTTCAGCGTATCCATTGCTCAGCCGGCGGTCGCGTCGTTGCGCGCGAGATCGGCCAGCGCGCGCTCGATCGACAGGTAGTCGAAGATCCTGGCATGGCGGTAGAAAGCTTCGCCGAGGGCTGCGTCGCGCTCCGCCACCTGGCCGATCAGCCGGGCGATGCGCTCGGCGTCGAGCGCCAGCAAGGCGTCGGCCAGTTCGCCGCGCAGGGCTGCGGGCAGCGTTGCTGGCGGGGCAGCGCGGTGTTCCTGGGAGAGCGTCACGGCGTCGGCAACCGGCTTGCTTGGCCGGTGCAGGAAGCGAGCGCCGAGCAGGTGCTCCATACAGGCGAAGATCTGCTGCGGCCGAAACGGCTTATGGATCACATCGTCCATGCCCGCGGCGATCAGCGCGCTACGCTGATCGGCAAAGACCGAGGCGGTCAGCGCGACAATCCGCGTCGCTTCGCCACCGGGGAGCGCCCGGATGCGCCGCGTCGCCTCCAGGCCGTCCATCACCGGCATGCGCCAGTCCATCCAGATGAAGTGCGGTTGCCATTGCTGTTGACTTTGGACGCCCTCGGCGCCGTTCGTTGCCGCGCGCACCTGGAAGCCGGCATCCTCCAGCAGACGAGTTAGCAGCAAGCGGTTCTCCGCCTGATCCTCGACGATCAGAATGCGCCAATCGGGTTGACCGGGGGCCAGGCGGAGCACTTCGCCCGCAGCGGCCGCCGCGTTGGCCAGCTCGCTTTCTTCCGGCTCGCCAGGCAACTCGACCGGCAACTCGAACGAGAAGCGGCTTCCCTGGCCAGGTTGGCTGCTCAGCTCGATCCGTCCACCCATCAGTTCGACCAACTGGCGCGTGATGGCCAGCCCCAGCCCCGTCCCTTTCTGTGCGTCGGCCGGACCGGCCTGGACAAAAGGTTCGAAAATCCGCGCCTGATCCTCCGGCGCGATGCCGGGGCCCGTATCCTCCACCTCGATCCGCAGGCGCGGCTCGTTCGCCTCGGGTAGAGGGTCGAAGCGCAGCGTCACGCTGCCGGTCTGGGTGTACTTGACGGCGTTGCCGAGCAGGTTGACCAGGATCTGTCGCAGCCTCGTTTCGTCGCCGCGGATATGCTGTACAACGCTTGCCGGGCGCTCCAGGCGCAGCTCCAAGCCCTTTTCGCGGGCACGCTGCTCCATCATGCTGACCAGATCGTCTACCATCGTTCCGAGATCGAAGCTTGCCATCTGCAACTGGATGCGGCCAGCTTCGATCTTCGCCATGTCGAGCACATCGTTGACCAGTCCCAGCAGGTGCGTGCCGCTGCGGTTGACGATGTCGAGGTGCTCGCCGTCGCGCCCGCTCAGAACGGCATCCCGCTGCATCAGCGCGGTAAAGCCGAGAATGGCGTTCAAAGGCGTGCGCAACTCGTGACTCATGTTGGCCAGGAAGACCGATTTCGCCCGGTTGGCGGATTCCGCGGTGTTCTTGGCGTTCTCCAGCTCGCGCGTTCGGTTGATCACCGTCTGCTCGAGATTGGCGTTGATCTGGCGGATCTCAGCCTCCTTGCTCCGCACCTGGTGATGCTGGATACCCGCCTCGGCCAGGAACTCGCAGAACTTGATGAAATAATCCATCAAGCGATCGATGTTTTCGCGGTTGGTGACTTTGCAGTGCTTGATTGCGGCGAGAAACTCGCTTTCCGGGAAGCCGAAGCGTGCACCGTAGTCGCGATAGAAATCCATGTCGGGTGGCGCGTAGAAGAACTGGCCAAGCCAGAACGTGGCGACGTGCTCGCCGTCAACCACGATCTGCGCACCGACGTGTTCGAGACCGTGGTCGCAGGTGTTGCAGGTATGCACGTTTGGCGTCAGCATGCTGACGATGCGCGAATCGCTGCGCCGACAGATCGCTTCCGACTCCGGATTGACCCGGAAGAAGCGCGTGCAGCAGTCTTCCCAGCCTTCGGTTACCAGCCATTCGCCATCGGCGTCCGAGATCGAGTGGGGAATTCGGAACGCCTGGTAGAACGCGGCCATCAGCTCGCGCAGCTTGTTCAGGTCGGTCAGTTCACGAAACAGCGGCATGGTCTACTCCCTGGGCGTTGTACTGCACGCAAAGCTGCGGGTGGGTGCCGCGCGGCTTCATTGTGGCACGCCTTCTTCGGCGGGGGTGAGTAGTTGCATGATCGCTTCGAACTCGAAGTTCCCGGCGTGTTGGCGCAGGACTTGTCCGAGGAGCGGGTCGCGCGCGGCGAAACGCTCGATCAGTGCGTCGATGCGCTCCGTATCGAGCACCAGCAATGCCTCGGCCAGTTGGCGGCGCAGCTCCTCAGGCTGTGCGGCCAGGGCGGGCGCAGAGGCTGCCGCCAGCGTAGGCGGATCAGTACGCGCTCCTTCGCGGCGGACGAAGCGGATGCCGAGAAGACGTTCCAGGCAGGCGAAGAGTTGCTCCGGGCGAAACGGCTTGTCGAGGATGTCGTCGATTCCGGCGGCGAGCATTTCACCGCGTTGCTCGGCAACGACCGACGCAGTGAGGGCGACGATCTTCACCGCTGTGCCGCCGGGCAGTGCGCGAATGCGACGGGTGGCCTGCAATCCGTCGACCACCGGCATGCGCTGGTCCATCCAGATGAAATGCGGTTGCCAGCGTTGGAAGCACGCGACGCCTTCGGCGCCGTTGCGCGCGCTGCTGACCTGCAGCCCGGCGTCGGTGAGCAGCCGGTTGAGCAGCAGGCTGTTGTCCGGCTCGTCCTCGATGATCAGGATCCGCCACGCCGGCTGCCCGGGCGCCAGTCCGAGCACTTCGCCGCCGGGCACGGTGGACGCTTCGTGTTCGGATGGCGCGGCGAGCTCGAGCGGAATTTCAAACCAGAAGCGGCTACCGCGCTCGAGCCGGCTGCTGACGCCGATCTGTCCGCCCATCAATTCGACCAACTGGCGAGTGATCGCCAGCCCCAGCCCGGTTCCCTGGCGGTCGCTGCTGGCGCCCGCCTGGACGAAGGCTTCGAAGACGCGTGCTTGATCGTCCAGGGCGATACCACAGCCCGTGTCTTCGACTTCGACGCACAGCCGGGCAGCGCTCCCTTGCATGGGCGTGTCCAGGCGCAAGGTAACGCTTCCCCGCTGGGTGAACTTGACGGCGTTACCGAGCAGGTTGAGCAGCACTTGCCGTAGGCGGGCTTCGTCGCCACGCAGGTAGCGTTGCAGGCGCGCCGAGCGCTCGATCCTGATATCCAGGCCCTTGCGCAGCGCCTGCTCGCGGATCAGGCCGAGCAGATCGTCGGTCATGGCGTCCAAGTCGAAGGCGGTGATCGCCAACTGCACGCGGCCAACTTCGGTCTTGGCCATGTCGAGCACATCGCTGATCAGCGCCAGCAGGTGCTGGCCGTTGCGATGGATGATCTCCAGGTGACGCGCGTCGTGGCCGTTGCGGACGGCGTCGCGCTGGAGCAGCGCCGAGAAGCCGAGGATGGCGTTGAGCGGCGTGCGCAGCTCGTGGCTGACGTTGGCCAGGAAGGCACTCTTCGCGCGGTTGGCGGCTTCGGCGGCTTCCTTGGCGTGCGCCAACTGCAGCGTGCGCTCGGCCACCCGGTGCTCGAGCTGGCGCCGGTGCGCAGCCAGCTCTTCGGCTTGCGCCGCTAACTCGTCGGCTTGCGCCTGCAGCTCGTCTTCAGTGGCCAACTGGAGTTTGCGCATGATCGCCAGCACGAGAAGGATCGAGCTATAGGCGACCGCCATCGTGCGAAAGGGGAACATCGCTGCCAGCGAAGCGCCAGCGGTTCCCGCCGACGGCCAGAGGAGCGCGCCGAAGCCGGCGAGGACCACGGCGATGTTGAGGCTCATCGTCTGCAGCATCGTGTGACGAATGGCGACCCAGGCCATCGGGATGATCAGCAGATAGGGCAGGCCAAAGGCAAAAGCCTTGCCGTAGGAGAAGAGCCCGGTTGCCGTGGCGAGGGTCAACGCGGACACCAGCCAGTATTCCCGCGCCGCCGAACCGTGCTCGTCAGCAGCGCGCTGCGCGGTCCACAGGAGCAGGATGGGCGCGAACAGGATGGTGCCGCTCGCGTGCCCGAGCCACCAACTCTCCCAGCGATCGAGGAAGGCACTCGCCGGGATGTCGCCGAGGAGCAGCCGGCCGCCGATGCCACCGGTGGCCGTGAGCGCTGGGTGAAGGAGCACCGCAAACGCGACGAAAAGCGCGAAGTTGCGAATGCTGTCGAAGGGGTCTCGCTTTCCGGTCCATCGTTGGACGAGGCGAACGGCCAACCACGGCGCCAGCGCATTCAGGATCCCGATGATCGCCGCCAGATTCCAGCCGGAGCCCAGGGTGAGCGCGTTGGCCCACAGCGTGCCCAGGTAGAGGCCAGGTACCGCTCGCCAGCCGAGACGGTAGGCGGCTGCCACGGCAAAGCCGGCGGCCGGCCAGATCGGCATCGGGAGAACCCCGCCACGCTTGAACAGCGCCCAGTTCAGCCACGATATCGCCCAGTACGCGAGGCTGACGCCGGCGACAATCAGGAGCGTGCGCCATGGATCGTCGGGCCGGGTCAGGCGGCCACGCCAGGCTTCCGGTCGGGTCAGTACGACCGGCCAGCGAATGGCGCGCGTTCCCGTCGCCAGTTGGTTGTCGATCACCAGAGCGTCCTCACGCGTCGCCCAAGGCACGCTCGATCGGCTCGAAGTCGAAATTGTCGGCGTGGCCGCGCAGCGCCTTGCCCAGTGCGGGATCGCATTCGGCGATTTGCCCGATCAGCTCACTGATTCGCGTCGTGTCAAGCGTCAGCAGGGCCTTGGCCAACTCACTACGCAGTTCTTCGGGTAGCGCCGCCAGTGCGGCGTTATTCAGCACGCCTGGCGCTGGGGCAGGCAGCGGACGCGCACCGGGACGGCGGATGAAGCGCGCACCCAGGTGACGTTGCAGGCAGCCGAAAATCTCGGCCAGCCGCAGCGGCTTGTGCAGGATATCGTCCATCCCCGCGGCGAGCATTTCACTGCGCTGTTCGGAGAACACCGAGGCGGTGAGCGCAACGATCTTCACCGCGGCGCCGCCTTCCAGCGCCCGGATGTGCCGGCTGGCCTCCAGGCCGTTCATCACGGGCATGCGCTGGTCCATCCAGACGAAGTGCGGTCGCCATTGCTGGAAGCATTCGACTCCTTCCGCACCGTTCGTCGCTCGACGCACGCGCAAGCCGGCGTCTTCCAGCAGGCGGCTGAGCAGCAGGTTGTTCTCCGGCTGATCCTCGACGACCAGAATTCGCCACTCGGGTTGGCCCGGTGCCAGGGTGAGCAGCTCGTCGCCCGTATCCTGCGCGCCGGACACGTCGCCGGCCGTCGCGACCTCGATCGGCAGATCGATCCAGAAGCGGCTGCCTTCTCCAATCTGGCTGCTCATCCCGAGCCGCCCCCCCATCAACTCGACGAGCTGGCGGGTGATCGCCAGACCCAGTCCGGTGCCTTTCTGGTCGGACGCCGGGCCTGCCTGAACGAACGGGTCGAAGACCTTCGCCTGGTCGTTCGCTGCGATGCCTGGACCGGTGTCTTCCACCTCGATCAGGAGGCGGGGCGCGTTGGCGTTGGACGTCGCGGTCAGACGCAGGGTGACCTCGCCCGCTGCGGTGAACTTGACCGCGTTGCCCAGCAGGTTGACCAGGACCTGGCGCAGCCGCGTCTGATCGCCCCAGATGTAGCGCGCGACATGCGGCGAGCGCTCCAGCTTGAGCGTCAGGCTCTTCTCCGGCGCGCGCTGGCGCATCATGTTCACCACCTCATCCACCGTCGCCGCCAGATCGAGCGGGAGCTTGACCAACTCGATGCGTCCGGCCTCGATCTTGGCCATGTCGAGAACATCGTTGATCAGCCCAAGCAGGTGTTCGCCGCTGCGCTTGATGATGTCCAGATACTCCCGCATGTGTTCGCTGAGCCCGGGGTCCTGACGCAGCAGCGCGGAAAAGCCGAGGATGGCGTTGAGCGGTGTGCGCAGCTCGTGGCTCATGTTGGCGAGGAACGTGCTTTTTGCCCGGTTCGCCGCTTCCGCATCTTCTTTGGCCGTGAGCAGTTCTACCGTACGTGCCGAGACCAGTTCCTCCAGGTGAACCCGGTAGGTGCTCAGTTCGGCCTCGGCGTGTTTGGCGGCAGTGATGTCGCGATTCAGGCCGGTCATGCGTAGTGCGTTGCCGGCGACGTCACGCAGGACCAGGGCATCTGCCTTGACCCAACGCAGCGTGCCGTCCGGGCGCAGGATGCGGAACTCGGTGTTGAAATCCCGCTCGCCTTGCAGCGCCGCCTGACACTCGCGGTATGCTCGTTCGCGATCGTCCGGGTGCAGGCTGCGTTCCCAGGTACTCACGTCATTGGTGAAAGCCTCCCGGCTGATGCCGTACAGCTCGAGCATGCGCTCGTCCCAAAGCATCGCATTGGTGCTCACATCCCAGTCCCAGATGGCCAGACGGCCCGATTCGGTCGCCAGCTTGAGGCGTTCCTCGCTCTGCCGCAATTCCACTTCCAGGCGTTCACGTTCGGTCAGCTCGGTGCGCAACTGCTCGTTCATCCGGCGCAGCTCGGCGGTGCGTTCGCGGATGATCTGTTCCTGTTGTTCGTAGAGGAAAGCGTTGCGTAGTACCAGCGCGAGAACTGAGGACAGCGTGTCGAGCAGCTTGGTCGTGGACGCCAGCTTGGCGTCGTCGGGGAAGCCGAGCAAGAGCATCACGCCGACCCGATGAACGCCGACACTCAACGGTATCGCCATCGACAGGCCGAATCCCTCGTCGCGCAGAATCTCGGCCACTTCCGAAGCCTCATCCGGCGACCAGGTGCAAATCGCCGGCAATTCGCGCGTGATCGCGCACAGGCGACGAAAACCGGCCGACGCCGCCCAGCGCTGGCGGCGCTGCGGGTTGACGCTGATCAAGCGGTCGCCGCCAGTCGCCAGCGCATCGTCGTACTGCACGAAGACGACACAGCGCACGCCGGTCAGGGCGCGAATTTCTTCGGCCAGACAGGCGCTCAGGTCGCTCGGGTGATCTGCCCGCTCGAGAACGTTGCTCAGGATGTCCATGGTCATCACGGGCAACGCCGGGTCGCGCATGGTGGTATCCACTAGTCGGGTGCCGCCAAGGGGCCGAGCCGCTGCAGCGCGTCCTCGATGACCGCGCGCAAACGATCGAGCGAGACCGGCAGGATTTCCCACGGCAGGCCGCAGTGGCGGGAGACCGCCTGCAGTCCCTGCTCGGGAATCGGCGCAACGCCCGTATCGAGGTAGAGCAAGGTGTTGTGCGAGTCGCGCATCAGGCTGGTCGCGTTGTCGCGATTCAAACCCAGGTCGCGCCGGAAGTAGCGATCACCCTGTGCCGCCCATTCGGGGAGCAGGAAGAACGCGCCGGCGCGCAACAGCCGCACGTACTCCTTGTGCCCGAGAACCATTTCGGCACAGTTGCCGCCGCGCGTACGCGCGACACCCGGCCGGGATTCCAGCTCGCCCATTCCGGGAAAGCATTCCCCGTAGACGAGAACCACTCGACGACCTTGGCGCAGTTCGTTGTCGACGACCATTTCCAGCCGGCAACCGAGCTTGACCGGGTTCATGTGCAGCATCGAGCTTTGAAAGGGGACCTTCAGATGTGGCCAACACGTCTTCCACAAGTGGGTGACCTCGGCGCGAAACACCGAGCAGGTGACGAGGACGACCGGACTTTCAGGCGAAGGTGTCATCAGCGTTCGCTCGCCCAGGACTCGACGGCGCGCCGTACGGCGTGAATGTTTTCCGGCGGTGTGTCGAGCCAGAGGTCAGCCCCCGAATTGCACAGGATGAAGCGCGGGTCGTCACGCCGATCTTCCAGAACCGCGCGGCAAGCCGCTTCGACCTCGCCTGTGCTTCCCTGGCGCAGCAAGCGGACCTCGGGTCCGCCGAGCAGGATCGGCCGGCGGCCAAGCAGCGCGCGCGCCTGGCTCAGGTTGTCGGCGGAAGCGAGGCTGAAGCCGCCGACCGCCGGCAGGTCGGCGAGCAGGTCGAGGTGCGGCAGCAATGGGGGGTCGAGGTGGTGCAGCGCCACCGGCCCGCGCAGTTGCGCCAGCGCCTCGGCCATGATCGGGCGCGAAAACTGCTCGACGATCGTCCGCGGTACGATGCTCGGCGAGGCAAACGCACACGGCAGCACCAGGTAGGCCGCACCGTCGTCGAAATAACCGTTCGCCACGCTGACGAAAAACGGAATCAGGCCGCGTGCAATGCGCCGCGCGGCCTGGCGGTCGAAGAGCACGGCGTCCATCCAGGCGTCCATGCCCATGACCAGCATAGGTATGTCGACCGGCGTCAGAAACAGGGCAGCGACCGGCACCTGATCGCGGTGTTCGGCGACCATGCGGCGCAGCGCTTCGCGCACGAAAACCAGATGCGGCTGCTGCTCGGGGTCGGGAATATGCAGGTTTTGCCAGTCGCCGGCCGACTCGATCGCCGGTTGGGCAATCGTCGGCGCGTTGCTCTTCAGGTAGCGCAGCTTGCCGCCAAAAGCTGCCCCGATCAGGGCAACGGACACTGGCGCGAAAAGGACATCAGGCTGGAAGGTTTCGCGCACAGCCGACTGGCCGCGCGCGTAGGCGACTGGGTCGGTGTAGTGCTGGTCCAAGGGGCAAGCCGTCAGGCGCGCGCCGTAGAGGCTGAGGACCAGCGTAAACACGCGCCTATCGGTCGGCTGGTCATGCAGCAGGTTGTTGAACCGGGCAGCGCTATGCATGGATGGTCTCCGCCTGCAGCGAGGCTTGCCAAAGCCGCTCGAACAGGCCCGGAGCGGCAAACATGTTGCTTGCCGTACCATCACCGCCGACCTCTTCAACCAGGCCCGGCATGACCAGGAAAACGGCGCCACCGACCGCCAGTTGCATCCGGCCGGTCAGACCTCGCGTGTCGAGTTCCTGGCGCAAGGCGCGGATGCCCTGGGCTGTGGTCATCGTCATCGCCGAGACGCCAATGACGCGCGCGCCGGTCGCCAGCGCCTGGTCGACGAATTCCTCCGGCGGCACATCGTTGCCGAGATCGTGCACGAGCCACCCCTTGGAGCGCAGCATCGTTGCCACCATCCGGCGGCCGAGCGCGTGAAAGTCGCCCTCAGCGTTACCGAGGACGACCGGGCCTTTCTCCGGCTCGGCATAGGCGTTCGCTCCCGGCTGATTCACCGCTCGGGTGAGCATATCCTCGGCGACCTTGGCCGCAACGTAGGCCTGCGCCAGCGTATGCTTTTCGCCGGTGATCGACTCGCCGATGCCGATCAGTGCCGGTTCGAGCAGCACTTTGAACACTTCTTCGTAGCCGTGGCGAGCGGCCCAGGCATCGAGCAGCGCGTTTGCGCCCGCTCGGTCGGCCTGCTTGATCAGGGCGACCAGCGACTGTCGAACGTCGGTCAGCGCTGGCTCGGTTTGCTTGCTTGTATCTCGCGGCATGTCTTGATCTCACTCAGGCTCAGGCGGACGGGCCAGGCCGGAAGGCGGTAGCGCTGCTACCTTGGCGATCCGCTTGTCGTCGAAGGGCCGCCAGTATTGGGCGCTGCAAGGTTTGGCCTGGCAGCCGAGGAGTGCTCGGTATCGCTCGGGTCGGTGCAGCATCGCTTCGCTCGTCGCCGTCGGTGGCTCCGCGGTCGGGTTTCTGTGGCGAGAACGATTCCTGCTGGCCGCCTTTCCCGCCCCAACTAACACAACGGCAGGAATCGTGGACAACTTGAGGCGATATTCGGGCGCTGCGCCAGCTTGCGTAGAGAGCCCGGGAGAAGGTGCGCAGAGCGCGGCGATCGGGCTGCGTGCGTGGCGGCTGGAGCGAGGCGAAGCAGGGTGTAGTATAGTGGCGCCCGCCAGTCAGGGTCAGCCATCGCGCGCTGGCCTTCGCCGCCCAGATCAAAGGAAGCACGCCACCGATGCCCCACGCCGCAGCCTCGATCCCATCCGGGATGGCGCATCCCGACGCGCCGGACGAGTTGTCGCCGTGGCTCGCGCTCGTCCCGGCATTGCTGCTGGCGGCCTTGGTCCTGATCGACACGGCGCCGATCGATTTTCTGGTCGAAAGCTGGTTCTACCAGCCGGGGGTCGGTTTTGTCGGCCGCCACGTGTGGCTCGTCGAGACGGTCATGCACGACTTTCTCAAGCAAGCCATCATCGGCTTCGGCGTGCTCCTGGTGCTTGCCTGGCTGTTGACCTGGACGCGTGGGCAGTGGCGGCGCTGGCGCCGGCCACTGGGCTATCTGGTTGCCGCGATCGGCTGCGCCTCGCTGGTCGTCACGCCGCTCAAGGAGTTGACTGGCGTGCACTGTCCCTGGGATCTCGAGCAGTTTGGCGGTCGCTACGCTTACGTGCATGTCGGCGGCGCGGCGCCCGATGGTCAGCCGGTGGGTCACTGCTGGCCGGCCGGGCATGCGGCCAGCGGCTTTTCGCTGCTCGCGCTGTTCTTCTTCCTGCGCGACTACCGGCCACGGCTGGCGCGCCAGGTGCTCTGGGCGGTGTTGCTGTTTGCTTCGCTGATCGGATTTGGGCGGATGATTCAGGGGGCGCATTTTCTCTCGCACACCGTTGCCACCGGGCTGATCGACTGGCTGATCTGCCTTGCCCTCTACCGTCTGCTGCTCTACCGCAAGGTGGTTGGCGGGCCGGGGGCTATCGCGCCAGCGGCTGGCTGAACGCCCCCCAGGCTTGCCGACGCGTGGACGACATGGCAGCAGCAGCGAGCGGGAAGTGGCGCGAGCGGATCGATCTCTACCGGCGCCTGATGCGTCTCGACAAGCCGATCGGCATCCTGCTGCTTCTCTGGCCGACCTTGTGGGGCTTGTGGCTGGCCGCCCGTGGTCAACCCGACTGGCGGGTCGTCGCGATCTTCGTCCTGGGCACCGTTCTCATGCGCTCGGCGGGCTGTGTGATCAACGACCTGGCCGACCGTGACTTCGATCCGCACGTTGCGCGCACGCGCCACCGACCACTTGCCGCCGGGCGCGTGTCGCCGCGGGAAGCGTTGCTGCTGTTCGCCGGCCTGGTCGGCTGTGCCGCCCTGCTGGTTCTGCCGCTGCGCAGTTGGCTGATGGCCGGCCTGTGCGCCGCAGCCCTCGCGCTGGCGGTGAGCTATCCGTTCACCAAACGCTTTCTTGCTGTTCCGCAGGCCTACCTGGGCATCGCCTTTGGTTTCGGAATTCCGCTGGCGTATGCGGCGCAACTCGGCAGAGTACCGCCAGAAGCCTGGTGGCTGCTGCTCGGCAACGTCTTCTGGGCGATTGCCTACGACACCGAATACGCCATGGTCGACCGCGCCGACGATCTGAAAATCGGCATCCGCACTTCCGCGATCACCTTCGGACGCGCCGATGTCGCAGCCGTGGTGTGCTGTTACGCGCTGGCGCTGCTCATCGTCGGTCTGGTCGGACAGCGTGCGGGTTTGGGTCAATTCTTCGGCCTTGGTCTACTCGGTGCTGCCGCCATCGCGGTTTACCATTACCGCCTGATCCGGGCGCGTGAGCCAGATCGTTGCTTCAAGGCTTTCCTGCACAACAACTGGCTGGGCGCCAGCGTGTTTGCCGGTATTGCGCTCGATTATCTGTTTGCGAAAGGATTTTCATGATGAAAGCCACCGTTTGCTGTCTGCTGTTGCTCGCCACCGAGCTGGCTTGCGCGGCCGAGGATGCACGTCAATTGGCCGCCATGCCAGCCGCCGCGCAAGCGACGCTGCGGGCGGAAATGCGCGCCAACATGGTGGCCGTGAACGAGATTCTCAACCTGGTGACGACCGGCAAACTTGCCGAAGCCGGCGTGCTGGCGGAAAAGGAACTGGGCGTGTCAGCGATGGGCAAGCATCGCGCCTTACCGTTCGAGGCGCGCCCCGGCCCGCACATGCCGCCCGCCATGCACGCCATCGGGATCGAGGGACACCAGGCGGCGAGCGCCTTCGCGCGTCTTGCCGCGGCCGGCGAACGGGACAAGGCGATCGCCGCGCTGCCCTCGCTGACCGCCGCCTGCGTTGCCTGCCACCATGCCTACCGCATCCGTTGAGGCGGCGCCCGCATGAAGTACGACGATCTGCGCGATTTCATCGGGCAACTCGAACGCCTTGGCGAACTCAAGCGCATCGCCGTCGAGGTAGACCCACACTTGGAGATGACCGAGATTTGCGACCGCGTGTTGCGTGCCGGCGGGCCGGCGCTGCTTTTCGAGCGGCCGCGTGGGCACCGCATGTCGGTGCTCGGCAACCTCTTCGGCACGCCGCGCCGGGTGGCGCTCGGCATGGGCCAGGAATCGGTCGCCGCCTTGCGCGAGGTGGGCAAGCTGCTCGCCTACCTGAAGGAGCCCGAACCGCCGAAAGGCTTGCGCGACGCTTGGGACAAGCTGCCGGTGCTCAAGCAGGTGCTCAACATGGCACCGCGTCTGCGCTCGTCGGCAGCCTGCCAGGAGATCGTCTGGGAAGGCAGCGAAGTCGATCTGTCGCGCCTGCCGATCCAGTTCTGCTGGCCCGGCGATGCGGCACCGCTGATCACCTGGGGCCTGACGGTGACGCGCGGGCCGCACAAGACACGCCAGAATCTGGGCATCTACCGCCAGCAGGTGATCGCGCAGAACAAGGTGATCATGCGCTGGCTGGCGCATCGCGGGGGGGCGCTCGATTTTCGCGACCACTGTGCGGCCAGCCCAGGGCAGCCGTTTCCGGTGGCGGTCGCGCTCGGCGCCGATCCGGCGACCATCCTGGCCGCCGTGACGCCGATTCCGGACAGCCTCTCGGAGTACCAGTTCGCCGGCTTGCTGCGCGGTGCCCGGACCGAGGTCGTCAAGTGCCTGACGTGCGATCTGCAGGTGCCGGCTGCAGCCGAAATTGTTCTCGAAGGCTACATCGACCCGGCCGAAAGCGCGCTCGAAGGACCCTATGGCGATCACACTGGCTACTACAACGAGCAGGCGCGTTTTCCAGTGTTCACCATCGAGCGTCTGAGTATGCGGCGCGAGGCGATCTATCACAGCACTTATACCGGCAAACCGCCGGACGAGCCGGCGATGCTCGGCGTCGCGCTGAACGAGGTCTTCGTTCCGCTGCTGCAGAAGCAGTTTCCGGAAATTGTCGATTTCTACCTGCCGCCGGAGGGGTGTTCGTATCGTCTGGCAGCGGTGAGCATCAGGAAGCAGTACCCCGGCCATGCCAAACGCGTGATGTTCGGCATCTGGAGCTTCCTGCGCCAGTTCATGTACACCAAGTTCATCATCGTCGTCGACGACGATGTGGACGTACGCGACTGGAAGGAAGTCATCTGGGCGATGACGACACGCGTTGACGCAGCACGCGACACGCTGCTGGCGGAGAACACGCCGATCGACTATCTCGACTTCGCCAGCCCGGTCGCCGGTCTCGGCAGCAAGATGGGCATCGATGCAACCAACAAGTGGCCGGGCGAGACCCGTCGCGAATGGGGCAAGCCGATCGTCATGGAGCGTGCCGTCCGCGAGCGCGTCGACGCGCTGTGGGGCGACCTCGGGCTTTAGCGGTTACGCCGCGGACGGCTGACGATGACGTCCAAGCGATCAAACTTGACATCGTTCGACCCGGCGGCCAGCCGGTTCGCTACAGGAGAAGAGAAATGAGACAGGATTTGATTCCGGCCGCCAACATGGACGGTCCGCGCGCCTGGTGCCACGTGATCTACGGGCTGCACGCGCTGGCTGTGATCGTCGGCGTGACCGGTGCCGCGACGGTCGCCGGCGCTTTCGTCTTCGGCGTTCCCTCGCTGCTCGCCGTCATCCTCAACTACGTCAAGCGCGACGAGGTGCGCGGAACCTGGCTGGAGAGCCATTTCCGCTGGCAGATCAGGACCTTCTGGTTTACGCTGGTGTGGCTGCTGGTCTATTACCTGTTGATCTTCACGCTGATTGGTATACCTGTGGCATTCGTACTGATCGTCATTCTCGGCGTTTGGGTGGCGTATCGCGTGATTCGCGGCTGGCTGGCGCTGGGTGAGGGGCGGTCGGTCGGCGGCGACTGAACGCGGACTCGGGCGATCGCCCGGAATGGCAGTGGCGAGCAGGGGCGAGCCCGTTCGCGCGGCGGATTAGCGCCGGGATAGCCAGCTCAGCAAGGCGTCGATCACCGGCTTACCGAGCCGCGCTTTCGGGTCGTTGATCAGGCAGACGACGATCCAGCGTCGCTGTCGGCTATCCAGTGCATAGCCGGCGATGGCGCGTACACCTTCGAGGTAGCCCGTTTTCAGGTGCGCGCGGCCGCTCGTCGAGCTGTCGTTGAGGCGCTTGCGCAGCGTGCCATCGACGCCGGCCAGCGGTAAGGACGAGATCAGCTCCGGCATCACGGCGCTCTGCCAGGCCGCGCGCAGGATCTGCGTCAGGCTGTCGGCCGAGATGCGCTCGCTGCGCGACAACCCGGACCCGTTCTCGATCGCCAGATCCGGCGCTTGCAGCCCCTTTCCGTGCAGCCAGGCGCTGATCCGGCGGCGGGCGCCGTCGGCCGTCGCCGGCCGATCCGCGTCGAGCGTCAGGAACACTTGGCGCGCCATCACGTTGTTGCTGAACTTGTTGATCTCGCGGATGACTTCGCCGAGCGGCGGTGATTCGTGTACGGCCAGGGTGTGGGCGGTCGCTGGCGTGCGGCCTTCGCGCACACGCCCGGCAAAACTGCCACCGAGTTCGCGCCACAAGGCGCGAAAAAGTGACTCGACTTGCTCGTTGGCCGGCCAGGGGGCGAGATGCAATGCCTTTTCGCCGCAGGCTGCGGGAAAGACCCCGTTCAGCTCAAGCGTACTGCCGCTCACCTGCGGTCTGATCTGCTCGCGCCAATCGCCACAGGCCTCGCGCCCCAGGCTCAGGCGGTTCTCGATGCGCAGGCCATCGGCTGGGGTGTCGACGATGACTTTGACGGCCTTGTTGGCCGCGTCCGCCAGCAAGCTCAGGCGAACGCTTTTCAGGTTGACGAGCAGGGCGTCCGGCCCCGCGTTGTACGGGCGCAGCGGTTCGTTGTCGAAATCGCCGGGGTTGTGTGATGCCGGCGCGAATGCGCTGCGGTCGAGAACCAGATCGCCGCCAATCTCGCTCAAGCCGCGCGCGCGCAGCTGCCGCAACAGCAACCAGAACTGTTCGAGGCCGAGTCTGGGATCGCCACTGCCGCGCAGGTAGACGTGACCGTCGAGCCTTCCGCTGTTCGGCGTCCGATCGCTCAGCACTTCGGTGCGCCAGGTGAACGCGGGGCCGAGCAGTTCGAGCCCGGCGTAGGTGGTGACCAGCTTCATTACTGAGGCTGGGTTCATCGGCTGGCGCGCATTGTGGCTGACCAGCGGCGCACCACCGTCTACCGATTGAACGACGACAGCGAGCGAGCGAGCTGCGATTCCGCTCTCGTTCAGCGCCTGGGTGACCGCTGCCGGGAGCTCGGCGGGCTGCGCGATCGACCCGGCGAACGAGGCAAGCAACACGCACGCGACACCCCACCGTCCGACGATCCCGCGCCAGGCGGTGGCGCGGTTCACCGCCGGTTTGGGCGCGCGGCGCTGGCCGGCTGGGCGTGCCGACCTGCGCTGGGCTTCGAACGGCGCGGCTCAGGCATGTTCCCAGGGCGGCGGGTGGCTGAGGAACTGTCCGAGCAGCGCGTCGAGCTGGCCGAGCATCAGGTCGTTGCGTCCGGCCAGCCAGCCGCGTACCAGGTCGCTCGGGTGGCCAGGCAGGGCCTGTTCGGCGAGCTGTTCAGCCACGGCGCTATCGTTCATCCGGCCGAGCAAATCGAGCAGGCCGGCGGCGCTCTGGTGGTAGCGCTGCATGCGGCGAGCTGGGAAGAGCGGGGCGAAGAACTCCAGCGCGTAGCGTAGGCGCTTGAGTGCGACGCGCAGCGCATGGCGCGCTTCTGGCGTTCCATTCTTCGTTTCGTTGGCCAATTCGGCCACACGCTTGGCACGCTTGTTGAGCGAACGGGGGACAAAGGCCGAGACCGGAGGCTTCTTGCTCTCGGGCAGGGCGAGTGTTGCGGCGGTGAAGGAGAGCAACAACTGAGAATAGGCTGGTGCGGCGATCGCTTTCTGCGCCGCCTGGCGACAGCCGGCGAGTTGACGGCGTGCCTGTTCGGTCAGGCGCTGCAGGTCGGCGTGCTCTGGAAACGCCTGGTTGATTGGAGGCAGGATCTCGGTGATGAATACGTCCCAGTTGCGGGTATCGCCCATCGCATTGGCCAGCGTCCGCCAGCGTGGATCGAAGTCAGTGACGTAGTCTGGCGGCAGCAGCGGACGCCAAAGGCGGATCGCCGAACGCAGCCGGCGGATGGCGACGCGTGCCTGATGGATGAACTCGGGCGCGTCGGTTTCAAGCACACCGCGCTCGTTGCCCTGCAACTGGGCGAGACACGAGAATGCGGTGGCGCGGAAAATTCCTACGCTCGACATGCCCATCTCAAGCTGGACGTTCGCTGCGCGGCACGGCAGCAGGCGCTCGTCGGCGGCCAGGCGGTAACCACGTTCGGCCTTGCTGGCGCTTTCCGGATGCATCGGCAGGTCGGCTTGCAGGGCGAGGGCGATGACAAAGAGATCGGCGACTTTGCCTTCGAGCAGTTCAAGCTCGACCTCACAGATTACTGCCTGGCGATCACCGGCGACGATCTTGCCGCGATCGAGCGCCAGCTCGATGCGCGTGCCTTCCTGTGGCGTAAGAACCCAGAGGGATCGGGTGAAGTCGGTGGTGAACACGGGAACGAGTTCCGGCTGGGCCGCCTCCAGGAAGCGACGCAACTTCGGACTGTCGACGTGGGAAAAGTCGAATTCTCCAGGTTGTCCCGCGACCTCCCATTCGCGTCGTTGGGCAAGGCCACCCGGCAAGGGCGCATCGCTCTTCACGGTGAGCAGCCATTCGCTGCCCTTCTGTCGGTAACGAACGGCCAGTCGCTTGCGCTGCAGGCGGCGATCGGGAGTGTCGTAGTAGGTGTTGACCAGCTTCTGTTGCAACGGCTTGCTCCCGCTGAGCAGACCGTGCGCCGGTAGTCGCCGTGCAGTGCTCGCCGTCAGGCTGAGCTTGATCTCGGTTTCCAATGCCATGTTCAATGTCTCCTTGTGGGGTGGTGAGGGCCTAGAGGTCAGCGGTCGTAGGAACGCAGTTTGTCGACGTCCGGGATGTGGATGACCCGGCCTTCGACGACGATCAGCCCTTTCTCGGACAACTCGTGCAAGATGCGCGAGAAGTGTTCCTGCGTCAGGTTGAGCCGTGAGGCGATGACTCCCTTGTTGGTCGGGAGGGTGACCGTGATCACCTTGTCGCCGTTCGTCAGATGGTCGCGCAGCAGGTAGCCGATGATGCGTTGGCGACCGGAATGCAGCGAATACGATTCGACATCGGTGATCAGGTGATGCAGCCGGCGCGATAATCCGGCGATCATCTTGCGGCCGAGCTTGGGGTCGGTGTCGAGTTCATCGAGGATCGCCGTTTTCGCAATGTGCAGGAGCAGCGAATCGGACAAGGCCTGGGCGTAGACCATATACGGCTTGTCCATGAACATTACCGCTTCACCGAAGGTCTGGCCTTGCCCAAGGATGTCGACCACCTTCTCGCCGCCTTGCGGGGAAGTGAAGGCGAGCTTCATTTGCCCGTAGACGATCAGGTGAAAGCCGGTGGGCATGTCTCCCTTGTGGAACAGGATGTCACCTCGCCCGGCGGCCACCTCGCGCGTACCTCGCGCGAGACGCGCAACCTCTTCGGTGGCCAGCTCATTGAACAGGGGCACGTGCGCCAGCAACGCTTCAATGTTGATGCTATGTGGGTAACAGTGCATGTTCTTTGCTTGCAAGGGTCGGCGCCACCTAAGTCGAAACTCAATAATATTCGCATTTGTCACGCTGCGCGGCAAGTCGGGCGCATGCACCATGGATGCAGCGCCCGACTTGACATCAGCAAATCAACCGGTGTCTCCTTTGCCGGTTTTCGGCGCGCGCCATTGCAGCTTGAGTCCTCGGTGGTGTTGCGGCACACTCCGCCTTATACTATCCGGTTTTGTCTGACGCGAGGCGGCCATGGGTGGGCAAGCGGTTAACGAGTCGTTGGCAACGCCCTCGGCGGTGACGGTCGGCGCCGGCGCGCCGATCAGCTTGGCGCGCGCCTGGATGTGGCTCGGCGTTCTCGCGTTGATCGGTTCGGGCCTGCTTGCCGTCCTGCTGGTCCTTTCCCGCACGCCGGGAATCCAGGATGTCTTTCCCCTGAAGGACTTGTTTCGTGCCGCCCTGGTCGTGCATGTCGATCTCTCGGTAGCGGTCTGGTTCATGGCGTTTGCGGCGCTCGTCTGGTCGGCGATTGGTGGTGGTGGCCTGACCTGGCTTGCCTGGAGCGGTTTTGCACTCGCCGCACTGGGAACGGCGCTGATGTCGGTTTCGCCGTTCTTCCCCGGTGCCGAGCCGGTACTCAACAATTACATTCCGGTCCTCCAGCAGCCTCTGTTCTTTGCGTCATTGTGGCTTTTTGGGCTTGGTCTGGCGCTCACGGTGGTGCGTGCGCTGATCACCACCTGGCCGCTGCGCTGGGCGGGCGAGCCCTTGCGCCTGGGCGCCTTCCTTGCTGCGCTTGCCGCGTTCCTGGCGCTGGCCGCTTTCTGTTGGTCGTGGGCGCTGGTGCCGCGGATCGAGGAGACGGTCTACTTCGAGGTGCTGTTCTGGGGCGGCGGCCATACCCTGCAGTTTCAGCACTGCTTGCTGATGGTGGTCGCCTGGTTGTGGATGGCGGCGCATCTCGGGCAGCCCTCGCCAGTCTCGGGCCGTGCGCTGAGTGTGTTTTTTGGCTTGGCGGCGTTGCCGCTGCTTGCCGTTCCGGCAATTTACCTGTTCGTTCCGGCAGGTTCATACGAGCACATGGATCTCTTTGCCCGGCTGATGATCTGGGGACACCCGTACATGGCGCCGCTCATCGTGCTCGCGGCGCTCCTGCTCTGGCGCGTACGCAAGGTGCCGGCCGCTCCCGCGAAGTCGGCTTTCGTCGCCTCGTTCGTGCTTTTTGCCCTGGGCGGCGTGCTTGGCTATCTGATTCAGGGAGTGAACGTCGTCATCCCGGCGCATTACCACGGATCGACGGTCGGTGTGACTCTCGCCTTCATGGGATTGGCGTACGTTCTACTGCCGCAACTCGGTTTTGCCCGTGCCGACGGGCGGCTGGCACTCTGGCAACCTTATGTCTACGGCGCCGGACAGTTGATCCACGTTGTCGGTCTGGCGTGGTCGGGCGGCTACGGCGTGCAGCGCAAAGTCGCCGGTGCGGAACAGATGCTGATCAGCTTGCCGCAGAAGATCGGCATGGGGATGATGGGCCTCGGCGGGCTGATTGCCGTCATCGGTGGCCTGATGTTCGTGCTCGTCTGTCTGCGCGCGATGAGCCGGCGCCAACGCACATGACACGTTCGGCGGCATTCCGGCTGGCGCTGGCCGCCGGCATCGTGACGCTGGCGACGGTCGGGCTGCTCGGCTACCGCCTGATCGCCGGCACGCGCAGCGCGAGTGACGGCTTGCCGCCGGCTGGCGCGGTCGCGCGCGCGCTCACCCGCGAGGACGCGCAGGCGACCGCGCAGGCGGTTTCCCGCCTGCGCTTGACCGATCTTGACGGTCGGTCGCAGCCGCTCGCGCAATGGCAGGGCAAGGTGCTGGTGATCAATTTCTGGGCGAGCTGGTGCGCGCCTTGCGTTGAGGAGATGCCCGTCTTTTCCCGTCTGCACGAACGCTATGTCGGGCAGGGGGTGCAGTTTGTCGGCATTGGCGTGGACGAAGCCGACAAGTTGCGCAGCTTCGTCAATGCGCGACCGGTCAGCTATCCGGTGCTCGTAGCCGGGGGCGAAACGACTGCGCTACCCGGAGTGAATTTGCGTGGCTTGCCCTACACGCTGGTGCTCGACCGTAGCGGGCAGGTCGACAGCTTCCGCCTTGGACGTCTCGACGAAGCGACACTCGACCCGATTCTCCGCCGCCTGTCGGCGCCATGAGCTTGGCTCGCTCGATCAGCGTTTCTCTTCGCTGAGCGACAGATTCTCGACATGCAGCTGTATTGGCGGGCTGAAGGCCAGTTTGCACGCGTGTTCGTGCCCGACCAGCGCCTTCGGCAGGGGAACGACGTCGACCTCGGTCACTCCGACCTCGATCATCCCCAGGCGTACCGCTGCCTCGCGCGACAGGTCGATCAGGCGCGTGCGATGGCCCATCCGGTCGTTGATCTTGACGACGATACAGCGCGCCGACGTCTGGCGGCGGACGGCGACCAGCGTTCCAAGCGGGAAGCGATTGCTCGCCGCGGAGATGCTTTCATGGTGGAAGGGCTCGCCGGAAGCGGTTTTTCGCCCGGTGAAGCTCGCTCCGTAGAAGCTCGCGCGTCCGGATACGATTGGCGGCGTGCTTGGCCATTGGCCAAGTGCGCCGAGCAGCGGGGTGGTGTCGGCGGCAGCGGCAAAGCCGGGCAAGAGTGCAGTCAGAAGAAGCCCGACGAGCTGGCGTGCATGGCTGGCTTTGGCGATCGGTGAGCACGGCCCGGGCGGCCGGCTGTTTGGCGGCAGCTTGTCTGAGGCGGCTGGCGGGCTGTTCGCCGGAGGTCGTCGCTGCGTCGTCGCCAGGCTGCGTGTCGCTACCGCTGGGTAGCTCACTTGCCGAGCGCGCCGAAAACGCTTTGCAGGAGTTTTGATCCGGTGCCGATCGGGTCCTTGCGGATCGCCTTTTCCTGCTCCGCAATCATCAGGAACAAGCCGTCGAGCGCTTTCTGGGTGACGTAGCTGTCGAGGTTTGCATCCTTGTCGTCAAGCAGGCCGAGCTTGGCTGCCTGGCCGGCGTAGCGGTTGTATTGATCGCTCAACTGGACCTTGGCTGTCGCCTGTTTGACGATCGGCAGGAAACGTTCGCCGATCGGCGCGGAAGTCGTGCGCTTGAAGTACTGTGTGGCTGCGTCGTCACCTCCGGTGAGGATTCCTTTCGCATCGCTGAAGCTCATGTTGCGCACCGCATCGAGAAGGATGGGTTTGGCTTCGACCACCGCCGACTCGGCCGCGCGATTCATCGTCGCGATCAACTCGTCGGCTTGTTTCTTCATCCCGAGACGGCGCATCATTTTCTCGGCAGGGCGCAGCGAGTCGGGTAGTGGGATGCGCACGCGCGCGTCGCCCATGTAGCCGTCGGTCTTGCCCAGCTGGCTGACGGCGACGTCCGCGCCGCGTATCAGCGCCTCTTTCAGACCGGACGAGGCGTCGCCCGCCGACAGTTCGCCGAGACCGCCGGCGAACGCGTGTCCACCGATCAGCAAAGCGCTTACAATGCCAAGAATTCGTAGCAGGCGTCGCATGATGAGTCTCTCCCAATGGTCGGTTGCCGGCGATCAGCGCAAAAATCCGACAAGGATAGCCTGTGCGCGGCGCGAAGTACAAGCCTCAAGGCCACCAGCGGGCCGCCGATCGCTCGTCAAACCCGCTCAGATCCGCCGCGCATGAGGACGCACGTTCTGCCCGACTGGTTGCGCCGTCTGCTGATGCGCAGCGTCGGCCATCGCTACTACTCGCTCGTGGTGAGCGTGATTGCTTTTGCGGCGACCATTACGTTCAGCTTTCCCTTTGTTGCCGTCCTCATCCCGGCAGTTCTCCTGGCGCCCAGGCGTTGGCGCACGCTCGGCCTCTGGTGCGGCGTGGCGAGCGGCTGTGGCGCTGCCGTACTGGTCGAAATCTTCCAGTATCTGGGCTGGGAGTTCATCCTGGTCCGCTATCCCGAGTTGGTGCACAGCGAGGCTTGGCGCATGGCCAGCGAATGGCTGCAGCGCTGGGGACTTGTCGCGATGCTGGTGATCGCCGGCTCGCCGATGCCGCAGACGCCGGCCTTGCTCTTCTGCGCGCTGGCCAACGTGTCGACGCCTGGCATCATGCTTGCGGTCGGCGTTGGCAAGACGGTCAAGTATCTGTTTCTCGCCTGGGCCACCGCCCATTACCCGGCGCGCTTCGTTCGCTACCACTGATGCCGTCAGGTGGCGCGGCGTGCCCGGCCCGCCCGGTGCGCCACGCTCAGGTGAGCCCGGCGTCGTGGGCTTGCGCATCGGCCCAATAGCTTGAGCGCACCAGCGGACCGCAGGCAGCAGCACTGAAACCCATTGCGCGGGCTTGCTCTGCGTACGCGTCGAAAGTTGTCGGATGGACGTAGCGAGCGACTGGCAGGTGGTGGGTCGAGGGCGCCAGATACTGTCCGATAGTGAGCATGTCGACCGCATTGGCGCGTAAGTCGCGCAGGACTTCGATGATTTCTTCGTCGGTCTCGCCGAGTCCTACCATCAGGCCGGACTTGGTCGGCACCTGCGGATAGCGGGCCTTGAAAGCACGCAGGAATGCCAGCGAGTGCGCGTAGTCTGCGCCCGGACGCGCTTGCCGGTAGAGGCGCGGGACCGTTTCGAGATTGTGATTCAGGATGTCCGGCAAGGACTCGCCGAGTACCTCCAGGGCAAGCGGCATGCGCCCACGGAAGTCGGGAACGAGCGTTTCGATCGTCGTTTCAGGTGAGGCCCGGCGAACGGCGGCGAGTACCTCGACAAAATGGCGAGCGCCGCCGTCGCGCAGATCGTCGCGGTCGACGCTGGTGATCACGACGTAACGCAACTTCAGACGGGCGACGCTGGCGGCGAGCTTGGCCGGCTCCTCGGGGTCGGGTGGTAGCGGCTTGCCGTGGCCGACATCGCAGAACGGGCAGCGCCGCGTGCAGATGTCGCCGAGGATCATGAAGGTCGCGGTACCGCGCCCAAAGCACTCGCCGATGTTCGGGCAGGCTGCCTCTTCGCAAACCGTGTGCAGCTTGTGGTCACGCAACAGGCGTTTGATCTCGCCGAAGCGGCCGCTCTCGTTTCCCGCCTTGACGCGAATCCATTCCGGTTTTCGCTGCGGTGGCTGCGCGACGATGCGTAGCGGAATGCGCGCCGTCTTCAGTTCCCCCTTCTGCTTGCTGCCGGCAATGCGCACGTTCAATGGCGC
This sequence comes from Accumulibacter sp., assembly GCF_029255125.1. Classification (GTDB taxonomy): domain Bacteria; phylum Pseudomonadota; class Gammaproteobacteria; order Burkholderiales; family Rhodocyclaceae; genus Accumulibacter. The sequence goes on along the minus strand of NZ_JAPUVR010000085.1, from coordinate 220,662 downwards.
TGTCGCATCGTCTCTGTCGTGCTCGTTCATGAGCGGCCCTCCAGTTGTCTTGCCAGTTGCTCGACGAGCGCTGCCGACGCCTGCCGGGGAGTCAGCGCCAGGCCAAGGTCGCTGGTCTGCGTTACCTGCAGGCCAGGATAGCCGCAGGGGTTGATCGCCGCGAACGGGGCCAGATCCATGTCGACATTGAGGCTCAGTCCGTGGTAGCAGCACGCTCGACGTACGCGCAGGCCGAGCGCGGCGATCTTGGCGCTGCCGACATAAACGCCGGGTGCGGCCGTGCGGCGCTGTGCCGCGATGCCGTGTCCGGCGAGGAATTCGATGACCGACTGTTCGATCAGGGTGACCACCTCGCGCACTTTCAAACGTCGTCGGTTCAGGTCGAGCAACAAGTAGATGACCACCTGGCCCGGCCCATGATACGTAATCTGCCCGCCGCGGTCAGTGCGCACCAGCGGAATGCCGATGTCGGCGAGCAGGTGCTCCGGCCGCCCGGCTTGTCCCAGGGTGAACACCGGTGGGTGCTCGCAGCACCAGATCTCGTCGTCGGTTTCCGCCGTCCGTGCCAGCGTGAAGTCGACCATGGCTTGCCAGGTCTGCCGATACTCGCAGCGGCCGAGATTCCGGATACGTAAGAGGCACGCTGCGGCATCAGCGGGATCCGGTGGCCAGGCCGCCCGGTCAGCGCCGGGCGCGCCGGGCGTTTCGTTCATAGCACCATCCTGACCAGCGCATGCGTGCACAGTTCCCGATAAAGTGCGTCGAGCTGTTGCCGGCTGACGGCGTTGATCGTACAGGTCAGGCTGAGATAACTGCCGGCGCGCGAGGCGCGCACCTGCATGCTTGCGCCGGAGAAGTCGGGTGCGTGCCGCTGGACCACGGCAAGCACCGCTGCGGTCAGGTCAGGGTCGGCCCGCCCGATGATTTTCAGCGGAAATGCGCAGGGGAAGCCGAAGAGATCGTCCGCCGGGTGCGACGCCGGCGGCGCTTCTCCTGCGCCGTTCACGGACACGCGTCAGGCCGCAGCCGACCGTCGTGCAGGCGGGCGCGCCTCATTTCTGCGTTTCGACCATCACCAGCGGCTCGTCGGAGCTCTCCACCGGCACACGCTGCCGGCGGGGAGGTCGCGGCGCGCTCGCCGCAACGGCGGGCGGCAGCGGCGAAAGCTTCTGCGGGCTGGTTTCAACCATGATCAGTCCGCTGCTCGCCGCCGTTTCGCGTATCGTTTCGCGCAGGTTCTGAACAGGCACTGTGCTCACTGCTTCGGCTACCTCGCCGGTGGCGTCGGCCGCCTTGGTCTGCAGGACGCGCTGCTGGAGCGTTTGCTGCGTCGGCGCAGGCCGGTCCTCCGGCGGAGCTGCGGGAACCTGTGCCAACGCATCCGTCCTGTTGGGCGCGCTCGCCGGCACGCCGTTCGCCGTGGCAATGGCGGGCGGTGCGGGCGCTTCGCCGTCTGCCGCTGGCGGGCGATCGGGTGGATGGGTCACGCCACCCACCTCGCGCGCACTGACGGGCAGCAGTGCGGTGCCGCCGGCCATCGCATCGACGACAAGCGCCTTGGCCTGATGGTGCTCGACCGCCCGCGGCGCCGATTCCGGCACGTTGCGCCGCGCTTGTCCGGCTGACTCGGCGGCGACCGATGTCGCCTCAGCCGGTGGACCTGCATCAGCCGGCCGCTGGCGGTTGCTCGGTGCGCTTCTGATCGCCCCATCGGCGGCGCCAGCGGTACCGTTGAGCAGATCAAGCTGGCCTTCGGCGGGCTCGCCGCGCTCGCGTCGGCCGCCGCGCCGACCGCGCCGACGCGTTCCGTTGGCGGTCTCGTCGACGCCGGTTTCGTTCGCCGCGACCGGTGTGCGTGGCACTGCCGGGAGTGTTGCCGCTACGCTTTCGCTCTTGTTCTCGTTGCCAGCGGGCGCCGCCGCCGGGTCGCGCCGCTCGCCGCGCTGGCGACGTGCTGGGCGCGGCTCGCGGGGTTCACGCGTTTCGCGCACCTCGCGGGTGTCACGTGCTTCGCGCGGTTTGCCCGCCTCGCTGCGCGTGCTGCTGTTCATCATCGGCCCAGCCTCGCGCGCGTTGCGGGCAGCTTCACCGGGTTCGCGGCTGTCCTCACGACGGGTGGAACGAGGATTCTCACCACGGGCAGCCTCGCGCGTCTGGCTACGCGCTGCGGCGACGCGCTGCGGGCGCGCTTCCGGTTGCTCGCTGGGCGCCGCCGGCTCAGCTTTGTGGCGGAACCAGGAAAGGACCCGGCTGAGGAAGCGGCCGGCCGCAGTTGGCGGTTTCTCACTACGCGGCTCGGCAGGCTCGGCGACGATCGGGGCAGGTTGCGCGGCCGTGACCCCCTTGATTGCGGCTTCTGCGCGCGGCGCGCGGCTGTCCGCCGTGCTTGTTCCTTCCTTGCCGCTCTCCTCGGCCGGTGTGCCGACCATCCGGTACGACGGCTGCTGAAGCTCTTCCTGACCGGTTTCGTCGTGTCGGATGCGGCTCACCGAATGCTGCGGCGTCTCCAGGTGCATATTGGGGATCAACAGAATGCTCACCTTGTGCCGCTGCTCGACGGCCTGCACCTCGCTGCGCTTCTCGTTCAACAGAAAGGTTGCGACGTCGATCGGGACCTGCGCGTGCACCGCTGCCGTGCTGTCCTTCATCGCTTCCTCTTCGAGGATGCGCAGGATGTGCAGCGCGGCCGACTCGGTGCTCCGGATATGGCCGGTTCCCGAGCAGCGCGGGCAGGGGATGTAGCTGGTTTCGGCGAGCGCTGGTCGCAGGCGCTGGCGGGAGAGCTCGAGCAGACCAAAGCGGCTGATCTTGCCGGTCTGCACGCGAGCGCGATCGAAACGCAGCGCATCGCGCACGCGGTTCTCCACCTCGCGCTGGTTGCGCTGGTTCTCCATGTCGATGAAGTCGATGATGATCAGGCCGCCAAGGTCTCGCAGGCGCAACTGGCGGGCCACTTCTTCGGCGGCTTCGAGGTTGGTGCGCAAGGCGGTCTCCTCGATGTCCGCACCGCGCGTTGCGCGCCCCGAGTTGACGTCGATCGAGACCAGCGCTTCGGTGTGATCGAGAACAATCGCGCCACCCGAGGGCAAGGTGACCTGGCGCGAGTAGGCCGATTCGATCTGGTGTTCGATCTGAAAGCGCGAGAAGAGCGGTACATCATCGCGATAGCGTTTGACCCGGTTCACCGTTGCCGGCATGACATGCGCCATGAACTGCTGCGCCTGTTCGAAGACCTCGTCGGTGTCGATCAGGATTTCTCCGATGTCCGGCTGAAAGTAGTCGCGGATTGCTCGAATGACCAGGCTGCCCTCCTGGTAGATGAGAAAGGCGCCCTTTTGTTGTCCGGCCGCCGATTCGATGGCCTTCCAGAGTTGCAGCAGGTAGTTCAGGTCCCACTGCAGTTCTTCGGCGTTGCGGCCGATCGCCGCCGTGCGCGCAATCAGGCTCATTCCGGGCGGGACCTGAAGCTGATCCATCACCTCGCGCAGTTCGGTGCGCTCGCTACCCTCGACCCGGCGCGAGACGCCGCCGCCGCGCGGGTTGTTCGGCATCAGCACGAGATAGCGTCCGGCCAGGCTGACGAAGGTCGTCAAGGCGGCGCCTTTCGTGCCGCGTTCGTCCTTGTCGACCTGGACGATCAGTTCCTGGCCTTCGCGCAGTGCTTCCTTGATCGTTGCCCGTCCGCTATCGACGCCGGCCTGGAAAAAGGCGCGCGAGATCTCCTTGAAGGGGAGAAAGCCGTGCCGCTCCGAACCGTAATCGACGAACGCGGCCTCCAGGCTGGGCTCGATCCGGGTGATGACCGCTTTATAAATGTTGCTCTTCTTCTGTTCCTTGGCGGCCGATTCAATGTCGAGGTCAATCAGCTTCTGACCGTCGACAATGGCAACACGCAGTTCCTCGGCCTGTGTTGCGTTAAAAAGCATGCGTTTCATGGGTTTTGGCTCCCACGCGCGTAATCACGGGGGAAATACCTTGGGCAGGCAGCAACGAACTAGTTGTCGGCGGGATGCATGGGGGGCGTTTCCGGTAGTGCAAGCGATCGGGATATTTCGTCGACTGAGTGGCCGGTCAGGCCGTGCCAGTCGACAACTGGCCCATCTGTCGGGGTCGCTCGGTGGGTGCTAGGCGCGTGCAGTACAAGGGGTAACGCTACTTCGTGGTGAGCGTACTTAACCAGGTGATCGGCGTTGGGCAGCCTTGCGCAAGGTCAGCGCAAGCGAGGCGGCTGAGGCCAGCCGCAAAGTGCGTCGCAATTCCTATAGAATCAAATCGGCGATGCTCGACGGTCTCACGGGTCAGCGCCTCTTTCAACCCTGAACGCAAATCGCGTGAAGTATATTCAAAATGACCGAAATTAGCAAAAACTCGGTGATTCATACACTGATTACCGAGAATGAGGGCGGCCAGCGACTCGACAATCTCTTGTTCAAGAAGTGCAAGGGCGTTCCCAAGAGTCACGTGTATACCGTCGTACGCAGCGGACAGGTAAGGGTCAACGGACGGCGGGCGGATGCCGCCTACCGTCTGCAGATCGGCGACGTGCTGCGCATTCCGCCGATGCGCGTGGCCAGCGCCAACGGCGAACAGGCAGCGATTGCTGGTGCCGAACTGAAGGTGCATCTGCCCGTCCTGTACGAGGACGAGGCGCTGCTGATCGTCGACAAGCCCGCCGGCATCGCCGTGCACGGGGGCAGCGGCGAGAGTTTCGGGGTGATCGAAGCGCTGCGTCGGCAACGCCCGCAGGCGCGCTTTCTTGAGCTGGCGCACCGGCTCGACCGTGAGACCTCGGGCATTTTGTTGCTCGGCAAGAAGCGCTCGGCCCTGCTTGCCCTGCACCAGATGTTCCGCGAGGGCGGGCAGGCGGGCGCCGTCGGCGCGGCCGACAAGCGTTACCAGGTGCTCGTCTGCGGGCGTTGGTCGGAGCCGCTGCGGCATGTTCGCCTGCCTCTGCTGAAGTATCTGCTCAGCTCTGGCGAGCGACGCGTGCGCGTTGCCGACGATGGGCGGGCTGCACATACCGTGTTTCGCCTGCTTGCCCGCTGGGAGCGCTTCAGTCTGCTCGAAGCGGAATTGCGCACAGGCCGTACGCACCAGATTCGGGTTCATCTCGCGCATCTCGGTTTTCCGGTGGCCGGCGACGAGAAGTACGGCGATTACACCGCGAATCACGCACTGGCGCGCGAAGGGCTGAAGCGCATGTTCCTGCACGCCTGGCAGATGCGTTTCCCTCATCCGGTCGATGGCCGCCGGATGGTCGTGCAGGCGCCGCTGCCGGAAGCACTGACGCGCTTCGTCGAGCGCCTGGCGACGCCCGAAAGTCTGGCCAATGGGCGCTAGATTCGATCTCCTGGTCTTCGACTGGGATGGCACGCTGCTCGACTCGGCGGGGGCCATCGTGCGGGCGATTCAGGCGGCGTGTCGCGACTTGGGGCTGCCGGTTCCGCCGGAAGAGCGCGCCCGTCATGTGATCGGCCTCGGTTTGAGCGATGCGCTGCAGTACGCCTTGCCCGACTTGCCGGCAGAACGTTATCCGCAACTGGTTGATCGCTATCGCCATCATTATCTCGCGCACGACCACGAACTGCACCTGTTCGACGGAGTGCCGGAGTTGATTGGCGAACTTGCCGAAGCGGGTTTCCTGCTCGCGGTGGCGACCGGCAAGAGCCGGCTGGGGTTGCAGCGGGCGTTCGCGCACAGCGGGATCGGTCAGTGCTTCCACGCTTCGCGCTGTGCCGACGAGTGTTTCTCCAAACCGCATCCGCAGATGCTGTGTGAACTGATGGACGAACTCGCGGTCGGTGCTGAGCGCACGCTGATGATCGGCGACACGACCCACGATCTGCAGATGGCACGTAACGCGGGAGTTGCCGCGCTGGCGGCCGGCTATGGCGCGCACCCGGCCGCGGCGCTCGACGCGCTGGCCCCTCTGGCGCGCCTGCAGGCGATCGGCGAACTGGCAAAATGGCTCAGGGACAACGCCTGAGCGTTCATTTTACGACGGTTCCGGGCTATACTCCGCCCGCGCGATGTGCTTTGATCGTGGCGCAGATCGCCTGCAGCGCGATGCTTCGATTTTCCCGGGCAGTACAACGGGAGCGTGCGGCGAAGCGTCACGCGGCGTGAGCGCGGCCGCAGCTACTGCGCGCCAAGCATGGTGCCATCAACTCTATCGAGAAGCGAGCAGATGCCTTGAATACGCCTGAGAACGAACCCGGATGGGAACGACAATTGTTGGAGAAAATCGCCTTCGCCTCGCTGCAGGAGCAGCGGGCGAAGCGCCGCTGGGGCATTTTCTTCAAGCTTGCCGGGCTCGCCTATCTGGTTGCCGTTCTCCTGATGCTGGTCGACTGGGGGGCCTCCGAGCAACTCGGTGATGGTCGGCACACGGCGGTGATCCATGTGCATGGCACGATTGAGAGCAGTGGTGAAGGCAGCGCGCAGAGCATCGGTGAAGCCCTGCGCTCGGCGTTTGCCGACAAGGGAACTGCCGGCGTCATCCTGCGCGTCAACACGCCGGGCGGCAGCCCGGTACAGGCCGGGATCGTGCACGACGAGATTCGCCGCCTGCGCACCAAGCATCCGCAGATTCCGCTGCATGTCGTGGTCGAAGACCTGTGCGCTTCCGGTGGCTATTACATCGCCGTGGCCGCCGACCAGATCTTCGTCGATAAGGCGAGCATCGTCGGCTCGATTGGTGTGTTGATGGACGGCTTTGGTTTCACCAGTGCAATGGACAAGTTGGGCGTCGAGCGTCGCCTGCTGACCGCTGGCGAGAACAAGGGCTTTCTCGACCCATTCTCGCCGCAGGACGTGAAGCAGAAGGAGCACGCGCGGGTACTCCTGCGCGAAATCCACCAGCAGTTCATCGAGGTCGTGCGGCGCGGGCGCGGCCAGCGCCTGAAGGAGACACCTGACATGTTCAGCGGCTTGATGTGGACCGGGAGCCAGAGCATCCAGCTCGGACTGGCCGACGGCTTTGGCACGGTCGGCTCGGTTGCGCGTGACATCATCAAGGCGGAAAGGGTGGTCGATTTCACGATCAAGGAGAATATTGCCGAACGCTTTGCCAAACGCCTGCGCGCAGAAGGTGCTGGCCTTGGCGCTCTGTTCGGCAATGATCGCTTCGTGCTGCGCTAGCTTGCCGGTATTGGCGGGGTCGCTCAGGCGAGCAGAAGGAAGACTGTCGGGCGGCGATTGATCGCGGGCAGGGCGTGCTTCTGCCACTCGGCGACTTGGCGCGTCGTGATCTCCTCGCTCGCCAGCGTCAGATCGCTCGCCACGCAAACGCGCGTCGCTTGCGCGCAGACAGCGAGCAGCGAGGCAAGAAGCTGTTGATTGCGGTACGGCGTTTCGATGAAGACCTGTGTCTGGCGACGTTGGCGCGATTCCTTTTCCAGTTCGCGCAGTCGTTGTTCACGCTCGTTCCGGCTGCTCGGCAGGTAGCCATGGAAAGCGAAGCGCTGGCCGTCCAGTCCGCAAGCCATCAGGGCGAGGAGGATGGACGACGGGCCGACCAGCGGAACCACCTGGATTCCCTCGCGATGCGCCAGGGCGACGAGCGCCGCGCCCGGGTCGGCAACTGCCGGGCAGCCGCTCTCCGAAAGCAGACCTACATCGTGACCGGCGAGCAGAGGCGCGAGCAACTCGGGGAGCAGCGTGGCCGGCGTGTGCTCGTCGAGCTGACTGATTGCGATCTGTTGCAGCGGGGCGTCACTCGGCAGAATCTTCAGGAAGGCGCGTGCGCTGCGCGCGCTTTCAGCGACGAAATGGGTCAGTCGGCGGGCGCAGGCGAGCGTCGCTGGCGGCAGCGCAGTGACGCCCAGCGGCGAGCCGAGCGGCACCGGGATCAGATACAGCCTGCCGCGATTCTGCGCGTCCTGCCTGACCAGCGGGACGTCAGAAGCCGGCTCAGAGGATGCTGACACGCTCGTTGCGCAGCAGCTCGCAGAGTGCGATCAGCGGCAGTCCGATCAAGGCATTCGGATCGTCGCCCTCGATTCGTTCGAGCAAGGCGATGCCCAAGCCTTCCGATTTCGCGCTGCCAGCGCAGTTGTAGGCTTGCTCGCGCTGCAGATAGCGCGCGATCTCGTCGTCAGACAGGGCGCGGAAGGTCACCAGCGTGGTCACGCTGCGCGTCTGCGCGCGGCCGGTCGGCGCGTCGAGCAGACAAAGGGCGGTAATGAAACTGACGCTGCGCCCGCGCAGCGCGCGCAGTTGCTCGACTGCCGCCTGGTGGGTGCCAGGTTTGCCGAAAACCCTGCCAGCCAGGCAGGCAACCTGATCGCTCCCGATGATCAAGGCGGTTGGGTGGTCGCCTGTCACCGCTCGCGCTTTCGCCTCGGCCAGCCGCAAGGCGGTGGCCGCAGGTGCTTCGTCGGCGAGCGGCGTTTCGTCGATGGCCGGGTTGGCGATGACGAAGGGTAGACCGAGACGGCCGAGCAGTTCCCGCCGATACGGTGAGCTTGAGGCAAGAACGATAGGACGGGTGGGCATCGGACGCTTGGCCGGGCAGCATGGGGAAAGAGGAAGGGGGCAGCGGTGACGTAGCGGACAACGACGCGGAAGTGGTCGGTGCGCAGCAGGCGCTTTGACTTCAAAAGCCGAAAATAATATCATGCGCGCCTTATGTCGCGACGAGTACTGATTGACACTCTGGCTTTTGGACGGGAGAGGGGGGTGCTGGACGGCGACCTCGCGGTTTCGTCGTTGACCCGACTGCACGACGCGCTGACCGAAAGCAGCGGCACGCTGATCTATCATGTTGAGGGCGATGTCGGGTGCGATGGGCGTAGCCAGTTATCGCTCGCCATCGGAGGCAGCTTGTCCTTATGCTGTCAGCGCTGCCTGGAGGCTCTGGACTATCCTCTCGACCTGCACAGTCTGCTCGAATTCGTCGATGACGAGCATGATCTGACGCAGGAGGAACTGGAGGATGATTCACGGGACTTCCTGCCCAATCAGAAAGAGCTGGATGTCGTGGAATTGATCGAGGACGAAATTCTTCTTGCGTTGCCGACGGTTCCGCGGCACGACAGTTGTCGGCTGCCGGCCGGCAGTGACGCGGCATCCGGCAAGGTGTCACCATTTTCAGTCCTGGCGGCCACCCGTCGCCAGGCTTGACGAGTTTGATCTCAGGAGTTTGTCATGGCTGTTCAACAGAACAAGAAGTCCCCCTCAAAGCGCGGCATGCATCGCTCGCACGATTCGCTGAACAGCTTGCCGCTGGCGGTCGATCCAAGCAACGGCGAGGTTCATCTGCGCCACCATATCAGCCCGAGCGGTTTCTATCGCGGTAAGAAGGTGCTCAAGGGCAGTGCCGAGTGAGTCTTCCTGACCAGGCAGGCAACTTCCGGTAGCGGTGGTTTGCCTGCCTTTTGTTTTGTCTGCCGGCTGATGAGCATTAGAGTTGCGATCGACTGTATGGGCGGGGACCACGGACCTCAGGTCACCGTGCCAGCGGCGCTCGAGCTGGTGCGCACCGACGCCGATGTTCGCGTGATCCTCGTTGGCCGTCAGGCAGACATCCGGCCCCTGCTCGGTGAATGCAGCGACGAGCGCGTGAGCGTCCGGCATGCGAGCGAAGTGGTCGCGATGGACGAGTCGCCGTCGCTCGCCTTGCGCACGAAGAAGGACTGCTCGATGCGCGTGGCGGTGGATCTGGTCAAGCAGGGCGAGGCAGACGCCTGCGTTTCGGCGGGCAATACCGGTGCGCTGATGGCGATCTCGCGCTTTGTCCTGAAGATGCTGCCGGGAATCGATCGACCGGCGATCTGCGCTGCGCTGCCAACGCTCACCGGGCATACCCACTTGCTGGACCTCGGCGCCAACGTCGACTGCAGCCCGGATCATCTATTGCAGTTCGGCATCATGGGCGCCTCGCTGGTCGCTGCCGTCGAGCACCGCGACCGGCCGAGCGTCGGCATCCTGAACATCGGCGAGGAAGAAATCAAGGGGAACGATGTGGTCAAGCGGGCCGCCGAACTGCTCGCGAGTTCCGGGCTGAATTTCGTCGGCAACGTAGAAGGTGACGGCGTATACAAGGGCGAGGCCGATGTCATCGTCTGTGACGGCTTCGTCGGCAACGTGGCGCTGAAGACCTCGGAGGGGCTGGCGCAAGTGCTCGCCACCTTCCTGCGCGAGGAGTTCAAGCGTAATCTGTTTAGCCGCTTGACGGCACTGGTTGCGCTGCCGGTCGTCAAGCGGTTCAAGAGCCGCGTCGATCACCGGCGTTACAATGGCGCCAGCCTGCTCGGCCTGCGCGGAATCGTCGTCAAGAGCCATGGCTCGGCCGATGCATTTGCCTTTGGCTACGCCCTGCGGCGGGCTGCCGAGGAAGCGAGAAGCGGATTGCTGGCGCGGATCAGTGAGCGCATAGCCGCGCAACAGCCGATTCAGGAGACCGCTTGACATGTACTCGCAGATTACTGGTATCGGCAGCTATCTGCCTGGCCCGCCGATCGGCAATGACGAGCTGGCGCGTCGCGGCATCGACACCAGCGACGAGTGGATCGCCAGCCGGACCGGGATCAGATTCCGTCATCTGGCTGAGAACGGCGAGACTTCAAGCGATCTCGCGCTGCACGCCAGCCGCCAGGCATTGGCTGCCGCTGGCTGCGCGGCGGTCGATGTCGATCTGATCATCGTCGCCACTTCGACGCCGGATTTCATTTTTCCCAGTACGGCCTGTCTGCTGCAGGCCAAACTGGGCAATCAGGGCGCAACCGCTTTTGATGTGCAGGCCGTGTGCAGCGGGTTCGTCTATGCGCTGACGGTGGCCGACAAGTTCATCCGTTCGGGTAGCCATCGCCGTGCGTTGGTGGTTGGGGCAGAAGTCTTCTCGCACATTCTCGACTGGTCCGACCGGACGACCTGCGTTCTCTTCGGCGATGGGGCTGGAGCCGTCGTCCTCGAAGCAAGCGACAAACCGGGCATTCTGGCGAGTACGCTGCATGCCGACGGCGCGCACCATGCGATCCTCTCCGTACCGGGCAGCGTCTGCAAGGGCGTGGTGACCGGCGATCCTTTTCTGCGCATGGATGGGCAAGCGGTCTTCAAGTTCGCCGTGCGCGTTCTGGCCGAGGCTGCCGACGAGTGTTGTCGGATCGCCGAGGTTTCGCCGTCGACGATCGACTGGCTGATTCCACATCAGGCGAACATTCGTATTCTCGAAGCGACGGCTCGGAAGATGAGAATTCCGCTCGACAAGGTGGTCATCAGCGTCGACCGGCATGGCAATACGTCGGCGGCCTCGGTGCCGCTGGCACTCGACGAAGCGGTGCGCGCCGGACGCATACGTAGCGGGCAGAGAATCATGCTTGAAGGCGTCGGCGGTGGATTCACCTGGGGCGCTGTGCTCCTCGATTTTTGACAGGACAAAGCATGACTTTCGCATTCGTTTTCCCCGGCCAGGGGTCGCAATCGGTAGGCATGATGGCGGCCTATGGTGATTCGCCGGTCGTCCGCTCGACCTTCGACGAGGCGTCGGCGGCGCTCGCCCAGGATCTGTGGCAACTGGTAGCCGATGGCCCGACCGAGGCCCTGGCGCATACCGTGAACACGCAGCCGGTGATGCTGACGGCTGGGATTGCGGCTTATCGGCTGTGGCTGGACAAAGGGGGGCGGTTGCCGGCGGTCGTTGCCGGGCATAGTCTCGGTGAGTATTCAGCGCTCGTCGCCGCGGGTGCCCTTGCTTTTCCCGATGCGGTGCAACTGGTTCGCCTGCGCGCTGCCGCGATGCAGGATGCGGTGCCCGTCGGGGCGGGTGCGATGGCGGCGATTCTTGGGCTCGACGACGACAAGATCGGCGAAGCATGTGCCGAGGCGATTGCCGAGCTGGGTGGCGATGCCGTCGTCGAAGCGGTCAATTTCAACGGGCCGGGGCAGACGGTAATCGCTGGCAGCAAGGCGGCGGTCGAGCGCGCCTGTGCAGCCTGCAAGGCGCGCGGCGCCAAGCGCGCCTTGCTTCTGCCGGTTTCAGCGCCTTTCCACTCCTCGCTGATTCGACCGGCGGCCGACAAGCTGGCTGCTCGCCTGGCCGAACTGGACTTCGCGGTACCGCGGATACCGGTCGTCAATAACGTAGACGTGGCGGTCGAGTCGGACCCGCAGCGGATAAAGGATGCTTTGATTCGCCAGGCGTACTCGCCCGTGCGCTGGGTCGAAACGATTCGGGCGATCGCCGCGATGGGTGTCGGCAGCGTTGCCGAGTGTGGGCCGGGCAAGGTGCTCACCGGCCTGAGCAAACGCTGCGTCGAGACGCTGCAGAGCGTCGGGCTGGCCGACCTGGCGACGATTGAAGCGGCCGTCGCCAACTTGGAGTAAGCCGTCATGCTGAGCGGACAAACAGCCCTCGTCACGGGTGCATCACGTGGTATCGGTCGGGCGATCGCGCTCGAGTTGGGTCGCCTTGGTGCAGCGGTCGTTGGCACTGCGACCAGCGCGGAGGGCGCGGCAGCGATCTCCGAATATCTGGCGGCTGCCGGCTGTCGCGGCGAAGGTCAGCTGCTCGAGGTGCGCGATGCGCTGCGCGTCGAAGCACTGGTTGGCCAGATTCAGAAAGCCTGGGGTGCCGTATCGATCCTGGTCAACAACGCCGGCATCACGCGCGACAACCTGGCCTTGCGCATGAAGGACGAAGAATGGGATACGGTGCTGGATACCGATCTCAAGGCTGTCTTCTCGCTGTCGCGGGCGGTGATGCGCGGCATGATGAAGGCGCGGTACGGCCGCATCATCAACGTGACTTCAGTGGTCGGACACATCGGCAATGGCGGACAGGCCAATTACTGCGCCGCCAAGGCGGGCGTCGCGGGAATGAGCCGCGCGTTGGCGCGTGAGCTGGGCAGTCGCAACATTACCGTCAATTGCGTTGCGCCCGGTCTGATCGATACCGACATGACACGTGCGCTCGACGAGACGCAAAGGGCCGCAGCCCTGGGCAGCATACCGCTTGGCCGCCTTGGTTTACCGGAGGACGTGGCGTCGGCGGTGGCCTTCCTGGCTTCGCAGGGAGCGAGTTACGTTACCGGCACGACGATTCATGTCAATGGCGGTATGTTCATGAGCTGAAACCGCCGGCAGGCGAAGCCGGACGGTTGGCTCGGGCGCCGTGCCGACTGGCAACTTCCGGTCATTTTGTTAGAATGGCGCACTTTTCTTTTACACCCGAACCGTGGGAAGGAGCACTTTGATGGAAAATATCGAGCAGCGTGTCAAGAAGATCGTCGCTGAACAGCTTGGTGTCAATGAAGCAGACATCAAGAACGAGTCGTCGTTCGTCGACGACCTGGGCGCCGACTCGCTGGATACGGTCGAATTGGTGATGGCTCTGGAAGAGGAGTTCGAGTGCGAGATTCCAGATGACGAAGCCGAGAAGATCACCACGGTCCAGCAAGCGATCGACTACGTTCTGGCTCACAAGAAATAGGGCGATAACGCGCACACGTACTGCCGACGGGTGCTGCCGGCGGTTCTCCCCCAGAACCATGATCCGACGCTCGGCAGGCGGTGCACAGCAGATCTCATTTCCGAATCTCCTTAGCCTTTGGAGCACAAGGTGGCAAGTCGAAGAGTGGTCGTCACCGGTTTGGGCATCGTCTCACCGGTTGGCAATACGGTCGAGGAGGCCTGGCAAAACGTTTTGGCCGGACGCTCCGGAATCGGTCGGATTACCCGGTTCGATGCGTCGTCCTTTCCGGTGCAGATCGCGGGCGAAGTGAAGGGTTTCGAGATCGGGACCTATTTGTCACCGAAAGAAGCGCGCCGGATGGATGTTTTCATCCATTATGGTATGGCCGCGGGTATTCAGGCGATTCGCGACGCTGGCCTGGAAGTCGGTCCGCCCAATGCCGAGCGAATAGGTCTTTCGATCGGTTCGGGTATCGGCGGACTGCCGATGATCGAAAGCACCTGCGACGATTTTGCCGCCGGGGGGGTGCGCAAGATCTCCCCCTTCTTCGTGCCCGGTTCGATCATCAACATGATCTCGGGCAACCTATCGATCATGTACGGTTACAAGGGGCCCAACCTCTCTCTGGTCAGCGCTTGTGCGACGGGAACGCATAGCATAGGTGACGCCGGCCGCCTGATCAGCCATGGCGACGCCGACATCATGATTGCCGGCGGCGCCGAGGGCTGCGTCTCGAAACTCGGCCTCGGGGGCTTCTGCGCGCCGCGCGCGCTATCGACGCGCAACGACGACCCGGCAACGGCCAGCCGCCCGTGGGATCGGGACCGTGATGGTTTCGTCCTTGGCGAGGGCGCTGGCGTCGTCGTGCTCGAAGAGTACGAGCACGCCAAAGCGCGCGGTGCGCGTATCTACTGCGAACTGGCCGGTTTCGGCATGAGCTCCGACGCGTTTCACATGACCGCGCCGAGCGAGGACGGTGCAGGAGCGGCGCGCTGCATGCGCAATGCGCTGCACGATGCGGGACTCGCTCCGCAAGACGTGCAGTACGTCAATGCGCACGGCACATCGACCCCCCTGGGCGACAAGGCGGAAACGATCGCGGTCAAACGCGCTTTCGGCGACCAGGCGAGAAACCTGGTCATCAACTCGACGAAGTCGATGACGGGTCACCTGCTCGGTGCGGCCGGCGGTGTCGAGGCGCTGTTTACCGTGCTGGCGATTTACCATCAGGTTTCGCCGCCAACGATCAACATTTTCAATCAGGACGAGTCGTGCGATCTTGACTATTGCGCCAACGTTGCGCGCGAAATGAAGATCGAGGCGGCGATTTCAAATTCCTTCGGCTTTGGCGGGACCAACGCGACCGTCGCTTTTCGACGGATATAGAAGAACGAAACGGGCGCATGCTGGCGTTCCCGATCCATATCGAGCTGTGTCGCTCGCGTTTGATGCTGGTCGTCCTCGTTACGCTACATGCAGTCGCCGCAGGTGGCTCACTCCTGCTGCTTCCCTGGCCGTTGGCGGCGCGCATGCTGGTGGTCAGCCTCGCCGCCTTTTCCTTGTGGCGCTCTAGCCGCCGGTCGCCGGTTGTTGCGCTTCATTTGGGCGAGCGTGGCGACCTCGCATTGTCGTTCGCCGACGGTAGTCGGCAGTGTTGCGCCGTGCACCCAGGCACGGCGGTTTTCGCTCAGCTTGTTGTCCTGCGTGCGTCGGCAGACGAAGCAGAGGCGGCCGGCGAGCGTTACAGCCTCGCGCTGGCGGCAGACAGCATGCGCCGCGAGCAATTCCGGCTGCTACGCCTCTGGCTACGGTGGCGGGTCAGCGCGGGCGCCTCAGGGCGGTCGGCCGCGGTCGCTTGAGCACGGTATTACGCGCTCGTGCATCGCTTTCCGGGTAGTTGCGGCTGAAATGCAGACCGCGGCTCTCGCGGCGTTTGAGCGCGCAGCGGATGATCAGGTCGGCAGTAACGACGAGGTTGCGCAACTCGATCAGGTCGTGACTGACGCGGAAGTGCGAGTAAAAGTCGTCGATTTCGCGGACGAGCAGGCGAATCCGGTTCTTCGCGCGCTGCAGGCGTTTGGTCGTACGAACGATGCCGACATAGTCCCACATGAAGCGGCGCAGTTCGTCCCAGTTGTGCGAGATGACGATCTCTTCGTCCGGATCACTGACCCGACTGGCGTCCCACGCCGGCAACTCGGGTAGCTCGCCGGCGGGCTGTTCGACGATGTCCTTCGCCGCTGCCTCGGCGAAGACCAGGCATTCGAGGAGGGAATTGCTGGCCAGCCGGTTTGCCCCGTGCAAGCCGGTGCATGAGGCTTCCCCGGCGACGTACAGGCCGGCGATTTCGGTGCGTGCGCGCAAGTCGGTCATCACCCCACCGCAGGTGTAATGCGCTGCCGGGACGACGGGTATCGGCTGCCGAGTGATGTCGATACCAAGCTCGAGACAACGTGCCAGGATATTCGGGAAATGCTCGCTCAGGAAGGCGGCCGGCTTGTGCGAGATGTCGAGGTAGACACAGTCGAGACCGCGCTTCTTCATTTCGAAGTCGATCGCGCGTGCGACCACATCGCGCGGTGCCAACTCGGCTCGTTCGTCGTGCCAGGGCATGAAGCGGCTGCCATCCGGCAGTAGCAGCAAGCCGCCCTCGCCGCGTACTGCTTCCGAGATCAGGAAGGATTTTGCTTGCGGGTGGTACAGGCAGGTCGGGTGGAACTGGATGAATTCCATGTTCGCGACCCGGCAGCCGGCACGCCATGCCATTGCGATGCCGTCCCCGGTCGAGGTATCGGGGTTCGTCGTGTAGAGATAGACCTTGCCGGCTCCGCCAGTGGCGATCAGCGTGTGGCGCGCGCCGATCGTCAAGACCTCGCCACTGCGGCTGTCGAGTACGTAGGCGCCGTAGCAGCGGTCTACGCTCAAGCCGAGTTTGCCGCCGGTGATCAGGTCGATGGCGATGTGGTGCTCGAGGACGGTGATCCTGGATTGCTGGCGAAGTTGCCCGGTCAGCGTATTCTGCACTGCCAGGCCGGTAGTGTCGGCGACGTGGATAACCCGCCGGGCGCTGTGTCCGCCCTCGCGTGTCAGGTGGTAGCCCGCCTCGTGGCGGGTGAAGGGGACGCCTTGTTCAATCAGCCACTCGACGGCACGACGACCATTTTCGATGACGAAGCGCGTCGCACGTGCATCATTGAGGTGGGCACCCGCCGCGATGGTGTCCCGAATGTGCGCTTCGATCGAATCGCGGTTGTCGAGCACGGCGGCGATCCCGCCCTGTGCCCAGCTCGATGCACTGTCCTCGACGGTGCGCTTGCTGATCAGCGCTACGCTGTGCGTGCGCGCCAGTCGGAGCGCGGCGGCTTGACCCGCCAGACCGCTGCCTATGATGAGGACGTCGAAACAAAGAGCCATGGTGAAGGACCCGCCTGCCAAGGGCCGCCACTATAGCATGCGTGTAGCAAGGTGGTAAGGCGGGGGCAGAGGCGCTTGCCGCTCGAATGACGTTTGTCTTCCGGCCAGCAGCTTCGGTTGACGCCGCGCGACTCGCTCATTGCTGCCAATGTCCAAGGTAGCCATGTTCGCCCTGTCCATCTCGGGAAAAGCGCATCCGTGATCCCGGCGATTAGCGCTCGTCAGGAGGCGCGTTTGTCCATTGATGACACGTCGCGCTCTGCTGGCAACTGCCGACGGTAATCAGCCGCTGCCCCTGGCGTGACGGCCGCTTGAGGTGCTGCCTGGCCTGTTCCCGCTATTGCCTGTTTCACGGGTTACAATGACTCGATGACGCACGATACCGGCTACAAGTTGCTTTTTGCCCACCCGGCGATGGTGCGCGATCTGTTGCGCGACTGGGTGCCGGGTGAGTGGCTGGCGGAAGCTGACTTGTCGACGCTCGAACGGATCAGCGCGAGTTACGTTGCCGAGAACGAGAAGGAGCGCCACGACGACATGGTCTGGCGCCTGCGTCTGCGCGACCGTTGGTTGTGGGTCTACCTGGTGCTCGAGTTCCAGTCCGAACCCGACCGCTGGATGGCTTTGCGCATGTTGGTCTATGCTGGACTGCTGGCGCAGGATCTGGTCAGGCGGGGCGAGCTGGCCGACGGAAAACTGCCGCCAATCCTGCCGGTCGTTCTCTACAACGGCCTGCCGGCATGGCGTGCGCCGACCAATGTGAGTGATCTCTTTGCCTCGTCACCGCCTAGCCTGGCTGACTATCAGCCGCGTTTCACCTATCATCTGATCGACGAAGCGCGTCTGCGGCTGCATCCGGCAACGAGTGTGCGCAACGCAGTCGAAGCACTTTTCCGGCTCGAGCACGGGCGCACGCCGGACGACTTGCGGCGCGTCATCCAGGCGCTCGACATGCTCCTGCGCGATCCCGAGCAGCAAGCGATGCGTCACACGTTTGTCGCCTGGATCAAGCAACTGTTGCACCGCAAGAGCGCTTCGTCGACACTCTCGGCGATGGCAAACGAGATTGACGCAATCAGTGATTTGATGGAGGCCGACAGCATGCTTGCCGAACGTATCGAAGCATGGTTTGAGGAAGCAACCC
The DNA here is from genome assembly GCF_029255125.1 of Accumulibacter sp. Lineage (GTDB taxonomy): Bacteria > Pseudomonadota > Gammaproteobacteria > Burkholderiales > Rhodocyclaceae > Accumulibacter. The sequence continues at coordinate 202,693 of NZ_JAPUVR010000085.1, read as the reverse complement.
GGCGCGGACTGCAGACCGGGTTTCAGCGAGGCATGACGGAAGGTCGCGAGGAAGGTCGCGAGGAAGGTCGCGAGGAAGGTCGCGTGGAGGGCCGTCACGAGGGTGAGGTCCGCCTGCTGGCCAAGCAGTTGAGCCGGCGTTTCGGGGTACTGCCCGAGTGGGTAGGCGAGCGGCTGGCGCAAGCGAGCGAGGATGAGTTGCAAGTCTGGGCGGAGGCCGTGCTTGATGCGCCGACGCTGGCCGCGGTATTCGGCGAGGCGAGCCACTGATTGGCCGCTTGGCGGGCGATCCAGCGACGGCTTTCGAGGGCGTCGGGACGGCGGATGGCGCGGCGGATCGATCCCACCGCGCGCGCCGCGCTGCGCAAGGCTGAGAGCACTGCTGCTCAGCATGGTAGAATCCTTCCACCATGCAACTTCTGATCAACGGCGAACGCCGCCATTTCCCTGCCGCGCTGACGGTCGCCGAACTCGTCGAGGCGCTAGACCACACTGGCAAGCGAATCGCCGTCGAGCGTAACGGTGTGATCGTCGCGCGCGGGCGTCATGCCGAAACGGTGCTGAGTGACGGCGACCAAATCGAGATCGTCGTCGCTGTCGGCGGCGGTTGAGCCACCACGCAAACGATAGGCACGCATGCCAGATTCTGTTCATAGCCTGACCGTCGCCGGTACCACTTACCGCTCACGCCTGTTGGTCGGTACCGGCAAGTATAAGGACTTCGCCGAAACCCGGGCGGCGATTGACGCCTCCGGCGCACAGATCGTCACGGTTGCCATTCGGCGGACAAACATCGGCCAGAACGCCGACCAGCCGAACCTGCTCGATGTGCTACCGCCGACGCAATTCACCATTCTGCCGAACACGGCAGGCTGCTACACGGCGAGTGATGCGGTACGTACGCTGCGTCTGGCACGTGAGCTGCTGGATGGGCATGCGCTGTGCAAGCTGGAGGTTCTCGGCGACCCGCACAGCCTCTTTCCGAACATGCCGGAGACGCTTGCTGCAGCGCGAACACTTGTCACGGAAGGTTTCCAGGTGATGGTCTACTGCTCCGACGATCCGATTCAGGCGAAGATGCTCGAAGAGATCGGTTGTGTCGCGGTGATGCCGCTCGCGTCGTTGATCGGCTCCGGGATGGGCATCGTCAACCCGTGGAATCTGCGTTTGATCATCGACCAGGCGAAAGTTCCGGTGCTCGTTGATGCCGGTGTCGGGACGGCTTCCGATGCGGCGATTGCGATGGAACTCGGGTGTGATGGGGTATTGATGAATACCGCCATCGCCCATGCCGGTAACCCGGTCATGATGGCTGCTGCGATGAAGAAGGCGGTCGAAGCTGGGCGCGAAGCCTTTCTTGCCGGTCGCATGCCGCGCAAGTACTACTCGGCCGATCCCTCCTCGCCGACCGGTGGGCTGATCGGCTCGTAGTCCGCATGCGGGAAGAGGCAACGCGCGGCACGGCAGGCCGCAACGAGCACATACGAAGCTTCGTTCGCCGGCAGGGCCGCGTGTCAAACGCGCAGCGCCGCTACTACGACGAAATGATGGCCAAGGTCGGCGTTCCCTATCGTGCAGCGGCAATTGATTTCGACCGGCTGTTCGGCCGTCGGGCGCCGCGTGTGCTTGAGATCGGTTTCGGCATGGGCGAGACCTCGGCGCTGATTGCTGGGCGCCACCCCGAAAACGACTATCTCGGCGTCGAGGTCCATACGCCGGGTGTCGGCAGCCTGTGCAAGTTGATTGCCGAGAACGAGCTGCAGAATCTTCGCATTGTCCAGCACGATGCGCTCGAGGTGATGCGCGAGATGATCGCGCCGGGGTCGCTTGCTGGTGTTCACATCTTCTTTCCCGACCCGTGGCCGAAGAAGCGGCACCACAAGCGCCGTCTGTTGCAGCCACCTTTCGTCGCCTTGCTTGCCAGCCGTCTGCAGGTCGGCGGCTACGTGCACTGCGCGACCGACTGGGAAGAGTATGCGCAGCAGATGCTGGCGGTGCTCTCGGCCGAGCCTCAACTGGAGAACGCGGCGGCCGATTTCGCACCGCGCCCGCCAGACCGTCCGAGCACGCGCTTCGAGCAGCGTGGCCAGCGCCTGGGACACGGTGTGCGGGACCTGATCTTCCTGCGCCGAAGCGCAGCGCGCGGCACGCCGGACAGCGACGCCTGAGCATCCCGGCGGCACTTGGCAGAGGGACGGATATCTTCATGGGTGAACCGTGGACCTTGGTGCGTCGGGCCAGGCGGCCGCGTTGGGTTGCGGGCTGGCTGTGGGCGGCGTGCTTCTGGCTGATCCTGGTGGCAGGGACGCAGGCAGCGGCGCCCGATCCGGTGACTTTTGGCTTGGCAGTCGAGCGAGGCGACCGGCGCACCGTCGAGCGTTGGCTCGACGATGGACTGGATCCGGAGTTCGAGGCGGCACAGATCGGTAGCGGCCTACTGGTTGCCGCCTGGTACGGCCGGATTGAGATGCTCGCCTTGTTCGTCGAACGGGGCGCCGATGTGCGGCGCAGCAATCGCAACGGCGAGCAGGCGCTGCAGCTTGCCGCCTGGAACGGGCATCAGGCAGCCGTCGACTGGTTGCTGGCGCACGGTGCGCCGCTCGATCGCTCGGGCAACGAGTGGAGCGCATTGCACTACGCGGTGTTCAATGGTCATCAGCACATCGTCGACGACCTCCTGGCACGTGGCGCCAAGGTCAACGCGCGCGCGCCGAACGGTTCGACGCCGCTGATGATGGCGGCGCGCGAAGGGCGCGATGAACTCGCTCGACGCCTGCTCGAAGCCGGGGCAGACAGCCGCCTGGAGAGCGACTGGGGCGACTCGGCGCTGACCATGGCGATGCGCTACGGGCATTATCGCCTGGCGAAAATGATCAGTTCACCGGAGGAGTTCGCCATTGCTGTCAGGTCGCCGCCGGAGGGTTTCGGCGAAGCAAGCCGCTCGCTGGCCGCGCCAGGCGAAATCGATCAGATTCTGGAACAGATTCGCAACGCCGAGGCGGCCGGTCGGCCGAGCGGTGAACTGCGCAAGAAGCTGCTGGCGACGGTCAGCGCCTGGCGCAATACGGGCGCGTCGGCACTGCGGCCAGCGGCGCGCGCGAGCGCACCACGTGCCATGCTGATCACTGCGCGGCGCGGCCAGCCGGGTGGCGAGCGCGCGCAGTTGATCGTCGACGAGCGGCTTTCGCCACGCCCGGTCGGCGGCGGGCGCCAGGGCCCGCCGCTCACCACGGTCAAGGCAGCGGCTCCGGCGGGAGCGGCGGGTAGGGCAGGAGGTGCGCCGCGTCTCAGCCCGCAGGTCACGGTCGCCGATCTCCTCAGGCAGATACGTCTTGCCGAGGCACAAGGGAAATCGAGCGAAGCACTCAGGGAGCAGCTTTATCGGGCAGTAGACGCGCTGCCGCGTTAGTTGGAACTGCGGGACGGTCCCGCTCTTGGCGCGTCACTCGGTAGGAGCGCAACGCGCTCGATCCACGGTTCGAGGCGTTGACCGACGGCGAGTTGCACTTCGTAGCGCGGAACTGACCTGTCCGGCTTTTCCTGCGGCTCGCTGCGCAGCGCGTCGAGCACGCCCCGTTGTGCGTACGGCACGTGGATTTCCTGGATCGCGATCGCGCTCAGCTGGCCGGCCAATGCCCATTGGCCGTTCCGCAGGCGCTCGGCCGGTCGCACGGTGCCGCGCAGGATCAGGAAACGGTCGCGCTGGGGGTAGCGCTCGCGCAGTGTCGCGGTGTCGCTTCCCGCGTCGATCGCGAACAGTCGCGTGCTTTCTGCCTCCTCCTGCACGACGAAATCGCGCGCTGCCTTGGCTTTTTCGGCGAATTCACGGTTGCCGCGGTTGGCCGCGGCCGCCGCAGCGTGCCGGCTGGCGTTTTCGCGCGCCTGCTGCAGCGCGCGCTGCCAAGCCGGACCGGCGAGCTCGAAAACGATCAGGGCTGGGCGCGATAACTGGCGCAGGAAAGCCTGACGCGCTTCCGGCGTTGCTGCGCCCTTGCGTGTGTCGAAGCCGAGACCGGCCATGCGCGTTTCGTCGAGCCAGTCGGGTTGGCGTTCGTAGCGGGCGTAGGCGAGGTTGCGCATGGTGTCGCCGTCAGTTGCGACGCGCCATTCGAGGTGTAGGGCCAGTCCGCTGTTGCTGCGCCGGCTGGCGGTGGCGTAGGGCAGGGCGAGTTCGCGCTCGCTGAGGAGCACGCTGCTTTCCGGTTCGCCGGCGCGGTTGAGCGCGGCAGCGGACAGCACGACGGCATTGGTCAGGACGATCAGGCTGAGACCGACGAGTAGCCAGCGCCGCTGGCTGGGCAGGTTCATCGCGCTCCCCGACAGGTAGACTGGCGCACGCGCTTCAGGACGAGCAGGATGAGTAGCGCGATGAGCCCGAGAACAAGAAAGAACAAGTACTTTGGCATCGCTTCCCACCACCAGTCGAAAAACTTCGTGTACAAGAACACGACAAAGAAGGTGGTCCCGATGTTTACCGTGTCCGGCCAGTCACGCCGGACGCCGAAGTAGACGGCCAGCGCGCTGCCGACGAAGCCGAGCACCTGATAGCCGCCTTCGATCAGATCAGGCGGCAGGTCGAGATAGCTTCCGTCCCCCCAATGGCTGAGCACGAGAATCGGGATGAAGACGGTCAAGAGGCCGAAGACGCGGTAGCTTGCGGCAAAACCCGGATAGCGCTGCTGCCAGTCGAGTTTCGCCAGGGCAAGGAGCAGCGCGGCAGCCGGGAAGAAGTTCTCCGGCCGCTCGCCGGCATGCAACCAGTAGATTCCGCTCCACGTGCCAACGCGGGCGGCAACGAAGCCGATCAGGCAGAGAATTCCAGTGACCAGCAACAGGCGCTGCTCGCCCGAATAGGCGAAGACCAGGGCAAGCACTGCCCACGGCAGCAATGCCTTTTCGGTCGGCGTGATATTCAGAATGCTGCCCAGCATCGAGAGGTTGAGGACGAAACACGTGAAGGCGACGAGCGCTGCCAACTTGCTGAAGTAACCTGTCGCGTCACGCTGTTGCAGCCAGTTCGCCAAGTAGAAGGTAGCGAGCGCAGCGGTCACCAGAATGCTCGCCTGGGCGACCTCGGGAAAGTATCCCCAGAACTGATAGAACAGGAAAAAGACGCTGGCGGCGAGCGCCAACGCGCCCAGGAAGGATGCCACGCGCATGCCGAGTGATAGTTGCTGGGCGCGCCGCGTCGGGTCGATATCGAAATCGCGCGCATAGCGCGCCAGTAGTTTGGCATGATGGCTGGCGATCGCCTGCTGCTGGCTGCTGTCAAGCGCCAGCACGCCCTCGCTCTGCAGGCGCGCCAGCTCGTCCTGGCAGGCGGCAATACGATCAGCGTGCGCTTGCGCCAGGCGCCGGTCCGGCAGATTGGAGGTCGCAGATCTCATATGGCTAGCGCTGCTTGGCCGTGTTGCTCACGCCCGGCAAATTTTCCCAAAAACATTATGCCGCGTTTCATGGCGCTGGGTGTATCTTCTGCGGTCGATCGGTTCACCTGTGGAGCGTACTCGTCATGCGCATTCGCTTGCTTCTCGGTTTGGCGGTCGACCGCGGGTTTCGCCTGGCGGCCATCCCGCCGATCTGTATTCACGACTCCAGTCCGTCAGGCCGCGCTCGCGATGGGCGCGGGGCAAGCCGGGCTTGCTTACCAAGTAGCGTGACATGAGCCTGGTTACCTTGATTCACGCTGGCATGCAACGCCGCGAGCGGCCAACTGTGGCGCTCGTGCTGATGGGTGGCGGAGCGCGTACGGCGTATCAGGTCGGCGTCCTGCGTGCGCTGGTAGAACTCCTGCGCGCCTCGCCCGGCCAGCACAGTCCCCGGGGCAGCGCAGCAGGCGCCTGTTTTCCCTTCCAGATTCTGATCGGCACTTCGGCTGGCGCGATCAACGCAGCGTTTCTGGCTGGGCGTGCCGCTGCCGGGCTGGCAGCCTTCGACGAGCTGGCTGCTTTCTGGAGCCGCCTGCGCTCGACCGACGTTTACCGCTTATCGGTGCCCGCTTGGGCGCGCGTTCATCGCTTTGCCGCGATCGTCAGCCTCTCGCGGCACATTCAGGCGCACGGGGCAATGCTCGACAGCACGCCACTGCGCGAGATGTTGCGCGCCGGGATTCGCCTCGACGGCGTCGAGCACGCGCTGCGCACGCGGGCGATCGATGCGCTGGCGGTAACCGCTTCGAGCTATTCGAGCGGCGTCCATTGGACCTTCTGCCAGACGGCGCGCCGAGAGCTTTTCCAGCCCTGGTCGCATCCCGGTCGGCGGGCCGACTTTCAGCCGCTGACCATCGAGCACCTGATCGCCTCGAGCGCCATCCCCTTCCTGTTTCCGTCCGCGGCGCTGCGCGTGGACGGGCGCGAGGAGCACTTCGGCGACGGCGCCATGCGCCAGATCGCACCGCTCTCGCCGGCCTGGCATTTGGGCGCAAGCCGGGTGCTCGTCGTTGGCGTCGGACAACCAGAGAACTGGGAGGTGCCGGGCGAGGCGACGACCGCCCAGCGGCGCGGCCCGACCTTGGGCGGCATGGCTGGGCATGTGATGGCGAGCGTTTTCCACGACACGTTGCAGGCGGACATCGAACAGACGGCGCGCGTCGCTGAAACGATCAGCCGACTGCCGGCGGAGGCGGCTGCGGCGATGGCTTACCGGCCGCTCGATGTTCTCTCCATTGCGCCGAGTTGCTCGCTCGACGCGCTGGCGCAAGAGCATACCGATGAGTTGCCACTGGGAGTTCGGCGGGCGTTGGCGGCGCTCGGCGTGCTCAAGGGAAGTGGCGGAACTCTGGCGAGTTACCTCTTGTTCGAGCCGGGCTTTGTCAATGCACTGATCGCTCTTGGTGAACGCGATGCGTTGGCGCATTGGAGCGAACTCAGGCAACTGGTCCTCGCTGACGAGCAGGTGCAGGGCTGAGTGCGGGTAAGCCGCACGCCGCGCCCGCGGTGTAGTGGCAGCTTGTGTGGGTGTGCTGTTGGCCTTCGGGTGTCGACTTTTCTTACACATGCGGCTGGAGCAGCACGGTTTGGCCGAACAAATACCTGATTAGTTTGCTCAAGATTATCCCGGCATGGAACGTGCTTCACAGAGCACGCAACTGTGCGTGGGCAACCCGTACCAACTGGAGACCAAACGAAGAGGACGGAGGAGACTATGAAAATGAAACTGCGGTTCAGTACCACCCTGGTTGCCGGTTTGTTGTGTGTCGGGGCTGCTGTCAGCTCGACACCGGCGCTGGCGACGGTTATCGAATACCGGGCGTTGCTCAGCGGGCCGGCCGAGGCGACGCCGAACAACTCGCCCGGGACTGGAACGGCGGAGGTCTTCTTCGACGATCTGGCCCATACCCTGCGGGTGGTGATCAACTACTCGGGCCTGCTCGGCAGGACGACGGCCGCACACATCCACTGCTGCACAGCTTTACCGGCGACCGGGGCGGTCGGTGTGGCGACGCAGTTGCCGAGTTTTGGCGGCTTCTTGCTGGGTGTCCAGGCAGGTAGCTACGACCAGACTTTTGACCTGACACAGGCGGCGTCCTACAATCCAACTTTTGTCACCAACAATGGTGGCAGCGTGGCGACTGCCGAAGCCGCGCTTGGCGCTGGCTTGGCGGCGCGCAAGGCTTACCTCAACATTCACACGGACGCATTCCCCAGTGGCGAGATTCGCGGCTTCCTGATTCCGGAGCCGGCCTCGCTCGGGCTCCTCGGCCTTGGGCTGGCCGGCCTCGCGGCATCGCGTAGACGGCGCGGCAGCAGCTAGTTCGAGCGCGAGCGGGCCGCTTGCCGGCCCGCTGCTGCGCCGCGCGGCGTTGGCTGTCGGGTGCGGCCAATTGGCGTCATCAAGGAGTTTCGCATGAACCTCGTCTCATTCGACTGGTCGCAGAGCGCCCCATTGCTGCTGGCGCAAGCGGTGCACGAGAGCGCCAGGGATGGCGAGCTGATCGACCAGATTTTGCACGGTACCCAGCTTTTTGATTCGTGGGTGATCGCCAACCGGATTCTCCCGTTTCTCCCGCAATCCAGAACCATCAGCTTTTGCCTCGCTCTTTCCGCAGCAGAGCAACTTCAGGCACGGCTCGCCCCCCTGACCGACGGCAGTGCTTTCGCGTGCACCGCCGAGGGCGTCTGGCTGGCGCTGGCGGCCGCCGACGCTCAGCGCGAGATTGGCCACATTGGCGAGCGTTACGCTGCCGGCAAGTGTTGGCACGAGGGTTTTCAGGCGAACCTGCACTTGGTCGAAGACGCTTGTCGTCCGCTCTCGCCACTCGATCTGGCCAATCTCTGGGAAGAAGCGACCGGCACCCGGCCCGCGGGCTTCGCGACCGGTCTGCTCGACCATGTCCAGGCTTTCGGGCTGGAGGCGATCGACCGGATCTTCCATACCCCGGGGCGTCTCGGCCTGTAGCTGGTGCGGCTGCGGTCGGCGGCGGGCAAGCGCGCTACGGGTCCGAGCAGGCGCGGTCTGTGCGCCCCCCTTTTCTAGGGTGTCTTTGATTTAGATCAAGATGCGGGCTGGCGCCCTGCGGTTATTCTCCCTTCTACGCATGGTGGATGTTTGGCGCCCTGCCGAGCAGACAGTCGCGCGCCCGCTTGGCGCAGCCAGGCGAATACATCCATAAATCAGCCTGGGAGTCCTCATGAGAGTACGTACTCTGGTCATCTGCCTGTCCATGCTCGGCAGTTACACCCTTGCCTCGGCAGCGGCCGATGAGCCGATCCAACCCATTGCACCGGCAAAGATTACCAATCCGGCGATGGTCGAACTCGGCAAGAAACTCTACTTCGATCCACGCCTTTCCAAATCCGGTTTCATTTCCTGCAACTCGTGCCACAACCTTTCGATGGGCGGCTCCGACAATTTGAAGTCCTCGATTGGCCACAACTGGCAGAAGGGGCCGATCAACTCTCCCACCGTGCTCAACTCGAGCCTCAACCTTGCGCAGTTCTGGGACGGAAGGGCGAAGGATCTGAAAGCGCAGGCTGGCGGTCCGATCGCAAATCCGGGTGAAATGGCGTTTACGCATGAACTGGCGGTCGCCGTCCTGCAGTCGATTCCCGGCTATGCCGCTGAGTTCAGGCAGGTGTTCGGTTCGGACAAGGTCGATATCGATCGTATCACGCAGGCCATCGCCGCTTTTGAAGAAACCCTGGCGACGCCGAACTCTCGTTTCGATCAATGGCTGAAAGGGAACCGTAAGGCCTTGAGCAAGAGCGAACTGGAAGGCTACGCCCTGTTCAAGGACAGCGGCTGCGTTGCCTGCCACAATGGTTCCGCAGTCGGTGGCAACTCGTTCCAGAAGATGGGCGTGGTCGAGCCCTACAAGGCCTCGAGCCCGGCCGAGGGGCGTGTCGCGGTCACCGGGAAGGATGCCGACCGCTTCAGCTTCAAGGTGCCGACCCTGCGCAACGTCGAGCTGACCTATCCGTACTTCCACGACGGGGCAGCCGACACGCTATCTGAAGCAGTGGATACGATGGGCCGCGTGCAGCTTGGCCGGAAGTTTTCTCCCGAGGAAAACGCGAAGATCGTTGCCTTCCTGAAGACCTTGACTGGCGAACAGCCGAGCTTCAGGCTTCCGCTGCTGCCGCCGTCAGCCGACACCACGCCACGGCCGACGCCGTTCGAGAAGTAGGTCGGCGATTGTTCCGCCCATTGCGTCGTTGTGCGGTGGGCGCTGTCCAGAGACCCTCTTTGCAGCCCCGAGGGTCTCTCGGCGTCGGTCGTCGGGTCTTGTCCAGACCGGAGCCTGCAGCGCCTGCGCGGCGGACGACACGGTGGATGTTCCAGCGCTTTTCCGGGGCGAACTGGCAATATGGGTGATGGCTGCCCCGATTTCTCGGGAGGGAGGAGACAGATGATGAGCGAAGGCCAAAACGAGGCCCGCCTGCTGGCCGAGTTTCGCAGCAAGTTTCAGGTCGAGGAACTGCTGATTGCCCAGACGAAGGCGTGGTCATGGTCGGTACGGCCAGCCCAGCCGACGCTCGGCGCGGGAATCTTGTCGCTCAATCGCCATGCCGAGTGCTTTGCGCAGGTGCGCGGCGACGAAATGGCCGAACTCGGCGAACTGATCGGGTTCGTCGAAAAGTCATTGCGGGCTGCCTTCGCTTACGACATCGTTAACTATCTGATGCTCATGATGGTCGACCACCAGGTTCATTTTCATGTCATTCCGCGCTACGCGGCGGCGCGCCGATTTGCTGGCCTCGACTGGGCGGACAACGGCTGGCCGTCGTTGCCGGCGTTGGCGGAGCGGCAGCACGCCGACCAGCCGGGGATTACGGGCGCCATCTGCCAGGCATTGCAGGCGGCGAACCAGGGTTGAGGCGACCCTCTCAGCTTCTCGTCACGGCGTTGCCGGCGCAGCGGCGGCCGGCTCGGAACTGGCGGGTGTCGTCGTAGTAGTCGGCGCATTCGTTTGCGGCAACGACACCTGGAATACCGAGCAACGGCAAGGGCTGGAAATCGCGCGGCCGGGAATACACGCCGGCTGCCAGATCGGCGGCCAGGCGTGCGTCGAGCATCGCAGTCAAGGGCCCAGCGGAAAGGCGCAGGCAGTCATCTTCGACGACGTAGAGCACCGACTTTGCCGTCAGGCCGAAAAAGGGTGCGAGCAGCGAATGGTAGGTGGCATGGCCAAAGACAACAAAACGCATGGCCGCGATAACGTCGCTGCGCCGGTCAACGAACAAGGTCTTCCAGCAGAAGGAGCGCAACAGTTCGAGCAGTTCTGGGCGTGTGGCGAGAACGACAATTCCGCATTCATCGAAATGCGTCAACGCGTCGCGCGCGCTTCCTCGGGCTGATCCTTGCGCTGGCGGTGCGGCGACATGCGCGGCGTTGATCGTCGCCTTGCTTTTTGGGAAGGTCAACCAGACAAGCCCGTTGAAGAAGTCGTGCCAGTTGTCGCTACGCGTTTCGACGTTGCCGGTCTCCCAGATGCGCTCTTCGTAAGCACGGCCATCGGCGTACGGCCGGCTGAATCGGATGCGTTGGCCGCTCGCGGCAAACACTGGATAGCGTTCCGCCAGGCGCGACAGCGCTCGTTGGTCAGGGTGCGGCGGAAGCATGTCGAGCCATTGGCGCAATGGCGCGAAGAGCGGCGAAGCGTATGGCGCAGCGGACTGGCTCAAGGAATTCAGGGTCGGCGGTGGGCTCACGATGCGCGGATTCTACGCTGTGTTCGGCCCGCCGGTCGTTCCTGCCGAGAGGGCATTGCCGCAGCGTGGTGGCCCGTGCAGCGGTCAAAGTTCCGCCGCGGCAGGCGGACAGCAAAGCGTCGCTGGCGAACTTTTCGCGGGTGTAAGATAGGCCTGTTTTGGCGGATGGCCCGGCTGTCCATCGCGTTGAAATGCCGACCGCTCCCCTACAGCCAGAAGGAGATAGCCATGTACAAGTCCTCACTGATCGTTCTCATGCTTTCCGGTGCCCTCCTCACGCTTCAGGCTGCTGCCCAGCCTGGGCCAGGAATGGGCGGAATGGGCGGCACGCAGCCGGGGATGGGTGCCGGAATGGGTCCAGGAATGGGCCCAGGAATGGGCCCGGGCGCCGGCATGGGTGGCATGCGACCCGGCATGCGGTCGCCAGGCAATTGTCTGCGCGCGGGCGATCCGGAGCAGTGCCAGGCTCGTCAGGCAGCTCATCGCCGGATGCTCGAGGCGTGCAAGGACAGCTTCGGCCCGGCACGCCGGCAATGTATGCTGGCTCAGGCGCAGAAGACCGACTGCAGCCAGGCGCGCAACCCGCAGCAGTGCGAGGCGCGCAAACAGGCGTACGCTGCCTGCGGTGATTCGACCGGGGCGCAGTTCAAGCTATGCGTGCAAGACCGCATGCCGCCGGTTGATTGCAGCCAGTCGATCGACCCAGCGCGCTGTGCGCTGCACCAGAAAGCGCGTGAACAATGCCGGGACAAGATTGGCCCGGAGCACCGCCAGTGCTTGCGCGATGCTTTGCTCCCCGGCAAGTGACACGCCCGCCGGTTTTGGCTCAATCTGGCTGGGCGTGCGCTTGCCGCGCGCCTGATCACGCGCTGCGCGTAGCGCTTCCGATGCCAGCAGTCGCCCAGCGCGCCAACTTCTTTTCGAAAGCCAGCGTATAGGCTGGACTGCTCGAAGGAAGAATGGCCGCGGTGAAACCACGCGCGGCGAACCAGGGGGCGAATCGACCGGCCGCCTGGCCGTTGAAGGCGATGTGCTGTAGCTGCGGGGCGAGTTCGCCAAGGCACGAGAAGTCATTCGTTTCGCCAGCTTCGATCGCCGAGTCGAGTGCACCAGACCGCCGGCAGCGGGCATAGACGTCCCAGACGCCGATGCCGCTGGCGAGCAGGCGCGATTTCCGCCTCGGGTAGTCGAGTTCGACCAGCGCTTCGCCGAGCAGCGCGCTCAGCAGGCGCCAGAACTGATTCCTGGCATGTGCATAGTACTGCTGTGCCGCCAGTGAAGCCGGCGAAGGGAAGCTGCCCAGGATCAGCGTCCGTATGCCGGGGTCGATGATCGGCGGCAGGCCGTGCAGAAGCGGCGGCCCGCCGTCGCCCATCAGCGGCCGCTACCGAGTGAGAGCGCGAGCATCAGGTCGTTGATCCGGCGGACGAAGCCGGCCGGGTCGTCGAGGGTTCCGCCCTCGGCCAGCGTTGCCTGTTCGAGCAGGAGGTTGGCCCAATCGGCGAAGCGTGTCTCTTCGTACTTGAGGCGCTGTACTGCCGGATGCGTCGGGTTGATCTCGAGAATCGGTTTGCTCGCCGGCGCTTGCTGCCCGGCTGCCTTCAGAATGCGCTGCAGGTTGCCGCCGATGTCGTACTCATCGGCGACCAGGCACGACGGCGAGTCGGTCAGGCGATGCGTGACGCGCACGTCCTTCACCTTCTCGCCCAGCGTCGTCTTTACTTTATCGATCAGCTCCTTGTACTCGTCGGCGGCTTTCTCGGCAGCCTCCTTCTCGGCTGCATCTTCCAGCTTGCCCAGGTCGAGCCCACCCTTGGCGACCGACTGCAGCGGCTTCCCGTCGAATTCGGTGAGATTGCCGGTCACCCATTCGTCGACGCGTTCCGACAGCAACAGGACTTCGATTCCCTTCTTGCGGAAGATTTCCAGGTGGGGGCTGTGCTTGGCGGCGGTAAAGGTTTCCGCCGTGACGTAGTAGATCTTTTCCTGTCCTTCCTTCATGCGCAACACATAGTCGGCGAGCGAGACCGTTTCGTCAGCGGTATCGGCGTGCGTCGAAGCGAAGCGCAGCAGCTTGGCAATTCGCTCCTTGTTGGCGAAGTCTTCGCCAACGCCTTCCTTGAGGACGCGACCGAACTCCTTCCAGAACTTGCCGTACTTCTCGCGATCGGCAGCTTCATCGCTGTCGGCCAGTGCTTCGAGCATGCCGAGCACGCGCTTGACGCAACCTCCGCGTATCGTCTCGATATCGCGTGACTGTTGCAGGATCTCGCGCGAAACATTGAGCGGCAGGTCGTTCGAGTCGACGACGCCACGCACGAAGCGCAAGTAGAGCGGCATCAGTTGCTCGGCATCGTCCATGATGAAAACACGCCGAACGTAGAGCTTGATGCCGTGCCGGGCCGTCCGGTCGAACAGGTCGAAAGGCGCTTTCGACGGAATGTAGAGCAGTTGCGTGTACTCCTGCTTGCCCTCGACGCGCGCATGCACGTGCGCCAGCGGCTCGTCGAAGTCGTGCGCGACGTGCTTGTAGAACTCGTTGTATTGTTCGTCGCTGATCTCCGATTTTGGGCGCGTCCAGAGCGCCGACGCCTGGTTGACAGTTTCGTCTTCGTCGGTCTGTACGTGCTCCTTCTTCTCGTCGTTCCACTCCTCCTTCTTCATCACTATGGGTAGCGTGATGTGGTCGGAGTACTTGCGAATGATCGAGCGCAACTTCCAGTTCGAGAGGAATTCGTCCTCGCCGCTCCGCAGGTGCAGTGTCACTTCGGTGCCACGTTGAGCACGCTCGATCATTTCAACGGTGAAGTCGCCCTCGCCGGAAGACTCCCAGCGCACGGCCTGACTGGCCTCCAGGCCGGCTCGCCGGGAAATCACCGTGACCTTGTCGGCAACGATGTACGACGAGTAGAAGCCGACGCCGAACTGTCCGATCAGGTGCGCATCTTTCGCTTGGTCGCCGGTCAGGGCCGAGAAGAACTCGCGTGTGCCGGACTTGGCGATCGTCCCCAGATGCTGGACTGCTTCGTCGCGCGAGAGGCCAATCCCGTTGTCACTGATTGTCAGCGTGTGCGCCTCCTTGTCGAAAGCAACGCGGATCTTCAGTTCGGCATCGTCGCCATAAAGACTTGTGTTGTTCAGCGCCTCGAAGCGCAGGCGGTCGCAGGCGTCGGAGGCATTCGAAATCAGCTCGCGCAGGAAGATCTCTTTGTTGCTGTACAGCGAGTGGATCATCAGGTTGAGCAGTTGCTTGACTTCGGCCTGGAAACCGAGCGTTTCCTTTTGTGCACCCATGCAAAACTCCGTCAGAAACGTTGAGGAAAGCGGATGTGCTCGCGGCGGAAGCGACGCGGAGCAAGCATTAGACCGGCAAGTGGGGGCGTCGGGGCAGATTTCAAGACCTGCAGCACGCCCGTTTGGCAGTTTTCGGGGAGACCACAGATAGCCCTGGAGCAAGCGTCGCCGCGGCCCGGGGGAAGCCCCGCCCGTGCCTCGGTTGGATCTGGTTTGACCCCGTTAGATCAACACTCTATACTAACGCGGCAAGCCCAGACGTTGCCACCTTCGCGCCTTGCCGTGCTGGTCAGAAGTCTGCTGCGGGTGCTTTGCTAGGCTTATTTCAGACCGGAAACCAGGCTCTCAGGATTGGTCGATGTCGCTCAAGTTCAGGCTCCTCCTTCTCGCCCTTGTCCCCCTTTTTTGCCTCATTCTGTTCGCCGGGCGCGCCACGCTGGAGAACACCTCGCGCGCCCGTGAAATGGAGGATGTCGAGGATCTGGCCAGGCTGGCGGCGGCGATCGGCGCTCTGGTGCACGAGCTGCAGAAAGAGCGCGGGATGAGCGCCGGGTTCATCGGCAGCAAGGGGACGAATTTCGCCAGCGAGCTGCCGCAGCAGCGAAGCGAAGTCGATACCAAGAGAACGGGCTTCAGCGCACAGCTGGCAGAGTTCAATGCCGGACGGTTCGACCAGCGCTTGCAGGCGCATCTCGCCGAAGCCGGTCGACAGCTCACCGAGCTCGTCACCACGCGCCAGTCGGTTTCCGACCTGCGGCTCAGCGGTTCGCAAGCCATCGCCTTTTACAGCAAGACGATAGGCAGCCTGCTGGCGGTCGTCGGCCAGTCTCCATCGATGTCGAGTGAGACGGATGTGGCGCGCGTTGCGAGCGCCTACAACGCATTGCTGCGTGGCAAGGAGTTTGCCGGAATCGAACGAGCAACCCTGTCGAATGTCTTCGGCGTCGACCGCTTCGCTCCCGAGATGTTCGTCCGCTTTCTGGGCATTTCGTCGGCGCAGCAGACCTGGTTCGAAGTCTTTCAGCTTTATGCCGACGCGTCGCAGACGTCCTATTTTGCCAGTCAGGTGAGCGGTCCGGCGGTCGATGAGGTGGTCAGGATCAAGCAGGCGGCGATCGAGAATGCGCAGAATCCGTCGCTTGGTATGGACGCCAAGGCGTGGTTTGGCAGATCGACCGAGCGGATCGATCTCCTCAAGAAGGTTGAAGACAAGCTGGCGGTCGACCTGGTCAACCTGGCGGCAGCGCGTCGTGCGGATGCACGCCTGATGATGGTCGCTTCGCTCGGACTGACGCTGCTGGCGGTTGGGCTCACACTGCTCGTCGGCTACCGTCTGATTCGCGACATCCTGCGCCAGATCGGCGGCGAACCCAGTCAAGCCGCCGAAATTGCCCGCAGGATTGCCGAGGGCGACTTGGCGCACGAGGTTTCGGTCGCCGCGGCCGACACGACCAGTCTGCTTTCGGCGATGCAGGTGATGCATCGCAAGCTCGTGCACATCCTGGTCAGCATCGAGGAGAGCGGCCGCCACATGGGGCAGTCCGCTTTTCAGATTTCGACCATCTCGACGGATATTGCCGAGACGACACGCCTGGAAGAAAGCCGCTCGGCTGCGGTCGCCGAAGCGACGCAGAGTCTGACGCAGATTGCCGACGGGGTGAAGCAGCAGGCCGAGACTGCCGCCGAGCGAACCCGCCAAGTCGAGCAACAGGCGCATGACGGAGTGGGTGCCGTCGAACGCAACATTGCCGAACTCGACAGCGTAACCGGTGAGGTTAGTCGCGCGGCGGGCGAGGTGACCGAGCTCAGCCACGCGGCCGACAAGATCACGCAGATCATCGAGGCGATTCGCGAAATTGCCGGGCAAACCAACCTGCTGGCGCTCAACGCGGCGATCGAGGCCGCGCGTGCGGGCGAGCAGGGGCGCGGCTTTGCCGTGGTCGCCGACGAAGTGCGCAAGCTCGCCGAGCGAACCGCTTCATCGTCGCTCAAGGTGGGCGAGATCGTTGGCGAGATCACCAGCCGCGTTCAGGATCTGCAGCAGGCGATGCAGGCGCTCGTGGCGCGGGTTGAGCGTAGCCAGCAGGTGGCTGGCGAAACGGCCAAGGCCATCAACTCGATGGCCGCTGGCGTATCCAAGGCGGCGCGCAGCAACGACGCTATCGCCGAAGAAAGCCGCCACCAGATGACGCAGATCGAGCAGCTTGGTGCATTGCTCAAACACCTCTTTGCCACGCTGGCTGACAGTGCGGCCAAGGTCGAGGCGACCGCTCACATCGGCGCCGATCTGCACCAGGCGTCGTGCGACCTGAACGATCTGATGGCGGGCTTCAACTTCAATCGGCAGACGCTGATCGCGACCGCGGCGAATGACGAAAGGCGCGCCTATCCGCGCCTCGAACGGGGTGTGTTGACCCGTGTCGACACCGAGAGCGGAGCCAGTTTGGAGTGCCTGGCGATGGATGTCAGCCTGACCGGGGCGCGGCTGGTCATGAGTCGCCGATTGCCCGAGAACGCACGCCTGCGGTTGTCGGTCTTTCTGCCGCAGCCGGATCTCGATCAGTACCGACGGCAGCAACCGGTGGCGATCAACGCGCAGGTGCGCTGGCAGCGTGTCGACGGCGATCGCTTCCTGTGTGGCGTTGAATTCGAGCGCCCGACGGCGATCGAGCAAGCCCGGATCAAGGCGATTTTCGCCTTTTACAACAAGTCGAGCGAGCACTGACCGGCGGTTTGCGCCAAATCTGCCGGTCACTCGCGGGCCCGTCCGCCGCTCAGTCAGCGCTCAGCGTGGCGTGCGCCGGGCAAGCGGCGCCGGCGCGGGTGCCGACCTAGGCGAGTGGCTGGTGGCCGACGGTTACCTCGAGCGGCGGCGAGCGCAACCAGCGGTCGAGTTCGGCGCGTGGTAGTGCACGTCCATACAGCCATCCCTGCACCGTGGTGCAACCGAGGCGACGCAGGACGGCAGCCTGCTCGGGCGTTTCGACACCTTCGGCGACCGATTGGACCTTCAGGTCACCGGCCAGGCCAACAATCGTCTCCGCGTACAGACCTCGCTTCTCCTGGGCAATTTCCTGAATGAAAGTGCGGTCTATCTTCAGGCGATCGATTGGCAGGTTCTGCAGCTGCCCGAGTGACGAGAAGCCGGTACCGAAATCATCGATGGCGATGCGCACGCCCATCTGCTTGAGGGCGTCCAGGCTCTGCCGCACGATCCTGGGCTCATCCATGGCGATGCTTTCAGTGATCTCCAGTTCGAGAAGTTCGGCGGGCATGCCGCTGTTTTTCAGAGCACGCGCGACATCGTCGACGAAGCCGGCCTTGCGGAACTGGCCAATGCTGACATTGACCGCCATCGTCAGTCCGGTGAAACCGTTCTGGGCGAGCCGGACGTGTTCGGCACAGGCCTGTTCAAGCACCCAGACGCCGATCTGCACGATCAGCCCCGAGTACTCGGCGAGGGGAATGAAGACATCTGGCGTTTGCGTGAAGCCCCCTTTCCCGTTGGGCCAACGCACCAGGGCTTCAAGGCCGGTGACCGTATGACTCGCCAGAGCAACTTGCGGCTGGTACCAGACCTCCAGCTTGCCCGCCTGAAAATCCTGCCGCAGTTGGCGAAGAACTTCGACGCGCCAGCGGGTATTCTCCTCGAGCTCCGGTCGATAGTCCTCGTAGTGCGAGGAGAAGCTGCGCTTGGCTCGGTTGAGTGCGATATTGACCCGCTTGAGCAGCGTCAGACCGGTCGCACTTTCCTCGAAGTGGCGGCAAAGACCGATACTCACAGTGATCGGCAACTGATACTCGCCGACCTCGAAAGGCTCATAGCAGAGAGCGCCGAGATGGTCGGCATTGACGACCGACGCGGAGCCCAGAACGCCGAAAACGTCGGCTCCGATGCGCGCCAGCCGGCATCCGTCGCCCAGGTGTTCACGCAGGCGCGTGGCAAAGGCAATCAGCAGCAGGTCGCCAACATCAGGGCCCAGGCCATCATTCAGATCGGCGAAATGATCAATGTCGATCAGCGCAGCGATCACGTCGCGACGCGCGCGCGCGGCGCTCTCAAGGTCCGCGATGTACTGCAGGCGGTTGGCGAGCCGCGTCACCTGATCTTCGAAGGCGAGGTCGTGCAGTCGCTCGACCAGTTTGACGTTGCGGAAACACGCGGCGATGTTGGCGACGAACACTTCGAGCAGCGGGCGATCCATCGCCGCCACCGCATTGCCCGAGTCGACGAAGATCGCCGCTTCCTGGTTGGGTGCAGCTTTCAGGTAAAGCACCGTGTGGTCGGGAGCGAAGACGTGCTGCCGCTTGGCAACACAGACCTGGATGCTGCGGACAACCCGGCGGTCAGGTAGCTCGTCGAGCGGCCGCGCGATGTAGGCAGCGTGCCGCCCGGCGGCTCCGACGACATAGCATTTCTCACCGTCACCGCCGAAGGGTGCTCCGCGCTGACTGCAGACGATTCCGTCGACGGGCAGTTTGAGCAAGGCTGCGAGCTGCGTCAGGATTCCCTCGGCAAGGTTGGTGATGGCGTGTTGCTCCATGAGGTCCGCCGCCGCACCAACGATCAACTCCAGTCCGCGGCGGTGCTCGGCCAGTGCATGCAACTGCTGGTACGAGCGAAGGGCCGCGCTGACCGTCGTGATCAGTCGGGTGTTGGTCAGTTCGGCCTTGGTCCGGTAGTCGTTGATGTCGTATTGCTGGATTACCGCGAGTTCCGGTGCGTACCCCGGTTGCCCGGTGCGCAGCATGATTCGACACTCGCTCAGGTGCAATTCATCACGAATGTAGCTGACCAGATCGAGCCCGGCACGTTCAGTTTCCATGACCACATCGAGCAGGGCGAGAGCGACGTCTGGGTGGGAGCATAACTCGCTGCGTCCCTGACGGCTGTCGTACGCGTGATAGAGTTGCAGCGGCCGACCAAGGATCCGCAGATTGCCGAGAACAAAGCGGGTCACGGTGTGGACCTCGTCGTCGTCATCGACGACCAGCAGCTTCCATGGAGGTGGGCTGCCGGCTGGCGAGGCGCCCGAGCTCGGCAGGTCGTCGCTCAGCAGGACCAGTTCGTCGTCGATCATTTCGTCGTCGATCATTTCGAGGCTCCAGAAATCGGCTGGGCAGCCGGACTACGCGGCAGAATGATGGAAAAGCGGATTCCCCGCTCCTGCGGCGGGCAGACGGTAATCGTCCCGCCAAGAACGGCCGTGACCAGGTTGTAGGTGATGTAGAGCCCTAGCCCGCTGCCGCCGCTGCCCAGGCGCGTCGTAAAAAAGGGTTCGAAAATGCGGTTGTACAGCGCTTCCGGGATTCCCGTGCCGTCGTCCGTGTAGTCGATTCTTACGTTGCCCGGGTCGGCTGGCTCGGCCCGGATGCGAATCGTTCCCGCGTCCATTCGGGCAAAGCCGTGCGTAAGAGAGTTGTTGATCAGGTTGCACAGCACCTGCTCGAGAGGGCCCGGGTAGCTGTCCATCTCGAGCCCGGAAGGGATATCCAGTTCGATGCGATGTGCTGTCCGTTTGAACTGGGGTTGCAGGGTGGTGAGCATTTCATCGATCGTTTCGCGCAGAGCAAAACGCCGGCGGCGTGCACTCGTCTGGTCGACGGCCACTTCCTTGAAATGTCCGATCAGGTCAGCCGCACGGATCGCGTTCCGCTCGATCAGGTCGACGGCTTCGCTGCAGCGTGTCTGGAAGCTGCTGACTTGCGAGCGACGCAGCGCTCCCGAGTCGACCGAGTGGCCGAAGGCTCTCACCTCTTCGACCAGGGCGGTCGACATCATGCGCACGTTGCCCAAGGGTGTATTCAACTCGTGTGCGACGCCGGCGACAAGGTGGCCGAGCGCGGCAAGTTTCTCCGCCTGGACGAGTTGTTGCATGGCGTGACGCAGTTCGGCGGTGCGCTCGGCGACAAGTTCCTGCAGCTTTTCGCGATGCCGTTCGAGTTCAGCCTCGGCCTGCTTGCGCGTTGTGATATCAAGGACGGTCGTACTGCTCCCGACATAGGCTCCGGTGTCGCTGCGGATCGCGCGCACGAAGGCGATCACGTCGATGACCTCACCCGACTTCCCGATGCAGCGTCGCTCGGCGACGAAATCCTCCTGTTCACGGTTGATCAGGCGGCGCATGTCGGCAACATCGATTTCGCGGTCGTCGGGATGCGTCAGATCGCTCAGGCGCATCCGGTTGATGATTTCGTCGCTCTCGTAGCCGACCATTCTGCAGAAAGCCGGGTTCACCTGGATGAGTCGCATGTCCGGGTCGGCAATGCCGATGCCGAACAGAGAGTTCTCGAAAACCGAGCGATAGAATGCCTCGCTGATGCGCAGGGCTCGTTCAGCCTCCTTGCGCTCGGAAATATCCAGAATGACGCCGATGATTCCCGCGACACAGTTGTCGGAATTGAGGAAGACGGCCTTGTGGAAAACCACGTCGTGGATACTTCCGGCAGGATCGGTCGTCTGACCTTCATAGGCTGCCGGGCGCGGCTGGCCGAGGAGTTCAAGGTCCATGACGCGATGCGTTTCCGCCTCTTGCGCGGGCATCAGCTCAGAGGCTGTTTTCCCGACTACATCGGAGCGCGTCTGCCCGATCGATTCGGCGAAGGCCTGGTTGCAACCCAGATAGTGGCCATTCGTGTCCTTGTAGAATACGGGTGCCGGAATGGCATTGAGCAGTGTGTTGAGGAAGATGCTGTTTTCGCGCAAGGCCGCCTCGCTTTCCTTGCGTGCGGTGACGTCCGTATTGGTTCCAACCAGGCGCAATGCCGATCCATCGGCCTCGCGTTCGATGGCCTTGCCCCGACTGTTGATCCATTTCCAAAGGCCGCTCTTGGCGCGCAAGCGAGCCTCGACGTTGATCTCGGGCACGAGGTTGGCCAGATGCGCGCGAACGACGGCCTCGGCCGATTCCAGATCGTCCGGGTGGACGCGATCGCGCCAGGCCGAGTAGCCAGCCGGGAACTCGCCGGGCTCGTAGCCCAGCATCGTATACCAGCGATCGCTGAAGAACATTTCCTCGGTACGCACGTTCCAGTCCCAGACTCCGTCGCTGGTCGCTTCGATCACCAGGCGCAGGCGCTTTTCGCTCGCATCAAGGGCACGGTGCGTCTTGACCAGATCGATCGCGCGCGCTTCAGCCAGGCGTTCGAGGCCTTCGCGCAAGCGCTTCAACTCGAGGTGGGTATTGACCCGAGCCAGCACTTCTGCGGGTTCAAACGGCTTCGTCACATAGTCGACGCCGCCGACGGCGAAGCCCTTGACCTTGTCGGCCGTGTCGTTCGACGCGCTGATGAAAATGACCGGTATCGATTGCGTGTGCGGGTCGCTTTTCAGGCGTTCGCAGACCGTGTGCCCATCCATCTCCGGCATTCGCACATCGAGCAGGATCAGGTCCGGCGGTTTGGCTGCAGCCGAGCGTAGCGCCAGCGACCCACTTGACGCCGGGCGGACGCGGTATCCCTGTTGACACAGCAAATTATCGAGTAGCCGGAGGTTGGCAGGCGTGTCGTCTACCAGCATGATTTCGGCTGCTGCACCGTTGAACATGGCAAATACCCTTTGCTGGATGCAATTGTTCTGATAAGGGCCACCTTCTGCTGCGGGAGGTGGGCGCTCGTGCGCACCGCCAGCGCTTGTCCAATGAGAAAGGAAGCGCTCACCTCGAGCCTTGACCTGGTTCGCAGAACACGGATCTACCTACGGCAGGTCCGGCGCGAACTTTAGCCAAGGGCGCGGAATCGTGCGCGTCGCCAGCTTAGCGGATATCGGGCAGCCAGCGGGGCTGGCGTGGGGTTGAGGAGGCTTCTCGACGTTCAGTTTGCAGCACAGGCGGTGCACGGCGCGCAGGCCGACACCCCGATTGCTGACGTAGGCGCGGGCGGCGGAACGCGAACGAGAGCCGGTCGGTGGGGTCGTTGCCGATCGCGTGCATCGCCGCGCTGGTCGAAACAGAACACTCTTGCAGTAGTCGGAAAATCGTGCGACATTCGCCGTTGTCTATTGACCGATCGACGCAAGAAGTGTGCGCTCTTGGTCGCGCAAGGTGCGACCGATGAGCGGAGAAGAAACAAATGATGCGCGGCGAGCGCAGCGATGTCCCGACCCGAACCGGAGGAGATACCAGCAATGGCGCTTACCAATACGAACGTCGACGGGAATGTCGGCACGATTACGCTGAACAACCCGGAGAAGCGCAACGCACTGAGCGACGCCTTGGTCCACGAGGTGGTCGAAGGCTTGCGCGATTTCAGCGCTCGGCGCTTGCGCGCGGTGATCTTGCGCGCGATGCCCGGGGTCAAGGTGTGGTCGGCCGGGCACGATGTTGGTGAGCTCCCGGAAGGCCGGCGCGATCCACTCGGCTGGGATGACCCGCTACGCCACCTGATCCGCGAGATCGAGGATTTTCCGGCGCCGGTGATCGCGATGATCGAGGGGACCGTCTGGGGCGGCGCCAGCGAGACCGTTTTTGCCTGCGATTTGATCGTTGCTTCGCCGGAAGCGACTTTCGCCGTTACTCCGGCGAAACTGGGCGTACCGTACAACGTGACGGGAATGCTGACTTTTCTTAACGCGGCCAACATTCGCATTGTCAAGGAACTGTTGTTCACCGCCAAGCCGATGACCGCCGCGCGCGCCGAGCGGGCGGGCGCAATCAACTACGTCGTCCCCGCTGCCGAGTTGGAAAGCTTTACCTACGGCTTGGCGAACGACATCGCTTTGTTGGCGCCACTGTCGATTGCCGTGATGAAGGAGCAACTTCGCGTGTTGTCCGGCGCGCACCCGGTATCGCCGCGCGGTTTCGAGCGCGTCCAGGGTCTGCGCCGCACCGTCTATGATAGTTTCGATTACGGCGAAGGAATCAGCGCGTTTCGCGAGAAGCGTAGGCCCGTATTTCGCGGCGAGTGAACGAACCCGGCGCAGCTTGGTGGCGTGCGCACGGGAGGTCTGATGGAAGACTGAGGGAGGGCCAGCGTGCTATCGCCAGATCGTAGGACAGTCGCCGATCGAGCGGGCAGAGCGCCTGCCGATGGTAATCGTTGCTCAGGGCACGACCGACGCGGTTCTCTTGCCGCGCTCGGTGCGGTCCTGCTCCTGGCTTGCCTGCCGTTTGCGGCCTGGGCTCAGAAGGCGGCCAAGGCGGTTCCGGCGTTTGTCATGCCCTATACGGGAACGCTCAAGAAGATCAATGACCAGGGCGTCATTCGCTTGGGCTACCGGGAAAACTCGCCGCCCTTTGCCTTTCTGGCCGACAACGGTAAGCCGGTCGGCTATTCGCTCGACTTGTGCGAGGTCATCGTCGAGGAGCTTGCCGGCGAACTGCGCAAGGACATTCGTGTCGAAATGCGGCCGGTGACTCCCGAGAACCGCTTTGATCTCATTCGCTCGGGCGAGATCGACCTCGAGTGTGGGTCAACGGTGAATAGTATAGAACGGCGGAAAGTGTTTGGCTTTTCTCCGACCATTTTCGTCACCGGTGCCAAGACCTTAGTCCGCCGCGGAAGCGGCATCCGTTCGTTTGCGGACCTTGGCGGCAAGACCGTCGTCCTCACCCGGGGCACCGTTCATTCGGAAGTCATTCCGAAAATGGCGGCGCGACAGAAGCTTGCGATCACTTTCATCAGTGCGGCCGACCATCAGGAATCGTTTCAGGCGCTGGTTTCCGGCAAGGCAGACGCCTTCATCAACGACGATGTACAACTCCACGGCATGCTTGCCGAAACGCGTTCAGCCGCCGACTTTCGCATCGTCGGCGACTTCCTGACCTACGCCGACTACGCGCTGACGATGCGCAAGGACGATACCGATTTCGCGGAAGTCGTCGACCGCGCGTTTACCCGGCTCATGGGCAGCCGCGAAATCGTCGCCATCTACGAAAAATGGTTCCTGCGGCCGCTGCCGCATGGGGTTCGCCTGAATCTCCGGATGAGTCCTCATCTTGAGGAACTCTTCCGCGTTCGGGGGATGCCGTCCGATTAAGCGCAGGGCTGTGCGCTTAGCCCCGCGGCAAGGCCGGAAACCACGACAAAGATAAATCAACGAGGAGGGAAGAATGTCGAATGTAGCCGAAGCGAGCGCTACCCGGAAAGTCCAGCAGCCGTTCTACAAGAGCCTCTATTTTCAGGTCATTGTGGCCATCATCATCGGTGTATTGCTGGGACACTTCTACCCCGAGACGGGTGCGGCGATGAAGCCTCTCGGCGACGGTTTCATCAAGTTGATCAAGATGATCATTGCGCCGATCATTTTCTGTACCATCGTGGTTGGCGTGGCTGGCATGGAGGACATGAAGAAGGTGGGCAAGACCGGCGGCTATGCCGTTCTCTACTTCGAGATTCTGAGTACTGTCGCGCTGATCGTCGGTCTGCTCGTGGTGAACACGCTGCAGCCGGGTGCCGGGATGCATGTGGACGTGTCGACGCTCGATACCAAGGCGATTTCGCAATACGCCGCGCCGGGGAAAATGCAGACGACTACCGATTTTCTGCTCAACATCATCCCGGTCAGCGTCGTTGACGCCTTCGCCAAGGGCGACATGCTGCAGGTACTCTTCTTTTCGCTGCTCTTTGGCTTTGCCCTGCACAGTTTTGGCGCCGCCGGCAGACCCCTTTTCGAAGCCATTGAGCGCATTTCGCACGTTCTTTTCGGTGTCGTCGGGATCATCATGAAAGTCGCACCCATCGGCGCTTTCGGCGCGATGGCTTTCACCATCGGCAAGCATGGGGTCGGCAGCCTGGCGCAACTGGCCAAACTGATGGGTGCCTTCTATCTTACCTGTTTCATTTTCGTTCTCGTCGTCCTCGGCGTGGTTGCCCGGTTCCACGGCTTCAGCGTCTGGAAGCTGATCAAGTACATCAAGGAGGAACTGTTCCTTGTCCTGGGGACTTCTTCGTCCGAATCGGCACTGCCGCGCCTGATGGTCAAGCTTGAGCGGGCTGGGGCCGAAAAATCGGTCGTTGGCCTGGTCGTGCCGACGGGCTATTCGTTCAACCTGGACGGTACATCGATCTATTTGACGATGGCGGCTGTTTTCATTGCGCAGGCGACGAACACCGAGCTCGACCTGGTCCAGCAACTGACCTTGCTGGGAATTCTGCTACTCACCTCGAAAGGTGCGGCGGGTGTCACCGGGAGTGGTTTCATCGTTCTCGCTGCGACCTTGAGCGCCGTGGGCACCGTTCCCGTCGCCGGGCTGGCGCTCATTCTCGGCATCGACCGCTTCATGTCGGAGGCGCGGGCGCTGACCAACTTCATTGGCAACAGTGTTGCGACGCTGGTCGTCGCCAAGTGGTGTCATGCGCTTGACAGCGAGAAACTGGCGCGCGCGCTGAACGGCGAGGATCTTGACGACGAACTGATCGAGGTGCCGGCTGAGGGTTGACGCGGATGCTTCGTCGGCGTCGCCTGATCGGGGTGTTGGCAAGAGCACTTGCGGCGGATACGCCACGCGCTCGGCGAGCCGCGCTCCGGACGACACGGGTAGTGGGTTTTTGTGGAGAATGGACCTATGGCCAAGGACAGGATTCTCGGCATCGTGCAAGGCGGGCTTTTCCGGCGCTTGACGCCGATCAGGGATGTTGCTGGGGGTTGTCGCCTGACTCGCGCCAAGGCAAAGGACAAATCACGGAGCGTCGACGCGAAGGCGATCGATCTGGCCGCGTACGAGGGTATCGCCTTGCTCGTCGAGGGCCGCAACGAGGATCTGTGGGTGTTCGACGTCAAGATCGTCGAGCGGGCGGGGCCCATCCTCAGTGGCGTGGTCCAGTATGTCCTCGGTGGGGGTCTGTCTCGTTTCGACGCGCTCTCGGAGGCGGAAGAGGCGGGCCAAGGAGCTGATCAATGATGTTCTCTTCCGCGAGGGCGGAAGCCTGCGGTGGCCCGAGGCGACGCAGCAGTCGTCGTGTCCGGCCCGCGTCCAGGCGGCTGGGTCGGCGCGAGCGGCAACGTCAGCCAGCGGAAAACGGGGTGTAGTGACGCATGGGAAAAGCATCCGACCCGTCGCTAAGGAATGCGGTGGCGCTGACCTACGGGAAGACCGAAGCAGCGCCGCGCGTCGTCGCCAAGGGGCGCGGTCTGCTTGCGGAACAGATCATCGCGCGGGCGCGTGAGCATGGCGTCTACGTTCATGAGTCGCCCGAACTTGTTTCCTTGCTGATGCAGGTCGATCTCGACCAGCATATCCCGCCGCAACTGTATCTGGCGGTCGCTGAATTGCTTGCTTGGCTTTACCGACTGGAGAGCGGCGAACGCTTGGCGCCGCCTCCAGCCTTCGTCGTCCCACCGGAGCCTGCGCCTGGCGTCTGAGCGGGGGTGCCCGCGCGTCACGCGTACGGGAGGTGCATTTTTGCATTAAACTGCCCGTTGTTGTCGAAGCCGGGGAACGCGATGGAAGAAATCGAAACCGATCAGGACGTGCAGACGCCGCTGCAGTTCGAGATCGAACAGCCCGAGGAATACGCCCAGTACCTGCTGCACGCGAAGGCGGAGGTGCTCGCCATTCTGCGCTCGCTGAACCAACGCCGGGCCTTGATCAGCGCCTATTTCGATGAAGGCCGGACGTTTCTACTGACCTCCCTGCTGGCGATCGATGGCGACAACCTGATCCTGGAACTGGGCCGTGACGACGAGGTAAATCGCCAGGTACTGGCCGCCGACCACATCGTTCTGACCGCGACGGTGGACAAAGTGAAGGTCCAGTTCACGTTGCCGCGCCTGGTTGCGGCGCGTTATGGTGGCCGGCCGGCTTTTGGCGCTGTCTTGCCCGACAAGGTTCTGCGCCTGCAGCGCCGCGAATACTTCCGGCTGAGCACGCCGGTCGCTCGACCCGTCAAGTTCTCCAGTTCGATCAAGCGGCCGGATCGCAGCGTGATGACGATCGAGGCGTCGCTGCTCGACATCAGTGGGGGTGGCGTCGGCCTGATGGCGACGCCGGCGCTGGCCGCGCTACTGCCGCGCGGCTGCGTCCTGGCCGACTGCAAGATGGCTCTGCCGGACGAGGGCTTGCTGGTCGCCAATCTGTGCGTGCGCAACAAGTATGAGGTGACGACGCGCACCGGCTCGCGTTACGTCCGTATCGGCTGCGAGTTCATTGCTTTGCCCGGTGCACGGATGAGCATGGTGCAGCGCTACATCACGCGCGTCGAGCGCGAACGCAAAGCGCGACTGAGCGGGATGGCCTAGCTCGGGTAGCTCGTAGCTTGCCGCGGGCGCAGCAGCGGCGCCGTCTTCGAGCGTTCGTACTCGTAGACTGGCGCCGTTGCCGGCCTCCTGCCTAGAAGCCAATGGCGAGCAGCGTATACCCGGCGATCACGGTTCCGACCAGCGCCAGCCCATAGCAGAGCAGTTTGGCGCCGACGCCGGCATGAATCCCGATGTCGTGCAGGCTGTGGAAGATGCGGTGCGCCGCATGCCAGAGGAAGAGCGCAATGACCGCAAAGACGAAGCCCTTGCCGATCCAGTGCTGGACGAAGGCGAGAACGCGAGAATAACTGAGGGTGTCTGCCGGCAGGAGCAGGCCGAGCGGAATGGCGAGGCCGGTGATGAATACCAGCATTGGGCCAAAGAGCGCCGACAGCATGCCGCCGGCACCGAAGAGGGCCCAGAAGATCGGTGCGTTCGAGCGTTTCAGTGGGCGTTTCATCGTGCCATCCCCCATACCAGAGCGAGCAGCGCGAGGCTCGCGGCGGCCGCAGCCGCCAGACCACCGGCGGTGATCACCCAGCCGGCCAGCTTCTTGCCGCCGACGATGACCGGCGGCATCGTACGCGGCATGATCTTGAACCACGTGTAGGTGTGGTAGCTGATGGCGACCAGTGCCAGCAGGTGAAAGAGGATCGCCCAGCCGCCCTGCAGCGTCGCCAGCCAGGCGGTCCACGCCGCCTCGCCCTGCGCCAGTCGGAGCAGGCCAATCAGCAGGACGGCGGCGTAGGCAGCGACGAAGAGGGCTGTTGCCTCATGAATCATATACTCAACGAAGTAGGGGTTCTTCCGCCACCAGCCATCCATCGGGCGAACGTATGGGCGACGCTTATTCACTTGGCACCTCCCTTCGGCGATAGGAATCGGAGAAAATAGTCGGCCGCACTATTGGTCTTGTTCTGATTGACCGCGTTGGCCGGGTCGACGTGCTTCGGGCAGACCTCGGAGCAGTAGCCGACCGCGGTGCAGTTGAAGACGCCTTCTTCGGAATTGATCAGTTCCATCCGTTCCGCCTGGGCGCCGTCGCGCGAGTCGACGTTGTAGCGGTGCAGCAGAGCGGTTGCCGCCGGGCCGATGAAACCTGGGTTGAGACCAAACTGTGGACAAGCGGCGTAGCACAGCAGGCAGTTGATGCATGAACTGAACTGTTCGTACTTGGCGAGTTGCTCAGGCGTCTGCAGATACTCTCCCTGCGCCGGCGTGCGCGGCTCCTTGGGAATGATGTAGGGCTGGATGCTCTCCAGCTTCTCGATGAAGCCCTCCATGCCGATGACCAGATCGCGCTCGATCGGAAAGTGCGCCAGCGCTTCGACGCGTACGCGCGCCGGGTAATAGTCGCGCAGAAAAGTCTGGCACGAAAGGCTGGGGATGCCGTTGATCATCATGCCGCAACTGCCGCAGATCGCCATCCGGCAAGACCAGCGAAAGCTCAACGATCCGTCGAGGTAGTCCTTGATGTACTGCACGCCCTGCAGGACCGACATGTCGTCTGTAAAAGGGACTTCGAAGACCTGCGTATGAGGGGTCTTGTCCTTTTCCGGGTGATAGCGCAGAACTTCGATTTCTATCGTTTTCGGTTGTTCAGCCATGGGAAGCCTTCCTTTCCTGCTCAGCCTTTTCGCCAGCGGCACCGTAGGCGCGCGTGCCCGGCTGCGACTTGGTGATCTTGACCGGCCCATAGTCGATGCGCGGTGCGCCGCCGGCGACATAGTGGGCCTGAGTGTGCTTGAGGAAGTTGACGTCGTCGCGTTGTTCGAAGCCGTCGAGCCGTTGATGCGCGCCGCGTGATTCGCGCCGGTTGATCGCCGAATAAGCCATCGCCTGCGCCACGTCAAGCTGATACTCGAGCTCGATGGCGAGCAGCCAGTCGGTATTCCAGACGCTCGATTTGTCTTCGACGCGGACGTTCTTGAAACGCTCCTTGAGTTCGTCCAGCTTGTCGCAGGTCTTCTGCATCGTTTCCGCCAGGCGGTAGATGCCGCAGCCGTCTTCCATCGTCTGCGCCATTTCCTTGCGCAGCGTCGCGATCCGCTCGTTGCCGCGCGTGTTCTGCCGGATGCCGAGCACGCGTTGCTCCACCGCCTGCGCCTGGGCGAGGACGCTGGCCGGCGCTGCGGGGGCGACCGAACTGGCGAAACGGGCGGCTTCTTCACCTGCGACGCGGCCGAAAACCAGCAACTCCGAGAGCGAATTCGAGCCCAGGCGGTTGGCGCCGTGGATGCCGACACTCGAGCATTCGCCGGCGGCGTAAAGGCCGGCGAGCGGCGACGCGCAGCGCCCGTCGACGAGAATGCCGCCCATCGTGTAGTGCACCGCCGGACGAACCGGAATCGGCGCCAGCGCCGGATCGACGCCGAGAAACTGCTCGGCCAGCTCGTAGATCTGTGGTAGCCGCTCGCGCAGCTTTTCTTCGCCCAGGTGGCGCAGGTCGAGATGGACCACTGATCCGTGCGGCCCTTCGATGGTTCGCCCCTTTTGCTGTTCATACCAGAACGCTTGGCTCAGCCGGTCGCGTGGGCCGAGTTCCATCGCCTTGTTGCGCGGCGTCGGTTCGGCCGGGCCGAGGCCGTAGTCCTGCAGGTAGCGGTAGCCGTCCTTGTTGAGCAGAAAGCCGCCTTCGCCGCGGCACGCTTCGGTAAATAGAAGTCCTGTTCCGGGCATGCACGTCGGGTGGTACTGAACGAATTCCATGTCGCGCAGGGGTACGCCGTGCCGGTAAGCGAGGGCCATCCCGTCGCCGGTAACGACGCCGCCGTTGGTGTTCTCGCGGAAGACGCGACCGGCACCGCCGGTGGCAATGACGGCGGCGCGCCCCTCGACCAGCGTGAATTCGCCGGAGGCGATCTCGATGGCGACGACGCCGGCGATCCGGTTATCCTCGACGATCAGATCGACGCAGAAGTGTTCGTCGAAGCGCTTGATCGACGGATACTTGATCGACGTCTGAAAGAGCGTGTGCAACATGTGGAAGCCGGTCTTGTCGGCGGCGAACCACGTACGTTCGATCTTCATTCCGCCAAAGGCACGTACATTGACGTGTCCGTCCTCGGTTCGGCTCCACGGGCAGCCCCAATGCTCGAGCTGGGTGAGCTCTTCGGTGCAACGGGCGACGAAGTACTCAACGACGTCCTGTTCGCACAGCCAGTCACCACCATGGACCGTATCGTTGAAGTGGTAGTCGAGGCTGTCGCTCGCCTTCTTGACCCCGGCGGAGCCGCCTTCGGCCGCCACTGTGTGGCTGCGCATCGGGTAGACCTTGGAGACGAGGGCGATCTTCAGGGCGGGGTTGGCTTCGGCGACGGCAATCGCCGCGCGCAGGCCGGCGCCTCCTCCCCCGACGATGATTACGTCTGCTTTGTATATCTCCACGTATGCTCCTTTCTCGCACCCGCTCAAACGGGGAACGATCACATCAGACAAAGCCCGCCAGCGTTTCCGGAGTGCTTCCGGAGGTGTCGGCGGAACGTGTTGTTACATCTAAGGCAGCTTGCCGTTACGATTCTACTGAGTTGTCGGCTACTCAAGTGCGGGTCAGGGTCAACATCTGATAAAGCCCGCCAAAAAAGCGCTGCCTGCCGACGACGACGAAGCCGCCGGCCTTCGGCAGCCAGGCATCGATCTCCTCACGGAACAGGTCGAAAGCAAAAGGCTCGAGCCGGTCGAGCACGGGCATCCAGAAGTAACGCAACGGGTTGTAGCGGCTCGGTGCGGCATAGTCTACGATGACCAGCCGCCCGCCCGGCTGCAGCACGCGCAAGGCCTCGGCCAAGGTCTTCTCGCGAACCGCCTGGGGCTGCTCGTGCAGGAGGAAGAAAAGCAGCGCCTGGTCGAAGCTTGCATCGTCGAAACCCAGCGCTGCCGAATCCATGCAATGGAGTTTGATCGGCAGATCGCGTGCCAGCTTGCCGGCCAGGTTCTCCAGTTGTATCGGCAGGATGTCGGCGATTTCCAGAAAGCCGCCGGGCGCCACGCAACTCGCCAAGCGTGGCGTCAGGTCGCCGTAGGCACAGGCGATCTGCAGCGTTCGGCCGGGCAGGTGGCGGCCATAGGCCCCCAGTACGGCATCACACAAGCGGTCGTAGTTTCCCCACAGGATAAGGTTGACCAGCCACTGGCGCTCGAAGAAGTGCACCGCACGTGGATGGATGTAGGCCCACCAGTAGTGCGCCTGCAGATACTGGGGAACCGCCGGCGGGCCTTTGCTGACCGCTACGCAGGTCGCGCCCGGTCGATCGGTGAGGTTTTTCATGTTGAAAAGTCGACGTTCTTACGTTCAGCGGAGCGCTGCTCGAGCGTCCGGTCCCGACCGCAGTTTCCCCAAGGATCTCGTACGCACGCCGGTCGAGAGGCGCCCAATCCTGCCTTTTCTTTCTTTTTTCCCGTCGTTCACCGGCTACGAAGCGCGGGACGACTAACCAATGAGGTCGTACCCTAACCGATCAATCGGCCAAACGCAACCGACCGAGAACCTGTCGGGCGTTCGCTGTGGTTTTCCTGGCCAGATCGTCGGCGGGCGCCTGGCGTAGCTCGGCGAGTATGGCGAGGAATCGCGGGAGTTCGGCCGGCGTGTTGCGGCCGCCCGCGAGCCATGCCGGTGGCATGTCCGGTGCATCGCTTTCGAGGACGATTGCATCCTCTGGCAAGGTCGCTGCGAGTTGCCGAATGCGGCTCGCACGGGTCTGGCTCAGCGTGCCGCCGAAGCCCAGCTTGCAGCCGCGTCGGAGGAACTCGTCGGCTTGCTGGCGACTGCCGCTGAAGGCGTGCGCGATGCCGCCAATGACACCGATACGGCGCAGGCCGGCAAGCACCTGGTCGATCGCCCGGCGGGTGTGCAGAAGAACCGGCAGACCGGCGTCGCGGGCAATTCTCAGTTGTTCAAGGAAAAAGTGCTGTTGGCGTGCGAAATCGGCCTCTCCGATCAGGAAATCGAGGCCAATCTCACCGACTGCAACCGGTGCCTGTGTGCCGTCTGCTTCCTGCTCCAGCCAGCGCCGCAACTCCACCAAATCCTGCTCGCCAGCGTCGCCGACGAAAAAGGGATGAATGCCATACGCCGGAACGCAGCCGGGATGCTGCTGGCAACAGTCGCGCACTGCAGCAAAATCGGCGGTGCCCAGCGCCGGGACGACGAGTGTTGCGACGCCGACTGCCCGGGCAGCGGCGACGACCGCCGCGCGATCCTCGGCGAACGCGCTGGCCGCCAGATGGCAATGCGTGTCGATCAGCACGGCGTCGGCCTGTGCTCGGCGTGCCGGCAGATCACGCAAGACGGCCTCAAGCGCCGCGGGTTCCGGCACGCGAAAATTCGGGCTCGGGCGTACGTCCGCTGATCAGGTCGGCGAGAACCGCGGCCGAACCGCAGGCCATCGTCCAGCCCAGAGTCCCATGCCCGGTGTTGAGATACAGGTTGGCGATCGCCGAACGTTCGACGAGTGGCACGTTCGACGGCGTGGCTGGCCGCAAGCCACACCAGAAGGCGATTTCGCCGCTTGGGTGCAAGTCGGGAAAGAGCGTCGTCGTGCGCTCGATCAGTGCGCGGCAGCGGACAGCATTGAGTTCAAGATTGTAGCCGTTGAACTCGGCAGTTCCGGCGATGCGCAGGCGTTGGCCAAGGCGCGAAAAGACGAGCTTGTGGCCGTCGTCGGTCAGGCTGACGGTCGGCGCGACGCTGTCTTCACCCAGCGGCACGGTCGCCGAGTAGCCCTTGGCCGGATAGACCGGCAGGTGCAGGCCGAGCGGTCGCAGGAGGAGCGGTGTGTAGCTGCCGAGTGCAGCGACATAGGCGTCAGCTTGCAGCAACTCGCCGCCGGCAAGCACGCCGCTCAGGCGGCCGCCGCTTGCCGTCAGGCGCTCGACCGACAGCCCGTAACGGAATTCGACGCCGTTTGCCGCACAGTGGCGGGCGAGTTCCTGCGTGAAACGGTGCGCATCACCCGATTCGTCTTCGTCGAGATAGTCACCGCCGACCAGCAACGGGCGGGCGCTGGCGAGCGCTGGCTCGATCGCGATGCACTCGTCGGCGCTCAGGCAGCGTCGGTTGCAGCCGAACTCGCGCATCACCGCCGCTGCTCTGAGGGCGGCGGCGAACTCTTGATGGTCCGTATAGAGGTGCAGGATGCCGCGCGCCAGGTGATCGTAGGCGAGGGCAAGTTCGGCGCGCAGGCGCTGCAACTGGCGGCGGCTGTAAAGCGCGAGCGCGACGATGCGGCGGATGTTGTCGCGCGTTCGCGCCGGCGTGCATTCGCGCAAGAAGCGCAGACTCCAGTCGAGCAGCGCAGCATCGCGACGAAAGCGGAAGAGGAGTGGCGCATCCTCGCGCGTCATCCAGGTCAGCGCGCGCAGCGGGGCGTGCGGGTTGGCCCAGGGCTCGGCGTGCGAGACCGAGATCTGACCGCCGTTGGCAAAGCTGGTTTCCATTCCGGCGGCCGGCTGGCGTTCGACGACGATCACCCGATGCCCCGCGCGGGCGAGATACCACGCACTGGTGACGCCGATGACGCCAGCGCCGAGAACCATCACCTTCAAGCAGTCAGCCCCTGATCACGCGTGATGCGGACGACCTCCGGGATTCGTCGCAGGCGGCGCATCAGGCGGGCAAGCGAACTGCGGCCAGCGACCTGGACGGTGAAATGGATCGTCGTGTACAGACCAGGATGCTTCTCGTCCATTTTCACGTGCTCGATGTTCGTCCCGGAACTCGATATCTCGGTTGCAATCTTGCCGAGCGCACCGATCGTGTTCTGTACCATGACGCGCAAACGCACGCTGAACAGCTTGCCGGGTTCGGGTTCCCACTCGACCTCGATCCAGTTCGTCGGCCGGCTGCTGCGCATGCGGCTGATCGCCGGACAGTCATGCGTGTGAATGACCACGCCCTTGCCTTTCCAGATCGAGCCGATGATCGGATCGCCCGGAATCGGCTGACAGCAGGGGGCGAACTGCACCGCCAATCCCTCACTGCCACGGATGACCAGCGAGGCCGGTGCCTTCTCATTTGCTGACCGGTTTTCGTCGCGCGCCAACAAGCGCCGGGCGACGACGCCGGCCATGCGGAAGCCCAGGCCGATGTCGGTGTAAACCTCCTTGATCAGCTTGTTGCCCGAGTCGCGCAAGACATTCTTCCAGCTCGACACGGGCACTTCCGAGGCAACGACGCCGAGGGCGCGCAGCTCTTGGTCGAGCATCTTCTCGCCGAGTGCGGTCGACTCGTCGTGCTGCGCCGTTTTCAGATAGTGGCGGATCTTGTTGCGCGCCCGCCCGGTCTTGACGTGACTGAGCCAGGACGCGCTGGGATGCGCCTCGGCTGCGGTGACGATCTCGACGCGGTCGCCGTTGGTCAGTTCGGTCGTCAGCGGTAGCTGAGTGAAGTTGATCTGGGCGGCGATCGAATGATTGCCGATGTCGGTGTGCACCGCGTAGGCGAGGTCGATCGCTGTCGCGCCGCGCGGCAACGGAATGATCTTGCCCTTCGGCGTAAAAACATAAATCTCATGTGGGAAAAGATCGACCTTCACATGTTCGAGGAACTCGGACGAAGTGCCTGCGCTGCTCTGCAGATCGAGCAGCGAATGGAACCACTTGCTGGTCTTCTGCTGAAGGTCGGCGCCGAGCGCCACGCTGTCCTTGTAGAGCCAGTGCGAGGCAATCCCTTCCTGGGCGATGTTGTCCATCGCCTCGGTACGAATCTGCAACTCGAAAGGTGTGCCGTGCGGACCGATCAGTGTCGTGTGCAGCGACTGGTAACCGTTCGGTTTCGGAATCGCGATGTAGTCCTTGAACTTGCCGGGCACTGGTTTATACAGCGCGTGCAGCGCGCCAAGTGCCAGATAGGCCGTCGCGATGTCCTGTACGACAACACGAAAACCATAGACATCAAGCACCTGCGAGAACGACAGGTGCTTGTCAAGCATCTTGCGGTAGATCGAGTAGAGACTCTTCTCACGTCCGAAGACCTGTGCTTCTATCCCCTGCGCGGTGAGCTTCTTCTTGATTCCGGCGAGGATGCGCGAGAGCAATTCACGTCGGTTGCCGCGCGCGGCCTTCAGCGCGCGCGCCAGGACGCGCGCGCGCATCGGGTAGATCAGGTGGAAGGAAAGATCCTGCAGTTCGCCGAACAACTTGTTGAGGCCGAGGCGGTTGGCGATCGGGGCGTAGATCTCGAGCGTCTCGCGAGCAATCCGGCGGCGCTTTTCAGCGCGCAATGCAGCCATCGTCTGCAGGTTGTGGCGCCGATCGGAGAGTTTGATCAGCACGACGCGCAGGTCGCGCGCCATGGCCATCAACATCTTGCGGAAGTTTTCCGCCTGTGCCTCTTCCTGCGACTGGAACTCGATCTTGTCAAGTTTCGACAGCCCGTCGACGAGGTCGGCGACCGGTCGCCCGAACTCCTGCGCGATCTCCGCTTTGCTGACCGCCGTGTCTTCCATCACATCGTGCAGCAGGGCAGCGACCAGGCCTTCGACATCCATCTGCCATTCGGCGAGCGCGCTGGCGACTGCCAGCGGATGGGTGATGTAGGGGTCGCCGGAAAGCCGCATCTGCCCGCGGTGCGCCCGCTCGCTGAAGCGATAGGCGCGGCGTACGGTCTCGATCTCCTCCGGGGGGAGGTAGGTCAGGCTGTCGATGAGCAGCCGGAAAGTGGGCTCGTCTTCCGGATCGCGCAGTTGCTCGGGTTCATCGACTGGCGGCGGCACGACTGCGCCGGCTGGCGTGACCGGGTCCATGCTGGAGCAACCGGGCTTGCCGGCGGTCAGGCGTGACCGCGATTCAGAATTTCGACCCCGACCTTGCCCTGGGCAATTTCGCGCAGGGCAATCACCGTCGGCTTGTCGCGCCCGGATTCGATCAACGGCGATGCGCCGGCGGTGATCTGCCGGGCGCGGTAGGTCGCTGCCAGGGTCATTTGAAAGCGGTTCTGAATGCGCTGCAGACAGTCATCGACAGTTACTCGTGCCATGCGGATCTCCAATAGAAATCAGAGCATTGTTGCGAAAAGGACGGAATGGCGCCGACTTTGCACGGTATAGCGCAGACGCGCGGCGCGGACGATCGCCAGAAGGTCCTGCAGCGCACGCTGCAAGTCGTCGTTGATGATAACATAGTCGAATTCCTCGGCATGTCGCATCTCGTCGCGCGCCGCGTCCAGGCGTCGGGCGATCGTCTGCGCGCTGTCGGTTGCCCGTTCGCGCAGACGCTGCTCGAGCGCGTGAAGCGAGGGCGGCAGGATGAACACGCCGATCGCCGCTGGAAAAACCTTGCGCACCTGACGTGCTCCCTGCCAGTCGATCTCGAGCAGGACGTCCTGGCCGGCGCACAGGGCTGCTTCGATACCGGTACGTGAGGTTCCATAGAAGTTGCCGTGGACTTCCGCCCATTCGAGAAAGTCATCCCGCCGGATTTTTTCACGGAACTCGTCGAGCGCGATGAAGTAATACTCGATGCCTTCGCGTTCCCCGGTGCGTGGCCGGCGTGTTGTATGCGATACCGACACACGCATTGCCGGATCGTTCTCCAGCAGATGGCGCACGAGGGTTGTCTTTCCCGCGCCTGAGGGCGCCGTCAGGATATAGAGGTGGCCGAACATGAGACTGGCTGGGACGATGGTGGAGCACCATTGTACCCGCCGCTGGCCGGATTCCGCCGCCCATGGCGTACAGTGGGGCGGGGGTGGACGGCGCGCGCGGCGACAACGACAATTGCACCATCACTCTGTCACACTGTCGCCCAGCCTTTCTCGAGGAGCACGCTGATGTCCGGCCTCATCAAGTTGATGCACTGCGCTGTTTTGATGTCCACTGCCCTGGCGGCGAACCTGGTTTGTGCTGCAGTGCCGACGAAGATTCTGGGTTTCGAGGACATGTCGTGCCGGGCCTGGGTTGCGAGCCGCAGCGATGCCGAACAGCGTGCGCTCTACGTGGCCTGGCTGCGCGGCGTGCTGACCGGCCACAACTACGCCAACCCGAGCCAACAAGTGGCGACGATTTCGCCAGCAACGGTCGAGCAATACGTCAACCGCTATTGCAGCGAAAAGCCGGCGACTCAATTCAGCGACGCCGCGTTTCGTTTGAGCGACCAGTTTTCCGGACGTAACGCACCAATCACGAAGTGAAACGGCCTCTGGTCTGCACCGCCTCAGTTGGCCCTCAGCGTGGCTTCTCGAGTAGGTCAACGCGCTGCGGGCTGAGCAGCGTAACCCCATTTGGCGTCAGGTGCGCCGAGAATCTCTCCTCCACTTCACGGTACAGTTCGGGTGATAGCGCGTGCTGGCTATGGGTCACGCGGATCATGCGCGCGTCGAACTGCGCAAAATCGGCAAAATGGCTGCGTGTGCTGAAGAAGAGTTCCTCGCGAAGACGCAGGCGCCCACTCTCGACGGCCCGACACACGGCGGCAAATGCTGCTTGGCGCACGAGCTTCTCGTCGTGGAAGAGGCGCATGATCTCGTTCAACTCGCCGGCATACACGGGTTCGGAGATCCACGCCAGTCCGCCCGGTCTCAGCACCCGTGCGATCTCGCCGAGTGCCGCGTCCAGCGCGTCCGGGCGAACGTGGTGCAGCGACTTGAGCATGATGACAATGTCGAAGGATTCGTCCTCGGCCGGAATCGCTTCGGCGCCGCCCTGCGCGAAGCGGACGCTCGGCAGGTCGTCGATCTGCAGGTTCTTCGCGTGCTGGATCTGATCGACCTCGAGCGCCAGAATGTGCTGTGCGCCGCCGGTTTCGGCGAGCGTCCGCGTCTTCTCGGCTCGTCCGCAGCCAAGTTCGAGTATGCGGGCGCCCGCCACGGGCAGCATCGCCAACATCAGCTTGACCTCGTTAACCGGTGGTTTCGGCGCTGCGGGGTCGGCGATCTTCATCGGTGGAGTCAGTTGAACGTTCATGTTCGGTTGTCAACGCGGATTCAACGCGGATTCAAGGCGAATCATGCCTCGGGTTGTTCTTCGGTGGCGCGTCTCGGGTGGCCAGCGGTGGAGCGGCGGTCAGCCGGCTCGGACGCCGCGGGAAGGGACCGTGTGCCCCGCGCGCCTGGCCCGCGCCGGTCGGGCTGTCGTCAGGAGCCTGCTCACCTGACCGGGAAGGTGCGCGCCAGCCAGTAGTCGTAGACGATCTGGGCCGCCTCGATGCAGCGCGCGTTTCCGGTCGCCAGCAGGTCGGCATAGACGAGGGCAGGCGGCACGCAGTCCAGGCGTCCCCAGAGGTTGAGGCTCTCGCCCCAAAAAGGCTTGCGCAGCTCGATCAGTTTCTCGTACGCGAGCGGCCCGGCCGGGGCAAGATGCTCGTGGGCAATGAGGCGAGCCGGCAGTTTGTCGCTGTAGAGCGTCAACACTCCAGGATCGATGTCGCAGCCGAGGAGTGCGGCTGCCGGTTCGCCGCTCCAGCGTAGGTGAGCCGGATTCAGCGCCCAATCTCGCCAGCTATCGAAACTCGCGGTACTGTAGCGCCCGATCAGCGTCTTGCCGCGCAACTCACGGGCGTACGCGTCGGCCCAGTCGTCGAGCAGCCGGCGGCTCCGGTTGAGGCGACGCTGCTTGCCGTTCACCTGCAGCCACCCCTGCTCCTGCAGGTCGGCGACGACCGCGCGCATCGTACCGAGGGCGACATCGGCCGCCGCGGCAATCGTCGGGTAGGGTGCTCCGGCCAACTCACCATCACAGATCAGACGGAAGAGAACCTTCAATCGGCTGCTCGCGAAACTCTGGCTGGCGCGCAGGGCAATCTGCTTTTCACGCAGCTTGCGCCCGGTCACGTAGATGAACACACCGCGGCCTTCAAGATAGGCGTTACCCGCGGCATCGACGAACTGCTGGTCATTGGCGCGCAGCCGGTCAGCCAGCGGCGAGGTCACGTGGTCAGTGATCAACAGGGGAAGAGGGCAGCCGACATCGAGCGGATGATCATGCCGCGCGAGGACGCTGCCGACGGTGCCCGGCGTCAGGCGCCGGGCAACTCTGGCCGAGTAGTCGATGCGGCTATTGTCCTTGCTCACCGACAGCCATGTACCCGCCGTATTGCGGCCGCCGCCGAGTGTCGTTTCGCTCTCCATCGTAACGCTCAGGCCGTGACCGCGTAGAGCCTGTGCAGCCCTTTCAAGCAGGGCTATTTCCCTTTCAGCGCTCATTCCGCTACCGCCATTGGTTTTGTCGACACGAATTGATTATGAACGCTCATCGGGCAATGTACAAGCCCGATTGCTGTCCATTTTCGGCCATCCAGTGGCGTCATGAACCCTTTCTGCCGGTGTTCCGACAGGTCGGTCGGGTCGCGCTGTTCAGTCGGCTGCGGCGCGTTGGAGAGAGGCGAACGAGGTCCGTACGGCATTGTTGCTCGCCAGCCAGCCAACAGCCAGTCGCCGCCAGCGCTCACTCAGCCAGGCTTGCACGCGCGCTGCCGGGGACAATCGGATCCGTTCAACACGTGCCCGTCCGTGGCCGATGGCCTCGACGAGCGCCAGTCCGTCGGCACGGATAAGGTGGCTGTTGCCCGCTCTGAGCAGAACGTCGCCGCTCTCGCCCTCGACGGTTAACCAGAGCACGCCGGCGGTGCAGGTTACCCGCACACCGCGTGGCGCAGGGATGCGCAGCGGCGTATTGTGGGCCAGGCAGAGATCATCGTCATGACGTGGTGGTTTCATTGCGGCCTCCTCGGCTTGTTTTTGCGAGATGCCAGTCTACGGCGCTGCGGGCGTGTGGTACAGTCACAGAAACTTCAAATTGTGATCGATACAGTGCTATTGTTTCCGATCTGTGCTGCTAATCTGAACGGTCATCTGTGCTGCTGGGGGCGAAATGGAAAGTGAATTGTTGCGCTATGAACGGCTGGCCGAGGACCTCAGCGGAATCATCAGCAGCGGCAACCTGCGCCCGGGTGAGCGGCTGCCGTCGATCCGGCGCCTGTCGCGTGATCGTCGGCTTTCTGTGTCGACCGTGGTCCAGGCGTTGCGCCACCTCGAGCAACGCGGCTTGATCGAAGCTCGCCCGCAAGCCGGCTATTTCGTGCGTCATGTGACGCCGCGGCGAGCCTCGCCAGCGGCTCGACCGACGCCGGTGGAACCGGTGCCGGTCGATGTCAGCCAGCGCCTGATACGCGTCCTGCTCGGCGGCGTACAGCCGGGGGTAGCGCCGCTCTCCGCCGCGATGCCGGCGTCCAGCCTGCTGCCGGTTGCCGCCCTGCAGCGTCTCTACAGCAGTGTCGTGCGGCGGCATGCGCGCTTGCTCGAGGGACACAGCCACATCCACATGGACGACCCGCGGCTCGTTCGTCAACTGGTGCTACGCTCGATGGGCTGGGCTGGGCCGCTCGCCGCCAATGAATTCGTCATCACCAATTCGTGTACGGAAGCACTGGGATTGTGTCTGCGTGCGGTCACCCGCCCCGGCGACACGGTTGCTGTCGAGTCGCCCGGCTACTATCTGATGTTGCAGTTACTCGAGGTGCTTGGCCTGCGGGCGCTCGAGATTCCGACCGATCCGCATACCGGCATGTCAGTCGAGGCACTCGATCTCGCCACTCGGCAGGGCAAGGTTGCCGCGTGTCTCCTCGTCCCCAACGCGAGCAATCCGCTCGGCAGCATCATGCCCGACGAGAACAAGCGGCGGCTCGCCCGGCTGACTGCCGAACGCGGCGTCGCAGTGATCGAGGACGACGTCTATGGCGATCTGTATTTCGGCAACGAGCGACCGTGGCCGGTCAAGGCCTTCGACCAGACGGGCAACGTGATGCTCTGTTCGTCGTTCTCGAAGTGCCTCTCGCCAGCGCTGCGCGTCGGCTTCGTCGCGGGCGGCCGCTACCGTGCGCAGCTTGCGTTGCACAAGACGATCACCAGTGGGGCGACTAATCCGATCAGCCAGTTGGTGCTCGCCGAGTATCTCGAGTCGAGCGCCTGTGAGCGGCACTTGCGTGCTCTGCGGCGGACCTACGAACGCCAGGTCGACGCCATGCGTGCGGCGATCGCGCGCCATTTTCCGGCCGCCACGCGTCTGACCGAGCCGCAGGGTGGTTTCGTCCTTTGGATCGAACTGCCCGAGGAGATCGACGCCACCGCACTGTATGAACGAGCGCTCGCAGCGGGCGTCGCCTACGTTCCGGGCGAACTCTTTTCGGCCAGCGGCATGTACCGCAACTGCCTGCGGCTGAATTGTGGCAATCCGCACACGCCGGAGATCGAGGATGCCGTGCGTCGGCTCGGTCGACTGATCGGTGGCTGACGGTCCAGGCTTTGCCGCGCGCTCAGCGATCGCGGTGCGAGATCTCGAGTACGCGTGCCCTTTGTGCGAGCTGGTCGACGAGTTCGCTCGCTGCCAGGCGATTCGCCGCATCGAGATTGGCGTCCCACTCGTCGAGCAGATAGACCCGGTAGTTGGTCTTGGCGACAATTTCGCGCAAGACGCGCAACTGCCGCTCGCCGGATGAGTAGCCTCGCCTCTCTTCGCTTTCCTCCTGCTGGCTGAGCTCGGCTGCATCTTCGGCTTCCTCGCTGCTCTCGCCTTCCAGTTCGGACGAGAACAGCGCGTCCTCTCGGCCATTGCTCGAGTTGAAGGCAAACGACAAGCGGTCGTGAGTCGGCCAGTAGAACGCCGCACCGCGCAGATGGCACTTGAGCGCCGAGAGCAGCGTTGATTTGCCCGTACCATTGCCGCCGCGCACG
Source organism: Accumulibacter sp. (assembly GCF_029255125.1). GTDB lineage: Bacteria > Pseudomonadota > Gammaproteobacteria > Burkholderiales > Rhodocyclaceae > Accumulibacter. The sequence continues at coordinate 160,411 of NZ_JAPUVR010000085.1, read as the reverse complement.
GCAACCAGGCCGGTGGGGCGCGCCAGCACCTGTTCAACCGCTTGCGCCAGCGACGAGCACGAGCGTTCGTGCGCGCCTTCCTTGAGAGTCAGGCGCTCGAAACCGATGCGATCGACGAACCCTTCGTCGGCTAGCGGGTAAATATGTTCGCAGACGCCCTGAATGCGCGACCACACGGCAACCAGGTCGGTCAGGCCGGAAGTCAATTGGTGCATGTCGAGCGTCATCTCGACCTGCCGCGGCAGCGTTGCGGCGAGTGCGATCAGCAAGGGCAGGTTGCCAGCATCCTGGACGGCGACCCAGGCGGTGGTTGACAGGACAGCAACCAGGGCAATCATGCCGCTGATCGCACTCCATCCCTCGCGCGCCAGGATGGCCCGGATCTGTGCCGCCAGCGCATCGCCCAGGCGTTGCCGAAAGTCGCGGTGCCAGATGGCGAAGTTGTAGCGATTGCCGCTGAAGATGTTGTCCCAGGCGTTGTAGGTGCGCGCCCGCATACGATTGGTCATCCGCTGGTTCTTCAGGTAGGCGGCGGCAAGCGGCCGGCGCAGCAGCCACTGCAGCGTAATGAGGACGACGAAGACGACGGCAAAGGAAAGCGGCAGGCCGGCATCGATCTCGAAACCGAGGACCAGCGAGTTGAACAGGAGCTGGAAAAACAGACGCAGGTAGTACTGCAGGTTGTAGACCAGATCAAAACAGATGTCGAAGGTTTCGCTGGTGAGGAATGGCTCGACCTGCTCGCGCTGCTGGCTGTCGGCGAGGAGCGCCGTCTGGAAGCGGTTGCGCCGCGCGAAGTGCAGCATGTAGCGTCCAAAGCTGCCGAATCCTGCTCGTTCGGCAAAAATCCAGCTCACTGCGCCGGCGAGGTAGGAGACCGTCTGCGCCACGATGATGGCGATGAACCCTGCAGCCGAAACGTGCTCTTCGGTAATGTCGCGGGCAATCTGGATGACCAGCCAGAGGGTTGTTGCCCCGCACGCCTCCTGCGCGATGATCAAGGCAAGCATGCCGAAGGCGGCTGGCCCGAGAAAGAAGCGCAGGAAATCAGGAGGTGTGAAGGACGAAGGAGGCGAAGCGACAGACATCGACCGGTGAGGGGAAAAGTGGAGCGATCGTAGCCGCTGAACAAGCGCGGCCGGCCGCGCGACGGTAAGACCAGACGTTCAACCCGGCGTGTCGAGTCAAGGCCCAAAGCATAAGGCCCAAAGCACGGAAAGCAGACTTGCGCCTGCTTCCCGTGATCTCCGTGCAACAGGTCGAGCCTGTTGGGCGTGCTTACTTCTTCTTACGGTGCTTTCTGGCGGCCATGGTGAAATCCTCTGGTTAGGTTGATCGGATTTTGAAAGGCTCCAGAAGTCCGCGTCTGCGCCGCACGGCCCGTGCCCAGCGCCTGAAAAGCGGGTATGGTTTTCAGGCGGCATATGACGGTTGCTTGTCGCGTCTACCTCTGGAAGCGCGACGAGTATGCTGTACGCAACTTAAGACTTGCTTAACTCGGATCTGTCAAAGTGACACGGTTTTTCCGTCCTGCCAGCCGCCGGCGAGCAGCGGGCAGCCCCCGCGAATCACCCGCCAATCCCCCGCTCTGGACGCCGACCCATCGTATTGCCATCATTTGCCTTGTCACTCGCGATCTTGTCCACAGTTGATCGTCCTCCTGGATCAGTCGATCGGCCGCCGCAGCCGCGTGCGTGCGCTCGGCGGGTCCCCGGGCGGACACTTGCACCCTTGCGGGGACAGCGATGAGCTTGCCCGGCACACCGCAGGCGCTGGCGCCGTCGAGGCAACGCCGATGCGCGTCCGAACTCCGGCCACGCATCAGTTGCGTCATCCCGGCACTCAACGAGCGGGAGAATCTCTGCGTGCTGCTGCCCTGTCTGGAAACCGTTCTGGTTTCCGTCGCTTCGGCCTGGGAGGTCGTCGTCGTCGACGACGGGAGTAGCGATCTGACCTGCGAGCTGATGGAGGCGTGGGCTTGCCGGCAAGGTTTTCGCTATCTTCAACTGTCGCGCAACTTTGGCAAAGAGGCGGCGCTGAGCGCGGGGCTGGCCGCCGCTGCCGGTGACGTCGTCGTTTGTCTGGACGCCGACCTGCAGCATCCGCCGGCGCTGATCCCGCAGATGCTCGACCTCTGGCGGGAGGGGGCCGACATGGTCTGCGCAGTGCGCCGCAACCGTGCCGACGAATCCCCGGTCAAGCGTTGCGGTGCCTGGCTGTTGTACTACATACTGGGCTCGGGACACCGCGTGCGCATCCCGGCCGACGCGGGCGATTTTCGTCTACTTGATCGGGCTGTCGTCACCGCACTTCTTCGTCTGCCCGAGCGAACGCGCTTCATGAAAGGCCTGTTCGCCTGGGTTGGTTTCGTTGTCAGATCGGTCGAGTATGAGCCCGCCGAACGGCTGCAGGGCAGGACTCACTTCAGTTTCTTCCGCCTTGTCGAGTTCGCGCTCGACGGGATCACCGCGTTTTCGACCTGGCCGCTGCGATTTCTGACTCTGTCCGGTTTCAGTATCGCCGCTCTCGCCTTTGCCTACGGTCTTTACCTGGTCGCCGAGTACCTGCTCGTGGGTAATCAGGTGTCCGGGTGGACGACGATCGTGACCGCAATGCTTTTTTTGTCGGGAGTGCACCTCGTTGGCCTGGGCGTGATCGGTGCCTATCTCGCCCAGGTATTCAACGAAGTCAAGCAGCGTCCGGTCTACCTGTTGCGTCGCGACATTGGCAGCGGTCTCCCGCGCCACGACAGCGACACGTCGCCGCCATGAAGCGCGGGCGAGTGTTCGGCACCGGTGCGTCTCTTTTGGCCCGCGCGCCGTGTTCGCTTACCGTCTTCGTTGTGTGCGCCGCCTGGCTCGCGTTGTCGCTCGCCTGGCGGCCGCTGATGCTGCCCGACGAAGGTCGCTACGTCGGCGTCGCGTGGGAAATGCTGGGTAGCGGCAACTGGTTGGTACCGACGCTTGACGGCTTGCCGTTCTTCCACAAGCCACCCCTGTTTTACTGGCTGACCGCAGCTTCGCTCGGCTTGTTCGGCGCAAACGAGTGGAGCGCACGCGTCGCGTCGCTGTTGGCGGCGACCGCTGCCGTCGTCGGGCTCCACCTTTTTCTGCGCCGCCATTCGCCGGACGAGCGTCTGCCCGGGGTGGCTGCCGCGGTGTTGTTGACGCTACCGCTCTTCTTCGGTGGTGCGCAGTTCGCCAATCTTGACATGCTGGTCGCCGCGATGATCTCGCTGACCATTTTGTTTGGCGCGTACGCTGTGCTCAGCCTCGAACGTGCCGTGCCGCATCGTGTGCCGCTCACCTTTGCCTATGTCTTCGCTGCCCTGGGCGTGCTCGCCAAGGGTCTGATCGGCGTCGTTCTACCCGCCGCCGTCGTCCTGGCCTGGCTCATTGTCGGCAAGCGATGGCGCCATTTGCCGGCTCTGCTGCCCTTGCACCTGGTGCTCATGCTGCTGCTCATCGTCGTGCCCTGGTTCTGGGCCATGCAGCAGGCGTACAGCGATTTCCTCGACTACTTTTTCGTTCATCACCATTTTCAGCGCTTCGCCCAGACGGGTTTCAACAACCCTAAACCCTTCTGGTTCTACCTGCCGGTACTACTCGTCGGCGCGTTCCCGTGGTCGCCCTGGATGGTGCGCGCGCTGACTCCGCGCTATCTGCAGGATCCCGCCCGCTTTGACCTGCGGTCGCTGATGGTCGTCTGGTTACTCGTCGTTCTGCTGTTCTTTTCGCTGCCGAGTTCGAAGCTGGTGGGCTATATCCTGCCCGCCCTGCCGCCGCTGGCCTGTCTGCTCGCCGACGTCTTCCTCGCCTGGCTCGGGCAGCGCAGCCCGGCGCGCCAGCGCGTCTATGCGCGAGGCGGGGTGCTCGTCGCAGGCGGCCTGTGTCTCGCGCTCGTTCTGATCGCTGCGCAGCGCTCCGACCCGGTGGCCCGCGAGCAAATTGTCGGCGCCGCGCCGCTGTTCCGCACAGACGATCAGATCGTGATGCTGGATGATTACCGCTACGACCTGCCGGTCTACCTGAAAGCGAGAAAGAGTCCCTGGGTGGTCAGCGACTGGGCGCGCCCCGACCTGCTGGCCAAGGACAACTGGCGCCGCGAACTCTACGAGGCTGGCCGCTTCGACCCGGCCGCGGCACGCGAACGCCTGTTGTTTCCCGCTGACCTGCGCTTGCGCGCCTGCGGTGAGCCACCCTACGCGTTGTGGATCTGGGGCAAGAAGGCAATGGCGTCCGATTACCCTTTCCTGCGCGACGAGTGGCGGGTTCTCACCACGGCTGACGACGACGCGCTCTGGCGGATTGCTCCCGAGGCGTCGCGAGCGCTCAGGGGCTGCGACGAAACGCCCAAAAACGGCTGAGCACGAAGGTCAGACCGGCCACCGCAACGAGGATTGCCGCCAGCAGATGCTGGTAAGGCAGGCTGGTGGCATTGAGCAGCACGACGAAGGCCAGTTCATTGACCGCGAAGCCTCCGGCCGAGAGGAGAAAGAAGCGACCAAGCGCCGGCCACAGCGACTTCGCATGGTGGCGGAAAGTGAGCAGGTAATGCCCGGAAAACGAAACGAGCAGTGCGACCAACCAGCCAAGCAGATTGGCGACGGCAGGTGCCAGCTGCAGTCGGCCGATTCCGGCAACCGCGACCGCCCAGTGCGTCGCCGCTGCCGCGCAGCCGACGCCGACAAACCAACCGATCTGGCGCAGGACCTGCTTCATGCCGAATGCTCAGCCGATGACTAGTCCGCCCGTGGTGGTCGCGCACCAGCAGATCATCCTGTGCGCCGACGACTTCGGATTGTCACGCGAGGTCAACGACGGAATCATCCGTCTCGCCGAGTCCGGGCGGCTTTCTGCCGTCAGTTGCCTGACCACGGCGGAATTCTTCGAGCAGCAGGCGGGCAAGCTGGCAGACCTTCCAATTGATCGGGGGCTGCATCTTAACCTGACCGAGCCGCTGGCGGGCAACGCGTTTTGTCAGCCGCTGACCCGCCTGATCCGCAACGCGTGGACCCGCCGGTTGGCCGTCGGGCTGCTTGCCCGCGAGGTCGATCGCCAGCTCGATGCTTTCGAGGTGGCCTGCGGCGCACCGCCCGACTACATCGATGGCCACCAGCACGTGCACCAGTTTCCGACGATACGCGAGTGCCTGATCGAGCGGCTGCAGCGGCGCTATCCTGGATACCGTCCGTGGCTCAGGTGCACGTGGCCGGCCAGGCTTCACCCGGAGATCGATTGGCCGAGCCAGTTGAAGGCGCACGTCATCGGAAAGCTCGGAGCACGCCGTCTCAAGGTGCTGGCGGATGCTGCTGGATACGCCACGAACACCCGCTTGCTCGGCGTTTATGGTCTGGCCGGCGGCGAGCAACGCTATGCCCGACTACTCGCTGGCTGGCTGGCGTGCGCGGCTGGCGGTGATCTGTTGATGTGCCATCCGGCGGCGGCGGCGACGCCCGGCGATCCGCTCGGTGAGCAGCGCTGGGCGGAGTACCGCGCACTGGCCGATGACCGTCTGCCGAGCATGCTGGCTCGCCATCGTCTCGCCATCGGGCGTCCATTGTGCCCGCGTCAGGTCTGAGCGCTGGCCCGGAACCGTCACCACGAAGCGGCCAGCAAGTCTCGGTTCAGCGCGTTGCCTTGGCCTGGCGCGTGATCTCCAGGATGCGACCGCGACCCTGCTCGGCGAGCAGAAAGCGGCCGGGTTCGAGCGCCAGCAGCGTCTGCGCCGAACGCAGATGACTGAGAACCGTGTGCAGTACGCCGTCTTTGTCAAGCAACAGCAGGCGTGCCCGGTGTGTCGCGTCCTCGGCCACCCACAGTCCGTCCTCGGTGCAGGCAATGAATCCGGGTGCGTTCAGGCCGTCGAGGACGATCTGGTCGTCACCTTGCGGTCGCCAGCGCTTTATCCAGCGGTGCCCTTTTTCGGCGTAGTAAAGCTCGCCGTTCGGGCATAGCGCGACTCCTTCGCCTTCCAGCAAGCCCTCGCGCAAGACCGTCACTTGCTTCGTCAGGGCGTCGTAGCGCAACAAGCGGCCGTCGCCGGGACGGTCTTCGATGGCGTAGAGCGCCTGCCGGTCGCTCGCCAGGCCTTCGACGCTACGGCCGGTAAACAGCGTTTCCGTGTGGCCGTCGCGTAGCCAGAGAACGGGCTGCTCGCCTTCTTCCTGACTGATCGCAACTCCTTCGCGCCAGGCGGCGAGACCGTCCGGTTTGGACAGTTTGCCCACGACCTGTTGCCGTGTTCCGTCGCTTCCCAGTCGGAAAAGCAGTCCGTTGCCGGCCTTCATTTCCTGCGTCACGTACAGGTCTCCGCGCGTATCCCTGGCCAACGCGCTGACCAGCCTGACCTCGTCGAGATAGACGCGGTAAGACCATCCTTGACCGGCGCTGACCGGATACAGATGCTGCCAGGCGAGGAAGGCCAGGCCGCTGACGAGCAGCCCGATCAGGGTCGCCAGCAGAAGCGCTGGCGGTCGCCGTGCGCGGAATGTCATGCCGTCAGTCGGCTGGCCGACGCGTCATTGGACCCGCTCGAACAGCGCGACGTGCAGTGTATGGAGCAGCGGGCTGCGCGCAAAGTCGGCGACCAGTCTGAAACCATGGAACGTGAAGTAAGCGCAGACTTCACTGCACGGCGTGGCGTATTTTTGCGATGGCCGGCCGCCGAGCGCGGCGCGCAGGCGCCTTTTCACCGACGTGGGCGACCACGGGCTGAAGTAGGAGAGCGCGACGTAACGTCGGGCAACGCGCGCCAGCTCGGCAACCGCGCGCTGGCGAATCTCGGGAGTCGGGAAGTGATGGAACAAGCGGAAACAGAGGATCGCATCAAACTGCCGGTCATTATAGGTCAGAGCCTCGATGTCCTGCGGATCGACGGCGCAATCCAGCCCGTTCTGCTCGAGCACGCGGCGGGTGAGCTCGAGCATCGAAGCAGAGTTGTCGGCACAGGTGACGGCGTAGCCGCGCTGTGCCAAGTGCAAGCTTACCCGGCCCGCGCCGCAGGGGAGATCGAGCATCGTCCGGCAAGTCGGCATTGCGCGCAATACGCGGTCGATCAGTGCAATCTCCGCGGCGTGCTGGCGCGGCGGCCGCTCCTGATACGCTTTGGCGGTAGCTTCGTCATACTTGATCTTGCCGCGATAGGCAATTTGCGTGTGCATGGCGTGCTCTCAGAGGGAGTTCAAAGCAAGGTGGCGACCGTCGATCGCGCCGAACGCTGTAGTCTGCTGTTCCTTTCTGAACGGAGCCTTAAGTCGACGGCGACGCTTCCTCGGGCGATGCGCCGTGCACAGCTCGCGGTCGTCGGCAAGGGCTTGCCGCCGGGTGATGCCTCAGCTCGCGAACTGCAGCGCGGCGAGGCGGGCGTACAGCCCCCCTGCGGCGATCAGCTCGGCGTGCGTTCCGACCTCGGCCAGGTGGCCGTGGTCAAGGACAAGGATCAGGTCGGCGCTCTGCACGGTCGCCAGTCGATGTGCGATGACGATCGTCGTCCGGCCGCTCATCGCGGCGGACAGCGCCGCTTGCACGATACGCTCACCCGCGGCATCGAGGTTGCTCGTCGCTTCGTCGAGCAGCAGCAGGGGCGCGTCCTTGAGGATCGCCCGGGCGATTGCGATGCGCTGCCGCTGGCCGCCGGACAGGCGCAAACCGCGTTCGCCGACGAAAGTCTGGTAGCCGTCGGGCAGCCGCTCGACGAACTCGTCGACGAAAGCCGCCGCGGCCGCCGCGCGCAGCTCGCGCTCGCTGGCCGCCGGTTTGCCGTAGCGGATGTTGTCGGCGATGCTGCCGGAAAAGATTACCGCATCCTGCGGCACGACTGCGATGCGCGAGCGCAAGTCGGCCAGAGGAACGCGGCGCAGGTCGATGCCGTCGATCAGGATGGCGCCCCGGTCGACGTCGTAGAAGCGTTGCAGTAACTGAAAGACGGTCGTCTTGCCGGCTCCCGAGGGTCCAACCAGGGCGACGTTGCGGCCGCTCTCGAGTGTGCACGCGAGACCGCGTAACACCGCTTGCTGCGGACGTGACGGGTAGGCGAAATCAACCCCCGCGAAGACGATCTGCAAGCCTCCCGAGCGCTGTGGCAGGGCGAGCGGCTGCGCCGGATCGGCGATCGGCGAGCGTGTGGCAAGCAGCTCCATCAGGCGCTCGGTGGCTCCGGCAGCGCGCAACAGTTCGCCCCAGACCTCGGCCAGCACGGCTACGCTGCCCGCCACGACGAGCACGTAGAGCACCGTCTGGCTGAGTTGGCCAGCGCTCATCCGGCCGGCGAACACTGCCAGCACGCCGCCGTAGAGGCCGTAGAGAAGAGCGCCGAAGACGCCGACGATGAGAAACGCGGTCAGCGCCGAACGCATTTGCGTGCGCCGCAGCGAGGTGGCGAAGGCGCGTTCGTTGGCCGTCGAGAAGCGTGCTGCCTCGGCGGCTTCCTGCAGGTAGCTCTGGATCACCGGAATCGCGTTGAGCATTTCACCGGCGATCCCGCTCGTATCGGCGACGCGGTCCTGGCTCGCGCGCGACAGCCGGCGCACTCGCCGGCCGATGGCCACGGCCGGCAGAACGACGAGAAGAATCATTCCGGCAACCGTCAGCATCAGCCCCGGGGCCGTTGCCATCAGCATGCCCATGCCGCCGATCAGCAGAACGGCGTTACGCACGCCCATGCTGATGCTCGAGCCGACTGCGCTGTGGATCACCGCCGTGTCGGCGGCCAAGCGTGAGAGTACCTCGCCGGTCTTCAGCGTTTCGAAGAAGTGCGGGCTCTGTTTCAGCACGTGCGCATAGACCGCCTGGCGCAGGTCGGTCGTCACCCGTTCGCCGATCCAGCTTACCGTGTAGAAACGGGCCGCGGTGCTCACGCCAAGCAACACTGCGACGGCGAACAACTGTATGAAGTGGCGGCGAACATCGTGCAACCGATGCTCATTGTCAACGCCCGGTGGCAGGGCCAGACCGCCGTCGACGAGCAGGTGAACGGCATAGGGCAGGGCGAGCAGCGCTCCGGCCGCGATTGCCAGAAAGAGCAGCGCAAGCGCAATCTGCCTGCGGTACGGCGCAAGGTAAGGCAGCAGTGCGCGCAGCGGTCGCAGTTTGCCGCTCGCCGCGCCGGTATCGGGAGTCGGCGGAGTGGTCTCTGGCTGCTGGTCGATCAGGGGAATAACCCGCGCCAGAGGCCCCAGGCGCTGCCCAGGGCGAGCGCTCCGAAGCTCAGCATGGCGAGCAGGAAGCCGGGGCCGCGCGTGCGCGGCTCGCGTGCGTAGGCGAGCGCGTACCAGACGCGCCCGGCCAGCCACGCACAGCCGAGCAGCGTCGCCCACCAGGGGGAGAGCGACAGGGCGAAAATCCACAGCACCGGAAGAACGAGGACGACATTCTCGAGCGTGTTCATCTGGATACGATAAGCAATCTCGAACTGTTGGTGGCCCGTCGTCGCCGGTGCCTGGATGCCGAACTTGACCCGGCAGCGGCCAACGTAAGCGGCGCAGAGGAAAAGCAGCAGCGAGGTGGCCAGGGTCACCAACGCAGGTCCGTGGTAGGCAGTCATCGCTTCACTCCAAAAGAACGAGTCGCATCTCCGGTTTTCGGCGCAGGCTGCGCCGAGGCAGCGCTCGGCGCGCGGCGATAGCGGGGCCAACGCTGCATACGGCGAACAGCCCGCGTCCGCGCGCAGGCCTGCCGATCAGCGTCCGCCGAGCAGCCCGCCGAGCATTCCGAGCAGATCGCCGGCGTTCCCCAGCCCACCCTGGGGCGCCTGTCCGCCTGGTGTGAGGTGGTCGATCAGTCCGGGCAGGATGCTGGCAAGCTGGCCGGCCGCGTCGCTTTCACTGACGCCGAGCTGCTGCGCCAGACCGGAAAGCGTATCCTGGCCGAGAACCTCGCCGATCTGTGCACCGGAAACGGGCTGATTCTCCCCGGTGCCGATCCACGACGCCATCACGTCACCCAGACCGGCCTGCTGGAACCGGCCGGCCAGGCCGCCCAGCCCGCCGTGCTGGCCATCGTTGCCCAGGAGGCTGGCGGCGACCTGCAGCAACTGCGGGTTGTTCAGCAGCATCGCGAGCAGGCCGCCCAAACCGCCGCTCTGGCCAGCCTGTGCAGTTTGTTGGCCGCCGAGGACGGAACCCAAGACCGAGTCGAGTAATCCCATTGCGTAAGTCTCCAGTCGATTGACGTTGAGGTGTGTTGCAGGTGAAAGAAGCCTGGCTGTTGAAGCGTAGCGTAGTATAGGTCACCTGCGGGCGGTGGTGAGCTCGCGAAGCTGTCGTTTCGTTCACAACTGGAAATTGAGGAGTAGAAAGATGGATTCAGCAGTCAACCCGGTCGGCTGGTTCGAAATCTACGTTGCCGACATGCCGCGTGCGCGCGCCTTCTACACTGCGGTATTCGGTCGCCCGTTGGTGCAACTGTCGGAAGTCGGCGAAGGCGGCGAAATGTTTGCTTTTCAGTGGGTCGAGGGCGGGCCTGGCGCGGCGGGCGCGCTCGTTCGCCATCCGATGGGCGGACCAGCGAAGGGCGGGACGATGGTCTACTTCTCCTGCCAGGATGTTACCAACGAAGCCAACCGCGCGGCTCAGGCAGGCGGCCGAATCATCCAGCCGAAGATGGCCATCGGCCAGTACGGGCATATCGCGCTGATCGAGGACAGCGAAGGCAACCTGATCGGCCTGCATTCGATGCAGTAGCCGGCTGGGCATCACTCGCCGCGGATCAAGGCGACGAGGTCCTCGGTCGAGGGCAGGGCAGTGGCCTCACCCTCGGCCAGGATGCTGTCGGCGAGGGCCCTTTTTTCGTGGTGCAGGTCGACGATGCGTTCTTCCACTGTGCCTTTGCTGACTAGGCGGTAGACGATCACCGGACGCAGTTGGCCGATACGGTGCGCGCGGCCCATGGCCTGGTCTTCTGCCGCCGGGTTCCACCACGGGTCGGTGATCACGACGTAATCGGCGGCGGTCAGATTGAGGCCGAAACCGCCGGCCTTCAGGCTGATCAGGAAGAGATCGCCCTGACCGGCCTGGAAGGCGGCGACGCGGCGACTGCGCTCGCCAGCCGGCGTGGCGCCGTCGAGGTACTGGTAGCTGATTCCGGCGGCGTCGAGCGGTTCGCGCAGCAGATTCAGGAAGTCGACGAACTGGCTGAAGACCAGGGTCTTGTGACCATTGGCGATCAGTTCGGCGGCGAGTTCGCCGAAAGCCTGTACCTTGGCGCCGGCAGTCGCTACCTCGGGGCTGACCAGGCGCGGGTCACAGGCGGCGCGGCGCAGGCGGGTGAGCTGCGCCAGGATGTTGAAGCGCCGTTGCGTCTCCGGGGCGCTGTCGGGCGTCTGCTCGATTTCCTGCGTCGCCAGTCGGCGCAGCGCTTCGTAGTGGCTGGCTTCAGCCGCTTCCGGGGTGACGGCAATGATCAGCTCGGTGCGCGCCGGCAATTCCTGCAGCACCTCGGCTTTCGTTCGGCGGAGGACGAAAGGCCCGACCAGTCGTTTGAGAACGTGTTGCGCCTCGCGGTCACGGTTGCGCTCGATCGGCCCGGCAAAGCGCTGGTTGAAACGATTGATGTTGCCGAGCAGGCCTGGGTTGGCGAAGCGCATGATCGACCAGAGGTCGGTCAGGCGATTCTCCACCGGCGTTCCGGTCAGCGCCAGGCGAAAATCAGCCGCCAGATCGAAGACGGCCTGCGAACGCTTGGCGGCGGCGTTCTTGATCGCTTGCGCTTCGTCACAGATCAGCGTATGCCAGGTGCGCTCGGCAAAGCGCTCCTGGGCAAGCAGCAACAGGGTGTAGGAGACGATCACGACATCCTGCGCTGCCGCTTGCTGGAGCACCTGCTCGCGCTCGGCTTCGCTTGCCTCGCCGTAGATGCGCGCATTCAGACTGGGCGCAAAACGCGCGATCTCGGCTTGCCAGTTGCCGCATACCGACGTTGGCGCAACGACCAGAGCGGGGCCGCCAGCGGCGCGCTCGATAAGCACGGCAAGCGCCTGTAACGTCTTGCCGAGGCCCATGTCGTCAGCCAGGCAGGCGCCCATGCCGGCGCTCGCCAGGCGCATCGCCCACTGGTAGCCGTCTTCCTGGTAGGGGCGCAGTGTCGCCTGCAAGAGACGCGGAACTTGTGGCTGACTGGCTTGCGCCTGGCGCAGCCTTTCGAGCGCCTGGTGGAACTCGTCGCTGGCTTGCGTCTGACTGCCGTCGAGCACCTCGTCGAGCCAGGCGGCGGCGATCAATGGGATCTTGCCGCCCGCCTTGTCGCTTTCGAGGACTGCCGCAAGGTCGCTCAGTTTCTGTTTCAGCGAGCGGGTTAACGCCGCATAGACGCCATCACCGATGGGGACGAAGCGGCTTTTCTGCTGCGCTGCCTCGAGCAGCGCGGTAAGCTGAATGACCAGTCCTTCGTCAAGCGTCGCCTGCCCGTCGAGGCGAAACCAGTCACGCTCGCGGCTGACGCGTACGCCGAGACGCTGTGCGTCTACCGTTACGACGCGTACGCTCTTGCCTTTCGGCCAGTCGATGGCTGCCACTGCCGGCAAGGTGGGCAGCGTTTCGACGGCGCTCAGCGCCAGTTCAGCGTCCTCGATGACCCAGCCCTCGGCGGCGTCGCCGTCTTCGAGAAAGGGCAGCGCGTCGATGACCGCTTCCAGATTCTGCTGTTCGGCGGCGAAATCGCGTTCAGTCCCGACCGTCTCGCCGTCGAGCACCGCCATCAGCCGTCGGCGCCCGGCGCCCGGCGCCATGCGCGGCCCGGCGCTGCCCAGCGGCACGACGACGAGGCGCAAGCCGAGATGTTCGCCGAGCGGCGAGAGCTCCGCATGCAGCCGCGAATCGCTGTCAACCCGGCGAGCCGCCTGCTCGGCGTCAGCGTGGACCTGGAAATGTCCGGCCAAGGCCCGCAGGGCCTTGTCGAGTTCGCTTTGCGCGGCTGGCTCGTTGACCGGCACGGCGAAGCGGCCGGAAATGAGTTGTGCCGCCTGCTGTTGCGCCTCGGTAAAGCGGACCAGGCGCAAGCGCTGTGCGCCATCGCGGACGAGTGTGATCAGGCGCAGCGCTTCCTGCTCGCGCCTTTCCTCAGGCGCCAACGGGTAGCCGTAGAACATCTCCTCGCCGCCTGGACGCAAGGGTGGCTCGATGCGCATCGCGTAGTGGTCGCCCTGGCGGAGCAGCTCAAGTTCGGGCACGCCCTCGGTGAGCTCGACGAGTTGTTGCGGCGATTCCGCCAGCGCCAGGTAGGGATGGCCGACGAGCGCTACGATGGCGGCTGCGAGGTCGAGACGGTAGCGTCCGCTGTAACCGCGTAGCGGACGAATGGCCTGGGCGACACGCGCATCGCGCGGCGCCAGCGATGGCGCATCGCCGACGAGCCTGGCCAGACTGATGTCGCGTCCCTTGCTCCAGCCGCGAACGCCGCTTTTCTGTTCCTGCGGTCTGATTGCGGTAAGACGGCCGCTCGCGTCGACCTCGATCAACCACCACAGGCGCGTCCCTTCGCGACCCGTTTCGGAGGGCTCCGTTGCGTCGGCGGCAAGCGCTTGCAGGCTGGTGAGAACCTGTCGCCATTGCTGGCGGGGTGCGGCGATAAAGTAGTTTTCCGGTGGATCGCGGCCATCGAGGACGGCTTCTGCGCCGTCAAGCATGCGCAGCAGCGTCTGCAGGTGGCAGGCAGTCAGGCGTTGCCGCAGACTGTCGAAAGTCGCCCGCCAACTTCTGGTCGGCTCTTGTTCGCCGCCTTGCGCCAGCTTGTCGCTACCCAGCCAGGCAGCGGCCAGCACGGCCCAGAGGTCGTCGACCGTCGCCGGGCGCGGTGGGGTGTGGCTTGGCGCGAAGGAACTGCGGCTGGCCGCGCCAGCGCCGAGACGGACGTCGATCGCTTGCATCCAACGGGTCCAGCTTGTGCTGTATGGCCCACGTTGCGGGTAGCTTTCGCCGCGACAGAACTTGCGGGCGAGCTGCAGATGCTTCGGCGTCGCCTGCGCGAGCAGGGCGATGACATAGAACCAGGAGTAGGTTTCCGGCAGGAGGCGCCGGGTTCCGCCAACGTCGCTGCGGCGTAGCTTGAAGGCGGCTTCAAAGGCCGCCTGGCCGGCCGCCCATTGGCCATCCGCGACAAGCTGCGCGGCGCGCACGCCCGCCGCAAGACCGCCGTCGATGCCGGCGAGGGCCAGATCGAACAGACTGCGCTCGCCGCGCAGCAGGGCGAGGTCGGCGAGCAGCAGGCGCAGCTCGACCGGCAGCGGCTCAGCCTGACGCGACACCTGGTCGAACGCCCATTCGACCACCGGCGCGAACTCGGTCCACCAGAAGAGGCTGGTGCTGGCCACCGCGTCGGCCGTCAGATGCGCGCGCCAGGTCGGGTCGATGCGGCTGAAGCTCAGGCCATCGAAGCCTTCGTAGATCGCCGCCTGAACTATCCCGCTCCAGTCGGACGAACGTGTGACGGCCTGACGCAGTTCGATCATCTCGTTGTGCGACGCGCCGGTCATGAACTTCGCCCGAATGTACGCGATGGTCGTCGATCCTGCCCCGGTTGGCCAGAGCTGGCCTTGCCCGGGCAGCCATTCCGGCAGCCTGTTGTGCTCGGTGATCAGGCGCGGCAGTATGTCGCCCGGATTGGTCTCCAGCAAGTCGCGGTAGAGTGGGATGCGTAGCGCGTCGACCAGGCGAAAGGCGGCGATCCGGCTCGGATCGACGACCAACAGTTCGCGACGACGTAGTTCGGCGATGGCCTCACGCGCAGCGGCGTGGTCGAACACCCGTCCGTCGACCGTGCGCAGGTCAAGGTCACGCAACATCGCCAACAGCTCGGTCTGCGAGTAATACGTCCACAACAGCGCGCTGATCAGCGCGACTCGGCGTGCATCGGGCGCCAGATCGTACTTGTTCAGGCGGTTCAGGACATTGGTGTTCAGGCGCAGTTGGGTCATGGCAGGCAGGGTCGAGCGGATCGGATTGGCGTGGTGGTGGACTCAGGCGCGGCTGAGCAGCATGGCGTCGCCGTAGCTGAAGAAACGATAGTTGCGGCGGACGGCATGGTGATAGGCCCGGCGAATCGTCGCCGTTCCGGCAAAGGCCGAAACGAGCATGAGCAGCGTCGAGCGTGGCAGGTGGAAGTTGGTGATCAGCCGGTCGACGACCCGGAAGGTGTAGCCGGGGGTGATGAACAGCGCGGTCTCGCCCGTCCCCGCCTGCAGCGCACCGCTCTGTCCGGCCGCTTCGAGCGCGCGCAGGCTGGTCGTGCCGACGGCAATCACCTTTCCCTGGCGCGCGCGCGCGGCGTCGACCGCGGCGACCGTCGCCGGCGGGATCGCGTAGCGCTCGGCGTGCATCCGGTGTTCGCTCAGGTTGTGTACGCGGACTGGCTGAAAAGTGCCGGCGCCGACATGCAGCGTCAGCCACGTCAGTTCGACGCCCATCCTCCGCAACTCGTCGAGCAGGGCTTCGTCGAAATGCAGGCCGGCGGTGGGCGCAGCGACCGCACCCGGGTGCCGGGCAAATACCGTCTGGTAGCGTGCCTCGTCGTCTGCCCCGGCGGCGTGCGCGATATAGGGTGGCAGCGGCAGGCGGCCGTGGCGTTCAATGAGGCTCCACACGTCACCGGCGCCGCAAAGTTCAAGCTCGAAGAACTCGCCGCGATCGCCGCTTCGCCCAAGCACGCTGAAGGTGATTGCCTCCTCGAGGCAAATCCGGCTGCCCGGTTTCGGCGCGTGGCTGGCGCGGATTTGGGCGGTCGCGTGTCGCGTATCGACGACGCGCTCGATCAGTACTTCGACCCGGCCACCGCTTTCCTTCTGGCCGAGCAGGCGTGCCCTGATCACCCGCGTGTCGTTGAAGACGAGCACGTCGCCCGGGTCGACCAGCCGCGGCAGATCGCTGAAGAGGAGGTCGCCGAAGCGCTCGTCGCCGACCGTCAACAGCCGGCTGGTCGAGCGCGCGGCAGCGGGCTGCTGCGCGATCAGCTCGGCGGGCAGGTCAAAGTCAAAATCGTCGATGGTCAGCATGGGCGGCGCGGGCATTCAGTTTGGGTATTCGGCAGCGTCTGGTGAGGACCAGCGCGTGCAGCGAGCGACTGTTCGTCGCGCTTGTCGACAGCATTGCAATCGGCGATAATCGAAGCCTCTTCCAGCCCGCTGCTCGCGGGCGAAAGCCGAGATGGCGGAATCGGTAGACGCAGCGGACTCAAAATCCGCCGATGGGAACATCGTGGGGGTTCGATTCCCCCTCTCGGCACCAACAAGACAACAACAGCAGAACAAGATTCGGACGGCACTACCGGTACGCCGGCAGTGACGGTTCCCCCGTGCCGTCGGTGGCCGAGCCGTTCAGGCGCTGCGCGCAGGGCGAGCATTCTAGCACGCGCGCCGCACGCGTCGGAGGCCGGCCATCCGGCCATCCGGCCGACAGCGAACGGTTTGCCGCGTCCGACGCGGCGACTCTGGTGACACGCTTCAACGGGCTAGGCGCGGGCTGCGCGCCAGATGATCCGGGTTTGGCGCGGTTGGCCAAGTCTGGCGCCCCGTCTCACGGCGCGTCGGCAAAAGCGTCGCCCAGCCTAGGTGGGGTGAAACCAGGCAAGTTTTGCCTGCAGGCGGACGACGGTGCCGACGATGATCAGCGCCGGGGCCGTGATCCCGGCGATTTCAACCCGCGCTGCTAGCGTCGCCAGGTCAGCGGTGACGACGCGCTGGCGCACCGTCGTGCCGCTGTGCACGACGGCTGCCGGGTGGTTTGCCGGCAGACCGTGCGCAATCAGTTGCCGACAGATTTCGGCCAGGCCACCGACGCCCATGTAGAAGACGACTGTCTGCCGCGGACGGGCGAGCGATGGCCAGTCGAGATTGACCGTCCCGTCCTTCAGATGGCCGGTGGCAAAGGCAACCGACTGCGCGTGCTCGCGGTGGGTCAGGGGGATGCCGGCGTAGGCGGCACAACCAGCGGCGGCCGTAACCCCAGGGACGACTTCGAAGCGAATTCCCGAATCGACCAGCGTCTCGATCTCTTCACCGCCGCGCCCGAAAATGAAGGGGTCGCCGCCCTTCAGGCGGACGACCTGTTTGCCGGCGCGCGCCAGGCGAACGAGCAGCAGGTTCAGTTCGTTCTGTGGCAAGCTGTGGTTCGAGCTTTCCTTGCCGACGTAGATCTGCTCGGCGTCGGAACGTGCCAAGTCGAGGACTCCGTCGGCGACCAGATGATCGTAGACGATGGCGTCCGCCTCGCCAATCAAGCGAGCTGCTCGCAGGGTAAGCAATTCGAGGTTACCTGGGCCGCTGCCGACGAGATAGACGATACCGCTGCGCGCCGCTGCTGGCGTTTCTTCCATTGCCTGTTTTCCGTCCTGGGGTCGATCAGGTTGCAAGCATAAGCGCCTCGCGCCGATGATTTCAACCCGAATTGACAAATAGCCATACAGATTGACAGGATAAGCGCGGCAGTTGTTGCCGAGCAGGCGCATTCTTGATCCAGGTCCATGGCTTGTTTGATCCAAGTCAAGGAACGATCCTTTCCGGCCGTGCCATCCTTGCGGGGTTCTCGGGCGGACCCGACCGCGGGCAGCGGCTGAGCAATTTCATAAGGAGAGGGAAGAAAGCATGCGGAAAGGAATGGGTAAGGTATTGATGCTGGCTGCGTTGCCGTTCGCCATCAACATGGCGTTTGCCGCACCGGCTGAGAAGGCCACAGCGCCTGCGCCGACGGCTGCAGCGCCAGCGGCTGCAGCAACGCCAACGCTTTCGGCCGAGGAGAAGGCCGCGGCGGGTAAGACCTACTTCGAGCGCTGCGCCGGTTGCCACGGCATGCTGCGTAAGGGCGCGACGGGCAAGAACCTTGAGCCGGCGAATACGTCCAAGCTGGGCAGCGCGCGTCTCGAAAAGATCATGTCCTACGGTACCGAGGGCGGCATGCCGAACTTCGACGATATCCTCTCGAAGAAGGAAATTGCCAACATGGCCGCGTATATTCAGATGCCGGCTGAGGCGCCGCCCGAGTGGGGCATGAAGGATCTGAAGGCGAGCTGGAAGCTGCATGTGCCGGTCGACCAGCGCCCGACGAAGAAGATGAACAACATCAACCTGAACAACGTCTTCTCGGTGACCCTGCGTGACTCCGGCGAGGTGGCGCTGATCGATGGCGATACGAAACAGATCTGGGGGATCGTCAAGACCGGTTATGCGGTTCATATCTCGCGTCTGTCGGCCTCCGGGCGGTATGTCCACGTGATTGGGCGCGACGGCCGTTACGATCTGATCGACATGTGGTACGAAAAGCCGACCATCGTCGCGACGATGAAGGCCGGCTACGAGGCACGTTCGATCGACACCTCGAAGTACAAGGGTTACGAGGACAAGTACGCTGTCGTTGGGTCGTACTGGCCGCCGCAGTACGCGATTCTCAACGGCGAAACGCTTGAACCGCTGAAGCTGATCTCGACGCGCGGCGTCACGGTCGATGGCGAGTACCATCCTGAACCGCGTGTGGCCTCGATCGTGTCGTCGATCATCAAGCCGGAATGGGTGATCAATATCAAGGAGACCGGCATGATCAAGCTGG
Source organism: Accumulibacter sp. (assembly GCF_029255125.1). Classification (GTDB taxonomy): domain Bacteria; phylum Pseudomonadota; class Gammaproteobacteria; order Burkholderiales; family Rhodocyclaceae; genus Accumulibacter. The sequence continues at coordinate 141,885 of NZ_JAPUVR010000085.1, read as the reverse complement.
TCGACTATTCGGACATCGCCAATCTGAAGGAAGTGACGGTCAACTCGGCCAAGTTCCTGCACGACGGTGGCTGGGATGCTTCGAAGCGCTACTTCCTGGTCGCCGCCAACGCCTCGAACAAGGTCGCCGTCGTCGACACCAAGGAAGGCAAGCTCGCGGCGCTGGTCGATACGGCCAAGATCCCGCACCCCGGTCGAGGCGCAAACTTCGTCCATCCGAAGTTCGGTCCGGTCTGGGCAACCTCGCACCTGGGTGCTGACGTGATCAGCATCATCGGCACCGATCCTGGGCGCAATCCACAGCACGCCTGGAAGGTCGTTCAGGAAATCAAGAATCATGGCGCGAACTCGCTGTTCGTCAAGACGCATCCAAAGTCGAAGAACCTTTGGGCGGATGCTCCGCTCAACCCGGACCCGAAGATGGCCGGCTCAGTCACCGTGTATAACATCGATGAACTGGGCAGCGCCGATCCCAAGCCGCAGGTGATCGATCTGGCGGCGGCGGCGGATCTGGGCAAGACGAAAGGCATTCAGCGCGTGGTGCACGGCGAATACAGCGAAAAGGGCGACGAAATCTGGTTCTCGGTGTGGACCGGCAACAAGACCGAGCCATCAGCGATTGTCGTGGTCGATGACAAGACGCGCACGGTGAAGGCAGTGATCAAGGATCCCCGCCTCGTTACACCGACCGGCAAGTTCAACGTTTACAATACTCAGCACGACATTTACTGATTCCTCAGCAGTAAGGTCGTCGATCGGCGGGGGGCTGCGGCCCCCCGCTTCGTGTCCGCCGCTTGCCGGCCGCTCGGCGACCCGTGGAGAGTGTGCAGCCGGCGACCAGGCGAAAGGAGAACGTGTTGAGAGCGCACATTTTGCTGTCGGTGCTGGTCCTGCTGTCGCGCGGCGCGCTCGCCGCGCCGCCGGCAGTAGACCCAGCGATGCTCGAGTTGGCCGACCGAAGCCGCTGTCTCACCTGTCATGACCTCGACGAAACCGTGCGCGGTCCGGCGTGGCGCGACGTTGCCCGGCGCTATCGGGGAAAACCTGAGGTTGAGGACGCTTTGGTCAGCAAGGTCCACGAGGGTGGTGGTGGCGCCTGGGGGAACGACTACATGTCGGCCAACAAGCGCGTCGGACTCGAAAATATCCGGGTGCTGGTGCGCTGGATACTCGCGCTGCCCTGAGCAACGCGCCACCTGCGGCAAGCGCCTGGCGCAGTGCTGGCGGCAGGCGGTGGGGTCAGACGCGAATGATGCGCACGCTGTCGGTGCTGCCAGCGCGCGGGCCGGCCGATCCGAAGACGACTGCGACGAGTTCGCCCTCGCGGACCATTCCTGCGGCGCGGGCAGCGGCGATCGAGATGCGCAGGGGGTCGGCCTCGAGATTTTCGGCCACGACCAGCGGCCGTACGCCCCAGACCAGGCTGAGGCTACCGAGGACCTGGTTGCCCATTGAGATGCCGGCGATCGGCATCTTCGGCCGAAAGGCGGCGACCCGGCGCGCCGTTTGCCCGCTGCGTGTCGGACAAAGAATTGCTGCGACACTCAGGTACTCGGCGGCTTGCACGGCGGCGTGAGCGACCGCCCAGGCGACGCGATCGGCGTCGGCAACGGTGATCTCGCCCGGATCGACGCGGTCGTGCGCCCAGGCCTCGGCCGACTCGGCGACTTCGCTCATCATGTTCACCGTTTGTGTCGGAAAGAGGCCGACCGCCGTTTCCTCGGAAAGCATCAGTGCGTCAGTACCATCGAGTACGGCGTTCGCAACATCATTCACTTCAGCACGCGTGGGCAGTGGCGAGCGGGTCATCGACTCGAGCATCTGGGTCGCCGTGATGACGGGTTTTCCGGCGCGATTGCACATCCGGATGATTTCCTTCTGGAGCAAGGGGACGCGGCGCGCCGGCATTTGCAGCCCGAGATCACCGCGGGCAACCATGACCGCGTCCGAGGCACTGATGATTCCAGGCAGATTGTCGACCGCCGCGGCGGTTTCAATCTTGGGCACCAGGGCCGGGCGCGGTCCGCGTTTGGGGAGCTGGGCGCGTACGCGTTCGACATCCTCGGCCCGGCGGACAAAGGAAAGTCCGAGGAAGTCAACCTTCGCCGAAATGGCCATCTCCAGTGCCAGCGCATCACGTTCGGTGAAAGGCTCGACGTAGGCCTCGGCGCGCGCAAGGTTCATACCCTTGCGCGAACGCAGCGTCCCGCCCCGCACGACCTCGGTGCGGACATCGTTGCCGATCGGCTGCAGCACGCGCAGAACGATCGCCCCGTCGGCGATGTACACGTCGTCACCGGGCTGCACCCAACTGGCGAGGTCAGGCAGGGTGGTGCCCACATGCTGCGCATCGCCGTGCCCGTCGTCGCTGCCGCTCAGGATGAACTCCTGGCCGGTGGCCAGCTCGGCGGCGTCGCCAGCAACCAGACCGGTCCGAATCTTCGGCCCCGGCAGGTCGACCAGTACGCCAACGCTGCGCCCGAGGACCGCCGACAGTTCGCGCACCAGGCGCACGTTGTTGGCGTGCGTCGTCATGTCCGAATGTGCCGCGTTGAGCCGGACGACGTCGACACCGGCGGTCAGCAGTTCCTGCAGCACCGCTCGGGCCGACGTGGCGGGGCCAATGGTGGCGACAATCTTCGTGCGGCGCATACGGTACTCCTCGATCCCTCGACCTGGCGGCGTCACCTTCCGCAATTCGAGCTTGTTCGTCGTGAGCCTCGGCGGAAATGGGCGACGGGTTTTTCGGCAAGGGCGGGAGTATAGGCAGCGCGTAGCGCAGCCGTCAATCCAGCTCCTGCCGCTCGGCTGGCGCTGCCTGGGTGGGTGTCGGCACAGGTGACCGCCGACCGGCGAACGCTTGTTGCCCGCCGCATACCGGTGTCTCGCCGGCTGCCGAAGGCGCGCGCCCTGGGGCGAGCACAGTCCTGGCTGGTGGTAGTCGCGGCCATCGGAGATCTTCACCGACGCTCCTCAGGCAAACCAACAGAGCAGGCGACTGAGTTCCGGGTTGCTGCTAAGATGGCTAATATTTGTCAAACAGGCCGGCTCGGGCCTCCCTGCCACCAGCGACCAGGCGATGCGTATTTCAGTTATTCGATTTCGAGGCGAGGCTCCCGCCCAGTCGATCAACTTTCATTTCGATGCACGTGGCGGCGCGTTGGGCCGGCACTCGGCCAATGAAATCGTCCTGCCCGATCCCGAACTGCGGATCTCGCGCGTGCAAGCCCGCGTCGAGTGGCGCGACGGGAGGTTCCTTCTGGTCGATGCGGGCACGAATCCCTCGCGGTTCAATGGCCAGCCCTTGGCTAAGGGGGTAGAAGTTCCGTTGGCAGAAGGTGACGAGATCTCGATCGGTGACTACGACCTGCGCGTCGATTTGGCTCAGCAGGCTTCGGTTCCAGGCGATCGGCCAATGGGACCGGCACCTGCTGGGCTGACTCGGTTCGCCCGTCGTGCGGCGCGCTGGGGGGTCGCGGTTCGCTCGTGGGACGATGCGCGCCCGAGCGACCGACCGTTGCCACCTGTCGTCGATCATCGACCGGCGCGCGCAGCAGGGTCGCCGGCCGCACCGCGTTGGCAAGGAGCTAGCCAGGTGCCGGTAATGCAGACGGTGCCGGAGGTCGCCGCCGAGCCAAGTGGCGAGGCAAGTGAGTTGCTCGCGGCGTTTCTGCAAGGGCTCGGCGTTTCGCTGAGCCTGCCAGCGCTCACGCCGGAGTTGATGGAGCGGATTGGCCACTTGCTGCGCGAAGCGACGCTGGGGGCGGTGAAGTTGTCGAAAGCGCGCAGCGAGACGGCGCGTGAGCTGCACTCGCCAGTCGCGATGGCAGCCGTCAAAGACAGCAATCCGCTCATGCTCGCGCCGGATATCGGCGTTGCCTTGGCGCAGCTCCTGCTCCCCCAGGTAGGTGCGTCCATACGGCCCGAGGAAGCACTGCGTGCGACCTTCGAGGATTTGCGGGCGCACCAGTGCGCGCTGATGGCCGGGATGCGTGCCATCTTGCCCGGCGTGCTGGGCCGGCTCGAGCCATCGGCTATCGAGCAGCGTCTGGCCGGCAGGTGCTTGCTTGACCGCTGCTTGCCAGGCAGCCGCAAGGCTCGACTTTGGGATCTGTTCGAGCAAACTCATCGCGAAGTAGCGCGCCAGGCGAGCGCGGATTTCGCGGCGGCTTGTGACGGTGAATTCGCCAAGGCCCACGCCGAGCAGTTGGCGCGCCTGCCGGTCAGCCCGGACGCGCGCTAAGCCGGCGGCTTGGCGCACGGTGGAACAAACGAGGTGAGGGACACATGCTTGAAGTGCAGACGTATTTTCTGTCCGAGCGAGGTGGGCGGAGCCGAAACGAAGACGCTTGCGGTTACTGGACCTCGGACACGGCTTGCTGCTGGACCGTCTCGGATGGTGCCGGCGGGCATGGCAGCGGCGACATCGCAGCACGTCTGGTCGTCGACACGATCCTGACGCGCTTCTCAACGACGCAGAGTGCCGGGCTGCACGACGCGGCGGCCTTGCTGCAAGCGGCCAACGAAGCCGTCGTCAGCGAGAAGGGCAGCGGCAATACCGCCGACGACATGCACGCCACGGCGGTACTTCTGCTGATCGACCGCTCCGGCGGAACGGCGGTTTGGGGACACGTCGGCGACACACGAATCTATCTTTTTCGTCACGGCCAGGTCGTCTACCAGACGCGCGATCATAGCGTCGTCCAAAACCTGATCGATGCCGGCTACGGCACTGCCGACATGATCCGGACGCATCCGCAACGCGGCTTGCTGACCTCAGCGATCGGTTCAAGCGAGGCGATCACGCTGTCCGTCGCGCACGAAGCTATCCCGCTGTTTTCGGGCGATGTTTTCCTGCTCTGTACGGACGGTTGGTGGGAGCACGTGGCGGAAGCCGAAATGGAAGAGCTGCTCGTTGATGCTTCGGGTGCGGCCGAGTGGCTAGGACTGATGCGCAGGCTGATACGGCGGCGTGCGCCGGGTGACAACGACAATTACACGGCGCTCTGTGTCACCGTTTCGGATCAAGTGCCGGACGAAACCACGATCATCCTCTAGGTAAACGAGCCTTCGGGTGGGCGAGCCTCTGGCATCGCCCCCGCACGCCGTGACAAATCCGCCGCAGCGCGTTGGCGGAACAAGTGCTCGCCAGACGTGCAGGTCTACCTGGCCTTGAGCATTGCGTCTAGCTGTTGGCCGAGGTCGGGTGCTGTTGTCCGGCGCACGCTCGTCTCGTCGGCGTCCTGCTTGGTCTTGCCCGTGGCGGTGACGCGTGCGGCACTTGCCTGGCGCCGGCTGTCGGCGGCGGCTTCTTCGACGCTGAAGCGCACGGCCGCATAGCTCGACGAGCAGGCCTCACCCGCGGTGCACTCGGGCGCTCCGAGCAGTGCTGCCCCGCCGGCGCCCGCTTGCTTCAGGCGCGTTTCGATCAGCGCCGCTGGCGTGCTGGCGACGCCGTCCAGGATCTCGGCGTGCAGCAGCGGAAAGCTGCGCGGTGCGGCGGACACGATGGCGAGCAATTGCCAGTTGCCTGCCGGCGGATCCGCCTGATACGCCCACGCTGGCCGCGGAAAGACGATCGGTTGGTCGGCGATGACGCGATTGTCCGCGTCGAGCGCATTGGGAAAGAGCAGGCTCAACCGAGCGGTCGCGGTATCGAGGAGCAGGAGATAGAGATAGCCGTGGCGCCTGCTGCGCAAGCTGAACGAGAGCGCGTCCCGGCCTATGGTCAGCGGCGTCTGCAGGTTGTCGATGCTGAGTTCGAAACTGCTGTCAGAGCTGGTGGCGATCGCCGACAGCGCCTGCTCGAGCGTGCTTGCCGGCGGGCGCGTGCTGCCTGGCGCTGCGGCATCGGCGGTGGCGGGTGCGTGCACCGGGGTTGCCGGCTGATCGCTCGCGGTCGGTGTTCTTGGCGGGCTGCCGAGGGTCAGCACCCACCCGGCGACGAGCAATCCTGCGCCGAGCGCTGCGCCGATGTAGTGCGCTCCGCCAAACTGCAGCGCGCGGCGGGACGCCAGCGCCGGAGCGGGGTGCAGCGGTTCTGGCAGGTGCGCTGCCGATGGCAATGGCGGCAGTGCGGCGGACGAGGAAACGAGCGTCGGCACGACGGCGGCGGTCGCTAGCGGCTGCGGGTCAGGCTTCGTCGCATCATCCGGTGGAGGGGATTCCGCCGGTCCGATGACCCGTGTTTCCAGCGGAATCTCCATCCACGTCGGCGCAAGTTCAGAACCGAAACCGAGCAGCTCGCGCATCTCACCGATCGATTGCGGGCGGTCTGCCGCGCGCACTGCGAGGCATTGGTCGATTCCACGCAGCAGTCGGTCGGAGTACGCGCCGGCAGCGACGACGGTCAGCGGTTCGTAGGAATCCTGCATGATGCGGTTGACGGATGCTGGCGGCGAACGGCCGACGACGATGAAGTAGACGACGGCCGCCAAGGCGTAGATGTCCGTCCACGGTCCCTGTTTGATGCCGGGCATGTCGGCGTACTGCTCGATTGGCGCAAAACCCGGTTTGAGGATGACGGTCAACGCCTGGGTCATGTCGCTGATGACGCGCCGCGCGGCGCCGAAGTCGAGCAGGACTGGCCGCTCGTCGCGCTGGATCATGATGTTGTCGGGCGCGACATCGCGGTGAAAACAGTTCTCGGCGTGGATGAGTTCAAGCGCTTCCATGATTGGGAGCAGCAGTTTGCGTATCCACTGCTCGTCCGGTCGCGTAAGCCGTTCCTTGAGTACCTCGCGCAGCGTCTTGCCGGCATAGAAAGGCATGGCCATGTAGGCCGTGCCGTTGGCTTCCCAGAATCGGAAAACCTTGACCAGAGCCTGATGGTCGAACTGGGCGAGCAGCAGTGCTTCGTTGACGAAGCTGCGACGGCCGACGTCGAACGTATCCTGGTGTCGCTCGGAGCGCACGACCACCGAAGAATCGACGCCGCGCTCGGCGAGCGATGAAGGCATGTACTCCTTGATCGCGACACGCCTCTTCAGCGAGTGATCTTCGGCCAGGTAGACGATTCCGAAACCGCCCTCGCCGACCAGATCGACGATCTCGAACTCGCAGAGGCGGGTGCCGAGCGGAAGCGCATTGTGCGAGCAGACGCGGGCCTTGCCGGGCGATCGAGTGACCGATCGCGGCTTCTCCGCGCCATCGAGCGCTATCGTCTTCTCGTCGTCGGAATCGGGCACGTCATCAACCTCGGGTACTTTTGGCGTCGCTGCCGGCAGAAAAACAAGTCAACATCTTCATCATAAACGGCTCAGCCGGCAAGTGCTCACCGATAAAACCGTCATTTTGTCGGCGCCCTGGAGTTCGACGACGGTGGGCAACACTCGCGCCAAGCGTTCAGATGGAAGCTGCCCCGGCCGACCCTGGTCCGCCCGCTAGTGAACGAGCGTCGGGTCCGACTTCGGCTTCGGCGGGTCTGCTGGCGGCTTCGGATCGAGGTCGGCGAGCGGCTTACTCAAGTCGGAAAACAACCGGCAGCAGCAGCTCGCGGGTCTCGCTCCAGGTCAAGCGGCCGAGCGTGCGGGCGGCACGTATGGCAGCCTGGTCGAGGATGGCATGGCCACTGCTGGCAGCGATGCCAACCTCGGTGATGCGGCCGCTCTCGTCAAGCGTCAGGAGCAGGCGAGTCTCGCCCTCCAGGCCGCGCGCGATGGCTTCCGGCGGATAGAACAGGTGTTGCGCCAGCTTACGCTGTGCACTCTCGACCGTGCGCCGGCTAGCGCGCGGGTCTACCGCCCGCGACGTTCGGTCAGGTGCGGCACGCGTGCGGCGCTGCTCGCTGTTCAAGGTGTTCTTCAGCAGCCGTTCGTCGGGTACCGCGGGATCGAGCGACGCTGACGGCGGTTGCGGCAGGCGCAAGGAGGCGTGCAGCCAAGTGCGCGGCGCTGCCGTGTTGGGCTGAACGATATCCGGCAGCAGCAGGCTGAGGTGTAGCGCTAGCGAGGCCGCGCAACAGGAGAGCAGGCGGGAGGACATGAACACCGCATTGTGAACGAAAAGGCGTGGGCAAGGGGATACTCAGGCGGCGGGTGGGGCTCAGCGGTTGCCATAGAGTGCTCTGGGCAAACGTGGCGCAAGGCGGAGTCGCCGTTGGCGCAGACCTATTGGCGGGACGAAGTGGCGCGATGTCCGCCCAGCAGAAAGTTGCCAATGCGGCGCAAGCGTTGCTCGGCGGCGGCACCGTCCAGGCCAGCGGTCAGCGGGCCGGCGGCGGCGGCAACTTCCGCTGTCCGTTCGCGCGTCAGGGTGCCAGCCCGCCGGGTAAACTCGATGATCGCGATCTGCTCGTCGCGGGTCAGGGCGAAAGGCGGCGCTTCGCTGCCCAGGCCATCGTCCGTGCTGAGATCGCGCGACACCCGCGTTTCCACATAGACGACCAGCGTTCCGGCGGCCAGGTCGCCGAGCCGTTTTCCGTAGGGATTGAGCAGGCTGGCAACGAAGCCCAGGGCGTAGCCGAGCGGGAGAAAATCGACCGCGCGCAGCGTGTTCCGCAGGAAGGCGCCGCGCCAACCCAGCGGGCGGCCGTCGTCATGCACCACGGTCAAACCGCAGGCCTGCTTGCCGGGCGTCTGCCCATGCCGGTAGACCTCGAAGATGATCGGGTAGAACCATTCGAGGGCGAACGCGCCAAGCAGCATCAGTCCGACCCCGAGGTCGCCGACCGAGTTTGCGGCGACCACCAGTGCCAGCCAGACGGCGAAGCGGATGAAGAAATCGATGAACCAGGCGCGTGCACGCGAGACGGGCCCGGCAACCCGCAGGTCGATCTGGCACGCCTCGGGTGTGGCGATCGTGCACAGCGTGTCCAGTCGTTCTTGATGGGCGTTCATCGTTCGAGCCGGATGCGCATGCCGCCGGCGGCGTGTAGCGAGGCGCCGGATGACGGCCGGGTCGCCGGGTCGCCAGCGCGCAAGAGCGGCGTATTGCATCGATGGTCGCTGTCAGTCATCGCGTTAGCCACACGGTGTCCATCGTCGCCTGGTGGAGTCGGGACGCGCCGCCGCGCTTTGGTTCGGCGTGCAGCGCACACTATAACTCGCCGGCACGCTTTCTGGCCCAGTAATGGTTGATCAGGGCAACCGGCAGTTCGCGCGGACTGACATCGAGAATGTGCAGGCCGTTGCGGCGGAGCAGCGCCAACTGACGCTGCCGCGCCTGCAGATACTCGAGGCCGGCGCCGCGCAGCAGGGCGGCGTCGAAATCGGTCACCGGTGCCTCGACAACCTCGTCGAGCACGGGCTCGCGCAAGCTGGCCAGCGTGAGCGCATGACGTTGTCGCAGGTAGTGGACGGCGGGCAGCAGCGTATCGTCGTCTTCATCGCGCAGGTTGGTAAGCAGGACGACGAGCGCACGCTTGCGCAGATGGCGCGTGAGGATTTCGCCGGCGGCCAGATAGTCGGGGACCTGCAGCGTCGGCTCGAGGTCGTACACCGCGTTCAGCAGCTTTTTCAGCGTCGCCAGCGACTTGCTCGGCAGCAATACGCGCGGCTGCGCGTGGCCGAAGGTCGCCAGACCGACGGCGTCACCCTGGCGCAGCGCGACGTAAGCGAGCAGCAGCAAGGCATTCAGCGTGTGGTCGAAGTGCGACAGATCGCCGTCGTGCGCGCGCATGCGCGCACCGCAGTCGAGCAGGAAGACGATCTGTTGATCGCGTTCGTCCTGGTACTCGCGCGCGATCAGGCGGCCGCAACGCGCACTTGCAGGCCAGTCGATGCGGCGTGGCGAGTCGTCCTGCCGGTAGTCGCGCAACTGATGGAACTCCATGCCCTCGCCGCGTCGGCGGCGCTGCAGGATGCCGATTTGCGATAGGCGGTGGTCGGTCGCCAGCAAGCTGTAGTGGGCGATGCGGGCGAAATTGGGATAGACGCGCAGTTCGTCAACAAGCGGGACGGTTTCCTGGACCAACCAGAAACCCAAGGGCGAGGTGGCGCGTAGCGTAAGCCCGGAAAAGGCGTGCCGGCCGCGCTGACTGACGGCGATCCGGTATGCCACGCGCAGATTTCGGCTTGCCTCGAGGGAGAACGACAGCGGCAGGCCGGCGCTGGCGAAAGCCGGCGGATGGCCGTCCTCCAGCCAGCCGGTGAGGCGGCCGGTGCTCAGCCGCAGGTGGAGTTCAACCGTCTGCCAGGTGCCAACCGGCATCGCGCGTGCGAACTCGCGCTGCGCGCTGAGCCGCCCGCGCTGACGGCGGGCGAGCACGGCGTCCACCGTGGCGATGGTTACCGCGGCCGCCGCGGTCGCCTGCCAGATCTCGGCGAGACGGGTGCTCGCCGCTGCAGCGACGCCGATCAGCAGACAGACAAGGGCGGCGAAGAGCAGCCGGCGCGCAGGCAGCAGCATCTACAGGCGCGGTGCCGGCACACGTTCGAGCAGGGCGCGCAGCAGATCGTCGGCCGCGAGCCCTTCGATTTCGGCTTCCGCCGCCGGTGTCACGCGGTGGCGCAGGGCAGGCAGGGCCACCGCCTTGACATCGTCGGGAGTGGCAAAGCCGCGTCCGGCCATCAGCGCGCGCGCGCGCGCCCCGCGAACGAGCGCGAGCGGGCCGCGCGAACCGGCGCCGCTGGCGAATCCGGGGGCTGCGCGGCTGGCGCGCACGATGGCCACGGCATAAGCGATCACGCGTTCGTCGAGCACGACGTGCGCGGCCCATTGCTGGAGGGCGAGCACGGTCGCCGGCTGGAGCAAGCTTGCCACCGGCTCAACGTCGAGATCGGCCCCGGTGCGGGCGCTGGTCACTTGTCGAGTCAGCGCGATCTCTTCGCTTTCACTCGGGTAATCGATGCGGATCTTGAACAGAAAGCGGTCGAGCTGGGCGTCTGGCAGCGGGTACGTCCCCTCCTGTTCGATCGGGTTCTGCGTGGCAAGCACCATGAACGGGCGTGGCAAAGGCGAGGTATTGCCTTCCAGCGTCACTTGCTTTTCCTGCATGGCCTCGAGCAAGGCCGACTGCGTCTTGGCTGGCGCGCGGTTGATTTCATCGGCGAGGAGCAGGTTGGTGAAGACCGGTCCCTGGCGCGTCACGAAACGGCCGCTCGCCGCATCGAACACGGTGTGTCCGACGACGTCCGAGGGCATCAGGTCGGGAGTAAACTGAATGCGTCGCGTCTGGCCGTTGAAGGTTCGTGCCAGCGCCTTGACCAGCAGTGTCTTGCCGAGGCCGGGGACGCCCTCGATCAGTACGTGCGCATCGGCCAGCAGCCCGATCAGGACCTCGTCGACAACCGCTTGCTGGCCGATGATCGCCTTGCCGATCTCGCTGCGCAGCGCATCGGCGATTTGCCTAGCCTGGCGCAGTTTCTCGTCCGGAAGGGTGGGGAGGATGGCGTCGTTCATTTCGGCTCTCACAGGTCGCGTTCAAGATTGCGCAGCAGGCGCAGCGCCGCAGTGAAGGTGCGTGGGTTGTCGGCCTGGCCGGCGAGCGCGGCGGCGATCGCGGCGGCTGGGCGGTGGCTGAGCGCGCCGAGGGCGACCGCGCGCGCCTCGGGTGGCAAGGCAGCAATTGCCGGCTGGCGCACCTGCAAACGGCGCTGAAAACGCTCGCGGGCCGGCGCTAGCAGCGCGCTGAGGCCACCTGAGCGCCACAGATAGCGGCCAATCGCGGCCAGATGCTCGCGCAGTTCGCGCCGCCCGGGCGGTGCATCCGGCCGGATGTTGCCGAAGCGCGGGACTACACGCCACACCCAGAGCCCGAGCAGCGCGCCGGCCGACAGGCATGCCGCCCAGGCGACCTCCCACAGCCAGGCAAAGAGCGTCGGCATGCGCAGGCGGGAGAGCAGGAGGACCTGCGGCTGCGGCGAACGGTCGTATCGTTCGAGCAGTGACCAGTAGAGTTCGGCGTGGTCGTTGTCACCGATTCGCGCGTTGCTCAACTGCTGGTCGAGGTCCACGGCCACCGTGAGATGCCCGCGACCGACGCTGAAATGGAGGATCTGCGCGGCGCTCGCGCGCCGTCCGGCGGCCCAGTCGGGCTGCCGCACGCCTGGTCGGAGCATGGTTTCGGCAAGATCGACGCGCAACGTTCGGTCGGCGCCGGGCAGGGCCACCTCGAGCACACCTGCTGGCTTACGTGAGCGCGCTAGGCGTGCGGACCGGCTGATGCCGAGGCTGTCGAGCAAGGGGTCGGCAACCCCGGGCAGCTCGGCGACGGCGATCAGATAGCCGCCGTTCGCCACCCAGTCGAGCAGTTCTTGCAGGCGCGCGGTCGACAGGAATTGCGGCCGCTGGCGGTCAAGGAACAGCGTGCCTGCGGGCGGCAGACGTGCGAGCACGCGGGCGTCGGAAGAACGCGCCAAGCGGCCACCCTGGCGCTCGGTGAAGCGCTCGAGCGCCAGGTAGGGGTTTCGCCTGGCTTCGTCTTGCGGGGGCTCGCGCTGTACGACCGGCACGCGCTCCAGGTGGCTGAGCAGCCAGAAGCCGGCGAGGCCGAGCACAGCGCAAAGTAGAAGCCCGGCATAAAGCGCGCGCTGCTTCATGGCGATCCACTGTGCCTGCCGAATGACGCTTGCCAGCCGCCGATCAGACGTTCGACCTGGTCGGCCGAGGGCAACTGCTGAGCATACGCGATGCGTCGCCAAGCCTCGACGATCTCGCCGAAGAAGTGTTCGCCATTGCCGTCAAGACGTCCGGCGATCCGCCGCAAGCAGTCGTCCTCGGTATCGGCGGCAAGAAAGCTTACGCCGTGTCGCTGGCTCAGGGCGACGATGGCGCCCCGGTAAAGCAGGCTGAGCGCCAGGCTGGGCTTGCCGGCGGCGAGAGCGCTGCGCGCGGCGGCTGCCGGATCAGCCGGGAGCGTCGCCGGGTCGAGGTCGAAACCGAGCGGAGCTGCCGGACCTGCCGCACGCGCGGTCGATGGCCGTTGCGGTCGATAGCGAACGAGGACGTAGATCAGGACGGCGAGCGCTACCCCGGCAGCGAACGGCAGGAGACTACGCACCAGTTGGGCGATCTGCTCGAGCACCGCGACCAGCGCGCGCAGGCCGGGCGACCCGGCGTCGCTCGGCGCTGCCGGGTCGGCGCGCCAACGCCACCTCCAGTCCTCGCGGACTTGGCCGAAGACTGGATCGGCGAGAACCGCGTCGATCGACTGCCGGGCTGCCGTTTGCTTTTCTGGCGCCGCGTGCCCGCTCGCCGGAAGGCGGTCGACCGCTGCGTCGGTATCGTCGTCGGCGGCGGAGTCGTCATCGGGCGCCGGACACTGGACGACAGTTTCCCCGGCGGTCGGCCTGGCGTCTTCGGCTGCCAGCCCCGGCGTCGGCCAGGCGGCTGCCGAGCAGAGCACGAGCAGGGCGAGCAAGGCTCCCACCTGGCCGCTCAGCGGCTTCTCCGCTTTCGGCGGCGCGGTGCGCTCGGCCAGTCGGCGCAGGCCGAGCTCGATATCCCAGGCCTCCAGCTCGCTGCGCCGGTTCAGATAGAGCGAGAAGCCGGAGGCGACGTAGAGCGGTTCGACGATGCTTTCGGCGAGCATATAGACCAGGTTGCCGATCAGATACTGCGAACGACTCAGGTCGTTGCCGAACCACTGCTCGATGGCAAGCGCCGACGAGTCTCCCGGGGCCAGGGCAGCGAGCACGATGAGCAGCGAAAAGGTGAGCAGCGAAGACATGTTGGCGCAGAAGAACGTCAGCCACGCAGCGTAACCGCGATAGTGGCGCGAAAGCAATCGAAAGCGCGCGCGGGCCGCGCTGCCTTGCTGCTCCTCGAGTTGCCAGACGGGCAGCAGGAAGGAACGCGCCAGGCTCAAACGGCGCAAGCTGAGGCCGGAAAGGACACCAGGACCGCGCAGCAGGCGCGGCAGTTCACCGGGCAGATCGCGCAGGTGGTCGTCGGCGGCAAACAGCGAGCGGCTGAAAACGTGCAGCAGCACGCGATCGAAGAGCGGTTTCAGCCACCAGAGGACGAGCCCTGCGTACTGCGGCCAGGGCCAGAGCAGCGCCAGGATACAGAGGCCAGCCAGCCAGTAGGTGAGCAGCCAGGCGCGATAGGCCGGCCAGCTCCAGGTGCGGAACATGGCGTGGCCAAGGTCGAGCGCTTCCCAGGGTGTTCGCCGACGCAGGTGGAGCGCGATCTGCTCAAGGCGCATCGGAGCGCCGCCCGGCGAGCAGCAGATAGGCCCAGGTGAGCAGCCAGCCGACGGTACCGACGACCAGCTTGACGGTCAGGTTGATGCCCGTCCGCGGTGACCAGAAGGCCTCGATGAAGGCTGCCAGAAACGTCAAGGCGGCAGCGCCGCAGAGCAACTCGGCGGCGATCTGAGCACTTTCCTTCAAGGCGGTCAGGCGGCTACGGCGGCCGGGTGCAACGAGCGCCATACCGAGTTTCAGGCCGGCAGCGCCGGCGAGCGTGGCGCCGGTCAGCTCGCTGGCGCTATGCCCGGCAACGAAGCCCCAGAACGTTTCGACGAAGCCGATCTGGGTCAGGTGCCCGGCCACCGCGCCGATGTACAAGCCATTGAAGACCATGTAGAAGATCGTCCCCAGGCCAAATGCGATGCCGCCGGCAAAGGCCTGGAAATCGATGCGCACGTTGTTGGCGATGTAGAAGGCCCACATCGCCCACTCGCTGGCGGCTGCGCGCGGCCGGCCCAGATGGGCTGCGCCAGGCGAATACATTTCCTCTATTTCGCCCACCGTTTCCGCCGAGAGGAGCAGGAAGGCAGCGTCCGGCCAAATCTGAACCGCTATCAGCATGCCGAGCAGAGGAACGAAGAGGAGCAGCGCGGCGGCGAGCACGACGCGCCACTCGCGGCGGACCAGGGCGGGAAATCCGTGCGCGATGAAGCGGAGAACGACGCTTCCTCCGGGCCGCGCGCTACCGTAGATGCGCTGATGCGCCGCCAGGACACGCCGGTGGAGATCGTCGGCAACTGCCGCCGAATAGTTGCGCGCACGGACCAGCGAGAGGTCGTGGCACAGGCGGCGAAAGCGGTGCGGCAGGTCGGCTGCAGCGAGCGTCTCAGCCGGCGCGCTGTTCGTCGGCTTCCATTTGCCACGGCTGGCCAGCCAATCGTCCCAGGCTTGCCATTCGGCCTGTCGGCAGGCGATGTACTGGCGCTCCTTCACGCGGCGGCGGGGCGATGTCGGGCGCGATCAGTCGGTTCGCCGGTTTTCCAGCTTGCGGCTGTGCGCTGAGCGCTTTTCGAAGAAGCGCAGCCCGAAGAAGGTGAGCGCACCGACACCAATCATCGCGATGGTGAACGCGGCATAGGCGAGCGGCCATGGAATCCCTTGCGTCATCATCGAGAACTCGGACATTCCACCCATACCGGCGAGAACGTTGATCGGCATGAAGATGACGCTGAGTACGGTCAGCCGCTTGATGTCCTTGTTCTGGTTGATGTTGATCGCGCTGTCGGTGGCGTCCATCAGGAAGTTGATCTTGTTGAACAGGAACGCGGTGTGCCCGTCGAGCGACTCGATGTCGCGCAGGATCTCGCGTACGTCGGCATGCTGCGCCTCGGAGAGTACCTTGCCGCGCATCAGAAAGGACAGCGCACGCCGCGTATCGAGGACGCTGCGGCGGGTGCGGCCGTTCAAATCCTCGGCTTCGGATATCGCGGTCAGGATGGCCGACGCCTCCTGGTCGCTGGTGTGCGAGCGCAGCACCTGGCGGCCGACGCGGTCGAGCTCGGCGTAGACGTCCTCGAGCGCGTTCGCCGAGTACTCGACATCGGCGGCATACAGGTCGAGGAGGACATCGCCGCCGCTGCTCACATACCCGGGGCGCGTCCGCGCGCGGGCGCGCTGCAGACGGAAGACCGGCAGCTCTTCGCTGCGCACGGTGAACAGCACGTCGTTTTGCAGAATCAGTGCAACCGGTACGTTGCGCGATTCATCGCGCGTGTCGAGCAGAAAGTCGGAGTGCAGATGAGTATGGCCTTCTTCGTCGACATAGAAGCGCGCGCTCGCCTCGAGGTCGGTGAGGCCGCCGGGATCGGGCAGATCGACTTCGAACTGGTTGCCGATCCAGGCACGAATCTTCTTGGTCGGGGCGATCAGGTCGACCCAGATCGGCTTGACGCCTTCCAGATCCTCGGGCTTTTCGACCGAAATCTGGCGCAGGCGGCCATCGCGCAGCTCGAAGGCGGTGATCGCGGTTCTCTCGTTGCGATAGTGGCTATCGTCGATCAGTTCCTCGAGCACATCGTCGGGCAGCAGGGCAAGGATCGGGTCGGCGCCTTCCTTGACTTCGTTCCAGACGACCAGGCGCTCGTTCGGTTCGAGCGATTCGATGATGTAGGCGATTTCTCGCGGCGGCATCATCTTCAGCTTCTGGCGCAGTTCCTTGCGATACTGCTGCTGCAGCTCGACATCGACTTCGTCCTGGTCGGGCGTCGTCTGTTCGCGCACCAGATCTTCGACCAGCTTCTGCAGCGACAGCAGCGAGCGCACCTCGGTCAGATGAACGTCGGCGATCCGCTTCTCGAGCATTCCTGGAACAAGCTGCCTATTCTCTTCGCCCATGATTGCGACCTCCCGACGCCAAGTGTAAAAACAGACAATTATAGCACTCGGTCATTTGCCGAAACGGGTGCTGCCGGGCGCTGCAGAATAGCCTGAAACAATTCGCAATGACTCGCTGCAGTCGAGCCGAAAGATGCGTTTGTCGATTCCGACCGGGCATTACGCAGTGTAGAATGCCGCGGTTTCGTGTTGCGCTGCAATAGGGAATCTGGCGAGAGCAGGCAGACGGCGCGGCCTTTGGCGACGGCGCTGCACAGCGAGGGGGGCGGTCGCGCCGTCGTTTGTCCGCCCAGCGCGACGGGAGACTGGTCATCCACTAAGGGGGAGAGGAAAATGACTGCAGAAAATGCGCCGCACGGCGGGCAATCCGGCTTGGCGGCGACCGCGCTGGCGGCGATGGGGGTCGTCTTCGGCGATATCGGAACCAGCCCGTTATACACCGTGCGCGAGGTCTTCGGCGGCCATCATCCGGTGGCCGTCACGCCCGACAACGTTCTCGGGATTCTCTCGCTGGTTTTCTGGGCGATGACGATCACCGTGTCGATGAAGTACGTGCTGGTGATCACGCGCGCCGACAACAAAGGCGAGGGCGGCATCATGGCCCTGACTGCACTCGCGCTGCGTACGGCGAACGCCTCGCCGCGCGTCCTCTGGCTGCTCTCATTGCTGGGGATTTTCGGCGCCGCCCTGTTCTACGGCGATGCCGTGATCACGCCGGCGATGTCGGTGCTCAGCGCGGTCGAGGGTCTCGAAGTGATCACGCCGCTGCTCAAGGCGTACATCCTGCCGATTACCGTCACCATTCTGGTACTCCTCTTCTTTTTCCAACGCAACGGAACGGCCGCCGTCGGTGCCTTGTTCGGACCGGTGATGATGCTCTGGTTCGCCACGCTGGGCGTCCTCGGCCTGTGGAATGTGTTGCAATATCCGGAGGTGCTGGCGGCGATCAATCCGTGGTATGCGATCAGGTTTTTTGTCGATAATCAGGGTCTGGCCTTCCTGGCGCTGGGTTCGGTCGTACTCGCGATCACCGGTGGCGAAGCGCTCTACGCGGACATGGGCCATTTCGGCCGTCGGGCGATCAAATGGGCCTGGTTCGCCTTCGTCTTTCCCTTGCTCTATCTCAACTACCTCGGGCAGGGCGCCTTGCTGCTGCACGATCCGAAAGCGATCGAGAATCCCTTCTTCCTGCTGGCGCCCAGCGAACTGCTGCTCGTTCCGCTCGTCGTCCTGGCCACCGCCGCCACCGTGATCGCCTCGCAGGCGGTCATTTCCGGTGCGTTCTCGCTCACCAGCCAGGCCATGCAGCTCGGCTATTGCCCACGCATCCAGGTGAAATTCACCTCGGAGCGCGAGAAGGGGCAGATCTACGTGCCGAACATCAACTGGCTGCTCCTCCTCTCGGTGATCGTCGTCGTCGTCGGTTTCCGCTCGTCGTCGAATCTGGCAGCGGCCTACGGCATCGCCGTCACCTTGACCATGATGATCGATACCATCCTCGCTTTCGTCGTCGTGCGCGCGCTATGGAAGTGGAACTGGACGTACGCTGCGCTGTTCCTTCTCTTCTTCGTGATCGTCGACTTTGCGTTCTTTTCCGCCAACGTGACCAAGATCCTTGACGGCGGCTGGTTTCCCCTGGTGCTTGGCCTGTCGGTCTTTGCCCTCCTGTCGACCTGGAAACTTGGTCGCAAACTCCTTTACGAAAAATTGCAGTCGGAGTCGATACCGCTGGATGCGTTCATCGAAAGCCTGGCTACTGGCGGACCGCAGCGTGTCGAGGGAACGGGCATCTTCATGACCGCCGAGCCGCAAGGCGTGCCGCGTGCGCTGCTGCATAATCTTTACCACAACAAGATCCTGCATAAACGGGTCGTGCTGATCAACGTCGTTACCGAGGATGTGCCGCACGTCCCGGACGACGAGCGGGTGCGCGTCGAGACCTTGTCGGCCGGCTTCTTCCGCGTCTTCGTCCGTTACGGCTTCAAGGACGATCCGGACGTGCCGCGCGTCATGGATCTGTGTGCGACGCAGCACGGTCTGCGTTTCGAGATGATGGAGACATCGTTCTTCCTGGGCCGCGAAACGGTGGTCACGATGCCGATTTCCCGGCGCTCGCGCATGGCCTACTGGCGCCAGATCCTGTTTACCTGGATGTTCCGTAATGCCGATACGGCGACCGCCTTTTTCAAGATTCCGCCCAACCGGGTCGTCGAACTGGGAGCACAGGTCGAGTTGTCGTAAGGCGACTGCCCATTGCCGCGTGCGCAATCGCGTGCGCGGCATGAAGTAGAATTGTCAATCCTCTTTGCTGCGGCTTTCACATTGCCATGCCCACTTTTCAGGAAGTCATTCTGCGTCTCGAGAACTTCTGGGACAAACAAGGTTGCGCGTTGCTTCAGCCGTACGATGTGGAAGTCGGCGCCGGTACCTTCCACACCGCCACCTTCCTGCGTGCGATCGGGCCGGAACCCTGGAACGCGGCCTACGTGCAGCCCTCGCGCCGACCGAAGGATGGCCGCTATGGGGAAAACCCCAATCGCTTGCAGCATTACTATCAATATCAGGTGGTGCTCAAGCCTTCGCCGGACAACATCCAGGAACTCTACCTGGATTCGCTGCGCGCGCTCGGCATTGCCACCGCTGAGCATGACATACGGTTTGTCGAGGACGACTGGGAAAGTCCGACGCTGGGCGCTTGGGGGCTGGGTTGGGAGGTCTGGCTCGACGGCATGGAAGTAACTCAATTCACCTACTTCCAGGAGGTCGGTTCGCTGGCGTGCAAACCTGTGCTTGGCGAGATCACCTACGGTATCGAACGGTTGGCGATGTACCTGCAGGGCGTCGAGAACGTCTTCGACCTGGTGTGGGCCGCGGGACCGGGTTATCGCGTGACCTATGGCGATGTTTACCACCAGAATGAGGTCGAGCAGTCGAAGTACAATTTCGAGCATTCGAATGTCGAGCTGCTCTTTCGCCATTTCAGCGAATATGAGTCGGAAGCGAAGCGCCTGATTGGCGCCGGTCTCGCCTTGCCGGCTTACGAGATGGTCATGAAGTGTTCGCATACGTTCAACCTGCTTGATGCGCGCGGCGCCATTTCGGTCACCGAGCGCGCCGCGTACATCGGCCGCGTGCGCGCTTTGGCGCGCGAGGTGGCGCAGGCCTATCATGATTCGCGCCAGGCGCTCGGTTTTCCGATGTGCCGTGCGCAGACGATCAGCGGTGGGGAGGCCTGAGATGAGCGAAACGCTGTTGATCGAGCTGCGCACTGAAGAGCTGCCGCCAAAGTCGCTCAAGACCCTGTCCGAGGCTTTTGCCGAGGCGATTTTTTCAGCCTTGCGGGCGCAACAGTTCCTGCATCCGGATAGCGTCTGCACGCCGTACGCCACTCCGCGCCGCCTCGCCGTTGCGATCACCCGGGTCAGCGAGCGCCAGCCCGAGCGAGTGATCGAAAAGAAGGGACCGGCGGTCGCCGGGGCGGTCGATGGCGAAGGGCGGCCCACCCGGGCACTCGAGGGTTTCATGCGGGCGGCCGGGGTTTCGTTTGCCGAGCTGCAGCGGACGCGCGAAGCGAAAGGCGAGTACTTCCTCGCACGGTGGACGCAGAAGGGTGAGGATGTAGACGCCTGTCTTGGCGAAATCGTCGCGCAGGCGGTGCGCAAGCTGCCGATTGCCAAGCTGATGCGCTGGGGTGATTCCGATCATCAGTTCGTCCGCCCGGTGCACAGCCTGATCTGCCTGCATGGCGAGCGCGTCGTTCCGGCTGAAGTGCTTGGCCTGCGCAGCGGGCGGGTCACCTTGGGTCATCGTTTCCTGTCGCAGGGCGAGATCAGCCTGGCCGACGCCGAAGACTATGTCGGCAGTCTGGAGGCCGGCAAGGTCATCGTGTCGTTTGCCGAGCGGCGCGCCACGATCGCCGACCAACTGGCGAGCGCGGCGAGCCGGCTGGCGGCGCGCATCAACCCGGCTGATGGGCTGCTCGATGAGGTTACCTCGCTGGTCGAGTGGCCGGTGATCCAGGTTGGCGAGTTCGAGGCCGAGTATCTTGCCGTTCCGCAGGAGTGCCTGATCCTGACCATGCAGCAGAACCAGAAGTATTTCCCGCTGCTCGACGCCCAGGGCAAGCTGCTCAACAAGTTTCTCATCGTCTCGAACATGGAAGTCGCCGATCCTGGGCCGATCATTCGTGGTAACGAACGCGTCGTCCGCCCGCGCCTGTCCGACGCCCGCTTCTTTTTCGATCAGGACCGCAAGAACGGCTTTGCCAACCGGGTCACGCGGCTGGCGTCGGTGGTCTACCATCACAAGCTCGGCACCCTCGGCGATCGCGCACAGCGGCTTGGCCGGCTGGCGCGCAGCATTGCGGGCAGACTGCACGCCGACGGCAATCTGGCCGAGCGCGCGGCGCTTTACTCGAAGATCGACCTGCTCACCGACATGGTCGGCGAATTCCCTGAACTGCAAGGGATCATGGGGCGTTACTACCTGCTGCACGAAGGCGGGCTGCCGGTCGTCGCCGATGCGATCGAACAGCACTACCGGCCGCGTTTTGCCGGTGATGTCCTGCCCGTGGGGAACATCGCCTGCGCTGCCGCGCTGGCCGACAAGCTTGACGCACTGGTCGGCTTCTTCGCCATCGGCCAGGTGCCGACCGGCGACAAGGATCCCTTTGGTCTGCGCCGGGCGGCGCTCGGCGTCCTGCGCATCCTGATGGAGACACCGCTGCCGCTCGATCTGGCCGAATTGATCGGCGAGGCCAAGGACGCCTTGCGCCAACAGGGGATTCAACTACAGGAAGTCGATGAACCCTTGCTGGGCTTCATGCTCGACCGGCTGCGCGGAACGCTGCGCGAGGCCGGCCACGCGGGCGATGTGATCGAATCGGTGCTCGCCCAGCGACCGACGCGGATCGATCTCGTTCCGGCGCGCCTGGACGCGGTTCGCGAGTTTCTCGGCTTGCCGGAAGCGCAGGCGCTGGCTGCGGCAAACAAGCGGATCGGCAATATTCTGCGCAAGGCGAGCGGTCCGCTGCCTGAGCCGGACATTGCCCTGCTCGAGGAAGATGCCGAGAAGGCTCTGTTTCAGCGCGTCGTCCTGATCGCTCCGCAGGTCCGTTCGCATGTACAGAATGAGGACTACGCCGATGCGCTGAGGGTTCTCGCCGGGGTGCGCAGCGAGGTCGATCGCTTTTTCGAAGAGGTCATGGTCAACGTTGAGGAACCGCTGCTGCGCAACAATCGTCTGGGCCTGCTGAAAGCCCTGTACGACGAGTTGAACGCGGTAGCCGATATGGCGAAACTGACGGTATGAAACTGGTCATTCTCGATCGCGACGGCGTGATCAACTACGATTCGAAGCAGTTCATCAAGTCGCCGGCAGAATGGCGGCCGATTCCCGGTAGCCTGGACGCCATCGCGCGCTTGCACGAGGCGGGCTATCTGGTCATCGTCGCGACCAACCAGTCGGGCATTGGACGTGGGCTATTCGACATGGACACGCTCAACGCGATCCACGACAAGATGCATCGTGCGGTGCTGGGGGCCGGCGGGCGGATCGACGCGATCTTCTACTGTCCGCATCCGATCGAGGCCAACTGCAACTGCCGCAAGCCGAAAACCGGCATGCTGGAGCGCATCGCCAGCTGCTTCAACGTCGATCTGGCGGGTGTGCCGGCGGTGGGCGATTCCTTGCGCGACCTGCAGGCAGCGGTCGCGGTGGGCGCCAAGCCGCTGCTCGTGTTGACCGGCAAGGGAACGGAAACCCAGGCCGGCGGTGGTCTGCCGAGCGGGACGACGGTCTTCCCTGATCTAGCCCTGGCTGCCAACTTCATCCTGGGCGCCTGATGCCAGCGTTGCGGACAGCGCTGTTCATGCTGCTCGTCGGCCTGTGGACAGTCCCCTTCGGGATTCTCGTCACGCTTGCCCTCGTCTGCCCATTGCCGTTCCGCTACCGCATCATCGCCATCTGGCGGGCTGGTTTCATGGCCTTCTGCCGCTACCTGCTCGGCCTGCGCTACCGGGTGATCGGGCGCGAGAACATGCCGTCGGAACCGGCCATCGTGCTTAGCAAGCACCAGTCAGCGTGGGAAACCGTCGGCCTGCAGGAGGTCTTTCCGCCGCTGGTATTCGTGATGAAACGCGAGTTGCTGCGCGTGCCTTTCTTTGGCTGGGGGCTGGCGGCGCTAAAGATGATCTCGATTGATCGTGGCGAGGCCAAGGAGGCGCTGAAACAGGTCTTCGACCAGGGGAGCGAGCGTCTGGCGGCGGGCTACTGGGTGGTCATCTTCCCCGAAGGCACGCGCGTCGAACCCGGGCTCACCAGCCGGTATAAGCCGGGTGGCGCACACCTCGCTGTACGCAGTGGGCACAAGGTCGTGCCGGTTGCGCACGATGCCGGGGAGTTCTGGCGCAAGAGCAGCTTTGCCATCACGCCTGGATTGATCACCGTAAGCATTGGGCCGGCGATCGATCCCGCTGGCAAGACGGCGGCTCGCATCAATGCTCTCGCGTCGGCCTGGATCGAGGCGGAGATGCGCCGCATCTCGCCGCACCGCTATGGTGGTCCGGCGGATGCGGTCCCCGATTGAGCGATCTGCGCGGCGCGGGGAAGCCGCGCCCGGCCGCGATTCTGAGCACGCGATCGTCATCGGCGGGCAGACGATTGGCTACTCGCTGCGCCGATCGACGAGACGCAGCATAGGCATCGTCGTCGACCGTCAGGGCTTGCGCGTCATCGCACCCATGCCAGCATCGCCGGGTGACATCGAGTCAGCGCTCCTGCGCCACGGCGAGTGGATCACGCGCAAAGTGCGCGAGTGGCAGCCGCCGACGGCAGTTCGGTTATCGATTGACGACGGTCAACGCGTTCCGCTGCTCGGCGAGTGGCTCACGCTGCGCCTGGCGAGTGGCGCCAACCGCGCCGCCTGGGCGCCGGGCAGCGGTGAACCGACGCTGACCTTGCATCTGCGCTGCCCTGAGGATGCGCCGCGCGTGCTGGAAAAAGCGCTGCGCGAGCGCGCCCGTGCGCTGTTTGCCGCGCGCCTTGCCCACTATGTGCCGCTGCTCGGCGTTCGTCAGCCGGCATTGTCGCTCTCCTCGGCGCGTACCCGTTGGGGCAGTTGCAGCCGGCGGGGTGCCGTTCGGCTGAACTGGCGACTGGTTCATTTTCCGATCGCCGTGATCGATTATGTGGTCGTTCATGAGTTGGCGCACTTGCACGAAATGAACCATGGTCCCCGCTTCTGGTCGCTGGTCGCGCAACATTGTCCTGATTTCCGGGCGCTGCGCGCGCGCCTGCAGCAACTGGCGGTCGCCTGCCCGCGGTGGTGAGCCGCCGCAGACGGGCGAAATGCTCCAGCCATCTGCGCAGTTCCCGCGCCAGCCCGGGTTGCGGGGGGCTGTCGGTCGTGGCTGCTCACGCACTGTTACGTTGGGCTCGCACGCTTGCGCTATACTGCCCTGACAAATTCTTACTGCGGGTGATGGGAAAAGCACAAGGCATGAGCGAACGCGAAGTTGACCAAGCTTTGGTTGAGCGAGCGCAGGCCGGTGACGGCCAGGCCTTCGAGGTTCTGTTTGCCAAGTACCAGCGTAAGGTTGCGCGTCTACTATCGCGCTACATTCGTGACCAGGCAGAGGTCGAGGATGTATCGCAGGAGGCTTTCATCAAGGCCTATCGTGCACTGCCGTCGTTTCGCGGCGAGAGTGCCTTCTACACTTGGCTTTACCGGATCAGCATCAATACCGCGAAGAACTATCTCGTCGCCCAGGGACGGCGCGCGCCAACCTCTACCGAGGTCGATGCGGACGACGCCGAGAGCTTTGACGATGCCGGACAACTGCGCGATATCAATACGCCCGAAAGCCTGTTGCAGTCGCGGCAGATCGGCGAGACGATCGACGCAGCGATGGCCGGGCTGCCGGAAGACCTGCGCAGCGCGATCATGCTGCGCGAGATCGAAGGCTTGAGTTACGAGGAAATCGCCGAGGCGATGAACTGTCCGATCGGCACTGTGCGCTCGCGGATTTTCCGCGCGCGCGAGGTGGTTGCCGAGAAGCTGCGACCACTCCTGGACACAGCGGCCGACCGCCGATGGTAGATGTGAACGAGCGGCCGGCGGCGGACGCCGCAGACGAAGCCTACGATGGCGAGCAGAGCGAAGTCTGGGCTGTAGTCGTCGCTGTCGACGGTGACCTGGCCACGGTGCGCGTCGAGGACAGTGGCTGTGGTCACTGTAGTGCGCCTGGCGGCTGCGGCGGCCGGCTTCTCGCCCGACCCGCGTGTGATGCGCGGCGCACGTATCGTGTGGTGAATGGGACCGGTCGTGTCGCCGGCGAGCGCGTACGTGTGCTGTTGCCGGCCCGCTCGGTGCGGCGCAGCGCCTTCGCCGCCTACGCCTATCCTTTGCTGGCGCTGCTTGGCGGGGCGCTAGCAGGTTCGGAGCTGGGCGGCGAAACAGGAGCGCTGGCTGGAGCACTGCTGGGTCTCGGACTCGGCTGGCTGCACTTGTGGTGCGCCGAATGGCGCTGGCGCGGCGATGCAAGCTTGCGGCCATCAATTCGTCGCTGATCGCTTGAATCTGCTTGCGCTGCCCCCAGTTGCTAACTTGCTCTATTTTCTTGGCTGACACTCAGGAGGCATTCTCTGCCATGAAACAGTTGTTCGTCGGTTTCTTTCTCCTTTTCTCGTCCTTCTTTGCGCAGGCGCAGAACCGTGGGCTGCCCGATTTTACCGAGCTTGTCGAGAAGCAGGGCGGGGCAGTGGTGAATATCAGCACGATTCAGTCGGCACGCAACAGCGGACGCGGCGCGCAGCCTTTTCCGTTCGACGAGAACGACCCGATGTTCGAATTCTTTCGCCGTTTCATCCCGCGCCAGCCAGGAATACCGGGCACACCGCGCGACTTCGAGAGCCGTTCGCTCGGCTCGGGGTTCATCGTCAGCGCCGATGGCTACATTCTGACCAATGCGCACGTGGTTGACGCGGCCGACGAGATTCTCGTCCGCCTGACCGACAAACGTGAATTCAAGGCGCGCGTCGTCGGCGCCGACAAGCGCACCGACATTGCCCTGCTCAAGATCGACGCAACTGCGCTGCCCGCGGTGCGCTTTGGCGACCCGGCGCAGCTCAAGGTGGGCGAATGGGTGGTTGCGATCGGTTCGCCTTTCGGTTTCGACAATAGTGTGACGGCGGGGATCGTCAGCGCCAAGGGGCGCTCTTTGCCGCAAGAGAACTACGTGCCGTTCATCCAGACCGATGTCGCGGTCAACCCCGGCAACTCGGGCGGGCCGCTGTTCAACATGAAGGGCGAGGTGGTTGGGATCAATTCGCAGATTTATAGCCGGTCGGGCGGATTCATGGGGATCTCTTTCGCGATTCCGATCGACATGGCAATGGAGGTGGAAGCTCAGTTGCGCAGCCATGGGCGCGTCAGCCGTGGTCGCATCGGTGTCGTCATTCAGGAGGTGACCAAGGATCTGGCTGATTCCTTCGGTCTCGGCAAGGCGCAGGGGGCGGCGGTAAACTCGGTGGAAAAAGGCGGCCCGGCCGACAAGGCGGGGATCGAGCCGGGGGATGTGATCCTCAAGTTCGACGGCAAGACGATCAACGGTTCGAACGACCTGCCGCGCATCGTCGGGGCGAGCAAGCCGGGAGGCCGGGTCAGTGTCCAGTTGTGGCGCAAGGGAGCGAGCAAGGATATCACGCTGGTGGTCGGCGAAATGCCGGACGAGAAGATCGCCGCGCGCAGCGGGCGCAGTGTGAAGCCGAGCGAGCGCACGGCAAATCGACTGGGTCTGGTCTTGTCCGAGCTGACGGCCGAGCAGCGGCGCGAACTGAGGATTAATGGGGGTTTGCTGATCGAGGAAATCCGTAGTGCCACCGGCCGCGCGGATTTGCGCCCGGGTGACGTGATCCTCGCACTCATCGCGCGCGGCGAGAGTGTCGAGCTGAGAACGGTTGAGCAGTTGAACAAGTTGTTGGCACAGGTGGACAAGTCTGCCAACGTCACTTTACTGGTGCGACGCGGTGATCAACAGACCTTCGTCACCCTCAAGGGGGGTGTCAGCGAGAAGCGCGGCGAGTGAGTGGGCGGCCGCAGCTGACGCTCGTCTCGCGCAGCTACTGCCATCTCTGCGCAGAGATGGAGGTGGCGCTTGGCGCGCTCGCCGAGGAGTTGCAGTTCGCAGTCGAGGTGGTCGATGTGGACGCCGACCCCCGGCTGCTCGCCCACTACGACGAATGGGTGCCGGTGCTCCTGCACGGGCAGACCGAACTCTGCCATTACCGCCTCGAGGTGAGCAAAGTCCGTGATTATCTGAGCCGAATCGGCTAGAATCCGCGCCTTCAGGCTGTTCGACCAAGGGTGCCCGCCGGCACCCTTTTTTTCAGTGGGCGAACGCCGGCGACAGGACGACGAAGATGTTCATGCAGCACATCCGGAATTTCTCGATCATTGCGCACATCGACCACGGGAAGTCGACGCTGGCCGATCGCATCATTCACTTGTGCGGTGGACTTTCGGATCGCGAAATGGAAGCGCAGGTGCTCGACTCGATGGATATCGAACGTGAGCGCGGCATCACGATCAAGGCGCAAACCGCGGCGCTGCAATACCGGGCGCGCAACGGCCAAGTGTATAACCTGAATCTGATCGATACCCCGGGACACGTCGATTTTTCCTACGAAGTATCGCGCTCGCTGTCTGCCTGCGAGGGCGCTTTGCTGGTCGTCGACGCATCGCAGGGTGTGGAGGCGCAGACCGTAGCCAATTGCTATACGGCGATCGAACTGGGCGTCGATGTTCTACCGGTACTGAACAAGATCGATCTGCCTTCGGCCATGCCTGACAAGGCGCAACAGGAGATCGAGGACGTGATCGGCATTGATGCTTCGCACGCGGTTCTCGCCTCGGCAAAGACCGGTCTTGGCGTCGAGGATATTCTCGAAGCGATCATCGAGCGAATTCCAGCTCCGCAGGGCGATACGGAAGCGCCCCTCAAGGCGTTGCTGGTGGACGCTTGGTTCGACAATTACGTCGGTGTCGTCATGCTCGTGCGCGTCTTCGATGGCAGCTTGCGACCGAAGGACCGCATCCGTCTGATGGCGACCGGATCTACGCATCTGTGCGAGCAGGTTGGCGTCTTCACCCCGAAGGCGCTCGTCCGCGACGTACTGCGTGCCGGGGAGGTGGGCTACGTCATCTCGGGAATCAAGGAACTGCAGGCGGCCAAGGTGGGCGACACGGTGACTCTCGTCGAGCGCCCGGCAGGCGCTGCGCTGCCTGGTTTCAAGGAGATCAAATCGCAGGTGTTCGCCGGCCTGTATCCGGTCGAGTCGAACCAGTACGATGCGCTGCGCGAATCGCTCGAAAAACTGAAGCTGAACGATGCCTCGCTGCGTTTCGAACCCGAGGTGTCGCAGGCTCTCGGCTTCGGTTTTCGCTGCGGCTTCCTCGGTCTACTACACATGGAGATCGTTCAGGAACGCCTCGAACGCGAGTTTGACCAGGATCTGATCACCACCGCGCCAACCGTCGTGTATGAAGTCCTGATGCGCGACGGCAGCCTGCTGCAAGTGGAAAATCCGGCCAAGTTGCCCGATCTCGCCAAGATCGAGGAGATCCGTGAACCCATCATCACGATCACGGTGTTTGTTCCGCAGGACTATCTCGGCAACGTGATCACACTCTGCAACCAGAAGCGCGGCAATCAGGTGGACATGAGCTATCACGGACGGCAAGTACAACTGGTCTACGAAATGCCGATGGCCGAGGTCGTGATGGATTTCTTTGACCGCTTGAAATCGGTATCGCGTGGCTACGCTTCTCTGGACTACGAGTTCAAGGCGTATCGTGCAGCCGATGTCGTCAAGCTGGACGTTCTGATCAACGGTGAACGCGTCGATGCGCTTTCAGTCATCCTGCATCGGGCGAACTCGGTGTTTCGCGGCCGCGAGCTGGCGAGCAAGATGCGTGAGTTGATTCCCCGCCAGATGTATGACGTAGCGATTCAGGCGGCGATCGGTGCAAACATCATCGCGCGCGAGAACGTCAAGGCGATGCGCAAGGATGTTCTCGCCAAGTGCTACGGCGGCGACATTACGCGCAAGAAGAAGTTGCTCGAGAAACAGAAGGCGGGTAAGAAGCGAATGAAGCAGGTCGGTTCGGTCGAGATTCCGCAAGAGGCTTTCCTGGCCGTCCTGCGGGTCGGCAAGTAGAGGAGAAGACGCGTGAATTTTGCTCTGATCCTGCTGATCCTGGTGCTGATCAGCGGTGCCATCTGGGTGGCAGATGCCTGTATTCTGCGCCGGCGCCGTCCGGCGGGCGCGCCGGATCCCTGGTGGGTCGAATATGGGGCCAGCTTTTTTCCGGTCATTCTGGTCGTTTTCCTTTTGCGCTCGTTCCTGGTCGAGCCATTCAAGATCCCTTCCGGCTCGATGATACCGACCTTGCTGGTCGGTGATTTCATTCTGGTGAACAAGTACACCTACGGGATCCGCCTGCCGGTTGCCAACGTGAAGATCATCGAGCTGAACACACCACAGCGCGGCGACGTAATGGTCTTTCGCTATCCGGTGGATCCCTCGCTCGATTACATCAAGCGGGTGGTTGGCGTGCCGGGCGACCGGGTCGCCTACCAGAACAAGCGGTTGACGATCAATGGCCAGCCGGTTGAGGCGCGCAAGGTCGAAGATTACCTGCATCCCGAACGCCTGTATTATTCGAAGCAGTTTGTCGAGAAGCTCGGCCGCGTCGAACACCAGATCCTCAACGACGACGAGGCGCCGCCGTTCATTCCCGGGCCCGAGCAGTTTCGCCAGCGGGAAAATTGCTCCTACAATGGCGCCGGGGTGATTTGCACGGTGCCCGCGGGGCAGTACTTCGTGATGGGCGACAATCGCGACAACAGCCGCGACAGCCGCTTCTGGGGTTTCGTCCCGGAAGAGAACATCGTCGGCAAGGCATTCTTCATCTGGCTGAATTTCAGTGATTTCGGACGGATTGGCTCGTTCAACTGAGGAGCGTTCATGAATCGACAGCGAGGGATCGCGCTTTCGGGCGTCATCGTCTGGGGTATCGTCATCGCCATCGTGGCTATTCTTGCCATTCGCGTTCTCCCTGAAGTAATGGACTACTACAAGATCCGGCAGGCGGTCAAGGCAGTCGCTGCCGAAGGATCGGGCAAGACGGTGAGCGACCTCCGCCAGGCGTTTTCGCGCTATGCCGAGGTCGAGCACATTCAGACGCTGTCCGCGGCCGATTTGGACATCTTCAAGGAGGACAACAAGGTAGTTATTGCGTTTTCTTACGAGAAACGCATCCCGCTGGTGGCCAACGTCAGCCTGCTGATCGATTTCCGCGGTTCTTCGACGGGGAGTGGCTCCGCGCAATGAGCGCGCACCCGATCGAGCGTGCACTTGCCTACACGTTTCGCGATCAGACACTGCTGCAAACGGCTTTGACCCATCGCAGTTGCTCTGCGCAGCATAATGAGCGCCTCGAATTTCTCGGCGATGCGATTCTGAATGCGATCATCGCGCACTGTCTGTTCGAGCGTTTTCCGGCGCTTCCCGAAGGCGACCTGTCGCGGCTGCGCGCACATCTGGTGCGCCAGGACCGACTGCACCAGCACGCCTTGGCGCTTTCACTAGGCGATTTCCTTCGCCTCGGCGAAGGCGAGCAAAGGAGCGGTGGGCATCGTCGGCCGTCGATTCTGGCGGACGCGGTCGAGGCCCTGTTTGGCGCCCTGTGGCTGGATGCCGGCTTTGACGCTGCCGGGGCGATCATCGCTCGCCTGTATGGGGCCATGCTCGCCGAGCTGAACGCCGAGCAGGAGATCAAGGATGCCAAGACGCGCTTGCAGGAGTATCTGCAGGGCAGACATCTGCCCCTGCCGCGCTATACGATGTTGCGTAGCGAGGGTGAGGCGCATGCCCAGCAATTCACCGTGCGCTGCGAGCTTGCCGCAGCCGGCCTGTCGAGCGAGGGAAGCGGCAGCAGCCGGCGCGCCGCCGAGCAGGTTGCAGCCGAGCGCGCCCTGCTGTTGTTGAGCAGCTCGTGAGCGCCATGCGCGCTGGACGGATCGCCATCGTTGGCCGTCCGAATGTCGGCAAATCGACCCTGCTCAACGCGTTGGTGGGCGAGAAACTGAGCATCGTCTCGCGCCGCGCGCAGACGACACGTTACAACATTCTCGGGATCCTCACGCAGAGCGACGCGCAGTATGTTTTCGTCGATACCCCGGGCTTTCAGACGGCGCACGGTGGCCCACTGAATCAGCGGATGAACCGTGGCATCAAACAGGCTGTCGGCGAGGTCGATCTGGCGTTGCTGGTCGTCGAAGCGGGCCGCTACGATCAGCGCGACCACGTTGTGCGGCAGCTTGTGCCGGCCACTTGCCCACTGATTGTCGCGGTCAACAAGATCGATCAGATGGCCGACAAGAACGACCTGCTGCCGTTTCTTGCCCGCCTCGCGGGCCAAGGCGAGTTCGCGGCGATCGTCCCGGTCAGCGCTACGCGCCGGACGCAACTGGACTTTCTCCGGGGCGAGTTGCGCCAGCGCTTGCCCGAAGCCGACCTGCTGTTTGCTGAGGATGAGTTGACCGACAGAAGCGAGCGTTTTCTGGCTGCCGAGTACATCCGGGAGAAGGTCTTCCGATTGATTGGCGACGAACTCCCCTATGCCGTGGCAGTCGAGATCGAGCGCTTCGTCGTTGATGGGGGTTTGCGCCGAATCGCTGCCGCGATCATCGTCGACCGTCCACGCCAGAAGCCGATTCTCATTGGCCGAGCGGGTGAGACGATGAAGAGAATTGCGTCGGAAGCACGCCAGGACATGCAGACAATGTTTGGCGGACCGGTCTTTCTCGAGGTATTCGTCAAGGTCAGGTCGGGCTGGGCGGACGATGAACAGGTGCTGAGCAAGCTTGGCTACGGGTAGCAGGTCGTGCAGCGCGTGAGTTTGGCCGGTCAAAGAGTCGAAAGGTGAATCAGCGGAACAGGGTGGACGGCCAGCCGGCGTTTGTACTGCACGCTTACCCGTACAGTGAAACGAGTCTGATCGCCGACGTTTTTTCGCGCGACTACGGCCGCTTGCCCCTGCTTGCGCGCGGCGCACGGCGACCGCGGTCGGTCCTGCGTGGATTGTTGCTTGCCTTTCAGCCGCTCGAACTGGCCTGGGCCGGCAGCGGCGAGGTGAAGACCTTGATCAAGGCGGAGTGGCAGGGTGGGCAGCCGCTGCTCGCCGGCCGGTCGCTGTTTTGCGCCTACTATCTTAATGAGCTGCTGATGCAGTTGCTGCCGCGCGAGGATGCGCATGTCCGTCTGTTCGCCGTGTACGCCGAAACCCTGCAGCGCTTTGCGATCAGCGCTCAGGAAGGCGACCTGCGGCGCTTCGAGCGCGTGCTTCTGCAGGAACTGGGTTACGGGCCGATGCTGGAGATCGATGTCGAAGGTCTGGCGGTGGACACCGATGCCGATTACGTTTACGAAGTCGAGCGTGGGCCGGTGAGAGTTTCGCCGGCAGACGAACGCGCGCGTTCGCTGCGTGGCCAGACCTTGATCGACCTGGCGCGCGAGGATTTCTCCAATCCGCGTTCGCTGGTTGAAGCGAAGCAACTGATGCGCACGCTGATTGGTCACTACACGGGTGGCCGGAAGCTGGTCAGCCGCGCGATTTACCGGGAGCTACACGAACTATGATCGAACTGGGCGTCAACATTGATCACGTGGCGACGATCCGCCAGGCGCGCGGCACTTACGAGCCGGACCCGGTCTGGGCTGCGGTAGAGGCGCACCTGGGCGGCGCAGATGGAATCACCATACATTTGCGCGAAGACCGCCGTCACATCCAGGACGCCGACGTCGAGAAGCTGCGCGAGCTGGCGCAGATCAAGCTCAATCTGGAGATGGCGGCGACCGACGAAATGCTCGCCATCGCATGTCGACTCAAGCCGCAGATGGCCA
The DNA here is from genome assembly GCF_029255125.1 of Accumulibacter sp. Lineage (GTDB taxonomy): Bacteria > Pseudomonadota > Gammaproteobacteria > Burkholderiales > Rhodocyclaceae > Accumulibacter. The sequence goes on along the minus strand of NZ_JAPUVR010000085.1, from coordinate 109,454 downwards.
TGCTGGTGCCGGAGGGGCGGCACGAAGTGACCACCGAAGGCGGCCTGGACATTGTCGCGCAAGAAGGCAAGCTGGCGCAGGCGGTAGCCCGTCTGCGTGAGGCGGGCATCGTGACCAGCGTCTTCATCGACGCCGAGCTGGCACAGGTCGAAGCGGCGGCGCGTATCGGCGCGCGCGTCTGCGAGATCCATACCGGACCCTATGCACACGCGTTCTATACGCAAGGACGGGATTCGGAGAGCCCGGCCGCGCTCGCCGAATTGACCCGAATTCGCCTGGCGGGCGAGCTGGTCAGCCGGCTCGGCATGCGCTTCAATGCCGGTCATGCGCTCAATTACTTCAATGTTCAACCGGTGGCCCAGTTGGTCGGGATTCGCGAGCTGCACATCGGTCACGCGATCGTCAGCCGGGCGGTCTTCGTCGGCCTGCAGGAAGCGGTGCGGGAGATGAAGCGCCTGTTGCGCGAAGCCCAGGCGGTTGCACCCGGAGGCAGCAGATGATCCTCGGTGTGGGGACTGACATCGTTGCCGTCGGGCGGCTTGCCAGGTTCTACGAGCAGCACGGGCAAGGCGCGCTCGACCGCTTGCTGTCGGTGCGCGAGCGTCGCGAGTTTGACCCTGGTGGGCAGGTGGGGCGATTTCTGGCCAAGCGCTTCGCGGCCAAGGAAGCCTTTGGCAAGGCCATGGGTACCGGCCTGCGTGCACCGGCCACGCTGCTTGCGATCAGCGTTGTGCACGACGGGCTCGGCCGGCCGCTTTTCGAATATGCGCCGGAACTGGCCGGGCATTTGGCCGAGCTTGGTCTGCGCGCACACCTTTCGATCAGCGACGAGAAGGAATACGCTATCGCCTTCGTCGTGATGGAGCAACAATGAGCAGCACACCCCTCGGTCCGTTGATGATCGACATTGCGGGAACAGCCTTGAGCGACCTCGATCGAGCGCGCCTTTGCCATCCGCTGGTCGGTGGCATGATCCTCTTCTCGCGTAACTTCGAGTCGCCCGAGCAGCTTGCTCGCCTGACTGGCCAGGTGCATGCGCTGCACCGCCCGCCGTTGCTGATTGCCGTCGATCATGAGGGCGGGCGCGTGCAGCGTTGTCGGGATGGGTTCACCCGTTTGCCACCGATGCGCCGCCTCGGTCAGGAGTGGGACAGCGACCCGACGCAGGCGGTGACAGCGGCGCGCGACCTGGGCTACCTTCTGGCCGCTGAACTGCGTGCCTGCGGGGTAGACCTGTCCTTCACGCCGGTGCTTGACCTCGATTGGGGGCATAGCCGTGTGATCGGCGACCGCGCCTTTCATCGCAGCCCGGCGGCGGTCGTGGACCTGGCCAAGGGGCTGATCGACGGGCTGCATAGTGCCGGCATGGCCGCGTGCGGCAAACACTTTCCGGGGCACGGTTGGGTCGAACCCGATTCGCACGTCGATCTGCCGGTAGACGAACGTCGACTCGAGGACATGGCGCTCGATCTCGAACCGTATCGGCGCGTGCGGCTCGATGCGGTGATGCCGGCGCACGTGATCTATCGCCAGGTGGACGAGCGCCCGGCTGGCTTCTCGCCGCTCTGGTTGCGTTTGCTCCGCGAGGAACTGCGCTTTGCCGGGGCGATCTTCAGTGACGACCTGTCGATGGCCGGGGCGGGTTTTGCCGGTGGCCCGGTCGAACGCTGTGCGGCCGCCTGGCAGGCGGGTTGCGACATGTTGCTGTTGTGCAATTCGCCAACGGCGGTCGACGAGGTGCTGCACCACTGGCAAGCCGAAAGCGATGTGCTGCGCGCGCAACGAATCGAATCGCTCGTGCCGCGCCGCGAGTCGCCCGACTGGTCCAGCCTGCGGCGGGAGCCGGCCTATCTCGCCGGCGTCGCCGCCGCCGAGCGCCTGGCGGTCTGACGGCAGACAGCAGAGGCGCCAGCGGCGAAGCGGCGTATCCGGATGAGCGAATCGTTGGACACGAAGTCCTTGCTGGCAGGGATGAGCGAGCTTCCCGGCGTCTACCGCATGCTCGACTCGCTGGGCCGGGTGCTCTACGTCGGGAAAGCAAAGAACCTGCGCAAGCGGCTCGCCTCGTATTTCCGCGCGACGCAATCGAGTCCGCGCATCGCGCTGATGGTCAGCCAGGTGGCGTCTGTCGAGACTACCGTGACGCGATCGGAAGCCGAGGCGCTGCTGCTTGAGAACAATCTGATCAAGAGCTTGTCGCCGCGCTATAATATCCTGTTCCGGGATGACAAATCTTATCCCTACATCATGCTTACGCATGACCGCTTTGCGCGCCTGGGGTTTTTTCGCGGGGTGACCGACCGCCGGGCAGACTATTTCGGGCCTTTTCCCTCGGCGGTGGCGGTACGCGAAAGCATCAAGCTTCTGCAAAGGATGTTTCGCCTGCGCACCTGTGAGAATGGCGTTTTCAACAACCGCTCCCGGCCTTGTCTGCTCTACCAGATCAAACGTTGCTCAGGACCGTGCGTCGGAGAGATCGAGCAGGCGGCTTACGCGCTGGATGTGCAGATGGCCGCGATGTTCCTTCAGGGGCGGCAGCAGGAGGTGATTCGCGGGCTCAGCGCAGCGATGGATCAAGCGGCTGCCGGGCTGGCCTTCGAGCAGGCGGCGATCTACCGCGACCAGATTCAGTCCTTGCGTCAGGTGCAGGACAGGCAATACGTCGAAACGGCACGCGGTGCGGAGATCGATGTTATCGTCGCGGTCGAGGAGGGCGGTGTGCTCTGCGTCAACCTGGCGATGATACGCGGTGGGCGGCACCTCGGCGATCGACCACAGTTTCCCGCCAATTCGGCCGACTCTCTGCCGTGCGAAGCCTTGCTTGCCTTTCTTTACCAGCATTATTCGGTGCATCCGGTTCCCGCGCGCATACTGGTCAACCTGCCGTTGCCCGATCACGAGGTGAACGACTGGCTGAATGCGATGGCAACGCGCACAACGCGAGTGCTCGAAGCAAGGCTTACCGAGCAGCGCGTCTGGGTGGCGATGGCCGAACAGAATGCCCGTCTGGCAATCGCGGCTCGGCGCAGCGTCTCTGGTCGGCAGGTGGCGCGCCTGCAGGCGCTGGCGGAAGTCTTGCAGATCGATCTGGTCGACCGTAAAGACGCGCGAATCGATTGTTTCGACATCAGTCACACGCAAGGGACGGCAACCGTCGCCGCGTGCGTCGTGTACCGGGAGGGTGAAATGCGCCGCTCGGAGTACCGCCGCTTCAATATCCGTGATATCTCGCCGGGCGACGATTACGCAGCCATGCGGCAGGTTGTTCATCGACGCTATGAGAGGGTCGCCGCGGGAGAAGCCGTCGAGCCGGTGTTGGTGATCATCGACGGTGGCGCCGGCCAGGTTGCGGCAGCGGCAAATGCGCTTGCCGAGCTCGGCCTGTCGCACCTGTTCGTGCTTGGCGTGGCCAAAGGTGAGGCGCGAAAACCAGGCCTGGAGACGCTTGTTTTCACTGACGGCCGACCACCGTTGAGCTTGCCACCGGAGAATCCGGCTTTGCACCTGATCCAGGAGATTCGCGATGAAGCGCATCGTTTTGCCGTCTCCGGACATCGCGCGACGCGCAGCCGGACGGCTCGCAGTTCTCGCCTCGACGAGATTGCCGGGATAGGCCCGGGAAGGCGGAAAGCCCTGATATCGCGCTTCGGTGGTTTGCCGGGCGTTTGTGCCGCCGGGGTCGACCAATTGGCCGCTGTTCCCGGAATCAGCCGGCAACTGGCCGAGAAGATCTACGCCGCGCTGCACTGATGCCGCTGAACATACCGATTCTCCTGACCTGGCTGCGGATCATCCTGATTCCGCTGATGATTGCCCTGTATTACGTGCCCGAGGCCTGGGTGCGCGGATTCGGTCGCGACCTGGCGGCGACGCTGATCTTCGTCGTCGCCGCGGCGACCGATTGGCTTGACGGCTATCTGGCGCGCCGGTGGCAGCAGACATCCGCTTTTGGTGCATTTCTCGATCCGGTGGCCGACAAGCTGATGGTCGCTGCGGCGCTCATCGTGCTCGTCTGGCTGGGTCGACTCGACGCCGTTCTCGCGGTCATCATCATCGGCCGCGAAATCACGATTTCGGCCTTGCGCGAATGGATGGCGCGGATTGGCGCGCATCGCAGTGTTGCCGTATCGATGGTCGGCAAGATCAAGACGACGGCCCAGATGGTCGCCATTCCGCTTCTCCTGTATTACCAGCCGCTTGCCGGGCTGGATGTCTTCCGTCTTGGTACCTGGTTGATCTACGTCGCCGCCGTTCTCACACTTTGGTCGATGGGCTACTACATGCGCATGGCGTGGCCGCACCTGATCGAACAGGACCGCCAGCGCTAGCCCGTCACCTGGGCGGTCACGGCGAGCGACTGAGCGGGGCGCCGGCGAAGACTTCGTCGGCGACGAACTTCAGGTCGGCCTTGGCGGCTCACGGCTCGCTGCGCCGCCGGTTCTTCCAGAAGTGGACAGACAGGTAGAGCAGAAAGATGACAAAGGAAACGAAGCCGGCCGCCTGAAGATACAGCGCGTAGTTGGTCCGATAGCGACCGGTGACCGGATCGTAGATCGAGCAAATGATCCGGACGCGTTCAATGATTTCGTCCAGGGCGTTGCTCTCCTGCGGAAGCGGTGCCCCGGCGATCAGGCGCTTGAGCGGTTCGATCAGGTCTTCGGCGCCGAACTTCTCGCCATAGACCTGGCGTACGATCGTTCCCTGCGCGTCGACCATGGTGACCTGATTGAGGTGGTCGAAACCAGCCGCAGTGGCAACGAAGCTGAAGCCGAAATTACGCGTCAGGTCGCCGACAATGGCCGATGATGGACTGAGAAACTCCCAGTTCGGCAGATGGATGCCGTATTGCCGGGCGAAATCACGTAACGCGCCAGGCGAGTCGAACGGTTGGTTGAAACCGATGCTGATCACGTTGAAGCGGTCGGCGCCAACGACGCTGACCGTGTTCTGGATTGCTTTCTGCAGGTTGCGTGTGGTCGTCGGGCAGACCTGAAAACACGCCGTATAGATGAAGTTGACCAACAAGGGTTTGCCCCGGTAGCGCGTCAGTGCGACTGGCCGTTCCTGCCGATCAAGCAGCGTAAAGTTGCCAACCGACTGACCAATCGCCGCTTGCGAGAGGGCGAAAGCCGCTTTCTCGTCGAGCGTGGTCAGGGCCAAGCCGCCGGTGGCGCCTTGCGGGCGTGCGGTCAGCTTCACCTTTTCCGGGGGGGCCTCGCCCGCTGCTGCGGGCATCGCGCTCAGGACGGCGAGTGAGACAGCGAGCGCCCGGGCGTAGCTGGGGAACATTTTGATGGATCGCCTCGGCCTAGAAGGCAAGTTGCGCGTCGGCGATGGCGGCGAGCAGCACAAGCGTCAGTTGCAGCAAGGACGCATGGAAACAGCTCATCGCGCTCTGCCGGTCAGGCCTGCGCGTCAGTTGCCAGGCTTTCTGAATGAAGACCAGGCCGCCGAGCGCGGCACCGATCAGATAGATCACGCCCAGGCCGAAGGCGAGGGGCAGCATCGACGCGGCAACCAGACACAAGGTGCCGAGGAAGATGGCCTGGGCCGCTTTCTCGTCGCCAACGACGACGGGCAGCATCGGCACACCGGCGTTCGCATAGTCGGCACGGAAGGCGATGGCCAAGCTCCAGAAATGCGGTGGGGTCCAGAGAAAGAGGACGAGCGCCAAAGACAGCGGGACAGCGCCGAGCTGTGGGTCGCTGGCGCTGGCTCCGGCAAGTACGGCCCAACTTCCAGCAAGCCCGCCAAGGACGATGTTCATCCACGTGCGTCGCTTCAACCAAACGGTGTACACAACGGCATAAAAAAAAGCGCCGAGAAACACGAAGAGTGCCGACCAAGCGTTCAGCGCCAGCCACGCGGCGGCGACCGACAGGATCAGCAAGGCGACGATGATCAGCAACCAGACTGGGCCGTGCTGAATCTCGCCGGTGGCAAACGGGCGTTTGCTGGTGCGCGACATCAGGCGGTCGCTGGCGTATTCGTAGTACTGGTTGAAAGCGCCTGCGCTGGCTGAGGAAACGAGGACCGAAAGGGTCAGGACAAGCAACTGCAGCGGGCCCAGTCCGGGGCCGGGGCTGACCGCCAGACCGGTAAGCGCGGTCAGCGTGATGACGACGCCGATGCGCAGTTTGAAAACGCCGAGGATTGCACGTAGGGGGAAGCCGGATGTGCCGGTCGACGTGGGGATGGAGGGCATGGGCTGTACGGGCAAAGCGATCAAGTGAGCAGGATTGATGCCTGTTTTCCGACCTGTCGCCATCCGGTCGGCGTGCGCCCGGATGGCGACAGGTCCCTGCGCCGCAGCGCAGGAACCTTGTCTGGTCAGCTAAGCAGCCAGACTTCCGAGAGGTACTTCCAGTTCACGAAATAATACAGGACGAAGGAAACGAACAACAGCAGCGCGAGGACGACGGTGCCGGGAACCGCGACATGCTCGCTCCCGTGCGCGGCGGCCGAGGCTGCCTGCGTATTCACTGGAATAGGCGTCGGGCGATCGGACACCTTGCCGCCGTCGAGCTTCTTGCCGAAGAGCAGCGAACCGACGACGAGCAGGATCCACAAGCCACCGCCGATCACGGCTATGACGCCGAAGATGCCGGTCAGACCCATCATCAGATAAGCCGCGCCCGGCCATTCGTACTGGAACGGAGCACCCGAGAAAGCCATGTCCCAATGCCGGCGGGAGACGCCGAGCGTTCCGGCACCCATCATCACCAGGCCGAGCACCGACATGCTGATGCCGAACAGGTAGGGCTGGATCTGGCAAAGTTTGGGCAGGATCATTTCGCGCCGGAAGAGCACCGGAACGAGAAGATAGGTGACCGCCATGAACGCCAGCGTCGTACCGGTGACGACCGTCGTGTGGAAGTGGCCGGGAACGTAGAAGGTGTTATGCATCAGCATGTTGATCTGCTCGGTGCCGAGGACGACACCGGAAATCCCACCCAGGAAGCCGAAGCTTACGAGCGAGATGAACATGCCCGAAAACACCGGATTGCCCCACGGCGCCTTGCGCAGCCATTCGAACAGACCGTTTGTGTAGCCCTTGCGGCGCTGCGCTGCCTCGATCGCACCGGGTACGGTGAAGCCGTGGATCATCGACGCCATGACGGCAAAATACATGAAGTACGATGTGTTGAGCACCTTCCATTCGGCGCTCATGCCCGGGTCGGAGAGCAGATGGTGCGCGCTGGCGAGCTGCAGGAAGAGGATGTAGAGCAGGAAGGCGAAACGCGACACCTTCTCCGAAAGCGGCTTGGCGCCAAAGACGACGGCAGCGATCAGGTACCAGACGGCGACGTGCGCGGAGACGTTGATCTGCTGCGACGAGTGGCCCAGGCCCCACCAGACCATACGGTACAACTGGGCGTCGATTTCCTTCAGGATGCCGAGCGACCAGAGCAGCGTGGGCAGCAGGATGCCGGCGCCGGCGAGGATGGTGAAGGTGGCAATGATCGCTGCGGTCAAGGCGCCGAAGGTGACCAGCGGCAGCGAGCCCTGGTAGGTCTTTTCGCGCTTGGCGACGACCAGCGTGCCGAAGAAGACGGCGACGCCGAGCAGCGCTCCGACGGCGACGAGAATGATCCCCAGGTAGAAGTGCCACGCTGCCTGCATCGGGACGTAGGAGGTGAACATGACACTTGATTCACCCTGGAAGACTGCGATGTTGGTCACGATGCCACCAATCGCCATCAACCAGAAGGCGAGCCAGGCCACCTTGGGCGCTGCCAGGCGGCACCTGAGCAGTGTCGACGAGGCAAAGTAGAGGACGGCCATCTCGAAGAAAAGAATCCACAGGATCAACATATCGATCCCATGCGCAGTCAGAATCAGATAGAACTGATCCGCCGGCAGCAGCTTGATCGCTGGCCAGCGCGTGAGAATCACGAGCAGGGCAGTAATCCCGCCGACCAGCAGCCAGAGGACGCCAGCGACGGCGTTCCAGCGCATCAGCTTCTCGGCCTGGTCCTCGAACTGAAGTCCGGAGACGGGACACGTACGGTAGGTGGTTGCCATCTAGTTCTTCTCCCCCTTATTTGACGTAGATACGGCCAAGCATCGAATGGTGGCCAATGCCGCAGTATTCGTTGCAGACGATGGCGTACGTACCTTCCTTGGTCGGCGTCATCTTGACGACATGTTCATAACCGGGGATGACCTGGATGTTGATGTTGACCGGCTGCAACGAGAAACCATGGTTGTAATCCATCGATGACAGATGGATTTTGTAGGTCTTGCCCTTTTCCAGTTCGAGAATCGGATACCATGCCCAGAGGCGGGCGATCAGATAGCCTTCGCCGTTCGCCGGCACCTTGACGACCGGGATCTGCTGCTCGGTCTCGGTGCGTATCGTGTTTTCAGCGATGAATTTCTCGGCTTTCGCGGCGAACATCTCGGGGGTCGTCTTGTACGCCTCGTTGGACAGGTTCTGTTTGCCGTAGATGTGCCAGTAAATCATCATCACGAACATCACCATGCCCCAGACGAAGGCGATCGCGATCCACGCCCATTCGACCTTGTCGATCGGTTGTTTCCACCAGAGCCGTTCGGACGGCGGCAGAATTGCACTCATTTTTGCTTCTCCCTGAAGTTGTCTGGACGCTTACCTGGCGAGAGGGGTGTTCATGATGTCGATGATGCCCCACAGGATGTAGAGCAGCCCCGGTGACGCCACGCCAAGGAAGAGCAGCAGGAAATGGTTGTCCAGAAGTCTCTGCATGAACGGTATGTCGTCATCGTTGTGGTCTGCCATGGGTAGGTCCTCCGTCGCTGAGTAGCGCGCTGCACGCGCCTGATGAATTTGCCGGTCGATCAAGTCGAATTTATTGGCCACTGCGGGCACAATCGACCGAAGGATACCCGCTGCCGGGAGCCGATTGATTTGATTCAGGTCAAGAATCGGGGAAGAGTGTCAGCGCACGCAAACCCAGGCGCCAGCAGCCTTTCCGGCTGCTCCCCGCGACCGCTTGCCGCAGGCTGGGGAGCGTGCGGCGGATCAGCCGGAAGGCATATAATCGCGTCTCGTAACGTTTCCCCACCTCCCCCTTTGAGCGTGACATTGACAATGGATAGAGCAGCGAGGCGCCCGATTGCCATCTGGTTGATGGTCTGCAGCGCCATGATCCTGGCCATTCTGGTCGTCGGCGGCGTCACCCGGTTGACCCATTCCGGTCTGTCGATCGTCGAGTGGCAGCCAATCGTCGGAGTGATACCGCCGCTCGATCAGGCGCAGTGGGAGGAGACGTTCGACAAGTACAGGAGAACGCCGGAGTTCGAGAAAGTGAATCACCAGATGACCTTGGAGGAATTCAAGGGAATCTTCTACTGGGAGTACTGGCACCGCGTCCTCGGCCGCTTGATCGGCCTTGTCTTCCTGCTTCCGTTTCTCTTCTTTTGGTTGCGTCGCAGGATCGAACCCGGGTTGGTTCCGAAGCTGGCCGGGATTTTCGTTCTCGGCGGGCTGCAGGGAGCGATGGGCTGGTACATGGTGCAAAGCGGCCTCGTAGACGACCCGCGAGTCAGCCACTACCGCCTGACCGCGCACCTGTCGTTGGCGTTCCTGCTTTTCTTCGCGATGTTCTGGCTGGCGCTCGGCCTCTTTGCCCGGCGGGCTGACCAGGCGCCCAGCGCAACGCTGCGGGGATTGCAGCGTTTCGGCTTCTGGCTGACGATCCTGGTTGCCTTCATGGTCGTTACCGGGGGCTTCGTGGCCGGAATCCGCGCCGGCAAGGCGTATAACACCTTCCCCCTGATGCAGGGGCACTTCATGCCTCCGGAGAGTTTCCTGCTCGACCCGTGGTACCTCAACTTCTTCAACAACATGGCGCTGGTCCAGTTCAATCACCGGCTGGGCGCATGGCTGCTGGCGTTCCTCGTCCCGTGGTTTTGCTGGAAGCTCAGGTCAGCTTCGGTTTCCCGGGCGGCGGGCGTGGCCGCGGCGCTTCTCTTGCTCGCTGTTGCTGTGCAGATCGGGCTCGGTATCGCGACCCTGTTGCTCAGTGTTCCGGTGGCGCTCGGCGCTGCGCATCAGGGTTGGGCGATGGTGGTCTTCGGACTCTTGCTCTGGGTCAATCACGAACTCCGGGTCGACCGAGCAGCCGGGTACGCCGCCTGACCCGAGAACGACTGGGGTGCTGCGAGGGCGCTGCCTGCCGGCGCGCGTGCGCATCGCCAGCAGCGCTTGCTGGTGAGACTTCTTAGTGAGACTTGTGTTCGCCCGCCGTGCCCGCCGCCAAGTCGCGCACTTCGGCCTTGATTTCAAGGCTTTCCGTGGTGTTTCCCGGGCGTTCGAGATGCAGCGTGAGGGGAATCGAGTCGCCTTTGCGCAGGGGCTGGCGGAGCTTGATGAGCATTACATGATAGCCACTTGGCCCGAGTTCAAGCGTTTTTCCGGCAGCCAGCGGCAACCGCGTGAGGGCGCGCATTTTCATGACGCCGCCATCCATCCTCATTTCATGAATTTCGGTCACTGCCGCCACCGGGCTGCTGGCACCGACAATCGCCGTATCGGTCTGGCTGGTAATGCGCATGAACGCTCCGGTCGCCTGCTGACCAGGCACAGTTCCGCGAACCCAGGCGTCCTTGACTTCCACGCTCGCCGCTTGGGCTGCGCTGGCCGCGAGGCCGACCAGGATGGCTGTGGCCAGTCGGATTGATCTTGTTTTCAAGCCCTGCTCCTTCATGTTCGACGAAATGCGCATGATAGACGCAAACTCTACTACGCTCGTGCGACACGCCGTCGCAGTTTGGCGGCGCGCTTACGGCTTGCGCGACCAGTTGCCCTGCGCGTCCTCAACCCACCAGCCCGAGCGGAACTGCTCGTGCCAGCGGCGGATTTGCGCTTGGCGCGCTGCCGGCTCGGTGGACTGCCCGCCGTGCGCTTCGGCGAGCGCATAGATCAGCGAGTTGCGATCGGGGTTTTCGTTGTCGATCAGCTTTTCAGCGATTTGCCGTTGCGCCAGATTGAGGCGACTGGCATCGCGCAGTTTGATCATTCCATCGTGGCCAAGGCCGATCACGCCGGCGTCGTAGAAGCGGACGAGCCTGGACGTGCGCTGTGCGAGGCTGTGCTTGACGACGATCACCGGCGGTGTGCCGATGTCGAGATTGATCGCTTCGCTTCCCGGCGCAGCCCGCGCCGGCCACGAAAACAAGGAGAGCAAGGCGAGCAGGAGCAAGTGTAGAGGGCGAATTTGCATGGAGATGACTCCGGGGTGAGTGTTTACTTGCCGGCAAGCAGCAGTTTGAGGTCGGCAACGACGTTGTCGATCGTTTCACCGTGGCGGATCAGCAGGCGCAAGCGGCCCTGCCGGTCGAAGGCGTAACTGCCGGTCGAGTGGTCGATGCTGTAGCTGCCCGGTAGCGTGCCCGGATGTTTGGCGTAGAACACCTTGAAGTCCCTGGCGGTGGCTGCGGTTGTCGTGTCGTTACCGTACAGGCCGATGAAACCCGGATGGAAGGCGCTGACGTATTCGGCGAGCAGTGCCGGCGTATCACGTGCCGGATCAAGCGTGGCGAAGACGACCTGCACCTGGTCGGCCTCCTTGCCGAGTTGCAGTAGTACCTCGCGCAAGGCGCTCAGCGTTGTCGGGCAAACATCAGGACACTGTGTATAGCCAAAAAAGAGAACGACGACCTTGCCTTTGAAATCACTGAGCCGGCGTGCCTGACCGAGATGGTCGGTGAGCGCAAAGTCCTTCCCCCAGTCGACACCGGTGATATCGGTGGACTTGAAGGCGGGTGCGTCGCTGCAGCTGGAAAGCAGCAGGCTGAGGCAAAACAACAACACAGTGCGCAGTGTCATGGTGCGGCTCGTCGGTAGGCTCGGTGCATTCTCGGGTTGGTCGCCGGGAGCTGCCTTGATCTACGCTAATCCTTGACCGCAGCGGGTCGCGCGGGCATCGCGTGGCCTGCTCGCGGAGGACTGGACGCCGGCATTACGGCAGACGATGTGCTTGCTGCTGGCCTGGCTCTCTTGGCCGAGACGATGGCCAGGACTTCGTTTGCCAGCAAGGCGCCAAGGACGAGTGCACCGCCGATCAGCGTGCTCGCCGATGGCCGCTCGCCAGCTCCGATCCACGCCCAAGTGACGCCGAAAACGACTTCAAGCAGATTGAGCAGCGAGATCTCGGCGGCCGCCAGAACCCTCGACAGACGAACGACCAGCAGGCACGGAATGGCGAGCTGGAAGACACCAAGGATCGCCAGCAGCAGCAGATCGTGTGACGATGCCGACGACGGCAAGGCGAGCGGCAAAGTACCGACCGATGACAGAACTGCGCCGATCAGGACCGCGGGCAGCATGTCTTGTGGCGCGCTGTCGCCGGTCCTCGCGCCACGCTGGGCAACGAACTGAAGCATCGTGAAGTTCAGCGCGCCCGCCAGCGGGACAGCCAGTGCGACGATGGTTCCGGTCCAGGACATCGCGCTGCTCGCTTCTTGGCCAAACATCCAGCCTATGCCCAGACCGCCGACCGCGATGGCGACCCAGGTGCGCAGTGCCAGGCGGTGGCCGAGAAAGGCGCGCGCGAAGAGCGCGGTGAGCAGCGGACCGACGGCCATCGTGACCAGGACGTTGGCCACGGTGGTCAAGGTGAGGGCGAGCATGAACGCGGTAAACATGACCGCCCAGCAAAATCCCGAGAACCAGACTGGCCAGGGCGAATGCCGGACGCTCTGCCACAGCCCTGGTCCGCGCAGGAGACGCAGGCCGATCGCCAGGGCGGCGGCATTGAAAGCACTGCGCCAGAAGGTCACTTCAAAACTCCCGGTGCCGTCCAGATGCCGGGTGACGACGCCAGCGATGCTCCAGAGGAAGGTGACGAGCACCATCAGCGCGACGGCACGGCTATGTGACATTCGGCGAAGGTCCGTTGCGCATGCGGTGGGGGCTCAGGAAAAAGCGCTATTGTGCGCTGGATTGGGGAGGAAATGAAAGGGACGCCGGATCTCAGGTGCCGGCAAGTACAGTTCGCGGCCTCGGCCGGCGAATGCTTTGGCTGCGGCCAGGCAGCACCTCGGCCGGGCAAGATTTAATGTCAAATAGACTGTTTCACTGTCGCATCCGCGCCTTTATTTGGCTATGATTATTTCTGTCCAATTCTGTGAAACCCGGAACAAATCCATGCGTAAGAACCTGCCGGTGACTGACCTCGAGACGATTCTCCCCGACAACGAATTCATCTATTCCCGCACCGACCTCAAAGGCGTGATTGTCGAGGCGAACGAGGCCTTCGCCAGGGTAAGCGGCTTTCGGCCGGACGAGATGATCGGTCAGCCACACAATATAGTGCGCCATCCCGACATGCCGGAGGATGCTTTCGCCGACCTCTGGCGCGACCTCAAGGCGGGCAGTCCGTGGCGCGGAATCGTCAAGAACCGACGCAAGGATGGCGGCTACTATTGGGTCGTCGCCAACGTCGCACCGGTACGCGAGCACGGCAGGGTGGTTGGCTACCAATCGGTTCGCAGTCGCCCGAGCCGGGAAGAAATTGCCCAGGCGGACGCTGCGTATCGGCGAATGCGCGAGGGAGGCAGCGCGCTCGGCGTCGAACATGGTCGGGTAGTCACGCGGCGTGCGCGACGGCTCGCCGGTCTTTTCTCGTTGCGCGTGCAACTGACCGCCATTGCCCTGGCCGAACTTGCCGCAACGGCGCTCTACTTCTTTGCCAGTCAGCCGGGGGAACGAGCGCTGGTGGCCGATATCCTGGCCGGACTCCTGGCTTTGTACGGGCTGTTCTTCCTGTTCTACTACCAGCCTCGGTTGCACCACAACCTGGCTGAGTTCGCCGCCTGGCTTGACCGTATCCTGACCACCGGCAATCTCAGGCAGCGATGTGAATCGACACGCATGGACCTGCTTGGGTCGGTTATTCATCAGACCGACAAGTTTGTCTGTTCGGTTCAGGCGACGGTTCAGGGAATGGCCGACCTGGCCGCGCACGTGCGCGCGGCGACGAGCGAAGTAAGCCAGAGTGTCGATCAGGTACACGGGGCTGCGCGCAAGCAGAGCGAGGCGACGACGGCCGCTGCGGCGGCGGTCGAAGAGGTGACAGCGTCGATCGGCGAGGTCGCTGAACATGCACGTTCGACGCGCGACGTGGCGCACCAGACGAGTGAGGTGTCGCACGAGGGCGCAGCGCGTTCGGAAGAGGCTTGCGCGGCGATCACTTCTCTTTCGGAAACCGTGAAGGTGTCAGCCGGGCAGGTCGAAACGCTCGGTCAGCGTTCTGCTCAGATCAGCCAGATTGCTGCGGTGATCAAGGAGATTGCCGATCAGACCAACCTGCTTGCCCTGAACGCGGCGATTGAAGCCGCTCGCGCCGGTGAGCAGGGCCGCGGATTCGCGGTGGTTGCCGACGAGGTGCGCAAGTTGGCCGAACGTACCGGCAAGGCGACGCAGGAGATCAGCAGCATGATTACGATCATTCAGAACGAAACACAGCTTGCGGTCGACAGCATGCGCGCGGGCGCCTCGCAGGTGGGCGAAGGCGTCAACCTGGTTCACTCGGCGCAGGCGATCCTGCAGCGGATTCAGGACGAGATGGTCGATACGATGCGGCGCGTCGACGAGATCTCGCACGCTTCGTCCGAACAGCAGGCGGCGATGAATCAGTTGGCGCGGAACGTCGAACAGGTGGCGATGATGACCGAACAGAACGTCTCGGTCGTCTCGCAAAGTGGTCTTCTGGTGCAGAAGCTGAGTGCGATCGTCGACCGGATGGAAAAGGCGGTGAACCAGTTCGCGGTTTGAACAATCGGTGCCGACTTGGCGGGCGTTGCCGGGTGGTTGCTTGCCCCTCGAGTAGACGATCAGCCGAAGGGGACGATCAACTTGTCCCAACCTGAGCCATGTGCATTGCCCTGTTCTCCCTCGTGGCTGAGTGCCGCCGCAATGCGTTGTTCCAGGTCGGACAAGGAGGCACCGAGTCCTTTGAACTTCCTGCGGTCAGGCCCACTACGGCGCTCGTTGCCGCTGCGCCGGTCGGTTTCCCGGCGCCGATCAGCGCCAGCCCGGCGGTCGCCCAGGTCCGGTGACGGAGCTTTCGCAGCCTGGCTCAACTGCAGCAACTCGTCCTTGTCGGTCATCGGTTTCTCCTTGCCTGTCTGCGCACAGGCGGTTTGTTGCGTCACGCCAGTAGGGCAGTCGGTGCGCTCAACCCGACCGGTGGCGACGGTCGTCAGCGCCGCGCAGGGGGTGCCGACGTTGAAACAGGCCGAGCTTTCTCCGCCAGGCTTGCGACAATGTGCATGGCCGGCCTCCCTGCGGCGAGTATCGGCGAATGCACCGTGGCGGGTGGTGGCGTTGCAAGCGCTCGGCCAAGCGCCGCAGCGGCCGAAAAACGAGCCCATTGAGCCGCCGATTCCACCAGCGGACCAAAGATTCGAGACAGTTGACCAAGCGCAGCGCCCAGCGGACAACAACCATCATCGAGGCCCTTCTTAGCAAATACCGGAGTCGACCAGGGGAAGGCACCGGCGTCCCTGGTGTTTGCGGACCGACGCCGCCGAGAAGAACCTGCACGCAGTATCACGCGTTGTCCCCGGCATGCCTCGTGTGCGCAACTCGGTCGGTCAAGAAACAGGATCACTTCAGCCTTGGTTCAATCGCTGTCGACCAGCGCGATCCGCTGCGGCGGCACGCGCGTGGCGCTTGCTGCCGACCGACCCGCCGCCAGCAGGCATCGGATATCATAGGAAGTGTGGCGGTGGCGCTTAAGAACTGTGAACGTGCTTTTACAAGTCGGCTGCCAGCGAATGGTGCCTGACTGCGTGTAAGCACGTTTGGACGCAAGGACGCAAGGACGCAAGGACGCAAGGTCGCCGGGATCGGCCGAAAAAAAATCCCGGCGGGTTGATCAGACCACTGCCGGGACAAGGGGAGGATTCACTAACCAGGGACTACACCTTGCGAGACGACTTCGGGCAACAGGCAGGTCGCTGTCGTTGCCGGTTGGGGCTAAACCCGTTGTCGACAACTTTGTTCAGAAACCATGCCGGAAAACATCGCCTTCACTTCATGAATCGGCGGCCCAGAGAAAAAGTTTAGGGCTGCAGCAGAAAATTTTTCTCCGGGAAAAGGGGCGGCGCATACCCGCGAACGCGGAAGAAAGCGCTGACCGGGGCGCTGCGTAAGGGATCGCGCAGGCACCCCCCCGGCGGATGATTCGCACGTGCTCAGATCCTGAACTGTCCGGCTGCCGTACGCATTGTGCTGGCGAGATCTTCCAGCGATCTGGCTGATCTTGCGGTTTGCTCGGCCGCCCGACTATTCTCTTCGCAGGTGTTGACCATCGTCTCGACGTGTGTGCCGATACCGTGGCTGGCTTCGGTTTGCCGGGCCAGGGCAGAGGAAATCTCGGTCACTACGCCGATCACGCGGTCAGCACCGCCCTTGATCTCGTTGATCGCGCTACCCGCCTGTTGGGCTAGACCGACACTGGTGTCGACGCTGATGACGGTCTCGTTCATCGCTCCGACGGCGAGACGGGCGCTGCCCTGGATGGCGCTGATCATTTGCGTGATCTCTTCGGTAGCCTTGGTCGTCCGTTCAGCCAACTTGCGCACCTCATCCGCGACCACGGCGAAGCCGCGCCCCTGCTCACCTGCGCGTGCGGCCTCGATCGCGGCGTTGAGCGCCAGGAGGTTGGTCTGCTCGGCAACCTCCCTGATCACTTGCACAACGCTTGAAATGCGATCCGAGTGTTTCCCTAGCTCGGTAATGGTATCGGCGGCACTACGCACAGTCTGGGCCATCTTGCTCATCGTCACCGCAGCATCGTGAATGATCTGCCCGCCCTGGCTGGAGATCTGGCCCGACTGGCGCGAGATCTCGTTCGCCTCGCGTCCTTGTTCGGAGATTCGGCTGATGCTCGAGATCACTTCCTCAACCGCCACGGCGATCGCTCCGGCGGCCTCGGCCTGTCTCGCCGAGATCCCGGCAAACTGCTGCGAAGATTGGGTCAGTGCATGCGAGGCACTGGACAACTCGCCAACGTTGTCGAGAATGACGTGCAGTGCGCTCTGCATCGTCTGCATGAGGGCGTTGAACGAGGCGGCGGTTGAGCCGACTTCGTCTGCGCCATCGACCGGAACGCGCCGCGTAAAATCGGATTGCTGCTCGATCTCGCCGATAAGCATCTGCATTTGGCGCAGTGGCCGGGTGATCGAGCCGATGATGAACCAGGCGGCGACCGTGCTCAGCACCAGCCCGGCAGACAACAGGCTGACGACGATAATGGTCGTCGTGCGGCCGGCCGCAGCGTGCTGTTCGAATTCCTGACTCGCTTGCGCCTGCTCAAGCTTCATCAGCTTCGACAAGGACTGTCGCGTCGCGGAAAAGGAGCGTGCGCTGTCGCCTTTGAGCATCGTCATCGCCGCCTCATAGTCGCCTTTCCGTGCCAGCTCAATGGTTGTCTTGCTGTCAGCCAGGTACCTGGTCCAGGCCGCCAGGAACTCATCGGATAGCGCTTTTTCTTCGGCTCCTGCCGCCGCCAGGACCAGTTTCCAGGCCCTCTCAACCTGTTCGCTGGCCTTCTCAGCTTCCTTGAACGGCGCTTCGGCCGCGCTGGAACTTTCGGCGTTCATGCCAACGACGACCTGATGGTGTCGCTGATAGAGCCCGTCGAGTGTCTCGGCGAGATTGATCAGCGTGAGCGTGTTGCTCTCATAGACCGTCTGCAGCCCCTGTGTCGTTCCGGAAATGCCACGTAGACCGATAAAGCCGGTCAGCCCGGAAATGGCCAATACGATGGCGACGAGCAGTGCAAGTCGGGAACGGATGTTGATCTTTCCAAGCATGGTGGGCCTCTGATCGGTTTTGACCGCGCGCCTATTTCTTCCGGTAGAAGTCCACGACCTTCTTCGCAACGCCGGTCGGTTGTCCGATGGTGACCAGACCCATCGGGCGAAGCATCAGCGGCGCCTTGACGACCTTGCTGTCGCCGGGCGAAGCTTGCATGAAGACGTCCGCAGCGGCGCCAAAGCCGCCCGGGTTGCGCGACACCCAGGTGATCACTTCCTTCGGCGAGCGCACTTCGGTGGCGCCTTGCACATACTCAGCGCCATCCATCATCGCCTTCTTGAAGAACTGACCCGGGGCCAGCGACGGCTCGGTAACCACCACCTTGATCGGCAGATCGGGGCCACCAACCTCGCTCCAGTTGGCGATCTTGCCGGTTGCAATTCCCTTGAGTTGCGCCTTGCTGAGCGAGGCGACAGGGTTGCTCTTGTGGACGATGACGACGAGCTCGTCCGAACCGATTTCAGTGAACACGAGATTGGCGGGTACCTTGATTTCGCGTCCCTCCGCTTTCGCTGCCTTCTGCGCCGCGCCAACGGAATCGGCCAGCGTGTCGCCAACGGCAGCGACCGGCACCTTGCCGTCAATCAGGGCGAGGAGGCCGCGACCGGTGCCTACTCCGGAGAACTTGATGTCCACTCCGGTGGCGGCCTTCAACTCCGCTGCTTTCGGTTCGATGACTTCCTTTTGCGGCGTCGTCCCGCCGACCATTTCCAGAGTTTCCGCTTGGGCGACCGGGGCAGAGAACGACGCGGCGATGAGGGCGAGGGCAGCGATGGATAGAGTCGGGCGCATGACCAATCTCCTGAGGCGTTAGAGGTTGAAGGTGAGGGAAACCGAGGTGCATTGACCAATGACGGCAGATCCGAGACCCGACTTTAGTGGTCTGGCCAGTCTGTGGAAAAATCGGCGGCGCGCCGGGATGCCGGGCTGTGGCGCTGACCAGCGCGTGTCGTACGGCGGCTTGTCGGGCGATCCCCGCGCGCTCGCCAAACGGCTTTCACCAAGCGCGAGTTCTGACGGTAGAATGAAGCACTTGGCCAAGGAGCGAGAGCATGCGTTTCAGTGGAACAGAAACTTACGTGACGACGCGCGATCTGACGCTCGCGGTCAACGCGGCAATCACCTTGCAGCGACCGCTGTTGATCAAAGGTGAACCGGGAACCGGCAAGACGATGCTCGCCGAGGAAGTCGCTGCCGCTCTCGGCCTGCCGCTTTTTCAGTGGCATATCAAGTCGACGACCAAGGCGCAACAGGGACTGTACGAATATGACGCGGTTTCGCGCCTGCGTGACTCGCAGCTTGGCGACGCGAAGGTGGCCGACATCGCCAGTTATATCCTCAAAGGTGTGCTGTGGCAGGCCTTCGAGTGCGAAACGCCGGCAGTCGTGCTGATCGACGAAATCGACAAGGCCGACATCGAATTCCCCAACGATCTGCTGCGCGAACTCGATCGCATGGAGTTCTTCGTTTACGAGACACGTCAGAACGTGCGTGCGCGCCACCGGCCGGTCGTTTTCATCACCTCGAACAACGAAAAGGAACTGCCGGACGCCTTCCTGCGCCGCTGCTTCTTCCACTACATCAAGTTTCCGGACAGGGAAACGATGGCACGCATCGTCGAGGTGCATTTTCCCGGCCTGAAGCCGGCGCTGCTGCGTGAGGCACTCGAAGTGTTTTTCGAACTGCGTGAGATTCCCGGTCTGAAGAAGAAGCCGTCAACTTCCGAGCTTCTCGACTGGCTCAAACTGTTGCTGGCCGAAGACATTCCGCCCGAGGTCTTGCGCAGCAAGGATCAGAAGGCGGCGATTCCGCCCCTGCACGGTGCGCTGCTGAAGAACGAACAGGACGTCCATCTGTTTGAGCGCCTGATTTTCATGGCGCGACATAACCGCTGAACCGGGCGGGCGTGCGCAGGCCAGCGGCAGTGCACAGACGAGGACCTGGCAGGCGGTTTCCGGGGATGGCACGCGGCTGGAGCCGGCAATGCTGATCGACTTTTTCCTGCATCTCAAGAGCAGTCGCCTGCCGGTGTCGATCAACGAGTTCCTGGCCCTGCTGCGCGCGCTGCAGGAACACGTCATCGGTCCGAGCATCGACGATTTTTACATCCTGGCGCGGGCGCTGTTGGTCAAGGACGAAACCAACTTCGACAAATTCGATCGCGCGTTTGGTGAGTACTTCAAAGGTGTCGAAGCACTCCCCGGGATGGATGCCCTGATTCCGGAGGACTGGCTGCGCCAGGCGGCGAAGAAGCATCTGACCGACGCCGAAAGGGCCAAGCTCGAGAAACTGGGTTGGGACAAGCTGATGGAGACCTTCCGCCAACGCTTGGCCGAGCAGCGCGGGCGCCATGCCGGTGGCAGCAAGTGGATCGGTACCGGCGGTACGTCGCCCTTCGGGCACGGTGGAACCCATCCGGAAGGAATTCGTCTTGGCGGACGGAGCGAAAATCGCTCGGCGGTGAAGGTCTGGGAGAAGCGCGAGTATCGCAACCTTGACGACAGCGTCGAACTCGGTACGCGCAACATCAAGCTTGCCTTGCGCCGCTTGCGGCGCTTTGCGCGCGAAGGTGCGGCGGAAGAACTCGACCTGGAAGCGACCATCGCTGGAACTGCGCGCAACGCGGGCTGGCTCGACCTCAGATTGCGGCCGGAACGGCATAATGCAGTCAAGGTCTTGCTCCTGCTCGATATCGGTGGCTCCATGGACGATTACGTGCGCGTCTGTGAGGAACTCTTCTCCGCCTGTCGCAGTGAGTTCAAGCACCTCGAGCACTACTACTTCCATAACTGCGTCTATGATTATCTGTGGCGCGACAATCGCCGGCGGCACAGCGAACGTACGTCGACGGTCGAGGTGATGCACACCTACGGCAACGACTACAAGCTGATTCTGGTCGGCGACGCAGCGATGAGCCCGTACGAGCTCGTCCAGCCGAATGGCAGCCTGGAGTTCAACAACGCAGAACCGGGCGCCTTGTGGTTACGTCGGCTGACCGACGCCTGGCCACACGCGATCTGGCTCAACCCGGAGCCTGAGCATTCCTGGCAGTACCGGCAATCGACCTCGTTGATCCACAATCTGCTCGGCGGGCGAATGTTCCCGCTGACGCTGGACGGACTGGAGCGGGGAATGCGCTTGCTCAGCAAAGCCTGAACTCGACGATGTCAAGGAGAACAGATGTCCGCCGATCTTCCTGAACTGACGACGATTGCGCTCAGCCTGCAGGATGGCGTGGCCGAGGTTTGCCTCAATCGGCCCGAACGCTCGAACGCGATGAACGCGCCCATGTGGCAGGAGTTGCGCAGCGCGTTTGCCTGGGCAGACGCAACGCCGCGTGTGCGTGTCGCTATCCTGAGCGGTGCCGGAAGGAACTTTTGTGGCGGTATCGATCTGGCCCTGTTGAGCAGCGTTGGTGAGCTCGTTGCGCACGAGGACGCGGCACGCGGTCGCGAGGCATTGCGCCGACTGATCCTCGACCTGCAGGATTGCCTGTCGGCCATCGAGCGCTGTCGCAAGCCGGTCCTGGCGGCGATTCAGGGGGCCTGCATTGGTGGCGCAATCGATCTCGTGACCTGCTGCGATATGCGCTATGCGGCGGCCGACGCCAGCTTCTCGGTACGTGAGATTGATGTCGGGATGACCGCCGATGTCGGCACACTGCAGCGGCTGCCCAGACTCATTTCCGACGGGCTGGCGCGCGAACTGGCGTACACCGGCCGCGCGGTGGGCGCCCGGGAAGCCCGGCGCAGCGGCCTGGTGAATCGCGTTTACCCGAGCACGGACGCATTGCTTTCCGGCGTCCGCATGATCGCCCTGACGATTGCCGGCAAGTCGCCGCTGGCGATTCGCGGGACCAAGGAGATGCTCAACTATGGACGTGACCACTCGATTGCTGACGGCCTGAACTACGTGGCAACCTGGAATGCCGCCATGTTGCAGTCAGCCGACGTCGAGGAAACGATGCGCGCGAAGCACGAGCAGCGTCCGCCACGCTATCGTGATTGAAGCGACTTCGGTCGAGAATCCTAACGCGACCCTCGAAGCTCCAGGCCAAGCACCCGTCTGCAGGCAAACTGCAGGAGAAGCGGAAACACCAGGAAAGTCAGCGCGGTGGCGATGCCGGCGCCCGTCATGCCGGCGACCGGTACCGCGACGGCATTCAGGAGGATGTTGCATGCGAGCAGACTGAGCATCAGCAAGGAATGCATCCCCGGGCGACCAGCGAGCAGCAGCACATTCCAGAAAGGCGCAAAGCCAGCGCCGACGGTCACGCCCAATAAGAGGACAAGCAACACCCAGCGACCCTGATGCAAGCTTGGGTCGAGCTTCAGGAGGTCAATCGCAAAGGGCGTGGCGAGCGCCGCAGCGAGTCCTGCGGCGGCAGTGAGCAGCCAGCTCGCGCGGCTGGTGCTGCGCCAAAGCTGACCGAGCGCCGCGCCGTTGCGCTCGACGACTGCGCTGACCAGCCGATTATTGATGATTGTTCGCAGCAGAACGCCGATCTGAAAGGCGCCTTCGGCGATCAAGGCAGCGAAGCTGTAAATCCCGACCACCTGATCGTCGGCAAACACGCCAAGGATCAGGACGTCCACGCGAGTGTTCAGTTCGGTCATCGCGTTGCTGGGAAAAGCGCGTACCCCGAAACGCACCAGGCGCGTCGCCCACGGCTGGAGCCGGCCGTCAACCGGCGTCCAAAACGCGGCAGCAATGCGAGTTAACGCAAAGACGAGGACACCCAGCTCGCCGAAGACAAACATCGTCCCCAAACCCGTCTGCGATACGCCGCTCGAGGTGAGCAGGAGCCAGGCGGTCAGCAACCAGATGAGCGGACGGACGGCCTGCGCCAGCGACAGCCAGATCAGGTGGCCAAAAACGTTGAGCAGATTCAGCAACAGCTTGTTCACAGCAAACAAGCCGGTGGCCAAGGCTACCCATCTGACCCCACCCGCCAGCCCCGGGCTGTCGAGCAGTCGTTCAAACAGTGGTGCACCTAGCCAGACGCACGCTCCAGTCAGTGTCGCCGCGGGCAGCATGGCGAGTAAGGCCGCGAGGGCGGCTCGACGCCGCTCGTGAATGTCAGTCAGCGGCAGAAAGTGGAGGACGGCGAGATGAATCCCGACTGCAGCAAGCTGCGAGGCCACGATATAGACCGCAGCGAGTTGATTGAACTGCCCCACTGCGGAGGCGCCGGCTCCATTGGCCAGGATGACGGAAACGAGCAGCGTGGCGGCTGCCGAAATGGCCAATCCACCCAGGTTGACAACGGTCGCAAGCAAGTCCCCTTTGTTGCCGAAGCCGGTCATCTCGGCCTAACCCCGGCCGCGATCGCGAGTTCAGCGTGGTGGCCGCTCGCCAGGATTGCACGTGCCGGTACTTGTCGAGTCTGGTCCGCGGCTGGGCGCGCCGCGGCGGCAGCGCCATACGTCGTTGCAGTCCGCTGCCGTGCTGGGTCGAGCATCTTTCGCGTCAGCGTTGGTCAGCCGGCCCATAGCGTGTCGGCATCTTGTTTATCGTCTTCAGCGCTTCCAGCGCGTCAAGACCAATGGTATCAAAATACCATGCAATCGACTGATCGCGCGGCACATTGTCGACATATATCCGGCTCATCGCAGCCTCGCGCGAAATCAGGCCTTGGCGAATCTGATTGCTGCGGAACGTATCGTTCTCAGAGAATCCGGCAACGCGCAGATAGATGTAATTATAGAAGGCGGCGGTACCATCTCCGATCCGCCAGGTCGACTGTGTATCGGGGGAGGTCTCCCAGTCATATTGCCGCAACAGGACTTCCTCGACTTCCTGCTCATGCCAGGGCAGATAGTCATACATGGAGGTAAAGTCTTTTGGAATGAGGTAATACGAGAAATAGGCAAATGCCGAGTCAAGCAAGGATGAATTGAAGAACGCGAAATTCCGCAGGAACTCCTTCCCGTAGAATGCGCCCAGGCGCAGCTTGTTCACGAACTTCGGGTCATAGTGCCGTTCCTTGTGGTACGACTCATCGATCCCGCAAAATCCCACCTTGAAGTCTGTCCTCTCCAACGGATTCATGCTGAACAAGGTTCTCGCCAGGCCCATCTCTTGTTTGAGCATGTTGGCGTAGTAAAAGAATTGCTTGTCGCCGGCCATGAAGAGAGGAACCGTGCCCAAATGCGGTTTGCGCAGCCATGCCGCGACGTTCTTCCTGATGAACTCGCGCTTCTGTCGGATGTCGGCTGAAATCAGGATGTGTTCTATCCCCAGCGCGCCGCACATACGCGATATGTTCCGGCGCGCCAGGTCAGTCACCATTCCCCAGTCGTAGGTGAATGCGACCGGTTTCGCGCCCATCTCGCGTACGACCACGTGTAGGCCGTAGCAGCTATCGCGTCCTCCGCTGATCGGGAACAGCACATCGGGGGCTCCGTTTCCCCTCTTCGCGTCGGCCAGTTCGCGCTCCAACTGATCTCGCCCCTTGTACGGATAAGGCTTGTGGCCACGGCAGAAATTGCACACGCCGGAGGAGTCAAAGCGGATGAAGGGAAAGGTTTCCGGCAGCACACAGCGTGTGCACCGCTTGAGCGCACGGATCGCGTCCCAGTCGATGTTCAAGGTGCGTGCGATTTCTCCGCACCTGGACGTGTTGATCGACATTGGCGTTGGTCGAGCGGGACAGCTTACTACCGGGTGATCGACCAGCGCTCGCGCGGTTGGTCGGGGTACGCCGGTCGGCAGGGCAGCGTCTGTCCACTTGCCACGAAACGGCTCGTGGCCAGCGAGCCGCAACTCAACAATTTCTCCAGGGTTGACCTGATCGAGCGACTTCCACGTCGCCGAGAAGAAGGGGAGCAAAGCACTGCGAACAACTTCTTCGAGGATAGCCTTTTCGGAGGCAAAGGCGACCAGGTCGCCATCACCACTTTGCCAGATGAACATCGATCCATTCGCCGTAGATAGGACGATGCTGTCGTGTCGGGCCGACATCAGGGCGATTGAGTTCGCTCCATCGAGGTCTCCCATCGATTGCGCAGCGGCGTTCAACAGGTCGCCTGCCTCAAGTCGGCTCGCGACCAGAGCGAGAAAGGCTTCGGTATCCACCTCAAGGCGACGTTCGGTGTTGGGCAAGCTGGCCCAGATCCTGGCTTCGTTGACGATGATTCCATTGTGAACGGCCACCAGTCCGTCGCGCATGACCGGCTGGTTATTGCCAGCCACATGGTCTCCGCCGTTGGTCACCATTCTCGTGTGGCCGATCAAAGCAAACGGAACGTTGCTGCATAGCGCACCGGTGATGCCGTCAACGATGACCGCCGCCTCCGCCAGACCGAGGAAATCACGGCCACGCACGGGTGCTTTCACCACATCAATTCGATCGCCGACCAATAGCGCAGCACCTGAGGCTTCCTTGCCGCGCGATTCCGACAAGGAATAGAACGCCTGAATGAGCTTCCTAGCTCTATCTGGCGAGCAGGAGACTCCGCGTCGTGAGACCAGCCCGAAAATTCCGCACATAGGTTGCTATCGTCCTTGTTTTAACTGCTGCTCGAGCCAACTGTGGCAGGGGCGGTCGCCTTGCGTATGACGACATAGAGAATGTCCCCGGTCGGCACATAGATGGAAATCTTCTTCAGTGGCCACATCTGGAAGGGTCGCAGCAATGCGGTGGGAAACCATTTGGGTGCGATGCGGCCCATCTTGTAAGCGATGAAGGCCAGGTTTGCCCACTTGCCGCGACGGGAGTAGGAAACGACCTGGCAGTTTCCGGCGGCTCTCGCTGCCGCCTTGAACGCATCGAGCGAAAAGAAGCTCAAATGCTCGGGTGGCGTCATGAAAGGCCAATAGACGCCTAGCGCGCGCGCCATCATCGAGTCGGCGGCAGGTGTTGAGAGCAGGATGGCGCCTCCCGGTCTGACATGAGCAAGCAAATCCTGCAGCGCCTGGACCGGATCCCAGATGTGCTCGATGACATCCCAGAGACATATTGCGTCGAACTGCCGATCAGACCACACACTATCCTCAAGGCGCCCGGCCATCAGCCGGTCGGCCAACTCCGGGTTGCGTTCCTGTGCCAACTGGATAGCAAACTCGGAGTAATCGTTACCGTACATCTGAAACGAGTCTTTGGCGTAGGCTACGAAGTCGCCAGTTGAACATCCGGCATCAAGCACCTCGGCGTGCGCGTCCGCGCATTCGGACAGCATCTTCAGACGGCGGCTGTTCTCGCGCGAAAGAGCGACGGGATCGTCCTTGTATTTTGAACTGGTGAAGTAGCTCTGCGAATAGATGGCGTCCAGGGTCTCCGGTGATGGTTCTTCCGCCACCTGGAGAAAACCGCAAGCGCGGCAGCGCCACAACTCCTCGTTGCGCGCTGCGAACTGGAAAACAACCGACGATCCGCAAATGCGGCACTCGGCAGAGCGGTGAGTTTGACTGTCAGCCATCAGAAGTCCAGAACGGTTGCGCGAGAATCGTCGAGTGCGTCTGTTCCAGTGTGCCGACCGAATCCGGTCGCGGGGCTCGGGCAGCGGTGACCACGACCGCCACGCTGGAGATTGCCTCTTTCAAAGAGTCGCTTTCCTGGCGCACGAGGGCGTCGACCTGTGCTGCATTCCGCGCGGGCGGCAGAGGTAAGCGGCAGGACGCTCAGCCAGACTTGGTGCAGCAACGCGCGCGAATCTGCCGCGGCGCTGGCAGTCGCGCCTTCCGCACGATACGCCGGGGCGATCATTGGGAACTCTGAGTGCATCAATTAACCTCGGATGTGTCGACCAGACTAGAGCTTACAGGCAACGATCGGAAGTGTTGGGCTTGCGCGACTCGCGGAAGGCATCTGCCTGCTTGCGGCAGGGCCAGCCAAAGCAGACTAGCGAGGCGCTGTGGTCGGCTGGCAACAGGCAGCCGTTCTCGAGCAGGGCCCAAGTGTAACCCTTACAACCGTTGACCGCCAAGCATTCTAGCGGCTTCCCCGGCGGCCCAGCGAGAACTGTTTAACAGGTAGTACTCGCTTGCCGCTCACCGTCGCTGGGTAATGTGAGGAGCGATCAATCGTCGGCGGACGGTCGGGAAAGCCCGGCGAGCAGGGCGGCGGCGGCCAGCAATGACGGCACACGCGCTGCGCACGCCGGCGTCGGGTGGCTTGCAGCGCGGGCCAGCGTCCCGACCTGGACGGGTGCGCAGGGCCATGTGAAGAGGGCTGCAAGCCCGCTGCGGGTTGCGCCTGACCGGCGGCCGTCCCTGTCTGGATGACTTTTGACTGAGCGCCTAATATAATGCGACGCCAGCGTCATCGTCGCGAGCGATCACTGCATCCAGGTAAGGCGTGTCGGCCGTTTGCGTCGGCCAGCCAGCGGTCTGGCGATCCTGGGTCTGACGCGGACTTTGATCCCCCGGAGGCAAGGCGGCCATGCACTTGGAGTTTTCCGTTGTAATCCCGGCCTTTCGCGAGGAAGGTGCGATCGGCGATGTCGTGCGTGGCCTTGCCGAAGTGCTGCCCAGAACCAGTACGAGTTTCGAGATCCTCGTCATCGACGACGGGTCGGATGACCGCACCGCGGAGCGCGCGCGCGCGGCTGGCGCACGCGTCATCACTCATCCCTACAACAAGGGCTATGGTGCGTCGCTGAAGACCGGGATTCGTGCGGCGAAAGGCCATACCGTCGTCTTCATGGATGCCGACGGCCAGCATCGCTCGGAGGACTTGGCGCGGCTCCTGAGCAATCGGGAGCGCTACGACATGGTCGTTGGCCAGCGCAAGGGGACGGCCGGCTCGCCCCTGTGGCGCAAGCCGGGCAAGCGTGTTCTCACCTGGGTGGTCAATCGGCTTGCTGGCCGCCGCATCCCGGATTTCAACAGTGGTCTGCGGGCGATCGATCGTCGCCTGGCGCTGAGAATTCTGCCGCTGATGCCGGATGGTTTTTCATTCTCGACAACGAGCACGATCGCCTGCATCCGGGGTGGATTTACCGTCGGGTATGTGCCGATCGAGATCCAGCCGCGCGCCAGCGGGGTGAGTTCGGTGACCGTCAGCGACGGCTTCCGGACGCTTCTGCTGATCATTCGGCTGGTCACCATCTTTGCCCCGCTGCGCGTGTTTCTCCCGGTCAGCGGTGCCACGCTGGCGATCGGCCTGTTCTATATTGTGCACGCCTACTCAACCGTCGGCGAGGCAAGCCTGAAAGGCATCCTGATGATTCTCGCCGCACTGCACTTCTTCCTGTTCGGGATTCTCGTCGATCAGGTGAGTGCTTTGCGGCGCGGCGAGGCCATCTCCGATGTTGAGGAGATTGGTGGCGCGGATGGCTAGCGCACATCCAGTGGTCACGAGACCCGGTCATCCGGCTGTCTCGTTCTGGCGAGTTGCACAGACGATCCTCCCGTGGCGATAGCGGAAGCGACATGTTGACGGAAAAGAACCCCAGCTCACGGCTCTGGCGCGTAGTCCTTCTGCTCGTGCTCTGCGTCGCTGGCGCAGCAGGGCTGCAGACGGCAGCTTGGGTCGGTTTTATCGGCAGTGACGACATGGAGTACTACCTTGCCGGGCGCGCGCTGAGCCACTCGTTCTGGAACGTGCCTGATGGTTTTGGCGGCATGCGTACAGCGGTCTCGATGCCGATCGCGCTGTCGCTCAGGATCCTTGGCGATCACGAGTGGGCGCTGATCTTGCCCAGCTGTCTTTACGCGCTGGCGACGGTCACCGTCACTTTTCTCTCTTTGGCTCGCTTCGTTGCACTGCCAGCGGCCGTCATTCCGACGATGCTCTTTGCCTCGCTGCCGGTCATGGCGACTACCTCGACGATGGCAGCCGCGGATATCGCCGAGCTGTTCTGGGGCGTATGCGGATTCTGGCTCGCCGTCGAGTCCTTGCTGTGCGGCGACAGCCGGCGGCAGAGCGGCCTCATGCTGGGCAGTGGCGCGTGCATTGCGTTCGCTTTCGCGTCACGCGAAACGTCGGCGGCGATGATCATCTGGCTGGGAGCGGGCTTCCTGCTGGGTTACGGCCTGCCGCGGACCAAGTACCTGTGGTCCGCGGTAGGATTTCTCGGCGTCGTGCTTCTCGAATGTATGTACTTTGCGGCAAGCGCCGGGGATCCTTTCGCCCGCTTTCGGGCATTGCTCGCGACGCGCTCGCACGTCTCCCGGATGGCGGTTCCCCCCTTCACCTTCGACGATACCGGCAACCTGCGCGTCTACGATCTTATCGATCCCTTCATCATGTTGGTCAGCAAGCACGCGTTCGGCGCGTTTTACTGGCTGTTGCTCGCTTTGCTCGTGCTCGCCTGGTGTTGGCGCAAACGCGATAGCCAGTTGCCTGTGGCGCGAAGGCAGGCTGACCAGTTGATTGTACCGGCGCTTGCCCTCGGCCTGATCTGGGCCGTCTTTGCGGCGTTTGCCTTGGCCAGCATGCGGATACACGCACGCTACTACCTGGCTCCCACGTATTTCTTCCTGGTGGCCACCTCGTTCTGGCTGTATGGCCGTCTGGGCCTGCAACATTGGCGGCGGTTTTCTTTGGCGGCGATCACCATACTGGTGTTCACCAGTCTTCTGGGTACCTGGGTCGACAACCGAAACCCACGGTTTGCGGAGCGCGCGCTGGCCGATGCGGCCATGCGCTACCGCGAGACGATTCACACCGACAAGGCGACCGCCTATGTCGCCGCTGCCTTCTTGCACTGGCGGGGCGGACAGCCCGAGCAGATCGTCTCCACGCCACCGGCCGCCGGCGCCTTGAGTTTCCATGTCCGATCAGGTCTTGGCCGTCCGGCCGCGCTGCGCCGAGAGGGCGCTGATGATCAACGCAGCAATCAGGTGGTGCTGGAGCGCTTCTCGACGCCGCCGCTCCTGGGTGGTGGCCTGGGGGCAGCGATGAGCGGATCGTCGGTCGTTCCACGGGCAGTCAGCAGCAAGCTCACTTCCAGCCGAGGTTCGGCCGAACTGATTCGCGTTGGCCCGAGCGGTGATGGGGCGGCAACGGCGCCGAACTGACGCGTTGAACCGAGCGGGGGAAACTGGCGGGGGGCAGAGCGTGTGTGGCGCGACGATAGCCGCTTTGTCGGCTGGCCGGTCTGAGGAGCGAACTGGAGATTCTGCGCATGAACCTGGAGAAGGTGGTTTTCGGATTTTTCATCGTCTTGGCCGCAACCTTGAACTTCGGCTTTTTCATCGGCGAGATCGACAATCCGATGCATCACCACATTTACGAGCTGTTTGCGGCGATCGTCGTCAACCTTATCGCAACGATTCTGAAATTCGGTGACCGCACACAGATTGGCGCCGTCCATCTCTCGACGAGTCTGGTTGCCGACTTGCAACTCGTTGCCGCAGCCTGCGTCTGGGCAATCGCCGTGCACGTCAGCGGCGACGGGATGACCGCCGAGGTGACGACTAGCGTCGTCTCGCTGAGCGGCGGTGCGCTGTTTGCCAACGTCGTGTCGGTCATCCTGCTGATTGTCGAAACGGTGATGCTGCGCCGCTGAGTGGCGTTGCCATGAACACCAGCGTCTTCTTCCTCGCGCTGCGCCGCATGCGCGCGCCACTGATCGTCCTCGTCGTCATCTATGCGGTGTCGACCTGCGGCCTGACCTTGATCCCCGGAGTCGACGCGCAGGGCAAGCCGGCGCCGCCGATGAGCTTCTTTCATGCGTTTTACTTCGTCAGCTATACGGCAAGCACGATCGGCTTTGGCGAGTTGCCCAACGCATTTTCCGAAGCACAGCGCATGTGGGTCACGGTCTGCATCTTTCTTTCGGTGATCGGTTGGTCGTACTCGATCATTAGCTTGTTGGCCCTGGTGCAGGACAAGGGATTCCAACAGGTGCTGCTGAATGGTCGTTTTGCCCGCCGCGTGCGCCAGCTCGGCGAGCCTTTCTACATCATCTGCGGCTGCGGCGAAACGGGGCTGCTGATTGCGCGCGCGCTCGATCGCGACGGCGTTCGTGTGGTGGCAATCGAACAGAACGAGATGCGCATTCAGGAACTCGAGCTGGAAGAATTCGCTGCCGACTTGCTGGTCCTCTGCGCCGACGCGGCGCAGCCGCAACAGCTCCTGCTGGCAGGGCTGCAGCATCGTAGTTGTCGCGGCGTGCTGGCGGTTACCGACGACGATTCAGCCAACCTCGCCGTGGCGATTGCCAGTCGCCTGATCAATCCGCGTCTGACGATCATCGCGCGCGTGGCCAGTCCGGCGGTCGAAGCCAACATGATGTCGTTCGGAACGCATTACGTGGTCAATCACTTCGAGAAGTTCGCCGACTATCTGGCGCAGGCCATTCACTCGCCGAACTGGTATCGCCTGGTCGACCTGTTGACCGGCTTGCCCGGCCAGGAGATTCCAGAACGGCATGATCCGCCGGTCGGCGAGTGGGTGATCTGCGGCTATGGCCGTTTTGGCCAGGCAGTCGTGCGTAATCTGGTACGCCAGGGGGTCAGCCTGACCGTGATCGATCCCGAGCCAGAGGTGCTCGCCGGCGTTCGTCATGTCGTCGGTCACGGTACCGAGGCTGAACCTTTGCGCCGGGCGGGAATCGACAAGGCCGTGGGGATTGTTGCCGGCAGCAACAACGACACCAAGAATCTGTCGATTGCGATGACCGCAAAGGAAATCAATCGCGATCTCTTCGTCGTTCTGCGCCAGAACAGAGTTGCCAACCAAGTGCTTTTCGACGCCTATGATGCCGATTTTACGATGGTTCCCTCGCGCATCATTGCGCGCGAGTGCCTGGCCCTGATTGTCTCACCGCTGTTGCCTCGCTTTCTGCGCCTGATTCGCGCCTGGCCAGAGGGGCGGGCCGAAGCGCTGGGCAGGGAGATCGAAGCGCTCTGCGGCAACCGTATGCCGCTCGTCTGGAGCATACGTTTGAATGCTGCCGATTCGCCAGCGGTGCACAGGTTCCTGATGATTGAACAGGGAGAGATGCAACTTGATCTCTTGTGCCGTGACCCGGCGAAGCGCGATGATCCGCTGCCGCTGTTACCGCTACTGCTGCTGCGCGAGGGCGCCGATCACGAGCTCCCGGGTCGAGAATGCATGTTGCAGCCAGGCGACCAGTTACTCTTCGCTGGAACGCGCGAGGCGCGTACGGCGCAGAATCTGACCCTGGACAATCGGAACGTACTCGACTACGTGCTCACCGGAAAGGATGCGGAAGGCTGGGTTTGGCGCTGGCTGTGCCGAGCGGCCGCATCCTAGTCTGTTTGCCAGCGCGACTTGTCCCGCTGGCCGCAGGCTGAGGGCTCTTTCGATCTTTCGATTGCACCCTTGCTCACCAGCCCGGTAGGCGGCTATACTCCCACGTTTTTTCCACTTGCTCCACCGTTCGCATGGCGGGGGGCTTCAGCCATAAGGAGTGTGCATGCGTCATTACGAAATCGTTCTGATCGTCCATCCGGACCAGAGTGAACAAGTGCCTGCGATGGTCGACCGCTACAAGACACTGATTGCGGCGCGCGGTGGTCAGATTCACCGCCTTGAGGACTGGGGGCGTCGCCAGCTTGCTTATCCGATTCAGAAGTTGCACAAGGCGCATTACGTGCTGATGAACCTCGAATGCGACGGTGCAACGCTAGGAGAACTCGAACATGGCTTCAAGTTCAACGACGCGATTCTCCGCCATCTGACGATTCGCACGAAGCGTGCAGTCAGCGCGCCGTCGCCAATGATGAAGGACGAGAAGTCAAAGTCGCTGCTTGAGGTGCGTCCAGCGTCCGAGGCAGACAGCGCCGCGCCGCCAACTGCCTGATCATCTAGGCTTTGCTGAACCGCATCGAAGTGGCTGGCGTGCTTGTCGAGCGACAGGCGCCACGCTTTACGCCGGCGGGCGTGCCGGTTGTCGAGGGTGTGCTCAGGCACCAGTCCGAGCAGCTCGAGGCAGGTAGCCCGCGCCGTGTCGATTGTGAGGTTCGGCTGATCGCGTTGGCGGCTGCCGCGCAGTTGCTGCAGGCGGCAAAGCCGGGGGTCGAACTCGTGCTGGGCGGTTTCCTGGCTGCCCGCAGTCGGCACGGCCGGCAGTTGCAGATGCATGTAACCAAGATTGAATTTGTTGAAGGAAAGCAAGATGGCAAGGTTCTTCAAGAAGAAGGATGAAAAGAACGTCAAGAAGCGGGGCAGTGGCCTGTTCAAGCGGCGGCGCTTCTGCCGCTTTACCGCCGAGAAGATGGAGGAGATCGACTACAAGGATGTCGATCTGTTCAAGGAGTACATTGCTGAAAACGCCAAGATCATGCCGGCACGTCTGACCGGCACGAAGGCAGGCTATCAGCGGATGCTGTCGATCGCGATCAAACGGGCGCGTTTTCTGGCGCTCCTGCCGTACACCGACAATCATCAGTAAGCGAGGAGTGGATCGATGCAAATCATTCTGATGGAAAAGGTCGCGCATCTCGGCAACCTCGGTGATCTGGTCAAGGTCAGGGATGGCTACGCGCGCAATTTTCTGATTCCGACTGGCCGGGCAAAGCGGGCGACGCCGGCCGCGCTGCAGGAGTTCGAAACCAAGCGTGCCGAACTCGAGAACGCCGCCGCTGCCAAGCTGGCGGCGGCCCAGGAGCAGGCTGCGCAAATGGCTGACGTGGTGGTGCGGATCGCTCGCAAGGCGGGCGTCGATGGCCGGCTTTTTGGTTCGGTGAGCAACTTCGATATCGCCGATGGTCTGCGCGGGCTGGGTTTCGAGATCGAGAAGTCGGCCGTGCGTATGCCCAAGGGGCCGTTGAAGAACGTCGGTGAGAATCGGATCGAGGTTGCCCTGCATGGCGATGTTCTGGCGACGATCACGGTTGCGGTCGTTGCCGAGCAACCCAAGCTGTAAGCCCGACATCATCATGCTGGAGCGCCCACTCGGCGCACTGCAGACGAAGCCTTGTCCGTTGTCCGGGCAAGGCTTTTTTTCTGCTCAGGGCGGACGCGCAAGGCGAGCGCCGACGTCCGCATCCCGTCGTTCGCTGCATTACTCTTGCCAACTGACTTGAGCGCTTCTTCGGATTCATCCCATTCCGGCAAGCCACCGCTATCGTCGGCGCGTGGTCGGCGTGAACGGAATGCGCCGCCCGATTCTGCCTTGGCCCAGTTGCGCGTACCGCCACATTCAATCGAAGCCGAACAGTCGGTCCTCGGCGGGTTGCTGCTGGAGAACGCTGCTTTCGACAAGATCGCGGACCTGATTGCCGAAAGCGATTTCTACCGCGACGAGCACCGACGGATTTACCGACAGATCCGCAAGCTCCTCGAACGGGCCAAGCCAGCCGATGTCGTGACGGTTGCCGAAAGCCTCGATCTGGCGGGCGAGGGCAGCGATACCGGTGGTCTTGCCTACCTTGGCGAACTGGCAGCCAACACGCCGTCGGCGGCAAACATCCGGCGCTACGCCGAGATTGTGCGCGAGCGGGCGATCCTGCGCCAGTTGGTGACGGCTGGCGATGAGATTGCCGGCAGTGCGCTGAATCCGCTTGGGCGCGATCCAAAGACCTTGCTTGACGAAGCCGAGGCCAAGGTTTTTGCCATTGCCGAAGGCGGTTTGCGCCATCAGAGCGGCTTCGTTCACATCAAT
The DNA here is from genome assembly GCF_029255125.1 of Accumulibacter sp. GTDB lineage: Bacteria > Pseudomonadota > Gammaproteobacteria > Burkholderiales > Rhodocyclaceae > Accumulibacter. Next base: position 75,122 of record NZ_JAPUVR010000085.1, on the reverse strand, counting down.
CCCTTGCTCACTCAGGTTGTCGAACGCATTCAGGAACTGCATGACCGCGACAATCCTTCCGACATCACCGGTTTGCCGAGCGGTTACCACGATCTTGACGCGAAGACGGCAGGTCTGCAGGCGGGTGACCTGTTGATCGTTGCCGGCCGTCCATCGATGGGCAAGACTTCCTTTGCGCTCAATATCGCCGAACATGTGGCGCTCGAGGTTGGCCTGCCGGTGGCTGTTTTCTCGATGGAAATGGGTGGCACGCAACTCGCGATGCGCATGCTCTCGTCGGTTGGACGGCTCGACGCACACCGCGTGCGCACCGGTCGCCTGAACGATGACGAGTGGTCGCGTCTGTCGTTTGCGCTGGGCAAGATGCACGAAGCGCCGCTGTATATCGATGAGACGCCGGCGCTCAACCCGATCGACCTGCGCGCCCGGACGCGCCGCCTGCACCGTCAGTGCGGCAAGCTCGGGCTGGTCGTCATCGATTATCTGCAGTTGATGTCGGCCACCTCGCAGGGCGAGAACCGGGCCACGGAAATCTCCGAAATTTCACGTTCGCTCAAGGGTTTGGCGAAGGAACTCAATGTTCCGGTGATGGCCCTGTCGCAGCTTAACCGATCGCTCGAACAGCGGCCGAACAAGCGTCCGGTAATGTCTGATCTGCGCGAATCCGGTGCCATCGAGCAGGATGCCGACGTGATCATGTTCATCTACCGGGACGAGGTCTACAACCCGGATACGCCCGACAAGGGGCTTGCCGAGATCATTATTGGCAAGCAGCGCAACGGGCCGATCGGCACCGTGCGGCTGACTTTCCTGGGCGAATACACGCGTTTCGAGAACTTCGCCAGCCGCGCCGCGTACTGACCTGGGTCGAGTGCGGCGGCGTTTTCAGCCGTCGATGCGCGTGGCGTTCACCACGTAGCTCAGGCGGCTGCTGTCGGAGATGTCGAAACGATGGCCGGCAGCTTCAGCCTGCGGTGCGACAAGGAAGGGCAACGCGCGCCCGCTGGTTCCCTGCAATCGCACATCCAGCGCCGCATTGAAACTGATCCAGTTCATTTCCCAGAAGCCAAATAGCAGCTTGCGCAGGACGACGAGCTTCGGGTCGGCGTGCAGCAGACGTTCGTCGTGTATCGCCTTGCGCACATCGGCGGGATCGACCGGAATCCAGCCGTAGCCCGGCGTGTAGAACTCGGCCCGGCAATGTTGTCGGAAGCACAGGTTGCCGCTGGCGCCGAGACCGGCGAACAGGCGCGAGTTATCGATGCGCAGGCCGAAGACCGGTCGCGCCGGAATTCCGATCGATCGGCACAGACCGACGAAGAGGAGCGCGATGTCGGCGCTCTTGCCGCTGAACTGGCCACTGTCGAGCATTGCCTCGACATCGCCGCGGCCGATCCCGCTCGCCGACGGATCGTACACGGTATTGTCGAGAACCCAGTCGTAGATTGCCTTGCCTTGGGCCACGGGATCCTTGATCCGGCCGATGGCGCGCTCGGCCGTCAGGCGAACGAGCCCGTCGGTTGGCACGCGCTGGGTCGATTGCAGACAATGGCGGAGCACCTCGCCGCGCTCAGCGAGGCTGCCACGACGAGTGATGTCGAAATGGCGATCCTGTTTGGCGATCTGGCTGACGATCTGCAGTTGTGGGGCGCCACTGCCCTCTTTCCAGTCGGCGTAGAAGACTTCCATTTCGCTGAGCGGGTCGCGGTAGACGGCGGCACGCTCGAAATTTCCGTGCCAGCTATGGCCAAGCGAACGCTGCCATGGGTTGTCCTTGTACTGTGGCAAAGGTAGCCAGACGCGCAGCTTGCCCTTGACGTTATTCACCGCGATGGTCGAACTCACCTCGTAGGTGCGCCATTGCGGCAGCGGTTCGTCAGGCAGACTGATCGCGTTGCGCTCGATCGGCGGCGGGGTGCTTACCGCGGCTGGCGGCGGACTTGTGCGCTCGACGAGCGGGCGGTAGCTTCGCCGGCTCTCTCTTCTCGCCGCTCCCTTGGCGCTGGCTTTGGTAGAACTCCGGCCGGCCTTGGCGCTTGCTCGGCCGGCCGATCGGCCGGCGTTGCCGCTTGGCTTGGCCGTGCTCGTCGGCTTTCCTGAGGTGGTTGCGCCGGCGCCTTTCTTCTTGTTGGCGGCGAGCAGCGAAGACGGCGCGAACAGGGAAAGAAGCGCCGAAGCGGCAAGAAAAGCTCGTCGTTTCAATCGACTCTCTCCGGTAAGCGTCGGATCCGCGGCGAACGGAACGGGGGCACGGATCTGGGGCCAAAAAAAACGACCAGGCCGTGTGACAAGACACGGCCCGCTATTGGTGCGATTATAGCACCTCGGCTGCGTGGTCGGCGAGGCGGGAGCGCTCGCCGCGTTGCAGGGTGATATGGCCGGCGTGCTTCCACCCCTTGAAGCGGTCGACAACGTAAGTGAGACCCGAACTTCCTTCAGTCAGGTAGGGCGTATCGATCTGGGCGATGTTGCCCAGACAGATGACCTTGGTGCCTGGCCCGGCGCGCGTGATCAGCGTCTTCATCTGCTTGGGCGTCAGGTTTTGCGCTTCGTCGATGATCAGGAATCGGTTGAGAAAAGTGCGCCCGCGCATGAAGTTGAGCGACTTGATCTTGATCCGATGGCGCAGCAGGTCGTGCGTCGCCGCGCGCCCCCAGTCGCCGGCGTCCTGGTCGTTCTTGTTGAGTACTTCGAGGTTATCCTCGAGCGCGCCCATCCATGGGCCCATCTTTTCCTCTTCGGTTCCGGGCAAGAAACCGATGTCTTCGCCTACCGGTACGGTCACCCGAGTCATGATGATTTCGCTGTAGCGCCTGGTTTCAAGCACCTGCGTCAGGCCAGCGGCGAGCGTAAGGAGCGTCTTGCCGGTGCCCGCCTGACCCAGTAGGGTGACGAAGTCGATGTCGGGGTCCATCAACAGGTTGAGGGCGAAGTTCTGTTCGCGGTTGCGTGCAGTGATTCCCCAGACGCTGTTTTTGGTATGCGTATGGTCGATCAGTGTTTCGATCTCGGCGGTCGCCTCGGATGCTGCACGAACGATCGCCTGCAACGGCTTCTCCCCTTCCTGGTAAAGGAACATGTTGACCAGCAGTTGGGCACACAAGGATCCGGTAAAGCGGTAAGACGTTCGGCCATCCTTTTTCCACGACTCGACTTCCTGGGCGGAGCGTTGCCAGAAATCCGCTGCCAGTTCGTGCATGCCGGTGTACAGGAGGTCGGTGTCGGCGAGGACCTTGTCGTTGAAGTAGTCCTGCGCCTGCAGCCCGAGCGCGCGCGCCTTGATGCGCATGTTGATGTCCTTCGAGACGAGGATCACCGGGCGCCGGGGATGTCGGTGCTGCAGATGGATGACGACAGCGAGAATCTGATTGTCTGCCTTGGCGGTCGGCAAACAGGCCGGGAGGCCGTCGCCGATCGCTTCGGTCTGCAGGAAGAGGTGGCCGCTGGCCAGCTTGCGCGAAGGTTCGGCAAGACTGATGCCCTGATCGATGGCGTGGCTCACGCTGGTGACGATTTCCTCCAGCGTGCGTGTCACCTGGCGCGCATTGCGCGCGATTTCGGACAGGCCCTTCTTGTGATTGTCGAGTTCCTCCAGCGTCATGATCGGCAGGAATACGTCGTGCTCGGCGAAGCGGTAGACGCTGGTCGGATCGTGCATCAGGACATTGGTATCGAGCACGAAAAGCTTGACCAGCGGCTTGACTGGCGCGTCGGTCGTCTGGTCTGCAGTGCCGATGACGGGTGGTGGGCGGGGCATGCGGGGCTTTCCAGGCAGGGGTAACGACGGGGAGTCAGAGCCCGAGGACGAAAGACAGTACTTCCTGGGCGTGTCCGGCGACTTTCACGCCGCGCCACTCGCGGCGCAATACGCCGTTGCGGTCAATGACGAAAGTGCTGCGCTCGATCCCACGAACCTGCTTGCCATACATCGATTTCATCCTGATCACCGAAAACTGCTGGCACAGCGACTCTTCGGTATCGGCGAGCAGGGCGAAGGGTAACTCCTGCTTGGCGCGGAAGTTTTCGTGCGACTTCAGGCTGTCGCGCGAGGCGCCGACGATGATCGCTCCGGCGTCGAGGAACTGGGCGTGAAGATCGCGAAACTGCTGCGCTTCGGTTGTACACCCGGGGGTGCTGTCTTTCGGGTAGAAGTAGAGAACAACGATGCTGCCGCGACAGGCAGACAGCGTAAAGGTCTGGCCACCGGTGGCAGGCAGGCTGAAATCAGCGACGATCTGGTCGAGCATGGCGTACTTTCGATAATGAGAGGATGGAATTGTGGTGAGAAACTCGCGCGCAGGTCAAGCCGGTCGATCGACTGGCGGCATGGCTTGATTTTTTTTGATGACTGTACGAAAATACACAAACCAATTACAGGAGTCACGATCATGGCCAGAAGCAGTTCGCTTACCGTAAGACAACAGGAGGTGCTCGACTTCATTCGCAACACCATGGAAGTTCTCGGTGCGCCGCCGACGCGCGCCGAAATCGCCAACGCTTTCGGTTTTGCCTCGCACAATGGGGCAGAGGAGCACCTGCGGGCGCTCGCCAGAAAGGGCGTCATTCTGCTCGAACCGGGTTCTGCGCGCGGCATCCGTCTGGTCGAACAACTCGGCTTGCCACTGATCGGCAGTGTTGCCGCCGGTAGCCCGCTGCTTGCTGTCGAGAACATTCAGCGTCGTTATACGGTCGAGGCCAGCCTGTTCAACCCGCGGGCCGACTTCCTGTTGCGCGTGCGCGGCCTGTCGATGATCAATGCCGGCATTCTCGACGGTGACCTGCTCGCCGTGCACCGCACCAGTGAGGCGCGCAACGGCCAGATTGTCGTTGCCAGGCTCGACGACGAGGTGACGGTGAAGCGTTTTCGCCAGCAAGGAAACGTGCTCGAACTGCTGCCCGAGAACCCCGATTTTGCGCCTATCGTGGTCGATACGAAGGCCAATGCATTAAGCATCGAGGGCATTGTTGTCGGTCTGATCCGGCGCGGCGAGGTAGTCTGAGCGTTTGCCGTGAGCGTTGAACGGGTTTTGTCTACCGTATGTCTGCCTTGCCAAAGCTTGCGCAAATCCTCGATCGTCCCGACGTCTGGCGCGCCAGCAGTCTGGCCAGAGCACCTCTGCCTGGTGTCCCGACGGGTTTTGCCGAGCTCGATGGTGAATTGCCCGGGGGAGGCTGGCCGCGTGCTTGCCTGACCGAACTGCTGCCTGATCGATACGGCGTCGGAGAAATGAGTCTCTTATTGCCGGCCCTGGCGCAACTGTCGAGTAGCGAACTGGCTTGGCTCGTCTGCATCGCTCCACCGCATTCGCTGTATGCGCCGGCGCTCAGCCAGTCCGGCATCGATTTGACGCGTCTATTGGTGGCCAGCAGCTCCGGGCAGGATGCTGCCTGGGCGTGTGAGCGCTCGCTTGCCACCGAGGGCGTCGGTGCGGTCGTCGCCTGGCTGCCCGAAGCGCAGACCGCATCATTGCGCCGCCTGCAGCTTGCTGCCGAGGCCAGTCGCACATTGCTTTTTGTTTTTCGCCCACGCTCTTGCGCTCAGCAGCCTTCGCCAGCACCGCTGCGTCTGATTCTCGAAGGAGAGGGCGAGCAACTGAGCGTTCGCCTGCTCAAGCGCCGCGGTGGCGCGCAGTCAGTCCCTTTGACCCTCGCCATTCGACGTCCGCTGTCTACTGCTCATGCTCTGGCTTGTTCTTTACCTGCCGCGCCTGGCGCGCGAAGTGTTTCCCAGCCTGTGCGCACCGAGTGCCATCGTCAGTCATGAGCGGATCGTTGCGGTTGACGAGGCTGCGGCATCGGCCGGGGTGACTTCCGGTTTACGACTTGCCGAAGCGTGGGCCTTGCTGCCCGGTCTGGTCGTACAGCAACGCGCTGTCGAGCGCGAGCAGGCAGCCTTGCACCGGCTTGCCTGCTGGGCAGGCAGTTTCACTTCGGAAGTCAGCCTCGCGCCACCACAGACCCTGCTGCTCGAAATCGCCGGATCGTTGCGTCTTTTCGGTGGAGCCGAAATGCTTTTCAGGCGCGTTGTCGCCGGTTGCCGGGAGCAGGGTTTCGTTCCTCAGGCTGCATTGGCTCCTACACCTCTGGCCGCGCAATGGCTGGCCTGGGCTGGCGACGACCGGCTCTGCCTCGAGATCGGAGAACTTGGCGCTCGTCTTGCTGGTCTGCCAGTCGAAGTTCTCGCGCTCTCGGCAGAAAAACAGGCGTGTCTGAGCCGTATCGGCGCGCGTACGCTCGGAGATCTGCTGCATTTGCCGCGTGCCGGCCTGGTCCGTCGCCTGGGTGTCGAACTGGGCAACGATCTGGCGCGAGCGTTCGGCATGCTGCCTGATCCAAAATCACGTTTCGTTTTCCCCGAGCACTTTGTCGAGCGACTCGAATTGCCGCTGCCGGTAGACAGCGCGGCAGCCCTCGCTTTTGCCGGGCGGCGGCTGATCATGGCGTTGGCGGGCTGGCTCGCCGCACGTGGTCGCGGCGTTAGCCGATGCGTTTTCGAATTCGAACATGTGGGAGATGGCCGACGCCAGCCGGCTACCCTGTTGGCGCTCGCTTTTTCCGGCGCGACACGCGATGGCGAACGAATGCTCCGTATCTTCAGCGAGCGCTTGCAAGGCTTGGTGCTGGCGGCGCCGGTCACAGTGATTGGCCTGCGCGCTGATGCGTCAGAGAAACTGCCGGGGCATTCGGCGAATCTGTTCGGTGAGCGCAGCGAGCGGACGGCAAACGAATCGGTGACGGCGCTGATCGAGCGTCTGCAGGCACGCCTTGGGGAGGAAAGCGTGCATGCCTTGTCGGCCGTAGCTGAACATCGTCCTGAAAAGGCCTCACAGCGGATTGCGGCAGGTTTGCCGGCAGGTGGAAAAGTGCACTCTCCGCTTTCGGCAAACCCGGTTAGCGCGGGCAGCTTTCCCGGGCCGCGTCCCTTATGGCTATTGAGCAAACCCAGATCTCTGCGCGAGCAGTCCGGCCTGCCGCAGTGCGGCGGCCCTTTGCGTTTACTTGCCGGTCCCGAACGTATTGAAAGCGGCTGGTGGGATGAAGCCGAGCCTGATGCGCTTGGCGATGTACGCCGCGACTACTTCATCGCCATATCCATGCGCGAAGAGTGGCTATGGATCTTTCGTAACCGGGTCGGCTGGTTTCTGCATGGCCTGTTTTCCTGAACACCAACTGATTTCACTGGAATTTTTTCCGGCCTCTTCTTATACTGTGTCAACCAGAGAGTTCGACCGCCTTCCTGTGGAGCCTGATGATGGAAACCCAGCTTGTCGGCATGTTGCCGGACGCCTTGCTGATCGATCTGCCGGAAATTGATGCCCAACACGAGGAGATCTTTTGCCGAATCGAGGCGCTGAAAGCGGCCTGTTTTGGTAGCGGCCCGGCTCCACTCGAAGATTTTCGCAGTCTGCTCGACTATCTCAAGTATCACTTCGCCAGCGAGGAGCGCATCGCGCAGCAAACCGGCATCAACTTCTCAGCGCATGCCCAGGTCCATCGGGAAAACATGCAAGTTCTGCGCAAGGCTTTCTCAGACGTGCTCGATGGCTCGCGCGATGTCCATTCCTTTCTACGCTATGCCGAATACTGGTTTGAGCGGCACATCACCGTGGAAGACAAGCCTTTTGCCGCCAGCGTTCGTGAGGTTCGACTGAACTTCGCGGCGGTCAGCCCACAAGTGGCTCCCAGCTTCTGACCTTGGTCCCGGCGCTTTTCCCGGCGCCCTCGATCGCCGTTTGCACGCACTTCGCGGAGCTTGCCCGAAGAGCCCGTGCGTTCCTCTCAAGGATATGAAATAAAACGGTAAATCTTGTTGTTTGGCCGCTTGACATGGCCTCTGACGATTCTTTTTTGCGTTCTTCCAAGCATTCTGGCAAGCTGCTAACCCGATGCGGATATATGTCACGAAGCAAGGCCTGCCATTCTCCTGCGGTCGTCAGCCGACGGCCTGATTCTTTCCCATACGAGCTCGTACCGACCATGACCATCACCGCCTCAGCCGCCTGGAAGGCTATTGATGCGCACCGGCAATTGCTTTCGCCCGTGCACCTCCGAGAGATGTTTGCCCGCGATCCAGGTCGCGTCAACAAATTCTCGCTCAACTTCGACAACACCCTCCTTTTCGACTTCTCCAAGCAGCGCGTGGATTCGACGACGCTGCAGCTTCTCACTGCTCTGGCGCGCGAGGCCCGGCTCGACGAGTGGACAGCGCGCATGTTCGGCGGCGAAAAGATCAACGCCAGCGAGGACCGCTCGGTGCTGCATGTTGCCTTGCGCCGTTCGCACGGGCCGTTCCCGAGTGCTGCCCTCGACGTGATGCCCGAGGTCCTTGCCACTCGGCGGCGGATGGCGGCTTTTGCCGAGGCCATTCGCTCTGGCCAGATGCTGGGTTTTACCGGTTTGCCGATTCGTCACGTGGTCAATATTGGTATTGGCGGATCGGACCTCGGACCGAAGATGCTGAGCAGTGCACTACGCTCGGTGTCGCATCCTGCCTTGAGCGTCCATTACGTATCGAACCTCGATAGCGCCCAGCTCGCGCCGCTGCTGCAGACGCTCGACCCACGGACGACGCTTTTCCTTCTTGCCAGCAAGACCTTCACGACGCAGGAGACGATGCTCAATGCGCAGACGGCGCGCGACTGGTTGCTCGCCAACCTGGGCGACGCCGCTGCCATCGCTCGCCATTTCGCTGCGTTGACCGCGAAGCCGGAACGCGCCGTCGACTTCGGCCTGCGCGAGGAAGCGATATTTCCTCTCTGGGACTGGGTTGGCGGACGCTTCTCGCTGTGGTCGGCGGTCGGTCTGGCGTTGATGATCGCGATTGGGCCGCAGGCTTTCGGCGACCTGCTCGCCGGTGCCGAGCGTATGGATGAGCACTTCCGGAGCGCGCCCTACGAGCAGAATCTCCCGGTCGTCATGGCGCTGCTGGGCATCTGGAACACCAACTTCCTGGGTGCGGGGAGCAACGCCGTTCTGCCCTACAACGAGTCCCTGAAATACTTCCCGTCGTTCCTGCAGCAGCTCGAGATGGAGAGCAACGGCAAGTCGGTCGGTGTCGATGGCCAGCCAGTTGCGTGTGCGACCAATCCGATCGTCTGGGGCGAACTGGGCAACAACGGCCAGCACGCGTTTTTCCAGCTCCTCCACCAGGGCGGGCGCCTCGTGCCTTGTGATTTCATTGCCGCGGTACGCTCCGATTATCCCTTGCCGGGTCATCAGGAGGCACTGCTCGCCAACTGTTTTGCGCAAAGCGCTGCCCTTGCTTTCGGCAAGACTGCCGCCGAAGCGCGCGCCGAACTGGCGCGCACGATGGCCGGTGAGGCGCTCGAGGCTCTCCTGCCGCACAAGGTCTTTGTCGGCAACCAGCCGTCGTCGACCTTGCTTCTGGCGCGACTCGATGCGGCGACGCTCGGTGCCCTGGTCGCGCTCTACGAACACAAGGTTTTCGTCCAGGGCATCATCTGGGGTCTGAACTCATTCGACCAGTGGGGGGTCGAGCTTGGCAAGGCGGTTGCCAGCAGCATTCTGCCGGCGTTTGCCCAGCCCGCTCTCGCCGACAGCCTTGACGCGTCGACGCAGGCCTTGCTGGCTTTCAGCCGGCAGCACCTGAACTGAGCTTTTCCTAGATCAATCCGGCGCGCCGACAGCGCGCGCCCTGTTTCGACGAGGCATGAAATGACGACGAATGTGATCAGTGTTCCCAGCGCGCCGTTCTCCGGCCAGAAGCCGGGGACATCCGGATTGCGCAAGAAAGTGACCGTGTTTCAGCAGGTCCATTACCTCGAAAACTTTGTCCAGGCGATTTTTGACACCCTATCTGGCCAGCAGGGGAAAACGCTGGTTCTCGGTGGCGACGGTCGCTACCATAACGATGTTGCCATCCAGACCATTTTGCGTATGGCGGCAGCGGCCGGTTTTGGCCGAGTACTCGTCGGTCGCCAGGGAATCCTTTCGACGCCGGCTGCGAGCGCGGTGATTCGTAAATGGCAGGCCTTTGGCGGGATCATTCTCTCGGCAAGTCACAACGAAGGTGGTCCGCACGGCGACTTCGGCATCAAGTACAACTTGAGCAACGGCGGGCCTGCGAACGAGAGCTTTACCGATGCGGTCTATCGACGCACGCAGGAAATCAGGGTCTATCACACGGTCGACGCCGCCGATGTCGATCTCGCACGGCTTGGCGAAGTCTCCATCGGCGATATGGTGGTGAGCGTCATCGATCCGGTTGCCGACTACGCCGAACTGCTCGAGTCGCTGTTCGATTTCGAGCGTATTGCCGGGCTGCTGGCACGGCCTGACTTCCGCATGCGTTTTGACGCGATGCACGCGGTAACCGGACCGTATGCGCACGCGATCCTCGAGCAGCGCCTTGGTGCGCCGCCCGGAACCGTGGTCAACGGCATACCGCTACCTGACTTCGCCGGTGGTCATCCGGACCCGAATCCGGTCTGGGCGGCGGACTTGGTCGCCGCTCTTGCCGATCCCTCCTCAGGCCTTTCCTTTGGCGCAGCTTCGGATGGCGATGGCGACCGCAATATGATTGTCGGGCGCAACTTCGTCGTCAGCCCGAGCGACAGCCTGGCCGTTCTGGCGGCCAACCATGCATTGATCCCCGCCTACGCCAGTGGCCTCGCCGGAGTTGCCCGTTCGATGCCGACAAGTTGCGCGGTGGACCGCGTCGCCCAGGCGCTGGGAATTGCCTGCTTTGAAACACCGACCGGCTGGAAGTACTTTGGCTCCCTCCTCGACGCGGGCAAGGCGACGCTCTGTGGCGAGGAATCTTCCGGTACAGGTTCCGACCACGTGCGCGAGAAGGACGGTCTGTGGGCGGTTCTCTATTGGCTCAATATTCTCGCTGTGCGCAACACACCGGCGGATGTCATCGTGCGCGAGCACTGGCAGCGTTTCGGACGCAATGTCTACTCACGCCACGACTACGAGGGAATCGAGACGGAGAAGGCAGACCGGCTGATCGACGCGCTGCGCGCGCGCCTGCCTGAACTGGCCGGTGCGGTCTATGCGGACCAGCGCATCTCGGCTGCCGACGATTTTTCCTATACCGATCCGGTCGACGGTTCGCGCTCGGATCGCCAGGGGATTCGCATTCTCCTTGAAGGCGGTTCGCGCGTGGTCTTCCGCTTGTCCGGGACCGGCACCGAAGGTGCCACGCTGCGCGTCTACCTCGAACGTTTTGTGGCCGACCCCAGCCAACACGAAATCCCAACGCAGGAAGCGTTGGCGCCACTCATCGCCTTGGCCGATGAGGTGGCGCAGATCAAGGTGATCACCGGAAGGACAGGACCGAATGTGATCAGCTAGGATTTGGCGACACCCGTACGGCGCCGCCAGATTCGACCACCAAAGCTCATAAGGGGATACGAAGATGGTTGACAAGAAGACTTTTCAATTACCGAAGCGGGCAATTGCGCTCGTTCTCGCGGGTGGGCGCGGTAGCCGCCTGCACGAACTGACCGATCGCCGCGCCAAGCCGGCAGTCCATTTCGGTGGCAAGTTCAGGATCATCGATTTCGCGCTGTCGAACTGCGTCAACTCGCAGTTTCGACGCATCGGGGTCGTCACGCAGTACAAGTCGCATAGTCTGTTGCGCCACTTGCAGCGCGGTTGGAACTTCCTGCATGGCGAGGTCAACGAGTTTGTCGATCTGCTGCCCGCCCAGCAGCGCGTCGACGAGGAATCCTGGTACCGCGGCACGGCCGACGCCGTGTACCAGAACATCGACATCCTGGAGACCTACCGTCCGGCGCCCGAGTTCGTCGTTATTCTGGCCGGCGATCATGTCTACAAGATGAACTATGCCCTGATGCTGGTCGACCATGTCGAGAGTGGCGCCGAGTGCACGATTGCCTGCATCGAAGTGCCGCGCAAGGAGGCAACGGGGTTCGGCGTCATGGCCGTGGATGAGAGCGGGCTGATCACCGACTTCGTTGAAAAGCCTGCCGATCCGCCGGGAATGCCGGGCAACCCCGAGATGTCGATGTGCAGCATGGGCGTTTATGTGTTCAATGCCAAGTATCTCTATGCCGAGCTGGCGCGTGACATCGTCGATCAGAACTCCAGCCACGATTTCGGTAAGGACATCATTCCGCGTGCGGTGGCCAACCGTGTTGCGGTCGCCCATCCGTTCTCGCGCAGTTGCGTCGTTGCTCCCGACGAAGAGTTCAAAGGGCACTATTGGCGTGATGTCGGGACGATCGACGCCTATTGGGACGCCAACGTCGACCTGACGGCGACGGTGCCAGCGCTCAATCTGTACGATCGAAACTGGCCCGTGTGGACGTATCAGCAGCAACTACCGCCCGCCAAGTTCGTGCATAACCATCTCGACCGGCGAGGAAATGCCATCGAGTCGTCGGTCTCGAGCGGGTCGATCGTTTCCGGCGAAGTGAATCGCTCGCTGCTCTTCTCGAGTTGTCGCGTCCATTCCTACGCGCGGGTCAATCTGTCGGTTCTCCTTCCCGATACGACGATCGGTAGCCGTGCCCGCCTGACGCGCTGCGTCGTCGACAGCGACTGCGAGATTCCGGCGAACATGGTGATTGGCGAGGACCCGGAAGACGATGCGCGTCGTTTCCGGCGCACTGAAGGGGGGGTGACGCTGGTTACCCGGAAGATGCTCGAGCGTCTGGTCTGATCGGGAAGGAACCGGGAACTTGCGCGTCCTTCATCTGGCTGCTGAAATCTATCCCCTGGTCAAGACCGGCGGTTTGGCGGATGTCGTCGCCGCGCTGCCGGCGGCGTTGGCAGCACGCGGGCTCGATACCCGCGTGCTGGTGCCCGGCATGCCAGGCATCCTGAGCGGAGTCGTCGGACTCAAGCGCGTCGTGCGCATCGGTCCGGCTTTTGGCGCCGCAATCATTACCTTACGCCTGGGGCGGCTGCCCGATAGCGGCGTGCCAGTCTATGTGATCGACGCACCGTTTCTCTATCGGCGTGATGGCAGCCCCTACCTTGGGCCGGACGGTCGCGACTGGAACGACAATCACCGGCGGTTCGCTCTGCTCGGGTGGATTGCCGCGCACCTGGCTTCCGGCGAACTTGACCGCAACTGGCGACCCGATGTCGTGCACGCGCATGACTGGCATGCTGGACTGGCGCCCGCCTACATCGCGCAGAATCCGGCGCTGAACACGGCTACGGTGTTTACGATTCATAACCTTGCCTTCCGCGGCCTGTTCCCGCTGGATCACCACAACGACCTTGGCCTGCTCATTTCCGGGGCCGACCAGAGCGCTCTCGAGTTCCATGGCCAACTCTCGTTCATGAAAGCTGCGCTGGTGCACGCCAAGCGGGTCAATGCGGTCAGTCCGACCTATGCGCAGGAGATCTGCCTGCCGGAGTTCGGCTGGGGACTTGATGGGCTGCTGCGCGATCGCGGGAGCGATCTCTCGGGCATCCTGAACGGAGTCGATTACCTGGTCTGGAATCCGCAAACCGACCCTGCTCTGGCGAAAAACTACGACCACGACGACCTGCGCGGCAAAGATGCGTGCAAAGCGAAGTTGCAGTCCGAACTGGGTTTCGCTCGTCGCGCCAAGGCGCCGCTATTTGCCGTGGTCAGTCGGCTGACCGCGCAGAAGGGGATGGATCTCATTCTCGGCGCCTTGCCGGCCATCCTCGCCGAAGGTGGACAACTCGTCGTCATCGGCAGCGGCGAGGCAGAGATCGAGGCGGCCTATCGCGCTGCCGCTGCCGAGTACCCGGAGAACGTCTCGGTTCATCTGGGGTATGACGATGCGTTCTCGCATCGTATCATGGCGGGCGCCGATGTCCTGCTGGTTCCCTCTCGTTTCGAGCCTTGCGGATTGACCCAACTCTACGCCTTGCGCTACGGTACGCTACCGCTCGTACGGCGTGTCGGCGGACTGGCCGATACGGTGATCGACGCGACGCCCGAGAGCCTGCAGGCGGGAACGGCGAACGGATTCGTTTTTGTCGACGCGAACAGCCGCGCCCTCGCCGCGCGCATTGCTGACGCCTGTGCCCTCTACCGAGATGGCACGGCTTGGCGCTTGGTGCAAAACAGGGGCATGCTGCAGGACTACTCGTGGGCTGATTCTGCCGTGCGCTACGAGGCTTTGTACCGCAGCATCTGAAGTCGACATCACTCGCAGGAGAATGGCTTGTCCTTGGATTCACCCCTGATTCGACCCTTTGCCGGTCTACGGCCACGTCGTTCGGACGCAGCCGCTGTCGCGGCGCCTCCCTACGATGTTCTCTCGAGCGACGAGGCGCGCCAAGCAGCAATTGGCAAGCCTTTGTCGTTCCTGCACGTATCAAAAGCCGAGATCGACCTGCCGCGCGCGGTCGATCACTACGCACCCGAGGTATACGCCAAGTCGGCCGAGAATTTCCAGCGCATGATCCAGCTTGGCGTTCTGCAGCGTGACCAGCGCCCGAGCTACTATGCCTATCGCATGATCATGGACGAGCACGTGCAGACCGGTCTGGTGGCTGCCGCATCGGTTGCTGCCTACGAGAGCAACCGCATCCGGAAGCACGAGTACACCCGTCCCGACAAGGAAGACGACCGCGTTCGCCAGATCGAGGCGCTCAACGCGCAAACCGGGCCGGTTCTTCTCGCCCATACGGACGATGCGCAGGCCGAAGCACTGCTCGCGCAGGCGACGGCTGGCCTGCCAGACACGGATGTGCTGACCGACGCTGGTGTCCGCCACCTGCTTTGGTGCATTGACGACGACCGCACGATCGCGCAATTGAGCCAGGTATACAACCGGATGCCGACGCTTTACATTGCCGATGGTCACCATCGATCAGCGGCTGCGGCGCGCGTCGCGGCCGCACGGCGTCCACCTGCGACGACCGCAGCAACGACCGGGGGCAGCGCCGAGTTCTTTCTCTCGGTGATCTTTCCTGCCCGCCAGATGCGAATCCTGGATTACAACCGGGTTGTGCGTGACCTGAACGGCTACAGCGAGGCGGAATTCCTGGCGGCTGTGGCGCGCTGCTGCAGCGTCCAGCCGTGTACCGAACCCTGCCGCCCGGATCGGCCGACCGTCTGTGGCATGTACCTGAATGGGCGCTGGTATCGACTGGAGTTTCCAGCCGCGTGGCTTGCGTCCGCCGATCCCGTCCATTCGCTCGATGTCTCGTTGCTGGCCGAGAACATACTAGGCCCGGTGCTTGGCATTGGCGATCTGCGTCGCGACACACGCATCGACTTTGTCGGGGGAGGGCGCGGCCTGGCGGAACTGGAGCGACGGGTCGACAGCGCCGAGATGGCCGTTGCCTTCGCCATGTGCCCAACGCCGATGGCGGCGTTGATGCGCGTCGCCGACGCTGGCCAGGTGATGCCGCCGAAGTCGACGTGGTTCGACCCCAAGCTGGCCGATGGTCTGGTGTCGCACGTTCTCGATTGAAGTCTTGCCCTGCAATGGCACCAGCGAAGCTGCGCACGCGATGCGTTTCTGCGCCAGGCCGGATCGCCGGGTCGGTTTGTCGACCGCGGCCGACAGCAAGGGTCGAGTCTCTGCGCTAGCTTAGTCCGTCTTGCTCTTGATCACCGCGATATGGGGTTTGCCATCGGCGACCTCGCCAATGACCACGGCATGATCGAAGCCTTCCTGCAGGAAAACCGCCAGAACCTCGGTGACGACCTCGGGTGCGCAGGCGAGCAGCAAGCCGCCGCTGGTCTGCGGGTCGGTGAGCAGAGCGCGTTCCGTGTCGCTGAAGTTCTTCCTCGGGAGTTCGACGTAGTCGCTGCAGCCTGCCCAGTTGCGGCCCGAGGCGCCGGTCAGGCAACCGGCATCGGCGTATTCGAGAACGTTCGGGAGAAAGTGCAGCGCGCTGTAATCGATCACCGCCGCGACGTTGGACGCTTTACAGATTTCGCTCAGATGGCCGAGCAGACCGAAGCCGGTGACATCGGTCATCGCGTGCACCCCGGCAAGGCAGGCCAGTGCGCGTCCCGGTGTGTTGATCTGGGTCGCTGAACTGACCATGGCCGAGTACGCGGCCGGCGTCAACAGACCCTTCTTCAGGGCGGCGCTATAGACGCCGATACCCAGTCGCTTGCCGAGAATCAGCTTGTCGCCGGGGCGCGCACCCGCGTTCCGTTTGACATTGTCGGGATGGACCAGCCCGATGGCGACCAGACCGTAGATCGGCTCGACTGAATCGATGGTATGTCCGCCGGCAATCGGAATGCGCGCCTGGGCGCAGATCGATTCGCCGCCGTCGAGGATGCGCCTGATCGTTTCGAGCGGCAGCGTATTAACCGGCATGCCGACGATGGCAAGTGCCAGAAGCGGCAGACCACCCATCGCATAGACGTCGGACAGGGCGTTGGCGGCTGCGATGCAACCAAAATCGAACGGATCGTCGACGATGGGCATGAAGAAATCGGTTGTCGCCACCAGCGCCTGCTCGGCGTTGAGTTGATAGACCGCCGCGTCGTCGCTCGTTTCGAGGCCAACCAGAAGTTGTTTGGGAACGATCGCCGGCGAGGTCTTTTTCAGGATCTGTTCGAGTACCGCCGGCGCGATCTTGCAGCCGCAACCGCCGCCGTGGGAAAACTCGGTCAACCTGAGCGGTTGAGGTGCAGCATCAGGTGTTGCGGGAAGCTCGGTGGTCTTTGGCTTTTTTCTCGGCATGGTCTTATCGGTCCGCACCGCCGTCGCGATCTCGGCGTAGGAAAGGTGAGGGGGATTTGCGTGGACGAAACCCGCTCAGTCGGTTTCAAACCCGGCGTCGTCGATGACTGCGGCAAGGCGCTCCAGGCTGACCAACTGCGGGTCATAAACCACGCGGGCGCTGGCATCGGTCAGCGACACTTCGACCTGGCTGACGCCAACAAGAGCGGCCAGGAGCTGCGTAAGGTTCCTGACACAGCCCTGGCAACTCATTCCGCGCACGGTAAGGACAGCTTCTTCCATTGCATCTCGGCTTTCGAGGGTCGTCATCATTGCGCACGACGAGAGGTCACAAAGTCAAGGTCAACGTCAAGGGTCTGCGCTGCTATCGACCACCGGCTGCGCGCCAGGTGATCACCCCGGCTGAGCGCGACTACGATGCCAGCGTCTGAGCAACAGCGAGTTGGCGACAACGGAGACCGAACTCAGCGCCATTGCCGCTCCTGCCAGCACCGGATTCAGGTAGCCGAAGGCTGCCAGCGGCACGCCGAGCACGTTGTACACAAAAGCGCAGAACAGATTCTGCCTGATTTTTCTCGATGTCGCACGCGAAAGCGAGATGGCCTCGATGATTGCTGTCAGATCATTGCGCAGCAAGGTCAGGTCGGCCGCCTCGATCGCTGCGTCCGAACCGGCACCGATGGCAAAACCAACGTCGGCGGCAGCCAGCGCCGGGGCATCGTTCAGACCGTCGCCCACCATGCCGACCATCGTCTGGCCTTCCTTCAGCGTGCGCACCGCGGCCGCTTTCTCGCCAGGAAGAATGCCCGCGCGATAGTCGTCGATTCCCGCTTGCCGGGCAATCGCCGCAGCGGTCGCCAGATGGTCACCGGTCAGCATGACGATGCGAATCCCCATCGCCTGCAAGCGCTCAACGGCGCTGCGCGAGCTCTTGCGCAAGGGGTCGGCAATCGCCAGCAGGGCAAGCGCCTGTCCAGCTTGCCTCGGGCGTGGCTGCTCCGGGGTCAGGCTCTCGGCTTCTGCGCAGAGCACGACCACCGTCTTGCCTTCGTGCTGCAGGGTCTCGATCAGTTCGGCCGGACACGCCGCGCGATCGACAGCCGTCGCGGCACCCAGGCTGAGCCGGCGTCCGGCGACGCAGCCGGTGACGCCCCAACCGGGGATCGCGTGAAACCAGTCGAGCGCTGGCAGGCTCAAGCCCCGCGCCTGCGCCTGGCGCAGGATGGCGCGCGCGAGTGGGTGTTCGGACGCCTGTTCGAGGCTGGCGGCCAGGCGTAGCGCCTCGTCGGCGGTGGCTGCCAGAGCGACCACGTCGGTCAGCGTCGGCTCACCCTGGGTCAGCGTGCCCGTCTTGTCGACGGCGAGGACGCTGATCTGGCCGGCGCGTTCGAGCGCATCGGCGTTCCTTACCAGGATGCCTGCGGCAGCGCCCTGGCCGGTCGCGACGACGATCGCCGTCGGCGTTGCCAGGCCGAGCGCGCACGGACAAGCGATAACCAGCACCGCGACGGCATTGACCAGCGCGGTGCTGAAGACGCCGCTGATCGACCACCAGGCGAGCAGCGTGAGCAAGGCGATCACACAGATGATCGGCACGAAGACCGCCGAAATGCGGTCGGCGAGTTGCTGCACCGCGGCTTTCGACGCTTGCGCCTGGCCAACGAGGCGAATGATTCCGGCGAGTAGCGTTTGTTCGCCGACGCCCGTCGCCCGGCAGCGCAGCATTCCCTGGGCATTGATCGTGGCCGCGAAAACGCGCTCGCCGGCGTGCTTGGCGACCGGCATGCTCTCGCCGGTGAGCATCGCCTCATTGACCGTCGATACGCCATCGACGACTTCGCCGTCAACCGGCAGGCTCTCGCCCGGTCGCACGATGAAGATATCCCCGGGAATCAACAGCGCGGCGTCGATTTCGAACAGTTCTCCGTTGCGTTCGACACGCGCGGTTCTTGGTTGCAGACGAACGAGCTGTTCGATTGCCTCGCTCGTGCGCGCGCGCGCGCGCGCTTCGAGCTGCTTGCCGAGCAGGACGAGCGTGATGACGGCTGCCGAGGCTTCGAAATAGACGTGCAGGTGGGCGAGGCTGGCTAGCGTCACGACGGCACTGAAGAGATAAGCCATCGATGTGCCGAGAGCGACGAGCACATCCATGTTCGCCGCGCCTGAGCGCAGTGCGTTGGCGGCGCCACGATAGAAGCGCCAGCCGATCCAGAACTGCACCGGTGTCGCCAGTGCCAGTTGCAGCCAGCGCGGCAGGAGTTCGTCGTGCATCGACGTCGACGGGTCGAGCATGTGCAGCATCGGCGCAACCAGCGGCAAGGTCAGTCCGATCGCAAAGTAGAGCTGCCGCAGGTCGGCGCGGCGTATTTCGGCCTTCCTTGCCTGTTCTTCGGCGACCGTCGTCGTCACGCGTGGGCGCGCCACGAAGCCCGCGCGGCTGATCGTTGCCAGCAGAAGCTCGAGTCCGGCGAGCTGTGGGACGTAGCGGATATTGGCGCGCTCAGTCGCCAGATTGACGACAGCTTCGACCCCCGGCAAACGGTTGAGCTGCTTCTCGATACGCGCCGAACAAGCAGCGCAGGTCATGCCTTCGATCAGCAGCTCGACCGTCTGGGTTGCATCGCCGAGTTCCCCGGGTGCCATCGTCAGGCGCCGAGCAGACGGCGGGTGGTGGTAAAGAGGCCCCAGACGCCGAAGCAAAGGATGAGCACCGCGCTCAGCCAACGCACCGCCGGCAGCCGGGTGTACGCTTGCAGCCGATTGGCGAGCAGGCCTGCGAGAAGCAGGTTGGGCAGCGTACCGATGCCGAAAGCGAGCATCAAGCCGCTGCCGTGCAGCGCAGAGCCGCTCGTCAGCGCATTGGCCAGCGCCGAATAGACCAGTCCGCAGGGGAGCCAGCCCCAGAGCAGGCCGAGGGGAAACGCCTGTGTGGCGCTGCGCGCGGGCAGAAATCTGCGCCCAATCGGTTGCAGGTGACGCCAGAGGTTCTGTCCGAGCCGCTCGGGCCAGGCCAATGCCGAGCCGACACCCATCAGGTAGAAGGCAAGAGCGACCAGCATCAGATTGGCCAGCAGGGACAGGATGAGACGAATCGGTAGCTGCCCCGACAGGGCGATGCTGGCTTCGCCGAGTGCCCCGGCAAGCGCGCCGGCGACACAATATGAAGACACTCGTCCGGCGTTGTACGCCAGGTGCAGAGTGATCGATGATGGTCCGCCGAAGGACAGCGCGCCGACGATTCCGCCGCACATGCCGGCGCAGTGTGTCCCGCCGAGCAGGCCGATCAGCAGCAGGGCAAGGTAAGTGGTTTGCGGCATCAGCGTGGGCGATGCATCGTCGAACACGAAGAGCAGCGATTCTACTCTCTTCCGTCGGCTCGCCGCCGAAGTCGCCTCAAATCACTTTCGAGTAACGCGTGCGCTGCCGATCGGCGCGCAGATAGCGATCAAACACCATCGAAATGGCGCGCACCAGCATGCGTCCGCGCGGCAGGACGCTGATCCACTTATCGTCGATGCGGACCAGGCCGGCCGCCACGAGTTCCTGCAGATCGTCCAGTTCGGTTGCGAAGTACTTGGCGAAATCGATCAGGTGCGCGATCTCGATCGACTCGATAGACAATTCGAAGTGGCACATCAGCGACTGGATGATCGAGCGACGCAGGAGATCGTCCGCATTCAGCTCGATCCCACGATAGACCGGCAAGCTTGCGCTGTCGAGCAGGTCGTAGTACTCGTCGAGCGTCTTGACGTTCTGGCTGTAGGTCGGACCCACCTTGCTGATCGACGAAATGCCGAAGGCCAGCAGGTCGCAGTCGGAGTGCGTTGAATAGCCCTGAAAGTTGCGGTGCAAACGGCCCTGGCGTTGGGCGATTGCCAGCTCGTCATCGGGTTTGGCGAAGTGGTCCATGCCGATGTAGACGTAGCCGGCTTCAGTCATACGCGCGATGGCCAGCGCGAGAATCTGCAGTCGCGCGTCGGGGCTCGGCATGTCGGCTTCGAGTATCCTTCGCTGCGGCTTGAAGAGGCTGGGCAGGTGCGCATAGTTGTAGATCGACACGCGATCGGGGTCAGCCGCAATGATCCGTTCGAGCGTTCGCCCAAAGCCGTGCAGCGTCTGCTTGGGCAGGCCATAGATGAGGTCGATGCTGATCGACTTGAAACGGTTGGCGCGCGCTGCGTCGATCACGGCGAGCGTTTCCTCCTCGCTTTGCACGCGGTTGACCGCCTGTTGCACGGCCGCGTCGAAGTCCTGCACGCCGATGCTCATTCGGTTGAAGCCGAGCTCTCCGAGCAGTTCGACGGTCGCCCGGTCGACCTTGCGCGGATCAACCTCGATCGAGTACTCGCCGCCCTCGATCAGTTTGAAATGGCGGTGTGTAGCCGCCATCAACTGGCGCATTTCGCCGTGCGAAAGAAACGTTGGCGTGCCGCCGCCCCAGTGCAATTGAGCGACTTCGTGGTCGCCACCTTCGAGGAAGCTGCTCTGCAGGGCAAGCTCCTTGGCCAGATAGCGCAGATACTTGGCCGAGCGCCCATGATCCTTCGTGATGATCTTGTTGCAGGCGCAGTAGTAGCAGATGGTGTTGCAGAACGGGATGTGGAAGTACAATGAGAGCTGGCGGCTGATGCCGCCGATGTTGCGTTTGCCTAGCCAAAGCTTGTACGCGTCTGCGCCGAACGCCTCGACGAAGCGGTCGGCTGTCGGGTACGACGTGTAGCGCGGGCCATTGACGTCGAAGCGACGAATGATCTCGGGATCAAACAGAAGGTTTCCAGCGCTGGAGTTCATGGTCCCATGACACAATTGGCCGGCTGAATTATCCGGCGGTGTCGGTCGAACAGGGTTGACGTGGATCAAACGTGGGGTTGAGTGAGAAGGGGTCGGATGCCTACCAATGTCGCGGCGGCCAGGCTGGTTTTAGAAGGAGTGAAAGCGGCCTGCTCCAACTGCAATTTGCGCGAGCTTTGTTTGCCGATTGGCATCGAACCTGCGGATCTCAGGAAGCTTGACGAGTTGGTGTCCACCCGCCGCCGTATGAAGCGCGGCGACTACCTTTACCGCGCTGGCCAGGGATTCGAATCCATCTACGCAATCCGCAGCGGCTTCTTCAAGACCGATGTGCTGATCGAAGATGGGCGCGACCAGGTCACCGGTTTCCAGATGACGGGCGAGTTGCTCGGCCTGGACGGG
Source organism: Accumulibacter sp. (assembly GCF_029255125.1). Lineage (GTDB taxonomy): Bacteria > Pseudomonadota > Gammaproteobacteria > Burkholderiales > Rhodocyclaceae > Accumulibacter. Next base: position 53,298 of record NZ_JAPUVR010000085.1, on the reverse strand, counting down.
ATCAGCAGCGAGGTTCACACCTGTAACGCGATTGCGCTGGAAGATAGCGAGGTTTGCGCAATACCGTTTTCGCAGCTTGAGGGGCTGTCGCGCCAGATCCATACCCTGCAGCACCATTTTCACAAGGTGATGAGTCGCGAAATCGTTCGTGACCACGGCGTGATGATGTTGCTTGGGACGATGCGCGCCGAAGAAAGGCTGGCTGCGTTTCTGCTCAACCTGTCGCAAAGGTTCAAGGCGCGCGGCTATTCGCCAGCCGAGTTCAACCTGCGCATGTCGCGCGACGAGATTGGGAGCTACCTGGGCTTGAAGCTGGAGACGGTGAGCCGGGCATTTTCCCGTTTTCAGGAAGAGGGACTGCTCTCCGTTCACCAAAGAAAAGTTCGCATTCTGAACACCGCCGGGCTGCGCCGGTTGATGACCCACCAGCGCAGCGACTAGCGCCCATCGACCCGCGCGCGCTTGGCAGCCTGGCCTGCTCGCGACGCTCTTCTTATACGGTCTCAGGTTAGCCAGACAAGCGCGCCGAGCGCACTGCGAGTGAGTGCGACGGACACGATGTAAGCCAAGGCGACGAGCGCTGCGAGCAGGAAGGCAGCGCGCTGGCGCCTGGTGCGCGCGCGTTTCAGGGCCATCGTGCCGCAGCCGATATAGACCAGGAGGCCGGTCAGCTTGGCAGTCAACCAGTTGCTGGTCCACGGCCATTGTGCGCTGCTGACGACCATCGCGATGGCGCTGGCGAGAAGGATCGTGTCGACGATGTGTGGCACGACGCGCGCTGCCCGTCGCTGCAGCAGCGTTGATTCGCTCAGCATCCACACGCCGCGCAGAAGAAAACCTGCCGCGCTGAGGACTACGCAAGCGACGTGCAGTTGCTTCAGGAACAGGTAGCTCATTGGCCGCGAGGCCTGTCGCCGGGGCAGTCTGGCGTCATCGCTGGGCGGCAGGTGTTCCGCGGGTGGCGTCGATGGCCTGTCGGTGCCGGCGGTAAAAGCGAACTGCGAGCACGAGGTTGCGCAACAGCCAGGCATTGGCTACGACCAGCGCAAGCCCGGCCGGATAGGCAAACCCCGGCGGCCAGACCGCCGCCGCCAAAAGGAGTAGTAGCGAAACGAAATGGGCCAGCGTTTGCCGCTCGATATGGACCAGCGGGATCACCTTGTTCATGTTTGGCGCCAGCACGCGACCGGCACCATGGTTCTGCAGATGGAGCCAGACGAGGAAGGGCGCGATCTTGTACAGCATGCCGACGATTGCCGTCATGAAACCACCGCCGAGAACCAGGACGCCCGACACCAGCGCCCAGCGGTTGTCGTCGCCGAACTGCGCGCTGCTGTTGGCCAGCAGCCAGAGAATAGCGGCAGCCAGCGTGCTCAGCATCGCGACGCGCCAACAATGCTGAGTCGCGTCGAGACGCGGTCGCTTGCTCAGACGCTGGAGGCGCAGCGTCAGACCAGCAAAGGCGCCGGCGGCAGCCAGCAGCAGTCCGGCCGAAAGCAGCGACACGTTTGCCCAGTCATTGAGCTCGACCAGGGTCCACAGCGCGAGCAGCCCGACAACCGTTGGCGGAAAAGCCTGCGCGAAACGCTCGTGGTAGGGCGGCGTCAACTGGAACATGGGGACAACGACGAAAGCGACCGCACTGAGCAGAACAAGGCTCCAGCCAAGCAAGCCCCAGGCGAGATGAACCGCGGTGAGCGACAGGAAAGGCAGTTGGTTCGAGCCTTCACCGGTCAGCGCGTACACCAGCAGCAGGCCGAGGATGGTCGTTACGCCCAGCCCGCTCAAGGCCAGTTTGATCCCGCGGATCGTCGGGCTGGTCGTCGGCACCGCATACAGCGCGTGCGTGGCCGCTGTGAGGAAGATGAGCAAGCCTCCGGCGAGCAAGGTCGCAGCCGCGAGCAGGGCGACCGTGTGCTGCACGAGCAAGCCGCCAGCAAGCAGGCAGGCGCCACACAGCAGGCTCGCGTGTACCAGGCGGGCAACGAGTAGCGGCCGTAGCATATTCGCCCCGGCGACCACCGGCAGGATTTGCAGCAAGGCGCCGAGCATCGCCTGCAGCATGAAGCCGACAGTGATCAAATGGGTGACGGCGAGGACAGCCGGTGTCCAACGCGAAGCGAGTGCCGCTGGCCCGCTCGCCAAGAGCAGCACGCCGGCGAGAACACCGAACACGGGTGCGGTCAGGAAGAAGCGGAAAGGTGCGGCGAAAGGCGGTGCCTGATCAAACGAGAGCAGTGCCTGCATCACTGCGTTCGATGAGTGATCAGAACGGCAACCGAGCCGTCCGGGCGGAACTCCGTCTGCCAGCAGAAGCCGTTGATTTCGAGCGCTCGGTAGAGTGGAAAAGGTTCGCGCGGCAGCAGGACGAGCAAGCTTTTCGTTCTTTCCAGTTGATCGAGCGCTTCCATCGTCCGGACAAAAGGTTCCGGCGGCTCGTAACCGCGGACGTCGAGTACCGCATCGGCATCCGCGCGGCTCATTCCGCTCCCTGCCCCGGCTGCTCGATGGACTGCTTGAGCTGTTGCACAATCGCTTCGAGTTGATCGGCCAACTGCTCGTCGCACATCGGGTAGAGCACGTTCTCCTCCTTGACGTTGTGTTGCTGCATCATGATCAGCAGCGTTTCCGCGTTTCCCGCGTACTCTTCGCCATCGTGCGCGGCCAGGGCAGACTCGGCAGCGGCGAGCAACTGGCGCATTTGCGCGTGTTCGAGGCGCATGACTTGCGTCGGCCCCAGATGGATTCCGGTACGCTGCTCGAAGAGCGGAAAAAGGAACGACTCTTCTGCCGAAAAATGCACCAACATCGCTTCGCGAAAGCGGGCGAAGGCGTCCAGGGCGGTGCCCCAGGCGCTATTGGCGGCTGCCCGCTCGGCGGCGGCGAGCAGATCATCGCAGGAGCGGTGATGCCGCGCCATGACGTCTCTAATCCCTTGCATGAAAAACCTCGTCGAAAGAAGCTGCTGATTGGTGAGCGCGGCAGCGCAAGCTTATCCGGGCCAGCCCAAAGCTGGCCAAGGCATCGTTGGCCTGGGTCGACTGGGCACGCGTCGACAGGCGACCAGCGAACCCGTGCGCGGCGCTTGCGGTGTTCCACTTACCCGGATCGAATGATGCCCGTGAACGCGCCAATGGTCGAGAGGACATTATGCCGCAAGGCTGGCCACCACCGCCAGACGGACCACCGGCGACGGAAGGGTCGCATTGAGCGATAATCCGGGTGCACGCGGATGCCAGCACACCGTCTGTGCAATGCCGGATTCGGGTACGTGTCGGCGAGTTGCCGCCACTGATCGACGCCCTGCCTGTCTGGCACTGGCCTGATTTCAGGAGATATCTCGATGGATGTGATGTTGCCGCGCATGAGTTGCAGGCTTCGACCACGCGGCTGGCCGCTTGTTGCACTGCTGTACTGCGCTGCCGTTCTGTCGGCGTGCACAAGCAATCAGGCAAAAATCTCGATGCTGCAGGCGCCGAAGATTGGCGATGCCGCGCGCTATAAGTCGATTGCCGTCGCTTGCTTCGCCGGCGTACAGGGCGATGTGCTCGCCAACGAGCTGGAAGCCGCTCTGGTCAATGCCCGAGTACAGGACGAGCCCGTCTACCGATTGGTTGCCCGGAGCGGCGAGCTGCGCCACCCTGGTGGCGACTTGCGCAGCTTGGCGCCGGCGGCCAAGTCGCTGAAGGCAGATGCCATCCTCGCCGGCGAAGTTCTTCACGCGCGTTTTCAGGACGACCGGCGCCAGGAGAAGGAATACGTCTGCGGCCAGTCGGGGAATCCGAAGAAGTTTGTTTCGAAATGCATTTCGGGTCATTACGCAATGAAGACCTGCATCGACCGCACGGCAAACCTGCAAGTCCAGGTTCGCCTGGTCGACGCGCAGACGGCCAAGCAGGTGTACGCGGAGAGCATCAGCCGCAGCCGCAAGGACTCGGCTTGCCAGGGCGCTCCGCAGGACGGGACGGCGATGCTTGGCGAATTGCAGGAGGAAGTCGTCGACCAGATCAAGCGCAAGATCGTTCCGCACGACAAGGTGGTGAGCCTGGAGCGGATGGACGCCGGCGACGACCTGCCGGATGGCGGTGCCGGCCAGCGCTTTGCAGGTGCTATCCGGTTTGCTCGCGAAGGTCGCATGGATCGTGCCTGCGCGATGTTCGCCGAGATTCACGAAAGCGACAAACGGTCGGTGGCGCTCAACGACAACCTGGGCGTCTGTGAGGAAGCGGCTGGCGCGTTCTGGCAGGCGGACGAATACTGCCGGATCGCCGATCGTCTGAGTAGCGCGCCAAACAAGCTGCTGACCGCCGCGCTCGAGCGGAACGCCGGCAATCTGAAGAAGGCCGGGAACCTCGCACGCCATCGATCGGAGCTGCTGCCCGGCGGCACCAGTGAGACTGCGGCGGCACGTCCGTTGGCGACGCCGATTCCTGGCAAGAAACCGTCGGGGAACACGTCGGCAAGCGGTAAGCTTGCAGCGACGGCGCTTGCACCAATGGCGCCCAAGGTGAGCGCAGACATGTTGATGCTTGGCCGGCGAACGGCTCTGGTGATCGGCAACGCGTCCTATCGGCAGGGTGCGCTGCTCAATCTGGTCAACGACGCACGTGCGATCGCCGCCGAGTTGCGCCGGTTGCAGTTCCAGGTCATCCAGGTTGAAGATGCGAGCTTCAGCAAGATGGGTCTGGCGATCGAGGAATTCGGTCGCGCCATCAAGGAGGGTGGGGTGGCATTCGTTTTCTACGCTGGGCACGGGATGCAGGTCAAGGGCGAGAATTTCCTGATCCCGGTCGACGCCGACCTGAAGAGCGAAGGCGATGTCCCCTGCAAGACCATCGCTCCTGGGCAGATACTGAGCAAGCTCGAGGACGCCGGATCACGCGTCAATCTCGTCGTTCTCGATGCTTGCCGGGACAACCCGTTTGCCCGTTCATGGCGGTCGACGCGCGGCGGTCTGGCATCGGTCGACGCGCCGGCGGGAACGCTGATGGCTTTTGCGACCGCGCCGGGCAAGACGGCGGCGGATGGTAGCGGTGCCAATGGCCTGTACACCAGTCACTTGCTGAGGGAAATGGGCGTGCCGAATCAGAAGATCGAGGATGCGCTGAAAAACGCGCGCAAGGCGGTCGCCAAAGCGTCCAACAGCGAACAGATTCCCTGGGAGTCGTCGTCCCTGACCGGCGACTTCTACTTCAAAGTGGCCGTTGACCAACGGAATTAGCCGTTCGGGCGCGCCGCAGCCAGGCGCAGGCACTCCCTCTGAAGAAGACAAAGCCATGCCGCATCTCATCCTGTCCAATGCCTCGCTCGCTTTCGGCGACATTCCTCTGCTCGATCACGCTGAGTTCCAGCTTGACGCCGGCGAGCGGGTCGCCTTGATCGGGCGCAATGGAACCGGCAAGTCGTCGCTGCTCGCTGCCTTGGCCGGCAACGGTGGTCTGGATGAGGGCGAGGTCTGGCGGCAACCGGGTTTGCGCCTGGGCTACGTACCGCAGGAGCCGCCGTTCGAAGCCCACCTGACCGTCTTCGAGGCAGTTGTCGCCGGCATGGGCGAACTGTCGGCGCTGCTCGGCGAATACCATGCGGTGTCGCACGCACTGGGTGAGGCGGGGAGCGATCAGGCGGCTCTGCTTGACCGCATGCAGGCCTTGCAGAGTGCGCTCGAAGCGCGCCACGCGTGGTCGTTCGAAGCGCAGGCTGAGAAGGCCATTCAGCGCTTGTCCTTGGACCCCGAGGCACTCGTCGGAACCTTGTCGGGAGGGCAGAAGAAGCGCTTGGCGCTGGCCCAGGCGCTGGCCATTTCGCCGGAGGTGCTGCTCCTCGACGAACCGACCAATCATCTCGATTTTGCTGCCATCGAGTGGCTGGAGGACATGCTGCTGGCTTCCGGCGTGACGCTCCTGTTCATTACCCACGACCGACGTTTCCTCGAGCGGCTGGCGACGCGAATCGTCGAACTCGATCGCGGCGCCCTGGTCTCCTTCCCCGGCAGCTTTACCGAGTATCAGGCACGCAAGCACGCGATGCTGCACGATGAAGCACTGAGCAATGCTCGTTTCGACAAGTTCCTTGCCCAGGAGGAGGTCTGGATCAGGCAGGGAATCAAGGCGCGCCGAACGCGCAACGAGGGACGCGTCCTGCGCCTCGAGCGCTTGCGGCGCGAGCGCGCCGCGCGCCGCGAGCGTCAGGGCAAGGTCGACCTGGCGCTCGACGCCGGCGAGCGCAGTGGGAAGTTGGTAGCGGCGCTCGATGGCGTCAGCAAGTCGTTCGGCGACAGGGTGATCGTGCGCGACTTCTCGTGCCGCCTGCAGCGCGGCGACAAGGTTGGCATCATCGGTCCCAATGGCGCCGGCAAGACGACGCTCTTGCGCCTGATTCTTGGCGAACTGCCGCCCGATCAGGGAGTCGTGCACCTCGGCACGAAGGTCCAGGTCGCCTACTTTGACCAGTTTCGCGCTGCCCTTGACGAGAATGCGGCCTTGGTCGAGGTCATTTCGCCCGGTGGCGACTACGTCGACATTGGCGGCCGGAAGAAGCATGTCATCAGTTACCTGGGCGACTTCCTCTTCCCGCCGCAGCGGGCGCGCGCGCCGGTCAGCTCGCTCTCCGGCGGCGAACGCAATCGTCTGCTGCTCGCCCGCTTGTTTGCCCGGCCGGCAAACGTCCTCGTGCTCGACGAACCGACCAACGACCTGGACATCGACACGCTGGAGTTGTTGGAGGAACTCCTGCAGGATTACAGCGGAACGCTGTTCCTGGTCAGCCATGATCGCGCCTTTCTCGACGATGTGGTGACGCAAACCATTGCGCCACAAGGCGACGGCAGGTGGCGTGAGTACGCTGGCGGCTATCAGGAGTGGGCCGATCACCAGACCGAGCTACGTCGCCAGGAAGCCCAGACTGCCTCGGCGGTCGGCAGGCGCGACGCCGCGCCAAGTGCGGCTGCTGCTGCGGCGAGCCGGCAGAAAGCGGTGCCGGCCGGCAGGCTGTCGTGGAAGGAAGCGCGCGAACTTGCCGAGTTGCCGGGCAAGATAGCGGCGCTTGAAGCCGAGCAGCGAGCGATCGGCGAAAAACTTGCCGACCCGTTGTTTTACCGCTCGCAGGGGTCCGAAGTGCAGCGCCTGTCGGATCGCCTGAACGAAATCGATGACCAACTGCTGGCTTTGCTCGAACGCTGGGAAGCGCTCGAAGCCTAGCCCGGAGGACACAAACACAAATGGAGAGAAGAGATCATGGCCGTCGCGCCCGAAACTGCCATCATGGCGCTTTACTGCGATTTCGAGAACGTGGCGCTTGGCGTACGCGACGCCAAGTACGACAAGTTCGACATCAAGCCCGTCCTCGAGCGGCTGCTGCTCAAAGGCAGTATCGTCGTCAAGAAGGCGTATTGTGATTGGGAGCGGTACAAGGGCTTCAAGTCAACGATGCACGAGGCGAGTTTCGAGCTGATCGAAATCCCGCATCTGCGCCAGTCGGGCAAGAACTCGGCCGACATCCGGCTCGTGGTCGACGCGCTTGACCTGTGCTACACCAAGGCGCACGTCGACACCTTCGTCATCATCAGCGGCGATTCGGACTTCTCGCCGCTGGTTTCCAAGCTGCGCGAGAATGCCAAGTACGTCATCGGCGTCGGCGTCAAGCAATCGACTTCCGACCTGCTGATCGGAAACTGCGATGAGTTCATCTTCTACGACGACCTGGTTCGCGAAAGCCAGCGTGCAGCCCGGCGCGACTCCAAGGAAGCGCAACCTGTCGTCAAGCGCAGCCCGGAAGAGGATGCGCAACGTAAGGCCGAACTCGAAGCACGCCGAAGCAAGGCGATCGAGCTGGCGGTGGCGACGCTTGACGCACTGGTTGCCGAACGCGGCGACAGCAGCAAGATCTGGGCCTCGATGCTCAAGGAAGCGGTCAAACGACGCAAGCCCGATTTCAGCGAGTCGTACTACGGATTTCGTGCCTTCGGCAATCTGCTCGAGGAAGCGCAGGCGCGCGGGTTGCTGGAAATTGGCCGTGACGAAAAGTCCGGAACCTACGTGATCCGCAACAATACAGTGACCGTAGTGGCGGAGGCGCCGACCGGCGAGCCGGCTGGCGAAGCGCTGCCGGCAGTGGGCGTGCCGTCCGCTGACATATCGACCAGCGAAGAGCCGCCGGATGCCGCCGGCGGACTTGCCGAGCGTAGCGAGTCAAGTGCGGCGAGCGAGGGAGAAGGCAAGGCGCGCAGCGCGCGCAAGACTGCCGACAAGGGCGTCAAGCGCGCGCGTGGCGGGCGCGCGAGCAAGGGCGCAACGCCAGCCGATGAGAAGCCGCCGGTTGCTGCTTCTGCCGACGAGACGAGCGCGTACGAACAGCCGCGGCCGAGCGAAGCCGCCGCGCCCGAACCGGGGCCAGCGCCGATGACCAGCATGGCCCCCGTTGATGCTGCATACGCCGCTGCAGAGGCGGTCGGCGGAGCGGCCGGCGAAGGGTCTGCCGACGTAGTGGGTGAAGCACCGCCGGGCGAACAGGCGGCTGGCTCGGCGGAGGTCGGCGCGGCCGAGCGTGCCGAGCCCGTGCGCAAAGCGCCGGCGCGCAGCCGGCGGCCGCGCAAGCCGAAGGTCGTCGAGGGGGGCAGCTAAGGCGATTTCTTGCGAGTCGTCATCCCGGGCAGGCCGGTCGAATCAGGATGTCCCACTTAGCCAGGAGCGGGTTTCTTTGCAGGCGGGACTCGACAGCGTGCATGGCGTCCTTGGCTGCGATGATTCATTTTTCGTAGACGATGCGGTTCGCTTCGACGACGGGATGAACGTTTTTTCAGGTCATGCGCCTGGCCCACTGAGATCCACCGGATTCCATTTGCTGTAGCACGGCGGACGGTCGAGGAGGCGGATGAACTTGTCGATGTGGTCGGCGAACTCGACCAAGCGTTTGAGGAATTGCGTGCGTCGGGCATGGCTCTCCGCTCCGTCATCGGCCTGGCACTGGAGGTGCGTGGCGCGAGCACGCGCTTCGGAGGCTGGACGCTCCCACCACGCGCCGAGACTGTCGACGATCAAATCGCTGGTCTTCGTCGAGCTTGCAAAGGGCAGATGGAGGAACGCACTGTCTTCATTGATGACACCCAATGGAGTGTGTTTCTCCTCGCATCCCATGTCGTCGTCGGCTGCGGCTGTCGCCCCGCGTCTTGTCGCCGCGCGAGTCGTCGCCAATATCCACGGTCACCTTGCAGTCCATGCCCAAGCGCATTTCCGCTTCATTTTGGCAATCGCGATCACGTTTGCGCGCGTCCCGCCGAATCAACTCATCCAGCGTCAGATCCCCTTTGTTTGCATTGCTGCTCGTCTTGCTCGTGTCCTCTGGCATGGTGTTTCTCCGCTGGGGTGACTTCGCGTATCGACAACCCGATTTCATCAGAGGTACGCCACCCGATCAACTCGCGCTCGCGCCTCCATACAACCGAGATCCATCAGAGCTCGGACTGACGAAACGACTTCGCCATGGCCATCTACTCCGAATACGACACGGCGCCCATTTACGCCGCCGCGAAACTCTTTTGTGAGCGCTGCCTCATCGCGGACGGATCTCTGCTCGGCGACGGGCCTCTTTGGACGCCGGAGAATCTGAGGCGCCTGCACGACGCGTTTGTGAAGGATCCGGACGAGGGCGACAGGTCGTTCACGGACAAGTTCAGGGACCAGATCGCCAAGGCGGGGGAGCCCTCCGTCGCGCGCCTCGCCGCCGAGGTGGTCGCTGTCCATTTCCTTTTCCCCTCTAACGTTGGCCGCGACCGGAAGAGCGCCCTCGTCGCCGAGATTCTCGCCTGGGGGGGCTACGCTTCCCGAAGGAAACGTGCTCGAGCCTGCCTTTCTGCGGGGAATCGGCAGTGGCGGTCAGGGCTACAACGCCCGCCGGTTCTTGGAGATTGCTTTCCTGATCGAGTTCGCCCTCGAGTGGAAACAGCGGCCCCTCGCAAGCAGGGTCTCGGCACTGGCCGACCCGTGGGCGTTCATGGCCGCCGTGGACGCGGTCGAGGGGGCCGAGACAAGGCAGCTTCGGCACATGCTTGTTCACCTGACGCACCCCGAATCCTTCGAGCGCATCGCCAGCAGGGAGCACAAGCGTCGCGTTGCCGCAGCGTTCTCGTCCCTGCTCGGAGGCAACGCCCCGGACGACGTCGACCGCTGCCTGCTCGCCGTCAGGCAGGTACTGGAGCAGCTTCTCGGGCGCAAGAACTTCGACTTCTACTGGCCCCCGCTGGTGGATGTCTGGAACGACCAGGGCGACGCTGGCGACGCCGGCATTCCGCTGGACGCCCTCCGGCACAAGCGGCAGATCGTCCTGTACGGTCCGCCGGGAACCGGGAAGACCTATCGCGCCAAGAGCATCGCTGAACGGCTGATTCGCCCCGCGCTGCTCGCCGCAATGGAGCCCCACGACTACTTCGGACGGCAGGCAGAGGTCGCCGACGGTATCCAACGCAGGACCCACCGTCTGCAGTTGCATCCCGCCTACGGCTACGAGGATTTCATCCGCGGGCTGCATATCGACGGGAGAGGCGGGACGGAATACCGCCCCGGCTATCTTCCCAGGCTCGTCGCGGAGATGGGGAGGGACGACCCGTCGATACCCCATGTCCTCATCCTCGACGAGATGAACCGCGCCGACCTGAGCCGCACGCTTGGTGAAGCGTTCTCGCTGCTGGAGGACCGCGGGCAGAACATCGAACTGCCCGGGGCCGGTGCCGACGGGCGGACGACGACCCTCGGCATTCCCGAGAATCTCTACGTCATCGGCACGATGAACCTCATCGATCAGTCCGTGGAGCAGATGGACTTCGCCCTCCGCCGCCGCTTCCTTTGGGTGCGTTGCTCATGCGATCGCGTAGCCCTCGTGTCCGCCTCGAAGGCGCGCTGGGAGCGGGCGGGAGGACGGATCGCGTGGGAGCGCGTGGCGTCCGACTTCGAGCGCCTGGCGATGGCCGCAGAGGCACTCAACCGAGAGATCGCGGACAGTCCTCTTCTGGGGTCTCAATACGAGATCGGGCACGCCTACCTGCTCGACGCCGTCTCCTTCCTGCGCGAGGACATGGGTCCCGCTCCGCGGACCTTCCTTTGGGCGAACGACCGCGCTAAACGCCCGGTGGAGCAGACCTGGGAACTTTCCCTCAGACCCCTCCTTGAGGAATACCTGGCGGGACTGGACGCCCGCAGCCGGAAATCGGAACTCGCCAAGCTTCAGGCCGTTTTCCTTCGCCCGCCGGTGGTGAGCGATTGACGCTCTCGGTCAGGGACTGCTCGCCGTTCGCTCCGGCTCCGTCGGCGGCCGACGCGGCATGGCTGTCGCGGCTCGCCTTGGCCTCCCGGGGAGGGGATTTGGTTCTCCGGCTTGAGCAAGGCCGAGAGGACGAGCCGGTCGTCAGGTGCGACGAGTTCGGCTCTTGGTGGGCAGGCAGGTACGTCGGCAGCCTCACCTTCGAGGGGCGGCGGCTGGACATCCTCCCCAGGTTTGGCGAGGAGACCCTGCGTGTGTGGATCGCCGGGGCCTTCAACCTGGCTCTCGTGGACACGCCAGGCCGTCTTGGCGGCGACGACTCCTTTGTCGCCCGCCTCCTTGCAGCGGTCTGCTCGCGCGCCTTCGTCGCAGCGGCGCGGCACGGCGCTCCCGCGCTTCGCGCCGACGTGAGGGAGGGCGGGCTGACCGTACGCGGACGGATCGACGTTCCTGCGACCGTCAGGCTCAGGGCGTTCCAGGTGCCGGGTGTGGCCTCGGTCAGGCGGGAAAAGTCCCTCGACCACGCCGTTACGGCCGCCATCGTGGCGGCGTGGGCGGAGCTCTCGCAAGCGGTTGGCCACGGCGGTTGGCTGCCGGATCGGCTGGGGGAAATCGTCCCGCACATGGTGGCCGCCGTGGGGGTACGTCCGCGGGTTCCGACGCGGGAGGAGATAGACCGCGTGCGGCTGACGCCCATCACGGCCGGATTCAGGCCGCTGGCCGAACTCTCCGCCAGAATCGCGGCCCGGCGGGGCCTCTCGCCGCGTTCGTCGGACGACGGCGAATGCAAGGGGGTTCTGCTCGACGTGGCAGAACTTTCGGAACTGTACGTCCTTGGCGCCATCCGGCGGGCCTGGCCGGACGCCGACGTTCTGCACGGGGCGAGGGAGGCGGGAGAGTCCCGCCCGCTTCTGCGCAACGCCTCCGGGCATGGGCTCGGAACGATGAAGCCCGACGCCGTGATCCGAGAGGGCGAGCGGGTGCTGCTGGTGGCCGACGCAAAATACAAGACACTCCAACCCGCTGTCCGGGTCGCCGTGCCGCAAAGGGAGGATCTCTACCAAATGGCCGCCTACCTCGGCCGCTGGGGCGCCGCCGGCATCCTGCTCTACCCGGAGGATCCTGCAGCGCCGGGGACGCCCCCGGCGGAAGCGGGAAGCCCGTGGGTGCTGGCGGACGGAACGGCCGTGGCTTTCGCCGCGCTCCCTGCCGGTGTCGATGCCGCCGCGGCCAAACTGCGGGGAATTGTCCGGCTCACCTCCCGATCAAGCTTGAACGGCCGGCTGGCGGCCTGTGGATGAATCAATGAAAAGCGCGCTGTTCGTCGAGTTCGACAACGTCTATGCCGGTCTCAGGCAACTCGACCACGCCTACGCTGACCGTTTCGCCCACCGTCCCGCGCAATGGATGGAGTGATTGATCGGCCCGCTCGGCCTCCCGGAGTATTCGTCGAAGGAGGCACGGCAGCGCGTGCTGGTGCGTCGCTGCTACCTCAACCCCCAGGCGAATCGGTGTTTCCGCCCCTCCTTCAACCTGGCCGGCTTCGAGGTCGTGGACCGCCAGGACGACTTCGTCAGGAACGCCCTCGGATTCGACGACGAGCCCGAGGCGAAGCCAGCCCCGCCACCCGAAACGCCGCAGGCCGAGGGCACGGACGCCTCGTCTTGGGGCGGCTGCGGTGGGTTCAGGTCCTTTCTGGAATCCAGGGGGTTTGCCCCGCTGGGGATTTGCTGGGAGAGAGGTGCCGACCGGAGTTTGAAGCTGCGAGCCGCAGAAAGTGAAAGACCCCGCAGGTTTCCCTCCGGGGTCTTTTTTCGGGCTTGGGAGCCGTCAGGTCTTCAAGCTGTCAACTGAACGTGGACGCGCGTGTCGCGGCTTTCCTCGTCGGTGTGGCTTGCCTTCTCGGCGGTCCTTCTCAGGCGGCTGCCTGCGCCGGAATGTGTCCGGCAGTCCGCACGATTCTGTTCTGCGTATCGACGTAGATCAGTTGCGGCGCATAGCGGCTCAGTTCAAGCTCACTATAGACGGCAAAGCTGGCAATGATCAGCAAGTCACCCGGCGCCGCGCGTCGGGCGGCGGATCCGTTAACCGAGATGACTCCCGATCCGCGTTCGGCGCGAATCGCATAGGTGGTGAAGCGTTCGCCATTGCTGACGTTCCAAACGTCGATCTGCTCGTACTCGCGGATATTCGAGGCATCAAGCAGGTCTTCGTCGATAGCGCATGAACCTTCGTAGTGAAGCTCGGCGTGCGTCGCGGTTACGCGGTGCAGCTTGGACTTCAGCATCGTTCTCTGCATGGAGTCACCGATCTAGTGGGGGAGGGGAAGCGCATTGTAGCGGCTAATAGGCGCATGTCAACGGCCGCTCGGGACGTCGATTTCAACGTTGTCGATCAACCTGGCGGCGCCCAAACGGCTGGCTGCAAGCACGACCAAGGCTTCCTCTTCGTCTGCTTCGGGCGGTTGCAGATCGCTTTGCCGGCGTACGGCGACGTAGTCCGTTCGCCATCCATTGCGCTCGAGTTCGGCAAAGGCGTCTTCCTCCAGCACGCTGTAGTTTCGTGCCCCGGCCGATACGGCGTTCGCGATCGCTGCGAGCTGGCGATGCAGACGCGGCGCTTCGGCGCGCTCGGCTGGCGACAGATAGGCGTTACGCGACGACAGCGCGAGACCGCAAGCATCGCGCACCGTTTCTCCGCCGACGATCTCGATCGGCAGCGCCAGTTGTTGCGTCATGTTGCGCAGGATGAACAGTTGCTGATAGTCCTTCTTGCCGAACAGCGCGACTTGCGGCTGAACAATGTTGAACAGTTTGAGGACGACGGTCGCCACGCCGCGGAAATGGCCCGGCCGAAACTCACCGTCAAGCTGATGCTGGACCTCTGGCGGGTCGACGTAATACTGCTGCGCCGTTGGGTAAAGGTCGGACTCGGCAGGCGCGAAAAGGACATCGACCTGAGCTGCAACAAGCTGCGCGCAGTCGGCCTCGAGCGTACGCGGATAACGATCGAAGTCGTCGCTCGGTCCGAACTGCAAGCGGTTGACAAAGATGCTGGCGACGACCAGATCGCCAAGCTGGCGCGCTTGTTTCATCAGCGCGATGTGCCCGGCGTGCAGATTGCCCATGGTCGGCACGAAGGCAATCCGGCGGTGGCCCTTGAGTGCTTGGCGAAGGTCGGCGATCGACGAATGTATCTGCATGGCGGTGCGTGGCCTTTGTTCTTGATCAAGCGGTCGAGGGGGAATTGTTTCCGGGCGGGTGTCGGCAACGGCATTGCCGGTCAGTTCGGGCGGGCGGTAGGTATGACCTGAGGCCGGCGATCGATGATCGCCGGCGCACGTTCAGTAACAGTGTTCCGGGCCTGGGAAGCTTCCGTCCTTGACGGCCGCGGCGTAGGCCGCGATGGCGTCGCCGATGGAGGGCTGGCCGGCCATGAAATTGCGGACAAAACGGGCCTTGCGACCGCTTGACACGTCGAGCATGTCGTGCAGAACGAGGACCTGGCCCGAGCAGTGGCGGCTGGCGCCGATGCCGATGGTGGGGATGGCGAGGCGATCGGTGGTCTCGGCCGCCAGTGCTTCCGGGATGGCTTCAAGCACAATCAGCGAAGCGCCAGCCTCCTGCTGGGCGAGCGCATCCCTGATCAGGCGTGCGGCACCCGAGTCGTCGCGACCCTGGATGCGGTAGCCGCCGAGCTGGTGGACCGACTGCGGTGTCAAGCCGACGTGCGCGCAGACGGGAATGCCACGCGCGGTAAGGAAGCGTGTCGTTTCAGCCATCTCGACGCCGCCTTCCAGCTTCACCATCTGGGCACCCGCCGCCATCAGGTGAACCGCGTTGCGCATCGCCTGCGCCGGGCTTTCCTGAAAGCTGCCGAAAGGCATGTCGGCAACGAGCAGCGCGCGCTGGCTGCCGCGAGCGACGGCTGCCGTGTGATACGCGATGTCGGACAAGCTTACCGGCAGCGTCGAGTCGTGGCCTTGAACGACCATGCCGAGCGAATCGCCGACGAGCAGGACGTCGATTCCAGCGGCATCGCAGATCCTGGCAAAGCTCGCGTCATAGCAGGTCAGAACAGCGATCTTTTCGCCGCTGGCACGCATCCTGGCAAGCTCGACGAGCGTTACTCGGCGCGTCACGACATGGGTGGACATGGCCTCACTCTCCTCGGTTGAAGTATTCGCGGTGCCCGCGCATGGCCTCGATGCGCGTGACCAACAATTGAAAATCGTCGTCGCGGTCGACGAAGTTGATGTTCTCGGAATTCACCACCATTACCGGTGCAGCGTCATAGTTATGAAAGAAGCGAGTGTAGCTCTCGGCAAGAATCGTCAGGTAAGCATCGCCGATGCTGCGCTCGATCTCCACCCCGCGCTTGCGGACGCGGGCGATCAGCGTTTCCGGTGTAGCCTGCAGATAGATCACCAGGCTTGGCGCGCGCGCTTGCGGCGGTGCCAGCATGTCGTGGACCTTGCGATAGAGGCCGTACTCGTCGTCGCTCAGCGTCAGGCGGGCGAACAAGGCATCCTTTTCGAGCAGATAATCGGCAACGACCGGACGCGTCAGGAGATCGGCTTGCGGCAAGTCACGCAAATGCTCGACCCGCTGGAAAAGGAAGGCAAGCTGCGTTGCCAGTGCGAAGCGCTGCTGGTCCTGGTAGAAACGGTTCAGGAAGGGATTGGCTTCCGGTTGATCGAGCAGTGCCTGGCCGCCCAGGTAGTCGGCAAGACGGCGGGTAAGACTGGTCTTGCCGACGCCGATCGGGCCTTCAACAACAATATGGCGGGCACTGCTCAGGGTATTGCGCGAGGACATAAGAAGGTCGGTGGTCGAGAACGAGTGAAGGGTCGAGTAAAGGCAGGCTTGGCTGGGCATATCAGCCCACTGCTCAAGGTCACTAGCGCACGACCTCTTGCGGCACACGCCTGTTTTGTCATGGGGTCGGTGCGGGGTGCTGTTCAACGACGGCGCGTATACTAGGATACTAGGATACCGAGTGGAAAGGCCGGATAGTCACGTCTGCGCGCGTTTGGCAAAAAAAAGAGCGGGGGCAGACGCCGTGCGTCCTCATGCCGGTGAAGCAATGGCAAGTATCGGCAGAATCAGCAGGCGCAGCTCGAGCGCCGCGCGGCACTCGCCGTCAGCGCGGCTGCTCCGTCACAAGCTGGTACAGACGAGTTTTCATCTGGTGCGTTATTCAACCACAACTTGATGGAGACGATTGATGAAAGCCTGCGCTGTGCCCTTGCTTGTTGCCGTACTCATGTTGACCGGCTGTATCGTCGTTCCCGCTGAGCCCGCGTACGTCGGCCCGCCGCGTGTCCATGTGCGACCTCCAGCCGTTTACGTCGTTCCCGGCGGCGGATACTACAGCCATCGGCGCGACCACGACCCGTATTGGGGGCGCGGTTACCGCCGCGACTATTGAGCGGTTGGTGCTTCGGCTGTCAGCGGGTGAGCCTTTCAATCCGCTGGCGGCTGACTGCCGGCAGCCAGGCGGCGGCGTAGCCGCGCCCCGGGATGCGACAGTCTGGTGCGATCTCGAGCAGCGGAGCGATGACGAAGGCGCGCAGGTGCATGCGCGGGTGCGGCAGACTCAGACGCTGTGTGACCAGCGTGCGGTCGTCGTAGAGGAGCAGGTCGAGGTCGAGCGTGCGGGGAGAGTTGCGATACGTCCGCTGGCGGCCAAACTGCCGTTCGATGGCAAACAGCGCTTCAAGCAGGTCGGCCGGGGAAAGCTCGGTTTCCAGCGCGGCGACGGCGTTGATGAAATCGGGTTGGCCGCGAATTCCGACTGGCGCCGTGCGATAGAGCGACGACAGGCGGAGCAGCCGGAAACCAGCTTGCCGGGCGAGCGCTGCGCCCGCCGTCTCGACCTGCAGCACCGGGTTTGCCAGGTTGGCACCAAGGGCGACATAGGCCAAGTGTTGCGTCCCCTTATCGCGCATCGAAGGGTGCGTGTGCGTTTCCGTCTGAGTTTGCTCAGCAAGCTCGGCCTTCATCCAGCCGCTCCTGGTTGCCACAGGATGGTGGCCAGGTCGGCTTGTGCCAATCGCTGGGCGGAGCGGCTGGCCGAGCGCCCGGCAGCGCAGCGGCCGATCATCAATCAGTCTTTTCGACCCCTGATGCCCGCACCGAGCGTCGCCGCCGGCGACGTTTCCTGGTCGTTTCGCCTGTCTGTCCGAGCACCATCGAAGCACGGCTTTCATCGTCGGCGTGGAGAAAATCGGTCCACCAGTTGCCAATCTCACTTTCTACTTCGCCCGCCAGCGTGCGCAAGAGGAGGAAATCATAGCCTGCCTTGAAGCGCGGCTGCTGCAGTATGCCGTATGCGCGTTTCCCTGAGCGCTGTTGAAAACGCGGCTGCAGGGTCCAGATGTCCTTCATGTCGCCAGCAATACGCCGGGTGATGGCGAGTTTCTCGCCTTGCACTTCGATCACTTCGTCCATTGCCTGAAAAAACAGGACGTGGTTGCTGGGTGACTCGGCATCCTTCTGCAGAGCGGCCCACTTGGCGAGCACCTCGTGCCAGAGCAGGCTTGCAAAGAGGAAGCCGGGCGAAACAGGCTTTCCTTCGCGGACACGCTGATCGGTCGTCTCCAGAGCCAGTATGACGAAGCGCTCACCGACCGGATGCTCGAGGATCACATCGAGCAACGGCAGCAAACCACGGTGCAGCCCTTCTTCGCGCAGTTGACTGACGCAGCGCACGGCATGGCCCGAGGTCAGCAGTTTGAGCATTTCGTCGAACAGGCGTGAGGGCGGCACGTTGCCGATCAGGTCAGCCATTTCGCGAATTGGTCGGCGTGCTGCGGGATCGATCGAAAGGCCGAGCTTGGCCGCCAGTCGGACGGCGCGCAGCATGCGCACCGGATCTTCACGGTAGCGTGTGCGCGGATCGCCGATCATGCGCAGCGTCTTTTGCTGCAGGTCGGCGACGCCATGGTGATAATCGACGATGTTCTCGCAGGCCGGATCGTAGTACAGCGCGTTGACCGTAAAATCACGCCGGGCGGCGTCCTCCGATTGGCTGCCGAAGACGTTGTCGCGCAACACGCGCCCTTGCTCGTCGACTTGTCCATGGCTCCCCGCGTCGTCGCCGTGATGGCCGCGAAACGTCGTGACCTCGATCGTTTCGGCCCCGATCCCGACATGCACGATCTGAAAACGGCGGCCAATGATGCGCGCGCGACGAAAGCTCTGACGAACCTGTTCGGGTGTGGCGTTGGTGGCGACGTCGAAGTCCTTCGGCGTCAGGCCGGCCAGCAGGTCGCGTACCGCGCCGCCGACAACGTAAGCCTGGTAGCCGCTTTCTTGCAGGGTTTCGATCGTGCGCCGGCACGCCCGACTGATCTGATCGCGTTGCAGACCATGCTGCTCGACCGGAATGATTGCCGGCTCAACAGCGTCGGTCGGGGTGCTGCGTCCGAGGACGCGAGAAATGAACTTGCGGATCATTGCGGGCGGTGCGTCTTCCTGCCTGAAGGCTGAGAGCGGCCGATCATAGCTGATATTGTGCCTTTCATCAGTGCTGGAACAAACGATCGTTCAAGCGAGAAGGCTCGTCACGGGCCAGCCCAGAGCTTCGGCATGCGCGCGCAGCGTGGCATCGGGGTCGACCGCCACCGGCTTGCTGACCTTGGAGAGCAAGGGAAGGTCATTCTGCGAGTCGCTGTAGAACCATGTCTGCGCGAAACTTCCCCACCATAGGCCGTGCGCTTCGAGCCAGGCTTCGACGCGCACGATCTTGCCTTCGCGGAAAGACGGGATTCCGCGCACACGTCCAGTGAATTCACCCTGCTCGTGCGCCGGTATCGTGGCAATCAGGTGAGGAATATCGAGGTCGCGCGATACGGGCGCGGTGACGAAGCTGTTGGTCGCGGTGACCAGCGCACAGAGATCGCCGCGTTCACGATGGCGGACAACAAGGGTGCGTGCCTTTGCATTGATCAGCGGCCGGATACGCAACTCGAAGAATTCGTCGCGCCAGGCGTCGAGGACACGCCGCGGATGACGGGCCAGGGGGCGCAACTGGAAATCGAGGAAAGCGTCGATATCCAGCGTGCCCGCCTTGTACTGCTCGTAGAACTCGAGATTGCGCGCTTCGTAGAGCTCGCGCTCGAGTACGCCTTTGGCGATCAGGAACTGCGCCCACTCGAAGTCGCTATCACCGCTGATCAGTGTATTGTCGAGGTCAAAGAGGGCAAGATCCATGGTCGTCAGGCTTTTTCCGGTCAGGCGCAACTGCTTGCAGAAGTGTGCAGCACTTCACGCAGCAGGGGCAGCGTGATCGGTCGCTTGTGTTCGAGCGCGTAATGCTCAATGGCGGTCAGCAAGGCGGTCAGGCTCTGCATGTCGCGTGGAGCGCGCGAGAAGAGGTAGCGCAAGGCAGGTGGTGGCAACACCAGACCGCGCCGCCGGGCGTGTTCAGCCAGCGCCGTGAGCTGTTCGGCCTCGGGTAAGGGCAGCAAGCGGTAGAGCAAGCCGCTCGCCAAGCGCGTCCGCAAGTCCTCGCGCAAGTGCAACTGAGCCGGCGCAACGTTCGCCGCCGCGAGCAGCCGCCCGCCGGTGGCACGCCGCCGGTTGATCTGGTTGAACAGTGCCAGTTGTCCGCGTTCACTGAGTGCTTCGACATTATCGACCGCGAGGCAAGGCGCAGCACCGACGATCGAGCTTAGATCCGGATCCTGGCGCGCGTCGCTGCAGGATTCTGGGCTGCTGCCCCGCAGGAGGTGTGTCTTGCCGACCCCGGAGTCTCCCCACAGGAGAAACACGGTTTCCCGACTGCCGGGCATCAACCACGCGGCTAGCGCGGTTAGCGCTTCGCCATTACTGCCGACGACGAAGTCCTCGAGCGCCGGGTGTCCTTGGGGCAGCAGATCAAGAATTAACTGGCGCATCGTCGAAGGAGTCGTTCAGGGGTGGGTGCTCACCGGTCTGACCGCACGTCGGCAGGCGTTTTCGGATAACATTCGACGTTGGGTGACCAAATAACGCATTCTACCATGCCGGATTGACCCGCTTGGCGCGGGGCAGACAACACGATGACAGACAGACCTCTCTCCTATCGCGACGCCGGGGTCGATATCGACGCTGGCGACGAACTTGTCGAGCGAATCAAGCCATTGGCCAGAAAGACTATGCGCGACGGCGTGCTGGCTGGAATTGGTGGTTTTGGTGCGCTGTTCGAAGTGCCGCGCAGGTACCGCGAGCCCGTACTCGTCGCCGGTACCGATGGCGTCGGCACGAAGCTGAAGCTGGCTTTCGAACTGGCGCAGCACGACCGAATCGGCATCGATCTCGTCGCCATGAGCGTCAACGACATTCTGGTCCAGGGGGCTGAGCCGCTCTTTTTCCTCGATTATTTTGCGTGCGGCAGGCTGCAGGTGGCGACGGCGGCGGATGTGGTCAAAGGGATTGCCTGGGGCTGCGAGATGGCTGGCTGTGCGCTGATCGGCGGCGAGACGGCCGAGATGCCGGGCATGTATCCGGAGGGAGAATACGATCTGGCAGGATTTGCCGTGGGTGTCGTTGAGAAGTCGGCGATCATCGACGGCTCGACGATCGCCGCCGGAGATGTCGTTCTCGGGTTGCCGTCGTCCGGTGCGCATTCGAATGGCTATTCGCTGATCCGCAAGGTCATTGCCCGCTCGCAGGTCGATCTGGGACAGGCATTCGATGGCGACCGGACGCTGGCCGAAGCGATCATGGCGCCAACCCGCATTTACGTCAGACCCCTGCTGGCAGTCATGCAGGCGCTACGCATCAAGGGGATGGCGCACATCACCGGGGGCGGCTTGACCGGCAACGTGCCGCGCATCCTGCCGGCCGGCGTCAAAGCCGAACTGGTTCAGAACGCCTGGCCGCGACAGAAGCTTTTCGACTGGCTGAAGTCGGAAGGACAGGTCGCGGAAAGCGAAATGCACCGTGTTTTCAACTGCGGAATCGGCATGGTCGTGGTCGTTGCCCGTGAGGACGCGCGACAGGCCGTGCGCATTCTGCGCGATGCCGGCGAGCCGGCCCTGGTCATCGGTGGCATCAAGCCGCGTCGCGAGGGCGAGGCGGCGACGATCATCGTCTGACGGTTGCCGGCGACGACCTTGGCCTGCGACAACTTCGCTGCACACGCAACGGTGCCGGCGGTTCGCTGCCGTTGCTTTGTTCGTCATTCGTGGTCGCCCGGTTTCGCCGCGCTCTTTGCTGTCTTCCTCTCCTGCGTCTGAGCTTCAGCGGCTGCGATGGACGGGCGGCGTTTCAGACCTTGATGTTGATTCGGCCGCTGGCGGATGATCGTCGGCGGCTGCTGTTGGTTCGCGTGTCAAGCAGAACGGGACGGCTTTCCAAGCGACGTTCGCCCTTCCGACGTTCGACGACCGGCGCTGTATTGGTTTCCTCACTGACCACCAAGACGTTGACCGGCCGTCCCGCGTGCGCCGGGCGTGGCGCTGTCGGCGGCGGTCGGCCCTGCAGCGATGGCGACAGATCGTTGGCCAAGCTGGCAAGGTTGGCCACGGGTTCAGTCTTTCTCTCCTCGTCTACAACTCGGCCAAGGTTCGTGGCGGGCGGTATCGCTTCTGCTGGAATCTTCATTCTTATCCTCCAGTTCGACCCAGGGCATGGTGCGGCTGGTGCTCGCTCCGGTACAAGACTGGGGCGCTTCGTCACTGTACCACGCTCTGGCGCTGATCGCCCAAGGTCGGCAGTGCTGTTCGGCGCACGGCTGTATCAAGGATCTGTTGAGATCGGGACAGCGAAGCGCGCGAGTGAGGCAGTGGGCGGCGGCGAGCCGGGCAAACCACCTTTCGGCCGGGTACGCTGGTGCATGCCGCGCGGAGGGCCGACGATCACGCTATACTGGCGGGAATGACAGATAACGAGAGGTCATCCTGGTGAACGTTCTTCCCCCGGTAGCGGTCTGCCCGTCGATCAACGAGACGAGCAGCGATGACGGCGGGTCGGGGCAGAGCTGCGGCCGGCGCCGGCCGGCACCGCGCGAGGAAGTGCCAGACGGGCTCAACGAGGAGCAGCGAGCGGCGGTCACCTTCGGCCTTGGCCGGTCGCCAGGCGGCCCTGATGAAGACACGCGCGACGCGCCACTGCTGGTCATTGCCGGCGCCGGTTCCGGCAAGACGAGCACGCTGGCGCATCGCGTTGCGCGCATCATCGCTGATGGCGCCGATCCTCATCGCCTGATGCTGTTGAGCTTTTCGCGACGCGCGGCAGGCGAAATGACTCGTCGCGTCGAACGTATCCTGGATCGGGGTCCGGGCGCTGTCGTCGGCGCCGCGCAGCTCCCTTGGGCAGGGACCTTCCACAGCGTCGGCGCTCGGCTGCTGCGCGAGTACGCCCCGGCGATCGGTCTTGATCCGGCGTTTACGATTCACGACCGGGAGGACTCGGCCGACCTGCTGAACCTCTCCCGCCACCGGCTCGGCCTGTCGACCACTGAAAAGCGTTTCCCGCTGAAAACGACCTGCTTGGCGATCTATTCCGCCGTGCTCAACCGGCAGGCGTCACTGAGCGAGACCCTGCTCAGCGCTTTCCCATGGTGTGCGGGATGGGAAAGCGAGCTCAAGCGCCTGTTTCTTGCCTACGTCGAAGCCAAACAGGCGCAGCAGGTGCTCGATTTCGACGACCTGCTGCTCTATTGGGCACAGATGCTCGAGCAGGCCGAACTGGCACAGGAAATCGGCGGGCGTTTCAGCCACATTCTGGTCGACGAATACCAGGACACCAATCGCTTGCAGGCCAGAATCTTGCTGGCGCTGAAGCCGGATGGTCGCGGTCTGACCGTCGTTGGCGACGACGCGCAGTCGATCTATTCGTTTCGCGGTGCCAGCGTGCGCAACATCCTCGATTTTCCGCAGCAATTCGATCCGCCGGCACGACGGGTGACGCTGGAAAGGAACTACCGATCGACGCAAACCATCCTGCGCGCCGCGAACGCGGTCATCGCGCGTGCCGCGGAGCGCTTCAGCAAGAACTTGTGGAGCGCGCGCGAGTCGTCGGAAAAACCTCGTCTGGTCGCACTCCACGACGATAGCGAGCAGGCGATCTACGTCGCCGAGCAAGTTCTGGCTCGGCGTGAGGAGGGGGTCAGGCTGCGCGCGCAGGCGATCCTCTTTCGCACCGCCCAGCACAGCGCACGCCTCGAAATCGAACTGACGCGCCGCGGCATACCGTTCGTCAAGTTTGGTGGGCTCAAGTTTCTCGAAGCGGCGCACGTCAAGGACGTGCTGGCAATCCTGCGTTGGGCGCAAAATCCGCGCGATCAGGTCGCCGGTTTTCGTGCTGTTCAACTGGTCGCCGGCGTCGGTCCGAAAACCGCTGGTCGGGTGATGGCCAATCTTGCCCAGGCAGCGCCCGGTTGTGCCCTGCTCGGCGAACAGCCGGTGGGCGAGAGGGCGGCGGCCGGCTGGCGCGAGTTCGTCGCGCTCGTCGAGGCGCTCGCTGCCGCCGCGGCGCAGTGGCCGGCAGCGCTCGAGAGCGCTTGCAGCTGGTACGGTGAACAACTCGAACGACTACACGACGACGCCGAGGTTCGCCGCGCCGACCTCGAGCAGCTCGTCCGGATTGCGCTCACCTATCCGAGTGTCGAGCGCTTCCTGACCGAACTGACGCTTGATCCGCCCGAGGCGACCAGCGGCGAAGCCGGTCGGCCCCTGCTCGACGAGGACTATCTTATTCTGTCGACGATACATTCGGCAAAGGGGCAGGAATGGACCGCAGTCACGTTGCTCAACGCGGTCGACGGTTGCATTCCGTCGGACATGGCGACGGGCTCGGCCGACGAAATCGAAGAGGAGCGCCGCCTGCTGTATGTGGCGATGACGCGGGCCAAGGATCACCTCGACTTGCTCGTGCCGCAGCGCTTCTACGTTGCGCATCAGGCGCGTCTGAACGACCGGCACGTTTACGCCAGCCGGACACGCTTCATTCCGAACGCCTTGCTCGAACACTTCGAGCAGGTCACCTGGCCGTCTGGGCGGGTCGACGGTAAGACACGGGAATCTCCCGCGGCCCGGCAGGAGGCACTCGATCTCGCCGCGCGTATGCGCGCCATGTGGCAATGATCGACCGCTCGCGAGTGCCGACGTGATGTCGGGCGGCATCGTGCGGACGCGACGGCACGCCGACTTCGCTACTCGTTCCCATGGCACGCAGCGTTCGCCGCAGCGAAGCCGACACGCTTGAGGCGATCACCAGCTTGGCGCTCGCGCCTTCGCTCTGTCAGCAAGCATCAGCACCCACCAGCGACCGGCTCCTCGCCCATGCCGGCGCGTGCAGAGCTCGTGCGGGCAGGTTCGGCCGAGCGGGAGGCGTTTCCATTGGATGAGTTTTTCTC
This sequence comes from Accumulibacter sp., assembly GCF_029255125.1. Taxonomy (GTDB): domain Bacteria; phylum Pseudomonadota; class Gammaproteobacteria; order Burkholderiales; family Rhodocyclaceae; genus Accumulibacter. Next base: position 28,701 of record NZ_JAPUVR010000085.1, on the reverse strand, counting down.
ATCCGTCACATGAGTTTTTGTCGTTTGTCGAAGCTCGTCCAAAAGGCTAGATTTGTTGCGGGCTTCGTGTGGTGTGTGACCCTAGAGTCAGGCGAAGCGGAGCGGTGTTGCTGCCGGGCAGGCAGTGGGGTAATCCAAGGAGCAATAAGATGGAAGCGGGAATTCCGGTGCTTGGTGCAAGCATAACGATTCTTTTCATGCTGGCCTGCTTTGCCTCGCCAGGGGTTGGTCTGGCCGTCGAATGGCTGGCGCGTCACCGGAAGCAGGAGGCCAAGGTCTGAACGAAAGGGATTACCCCGGCGCAGCGATGCGTGCATCGACGGCACATCGCCGTTCGGGCGGCGGGATTCGTATCCAGCGCCAAGGCGTGCTTCGTCTCAACCGCGCTCAGCACGCGCCGCGAGATAGATTCCAAAGAGCAGCAAGATGAAACCAGCTCCTTGCAACGGGGCGAAACCTTCGTCGAAGAGGAGCCAGGCCAGGAGGGCGCTGCCAACCGGTTCGCCCAGCGTAACGACGGCGACGAAGGTTGGCGAGACATGCTTGAGCGACCAGTTGTAGGCGGTGTGGCCAAGTAGTTGCGGGCCGACGGCCATGCCGAGAGCGACCAGGTAGGCGGCGCCGGTGTAGCCGGCGAGGGCTGTGTCGCTGGCCAGACACGCGATGACGAGGAAGAGCGCTGCGCAGCCGTAGGCCAGCCAGACGTACGCGGCAAGTGGCAAATTGGCGCGCAGGCGGCGGCCGATCAGCAGGTACGCGGAAAAGCACCAACTCCCGACGAGAGCCAGGAAATTGCCAAGCAAGGGCTGGCTGCCGGCGGCGCTGGTCCGGCTGTCGCTCCAGAAGATGAGTACGCTGCCGGTCAACGAGATGACGATTCCGACGAGCATCAGGCGGCCCGGCCGTTCGCCGAAAAGGACGAACGAAGCAATACCGATCCACAGCAGGTTGGTCGTGACCAGGGCGGTGCTGCTGGCGACCGACGTGTACGCGAGCGAACTGATCCAGGTCGCGAAGTGCAGTGCGAGAAAGAAGCCGGCAGCGGTCGCGAGCAGCAACTGACGTCGGCTCAGCGCACCCAGCACGCGGCCCGACTGGTAAAGTGCGATCGGCGTTACGATGAGCGCGGCAAACGCCAGCCGCAGAGTGGCAATGGCGAGCGACGGCAGGCCATTGGCCTGGGCATAGCGCGCGAGAATGGCACCAAAGGAAATCGCCAGCAGGCCGATGCCGAGAACCAGGAAAGGCAGCCAGCGCGGCACTTGGCGGTCAGCGGTTTCCGGTGGGGCTTTGGCGCGGCTGGTATCAGTTTGCGACATCCGCTTCAACCGTCCGCTTCGCTTCGCTTGATCGCAAGCGCCGCCCTGAAGCTAAGCTGTTGGTGCCAGCAGATCGCCGATGCAGCGTCAGTGCGGGCGGCGCAACCAGGCGAGCACCTCGTCGGCATTACGGTCGGGCGGGAAGACCGGATAGAAGACCTTCGCAATCTGCCCGTCGCGCACGATCAGCGTCAGCCGCTTGTACAGCTCCATCCCGGCGACGGTGAAGGTCGGCAGTTGCAGGTGGCGCTTCAGTTGCAGCGTGTCGTCGCTGAGCAGTTGAAAGGGCAGATGCAGGCGCTCGCGCGCCTCGCGCTGATCGGCGCCGGTCTGCGCACTGAGGCCGTAGACGCCGGTTTCCAGGTGAGCCAGTTCGGCGAAGTGGTCGCGAAAGCTGCACGACTGCGGGGTGCAGCCGCGCGCGCCAGGGATGCCGTCCCAGCCCTCGGGCAGGGCGACCCCGGGTCGGCCGGTCATCGGGTAGACGTAGATCACCCAGCGCCCGCGCAGCGCGGCAAGTCTGACAGTCGCGCCGTCGGTCGCCGGCAGCGAAAGCTCGGGCAGCGCGCTGCCGGGTAGATGGTCGGCCGCCCCGTCGTCTTGCGGCACCGGCAGCTTGGCCGGCAAGGGGAAGTCGCTGATGCTCATCCTCAGGCGTGTCCCCCGCTCAGATAGGCCGCGTGCACTTCGGGGTTGGCGAGCAGTTCGCGGCCGCTACCGGAGAGGACGATACGGCCGTGCTGCAGGACGTAGCTGCGGTCGGCGACGCGCAATGCGTGATGCGCGTTCTGTTCGACAAGCAGGATGGTCATCCCGTGCTCGCGGTTGAGCTCGCGTATCGTCTGGAAGATTTTCTTGATGTAGAGCGGCGCCAGGCCGAGCGAAGGCTCGTCGAGAAGGAGCAGTTGCGGCCGGCTCATCAGCCCGCGGGCGATCGCCAGCATCTGCTGTTCGCCGCCGGAGAGCGTTCCGGCGCGTTGCTCGCAGCGTTCGTGCAGGATGGGGAAGAGCGTGTACATGCGTTCGAGGTCGACCGCGAAATTTGCTTTGTCAGCGAGTACCGCGCCCATCTGCAGATTCTCCAGCACGCTCATCCGGGGGAAGATGCGCCGCCCTTCGGGGACGAGCGAAATGCCGCGGCGGGCGATGTCGTGCGTTGCCAGACGCGTGATGTCTTCGCCGTCGAAGACGATGCGGCCGGCCGAAGCGCGCGGCTGGCCGCAGAGCGTCATCATCAGGGTCGACTTGCCCGCGCCGTTGGCGCCGATCAGCGTGACGATTTCGCCCACCTGCACCTCGAGGTCTACGCCGTGCAGCGCATGGATCGCGCCGTAGTGCGCATGTACGCCAGAGAGTCTGAGCATCATCGTGCGTTCTCCACCGTTTGCGTGTTTGCCGGCGGGTGAGCGCCCGGCGCCTCTTCGCCGTCTTCCTCGCCGAGATAGGCTTTGATCACGTTCGCGTCGCGCTGCACTTCGGCCGGCGAGCCTTCGGCGATCTTGCGGCCGTAGTTGAGCACGCAGACATGGTCGGAGACGTTCATCACGACGCTCATGTCGTGTTCGATGAGCAGGATGGCGATTCCTTCGTCGCCCGCCAGGTGTTTGAGCAGTTCGTTCAGTTCAGCCGATTCGCGCGGGTTGAGCCCGGCTGCCGGTTCGTCGAGGCAGAGGAGAAGCGGGTCGACGCAGAGCGCGCGAGCAATTTCGATGCGTCGCTGCATGCCGTAGGGCAGCGCTCCGGCCGCACTGTCGGCGTGCGCGATGAGTTTCAGACGTTCGAGCCAGCCGACCGCCTTGGCGATCGCTGCAGTCTCGGCGCGCCGGTAGCCGGGCAGACCAAAGAGACCCGCCAGCGAGAAGCGCGAGGCGTGCTGCAGCGCGTTGTGCTGCGCTACGATCAGGTTTTCGAGCACCGTCATCTGCGGGAAGAGCCGGATGTTCTGGAAGGTGCGGACGACCTGCGCACGGCGTGCGACCTGATGGCTGGCCATTTTTTCCAGGCGCAGGAGCCCGCGTTGTGGATGATTCAGCCGGATGCTGCCGAGTGTCGGCTTGTAAAAGCCGGTCAGGCAGTTGAAGAAGGTCGTCTTGCCGGCGCCGTTGGGGCCGATGACGCCGGTGATGCGGCGTGCGGCGACGTCGAGCGACAGGTCGTCGATCGCCAGCAGGCCGCCGAAGCGCATGCTCAGGCGGTCGACGCGGAGAAGGGGTTGCGCACCGTCGACCGGATTCGCCGCGCGCGCGACGGGCGTTGCGTTGGCGGCCGCGTTCATCGCCCGGCCTCTGCGCTGCGGTAAGCCAGCGTCGGTTCGCGTCGGGCCAGGATTCCGCCCGGCTTCCAGATCATGATCAGGATCATCGCGGCACCGAAGAGGAGCATGCGGTATTCCGCGAAATCGCGCCCAAGCTCGGGCAGCAGGACGAGGACGAGCGAGGCGAGGACGACGCCGAGCTGGCTGCCCATGCCGCCGAGGACGACGATCGCCAGGATGATCGCCGACTCGTTGAAAGTGAACGACTCGGGTGAGATGAAGCCTTGCCGGGCGGCGAAGAAGACGCCGGCGAAGCCACCCAGCATGGCGCCGAGCGCGAAGGCCGAGAGCTTGACGTTACGCGCGTTGATGCCCATCGCCTTGCAGGCGATTTCGTCTTCACGCATGGCCTCCCAGGCACGCCCGATGGGCAGCTTGCGCAGGCGCGAGACGAACAGGTTGGTGAGCAGCGCGAGCGCCAGAATCAGGTAATAGAGAAAGATGATGCGCTGGTGCGGCGAGTATTCGAGACCGAAGAACGAGGCGAACGTCGGCTCGTCGCCCGGCGGCTTGAACGGCAGGCCGAAGAACGACGGACGGGGAATCGACGTGATGCCGTTCGGACCGCCCGACATTTCGGTCCAGTTGACCAGGATGACGCGGATGATTTCGCCGAAGCCCAGCGTGACGATCGCCAGATAGTCGCCGCGCAGGCGCAGCGTCGGCCAGCCGAGCACGATGCCGAAGGTCGCCGCCATCGCCCCGGCCACCGGCAGTGCCTGCCAGAAACCCCATCCGAACTGCGTCGCGAGCAGTCCGTAAGTGTAGGCGCCGACCGCGTAAAAGGCGACGTAACCGAGGTCGAGCAGGCCGGCGAGGCCGACGACGACGTTCAGCCCCCAGCCGAGCATGACGTAGATGAGCACCGTCGTTGCCGTGTCGACGACATAGCGATTGTCGGCGAAGACGATCGGCAGAACGAGTGCGACGAGGAGAGCCAGCCAGCCTGCCCGGCGCAGCAGCAGACTGGTTGCCGGCTGCTGCTCGGCGCTCGCGGCACTCGCTGCGCGCGCTGCGGACTGGCGCTGCGCGCGCCAGTAGTCGATGCCCCAACGCAGCAGCAGGCGGCCGGCGAAACAGACGCCGACGAAGGCGAACAAGGCTGGCCAGCGCGTCGCGATGCGTAGTGCGCCGCCTTGATCGACGGTGGTCAGGCCGATCATCGGGACGCCGAGGAGGAGCGCGATGAAGGCGGTGGCGGCGGCGTCACGCAGCCGTTCGGCGAAGGAGACCGGTTGCTGGGCGAAGACCAGGGCGCTCATCAGACCTTCTCCACTTCCGGCCGGCCGAGCAGGCCCGAGGGACGAAACATGAGGACCAGGATCAGGATGCTGAAGGTGGCCACGTCCTTGTATTCGGCCGACAGGTAGGCCGCCCAGAAGGCTTCGATCAGGCCGATCAGCAAGCCGCCGAGCATCGCGCCGGGCAGTGAGCCGATGCCGCCGAGAACCGCCGCGGTAAAGGCCTTGATTCCGGCAACGAAGCCGATGAAGAAATCGACCACGCCGTAATAGACGGTCACCATGACGCCAGCGACCGCCGCCAGCGCCGCGCCGAGCATGAAAGTAAGCGAGATCGTGCGGTCGACGTTGATGCCGAGCAGGGCGGTCATCGTCCGGTCCTGTTCGCACGAACGCTGCTGGCGGCCGAACGAGGTGCGCGTGATCAGCCAGGTGAAGGCGGCCATCAGGGTGACGGTGACGACGATGATCAGTACCTGCGAATACGCCAGATGAACGGTGAAGCCGTCGACGGTGAGCAGATCGACGCCGCCGACGAGGACCGGTGCGATCGGTTTGACGCGCGCCCCCTGGGTGAGCTGAACCATGTTCTGCAGGAAGATCGACATACCGATGGCCGAGATCAGCGGTGCCAGCCGGGTCGAGCCGCGCAGCGGTCGGTAGGCGGTCCGCTCGACCGTCCAGCCATAGACCGAGGTAAACAGGACGGCGACGAGCAGCACGACGAGCAGGGAAAGTGGCACCGAACTGATGCCGAAGGTCGCGAGCAGGGTAAACACGCTAATCGCAATGAACGCGCTGACCATGTAGATGTCGCCGTGCGCGAAGTTGATCATGCCGATGATGCCGTAGACCATCGTGTAGCCGATCGCGATCAGGCCATAGACAGCACCCAGCGTCAGCCCATTGATCAGTTGCTGCAGTGCGAGAGCCATTTTTCCTCCTCCTCGTGTCCTTCCTGTTCCGTTCACCGTCGTACGCCCATCGCGCCGCCGGCTGTCGCGCCAGCGTTGCTGCCGGCGTCGTCGGCTTATTCTTCGTTCTGGTCGAGCGCCATCAGGCCGGCATTGCCACCGGCGGCAGTCGTATCGACCGAGCGCGTACGCTCGGTCGCAAAGCGGTAAAGGTAGTGTGGTCCGCCGGCCTTCGGCCCGGTACCCGAGAGGCCTTGCCCACCGAAAGGCTGTACGCCGACGACGGCGCCGATCATGTTCCGGTTGACGTAGACGTTGCCCACCGGCAGGCGGCTGGCGATGCGCTCTATCGTTTCGTCGATCCGGCTGTGCACACCCAGCGTCAGGCCGTAGCCGGTGGCGGCGATGGCGGCGCAGACTTGATCAAGTTCTTCGCCGCGCCAGCGGATGACGTGCAGGATAGGGCCGAAGATCTCGCGCTCGAGCCGCGTCAGGCTATCGATTTCGTAGGCGCGCGGGGCGAAAAAGGTGCCGTGACGGGTTGCTTCGTCGTCCAGCGCGCAGGTGTGGATGGGCAGCGCGAAACTATCCAGGCGCCGGGTATGGGCGACGAGCAGTTCGCGCGCCGCCTGGTCGATCACCGGGCCGACATCGGTCGCCAGATCGGTCGGATTGCCGACGCGCAGTTCCTGCATCGCGCCAGCGAGCATGGCGATGACCCGGTCGGCGATGTCGGCCTGGACGAAAAGCACGCGCAGCGCCGAACAGCGCTGTCCGGCCGAGTTGAACGCCGAAGCGACGGCGTCGCGCACGACCTGCTCGGGCAGCGCCGACGAATCGGCGATCATCGCGTTCTGGCCGCCCGTTTCGGCGATCAGCGGCACCAGCGGGCCGTCCTTGGCGGCCAGCGCGCGGGAAATCAGGCGCGCCACTTCGGTCGAGCCGGTGAACGCGACGCCGGCGCACGCCGGATGTTCGACCAGGGCAGCCCCGATGCGTCCGTCGCCGGGCAGGAAAGCCAGGACTTCAGTCGGGACGCCGCCGGCGTGCAGCAGCTCGATCGCCAGAGCAGCGACCAGCGGCGTCTGCTCGGCCGGTTTGGCGAGCACGCAGTTGCCGGCGACCAGCGCTGCCGCGACCTGGCCGACGAAAATGGCGAGCGGGAAGTTCCATGGGCTGATGCAGACGAAGACGCCACGTCCGTGCAGTGACAGGCTGTTGCGTTCGCCGGTCGGGCCGGGCAGGACTATCGGCTGGGCCAGCCTGGCGCGCGCCTCGCCCGCGTAGTAACGACAAAAATCAATCGCTTCACGCACTTCGGAGAGGGCATCGGCGGGCGTTCGACCGCCTTCGCGAACGATCAGCGCGATAAGTTCCGGCAAGCGGCCCTGCAGCCGGTCGGCCGCGCCGTCGAGTGCTGCCGCACGCTTTTCGGCTGGCGTGTTACTCCACCCGGGAAACGCTGCAATGGCCGTTTCGTAGGCGCGTGCAACGTCGGCGAGGGTTGCTTCGCTGACCTGCCCGACCGTGTCGCGCCGATCCGCCGGCGACGGCACGGGTCGGCTGGCGTGCCTGGTGGTGTGCCCGCCGATCAACGGCTCGGCGATGTACAGGATGCGCCGGCTGCGTTCGATGGCACTCACCAGGTCTTGCAGAGTCGCTTTGTCGTTCATGTCGAGTCCTTCACTGTTCGCCCGTTCGGCGCCGAAAAGCGCACGCGGCAAGGGAATCCGCGTCTGTCGTTTGACCGCGAGGGCGGCCGCCTTGCCGACCGGGTCGGCGATCAGCGCAGCGATCGGCAATTCGGCATCGGCAATCCGGTTGACGAAAGAGGAGTTGGCGCCGTTCTCAAGCAGCCGACGCACCAGGTAAGCGAGGAGATCCTCATGGCTGCCCACCGGCGCGTACACCCGGCAGGCATGACCCGCGCGGTCTTCACCGACGACCTGATCGTAGAGTTCCTCGCCCATCCCGTGCAGGCGCTGATACTCCCATTCGTCGCTGCCGCCGGCGCTGATTGCGATCTCGGCTACCGCGGCCAGCGTGTGCGCGTTGTGCGTGGCAAAGGCGGGATAGAAGGCGCGCGGATCGGCAAACAGCCGGCGGGCACACGCCAGATACGAGACGTCGCTCGCCACCTTGCGCGTGAACACCGGGTAGTCGGCGAGGCCGCGCTCCTGCGCCAGCTTGATCTCGGCGTCCCAGTAGGCGCCTTTGCACAAGCGCACGATCAGGCGTCGATCGGCGCGCCGCGCCAGATCGGCCAGCCAGTCGATGAGCGGCAGCGCACGCTTCTGATAGGCCTGTACGGCGAGCCCGAGACCGTCCCAGCCGGCCAGTTCGCTGTCCATGGCGAGTGCTTCGATCAGGTCGAGCGACAGCTCCAGGCGGTCGCTCTCCTCGGCGTCGATCGTGCAACCGATATTGCGCGCCTTGGCGCGCAGCGCGAGCGCCTTGATGGCGGGCAAGAGTTCGCGGTGCACGCGCTCTTCCTGCGCGACTTCGTAGCGCGGATGCAGCGCCGAGAGCTTGATCGAGATCGACGGTGCGGCGAACACCGAGCGGCCGCCCGCCGCCCGACCAATGGCGGCGATCGCCTTGCTGTACGATTCGAAGTAGCGTAGCGCGTCGGCGCTGGTCCGTGCCGACTCGCCCAACATGTCGTAGGAGTGCCGGTAACCGGACTTTTCGGCGCTGCGCGCACGCTCGATTGCTTCGTCGATATTGCGTCCCATGACGAATTGGCGGCCAAGGATGCGCATCGCGGTGGTTACCGCCTGGCGGATCACCGGCTCGCCAGCGCGCGCCACCAGGCGCTTGAGCGTTCCGCTCAGGTTGGTGTCGTCGTTGCCCAGCTTGACGATGCGTCCGGTGAGCATCAAGGCCCAGGTGCCGGCATTGACGAAGGTGCTGTGCGAAGCACCGAGCCGCCTCTCCCACTCGGTGCTGCCGATCTTGTCGCGAATCAAGCGGTCGACGGTTTCCGCGTCCGGAATGCGCAACAGCGCCTCGGCCAGGCACATGAGGACGACGCCTTCGCGCGACGAAAGGTCGTAGGTGGCGAGAAAGGCGTCGATACCGCCCGTCTGCAGTCGGCTTTCGCGTACCGTCTGGACGAGCGGGGTGGCGCGGTGCGTGATGCCGTCCTCTTCGGAAGGCGAGAAACGGGCCAGCGCGATGAGTTCATCGACGACGGTGGCTTCGTCGCCGCGATGGTATTCGCGCAAACGCCGGCGCAGCGCGTGGGGGTCAGCGGGGTTCATCGCGGGCTCCAGTCGGCAAGGCGGCCGGGAAAGGCCGCGCGAAGGTTGGTGGGAGCGGTGTTGGCAGCGTGCGTGGCAGGCTGCCAACACCGCTTTCGGATCAGCGAGGCAGCGCCGGTCGGCCTGCCGCGCCGTCCGCTCCGGCGGCTTATTTCTTCACGTAATCGTACTGGCCGCCCTTCCATTGATAGACCATGAAGCCGGGCAATTTGTTATCGCCCTTGGCATCAAAGCTCAGTTTGCCGATGACCGTATCGAAACTGCCATTGCGAATCGTCTTCTCGAGATCAGCGTACTTGGTGCTCTTGGCCTTGTCAGCCGCTTGCGCGAAGAGCTGCATGGCGGCGTAGGCGTACATGACGTAGCCCTCGGGTTCGACCTTGGCGTCGCGGAACTTCTTGACCACGGCGGCGGCTGCGGGGTTCTTGCGCGGGTCCGGGGCGAACGTAAACATGACGTTATCGACTGCCGGGCCGGCCGCGCTGACCAGTTCCGAGTTGGTCATCGTGTCGCCGCCCATCACCGTCAACTTCAGACCAGCCTGCTGTGCCTGGCGCAGGATCAGCGCTACTTCAGTGTGGTAACCACCAAAGGCCATGACTTCGACTCCGGCCGACTTGAGCTTGCTGACCAGCCCGGAATAGTCCTTCTCGCCGGCGGTAATCGCTTCGCGCAGGGCCGGTTTGGCACCCTTGGCCTCCATCGCCTTGGCAATCTCGTCGGCCAGTCCCTTGCCATAGGCGCTCTTGTCATCGACGACGGCGATCTTCTTGCCCTTGAAAGTCTCGGCCAGATAAGTGCCGGCGACCAGACCCTGCTGGTCGTCGCGGCCCATGATCCGGAAGATGTTCTTCAGGCCGCGCTCGGTGACCTGCGGATTGGTCGACACCGTGGCCATCGGAATTTGCGCCTCGTTATAGACGTCGGACGCGGGAATCGTCGAACTCGAACACCAGTGGCCATGCATGAAGACGATCTTCTTGTTGACCATCGTATTGGCGACGGAAACGGCCTGCTTCGGGTCACACGCGTCGTCACCGACCTCCAGCTTGAGTTTCTGGCCAAGGACGCCACCTTTGGCATTGATCTCGGCAATCGCCAGCTCGGCGCCTTTGCGGATCTGATCGCCGGCCGAGGCATACTGTCCGGTCATCGGTCCGGCGATCGCGACCAGATGGTCGGCCCAGGCCGGGCTGCCGGCGAGGGCGAATAGACCAATGCTGGCGGCCAGGATGTGCTTGTTCATGCGTTTCCTCCTTTTATTGGGGTGGTTATTCAGGTCGTCGTCCGCTGACGAGGCTGCGCGCAGGCGCGGGCCGCTTCGTTCGTTCCGACGCGGTGAGACAAGGCAGGGCAGGTCGCGCCGTGCCGGCGCTCGAAAATCGAGGTGGGGTGGTACCTGGGCGCCCGCTGAGCACGATCGGCTTTCTTAAGTAAGTTCGACTAGGGAAACACAGGGTTCTGCCCCAACCAACAGAGCAGTGCACTGACCGGCCGCTCGCCTGGTCTTGCCTTACGCCGCCCGAGTGGGGTGATCATCAAGTCATCGCGGACGATCTGCTGATAGTCCGACTCGACGCCGCATGATTCCGGATCGCGACCCTAACGCCGGCTGCAGGCGATTGCAAGCTGCAGTGCACCAATGCCTGACCCGCGATCGCCGTGATTTCGCTGTCAGGACGTTTTCCGTTGTCTTGCCGGCCAGGAAGCGTCGATCAAGGAATTGCATGCGTGCGTGCGCTGAGCGCCGCGGGTGGGTCGCCAGTTGTTGGTACTGGCTCAACTGCCTGCGGAGCATGGTCGACCAGCAGGCATCGACCACTGCTGGCAGACAGGATACACTTGCCTGGTCAACACCCTCGGCGAGACTCTGATGCGACCCCTTTTGTACACTCCGCTGCTCTCGCTGCTCGTCGCCGGCTGCTCCGTCGTTGCGGTTGCCGATGCTGCGGTGACCGTGGTCGCGACAACCGTCAAGGTGGGAGCAAAGGTCGTCGAAACGACGGTCGATGTTGCGGCTGCGGGCGTCAAGGCGGTGGCAGGAACGTCGGAAGACAAGGATAAAGACAAGGGCAAGGAGAAAGACTGATGCGTGCACGGTTCGGCCGACGACTCGCGAGCGGGCGATGGAACGACGCTCGAGCGAAGCCGGCCAGCGCGTCTACGCGGGTGAGCCGCGCCGCGGAGTAGGGCTCTGCCGGTTACAAATGCTTACCATCAGGGTCGAGCCGGAAGTCATCGGGGAGTGCTGGGAGTCGTTATTCTGCTCATGAAAACGACCACGACCTCCCTCTGCCTGGCGCTGAGTCTCGCACTCGGCTTCTCCACTCCGGCTCTGGCCGACCGGTACGCGTACCGCGACGACTTCGGGCGGCAACGCGGCTACGATGCGAACGCGGAACGCCACCATCACCGGTGGCGGCACGAGCGCAATGACCGCTGGGTGGCCCCTTTGGCGATCCTTGCGCTGACCGGGATCGCGGTCGGGATCGCCGCCTCGACTCAGGGTCCGCCGCCACGCCCGGTCTATGTCGAGCCGCCACCACCACCACCACCGGTGTATGCGCCGGCGTACGGCGCGGTCTATGCTCCGGCACCGGTTTACGTTGCGCCGCCGCGGCCACCGCGCTATGCGCCGCCGGTGGTAGTGTATCCGCCTCCGCCGGGAACCTACCGCGTCTACTGAGCCGGCACGCTGGTCTCGTTCGACTCGGCAGCAGGTGGTGCGCCGGGCAGGCGATAGCAGTAGAGCTGCGTCTGGCGGCCGTCGGCGACCGCGACGACGTTCGTCGCCGCTACCCCGGGGACAGGGAAACTGTTGCTGATCAGCAGGCTGGCTGGCCGCATTTCGCGCTGTGCCTTCTCCCAGAGGGCGGCCATCGGTGCTGGCGAAAGGAAAGCGTAGACGACATCGAAGTCGTCCAGTCGCGTCTGCCAGAAATTGCCCCAGAGCCAATGGCAGTTGGCCAGGCCGCGCGTGCGCAGGCGGCCGATCAGCCAGCTGGCCGGCGCGTTCTCGACGCCGGTGAAGTGGGCTGTCGGGCGCGTGCGCGCGAGCTGCCGAACGACGCTGCCGATTCCGGCGCCCAGGTCGACGAAGCGCAAAGCGCCGATGTCCTGCGTCAGCTCGTCGAGCACGGCAGCGGTCTGCGCGTTCGACAGGTAGAGCGGTACCTGCCCGCTCAGCGCCCCGCGATAGACCAGCAACAGGCCGATGAAAAGCAACAGAAACCAGCCCGGGTCGATGTCCAGGCGGGCAACGCTCCAAGCGAGCGGCGCAAAGGCCAGATGGATCAGCCACCACCACCACGGCTGACGGGTCAGTACCGCGAGCAATCCGGCGACACCACCCATCGCGTACGCGGTCGCTGGCCACGGTAGCGCTTCGCCGCGGATGCCGTAGTACGGCCAGGCGAGCGAAAGGACGGCAAACGCAGCGGCCGCCTGCAAGGCAAGCTGACGCAGATGTGGGCTGGTCGCAGGCGGGTCGTTGGCAGCAGGCTCACCGGGCGCATCACCGTGCGTCGGCGGCGGCGTCTCGTCAGCTTGCGGCATTGGCAAGGAGGATCTGGCGTAGCGTTGCTCGTCGCTCGCGCGTCTGCTCGGCGGCCTTGGCCTTGACGTGCGCAAAGCCGCGAATCTTTTCGGGCAGGCTGGCCAGCTCGATCGCCGCGTTGAGCGTCGGTTCGTCGCCCGGCGTCAACTTTTGCACGATGAGTTCGATGTCGGCCTCGTACTCGGCCAGCAACTGCCGCTCCAGACGGCGTTCGGCGCTGCGTGCGAAGGGGTCGAAGAACGTTCCACGCAGGAACTTGAGGTGCCGTAGCAGGGCAAAGGCACGCAGCATCCACGGACCGTAGGCGCGCTTTTCAATCCTGCCGGTGACGCGGTCGGGGCGGGCGAAGAGCGGCGGGGCAAGATGAAAGTGCAGGCTGAAGTCGCCTTCAAATTCGGCGCGCAACTGCTCGTGGAAAGCTGCGTCGCTATGCAGGCGCGCTACTTCGTATTCGTCCTTGTACGCCAGCAGCTGGTAGTAGTTGCGCGCGACCGCCTCGGCGAGCGTGCTCGACTGACGACCAGCGGCCGCCTCCACCTGTCGCACCCGGCTGAGCAGCGCGCTGTAGCGCTCGGCGTAACGCACATTCTGGTAGGCAACGAGCGCTTCGCGCCGCCGCCGGACAATCTCCGCCAGCGTGTCCAACGGACCTTGTCCGTCCGCTGTTTGCATCGCCTCGGGCTCGCTCAGGCGGCGTACGCGGTCGCCATCGTGTGCCGCCCAGCGGCCCCAGACGAAGGCTTCACGGTTGCGCTCGGTGGCCGTGCCGTTGAGTTCGATCGCCTTTTCAAGTGCGGCCAGCGAGACCGGCACCAGGCCGCGCTGCCAGGCCACTCCGAGCATGAACAGATTGGTGTAGATCGTGTTGCCGAGCAGGCGGCGAGCCAGGTCGGCCGCGTCCAGGAAGAGTGTCTGGCCCGGGCCGCAGGTATCGTCGAGCAGTGCGCGCAACTGCGCCTGCGGAAACTGCCAGTCGGGGTTGCGCGTGAAGTCGGCGGTGGGTGTTTCGGCGACGTTGACGACCGCGCGCGTCTTGCCGGCGACGACTTTCGACAGCGCTTCGGGGCTGGCCGCGACGACCAGATCGCCACCGATCAGGGCGTCCGCCTCGCCGGTGGCAATGCGCGCAGCGTGCAGGTCTTCCGGCCGGTCGGCGATGCGCAGGTGGGCGAAGACGGCGCCGAACTTCTGCGCCAGGCCGGTCATGTCGAGAACGGAAACGCCCTTTCCATCGAGGTGGGCGGCCATGCCGAGGACGGCGCCGAGGGTGACGATGCCGGTGCCACCAACGCCGGTGAGCAGGATGTTGAACGGCTTTTTCGTGTCGGGCAGCGGCGGTGCGGGCAGTTCGCCGAGATCGCCCTGGCCAGAGTCGATTGCCTTTCCGGCACGCAGTCGGCCGCCTTCGACGGTCACCAGACTGGGACAGAAGCCGTTCAGGCACGAGAAATCCTTGTTGCACGACGACTGATCGATCGCCCGCTTGCGACCAAACTCGGTATCGAGCGGAACCACCGACAGGCAGTTCGATTGCACGCTGCAGTCGCCGCAGCCTTCGCACACCGCCGGATTGATGAAGACGCGGCGCGGCGGGTCAGCGAGCTTGCCGCGCTTGCGGCGGCGGCGCTTCTCGGTGGCGCAGGTCTGCGCGTAGATCAGCGCCGAAACGCCGGCATGGCGGCGCAACTCGCGCTGCACGGCGTCAAGCTCGCGGCGATGATGAACCGGCGTGTGCGGCGCCAGATCATTCAGCTCGGCGTAGTACTCGGGTTCGTCGGTAACGATGACGATCTTCCCGACGCCTTCGGCCGCCAGTTGGCGGGTCAATTGCCCCACGCTCAGGCTGCCGTCGACCGGCTGGCCACCGGTCATCGCGACCGCATCGTTGTAGAGGATCTTGTAGGTGATCGAAACGCCGGCAGCGACCGCCTGGCGAATCGCCAGCAGACCGGAGTGGAAATAGGTGCCGTCGCCGAGGTTGGCGAAGACGTGCTTTTCGTTCGAGAACGGCGCCTGTCCGACCCAGGTAACGCCTTCGCCGCCCATGTGCGTGAAGGTCGCCGTGTTGCGGTCCATCCAGGTGACCATGTAGTGACAGCCGATGCCGGCGACGGCGCGGGAGCCGGCGGGGACGTGCGTCGAGGTATTGTGCGGACAGCCCGAGCAGAAATAGGGTATCCGTTGAATCGGTAGACCACTGCTGCCGGTCATCGGCCCGCTGGCCGGGCTCAGCGCCCTTTGCTTGGCTTCGATCAGCGCCATCCTGGCTGCGATCGTCGGCGAGGTGAAGAAGCGGCCGATACGCGCGGCGAGCGCGCGCGCCACCTGGGCCACCGACAACTCGCCGGCCGCCGGCAGCAGCCAGTCGCCGTGCGTCAGGTGGCCGCTGCCGGTCGGCAGCAGCGACCACTCGCCCTTGTCGTCGAACTTGCCGACGACGCGCGGGCGAACATCTTCGCGCCAGTTGTAGAGTTCCTCCTTGAGCTGATACTCGAGCAGTTGCCGCTTTTCCTCGACGACGAGGATCTCTTCCAGGCCTTCGGCAAAGCGGCGCACGCCGTCGGCTTCGAGCGGCCAGACCATGCCGATCTTGTAGACGCGCAGACCGATCTGCGCCGCCAGTTCCTCGTCGATGCCCAGTTCGTCGAGCGCCTGGCGAACGTCGAGATACGCTTTGCCGGCGGTGATGATTCCCAGACGCGCCGGGCTTGCCGGGTCGTTGCTATCGATGACGATCCGATTCAGCCGGTTGGCGCGGCAATAGGCCAGCGCGGCGTAGAGCTTGCTGTTGATCAGGCGCGCTTCCTGCTGCAAGGGCGGGTCCGGCCAACGGATGTTCAACCCGTTCGGATCATTCGCCGGCATGGCGAAATCATCCGGCAGGCGGATCGCCGGCGAGAGCGGATCGATGCTCACCGAAGCCGACGTTTCGACGGTGTCGGCGAGCGCCTTCATCACCACCCAGCAGCCCGAGTAGCGGCTCATCGCCCAGCCGTGCAGGCCGTAGTCGAGATACTCCTGCAGGTTGGCCGGGTAGAGCACCGGCATCATCACCGCCTTGAATACATGCTCGGTCTGGTGCGGCAGCGTCGAGGACTTGGCGGCGTGGTCGTCGCCGGCGATCACCAGAACGCCGCCGAGCTTGGCCGTTCCGGCCGCGTTGGCGTGCCGGAAGACGTCGCCGCAACGATCGACGCCCGGTCCCTTGCCGTACCACATGGCGAAGACGCCGTCGTATCTGGCGCCGGGGAAGAGTTTGATCTGCTGCGTTCCCCAGACCGCGGTCGCCGCCAAATCCTCATTGACGGCGGGCTGGAAGACGATGTTGGCCGCTTCAAGATGTTGCTGGGCGCGCCAGAAGGCCTGGTCTACCGACCCCAGCGGGCTGCCGCGGTAGCCCGAAACGAAGCCTGCCGTATTCAATCCGGCGGCGAGGTCGCGCTGGCGCTGCAACATCGGCAGGCGGACAAGCGCCTGCGTGCCGGTCAGGAAAACGCGGCCCGAGGTGGCCGTATAGCGGTCGTCAAGCGTGATCGAATGATCGGTCATGACATCTCCTCCTCTAGCGCGGCAGGCGGTCGGCGGATCGCAGGTGCTTGCGCAACTGCATTCACCTGCGGCAACGATCAAGCGCCCGATATCCCGGCGTCGGCCGGTAAACAATCATGATCGCTACCTGGTGCAGCCCTCGGATAGCCCCGCTGGCGAACTCGCGGCGACGGCCTTGCGGTTCGTCGGCGCCGCCGCGTAGGGCCGGTGCGCACCAGCCAACAGCGGCAGCGGCCGCTTGGCGATGGCTGGACAGGGGCGCCGGCCACTCGTCTGGATGGCACACCGCAGGTAGTCTATACGCCACTTCCCGAAATGCAAGCGGGATGAAGCATGCGCGCGCTCGGCTCAGGCCGGCGGGGTCGCGCGCATGGCCGGTAGGGCGCAAAGCGCGGCGCTCTACGCTTGGCTCGGCAGAAAGGCGGCGAGAAGGCGGTTGAGAAAACGCCGCCCGCGATCGGTAGGCGCGATGTGCCACCCGTTGCGCTCGAGTAGCTCGGCCCTTTCGGCGTGCTGCAGGGCGGCTGCGATCTGCGTCAGCGGCTGACCGGTGCGTGCTTCGAACAACTGCGCCTCGAAGCCGCCGAGCAGACGCAGCGCGTTCATCATGAATTCGACCGGCAGATCGGCGGGCGAAATGGCGTGTTCCTCTTGTACCGACTTGCCCGCGGCGACCCGTGCGAGGTAGGTCTGCGGCTGCTTCCAGCGCATCTGTCGAAGGATGCGCTCAGGCAGCGTGAGTTTGCTGTGCGCACCGGCGCCGATGCCCAGATAGTCACCGAAGTGCCAGTAGTTCAGATTGTGCCGGCACTCTTTGCCGCGGCGCGCGAAGGCCGAGGTTTCGTAGTGGACGTAGGCGGCGGCCAGCTCGCCTTCAATCGCATCCTGCATGTCGGCACAAGCGTCGGCCTCGGGCAGTTCCGGCGGGCGGGCAGCGAAAGCAGTATTGGGTTCGATCGTCAGTTGATAGCACGACAGATGCGGCGGCGCATAGGCGAGCGCCGTGCGCAGATCGGCCATCGCCTGGTCGAGCGTTTGCCCGGGCAGTCCGTACATCAGGTCGAGATTGAAGTTGTCGAAGTGCAGGGCGGCGGTTTCGATGGCCCGTCTTGCCTGTTCGCCGTTGTGGATGCGTCCGAGGGCAAGCAGTTGTTCGTCGGCGAAACTCTGAATGCCGAGCGATAGCCGATTGACGCCGGCGGCGCGATAGGCCGCGAACTTCGCCGCGTCAACGGTTCCCGGGTTGGCTTCCAGCGTGATTTCGGCGTTCGGCAGCAGCCTCAGGCGGCTGCGCAGTCCGCCGAGCAGTGTCTCGACGGCGGCTGCCGAGAGCAGGCTGGGCGTTCCGCCACCGAAGAAGATGCTGTCGACGCGACGGCCCCAGATCAGCGGCAGGGCCTGCTCGAGGTCGGTCAGCAAAGCAGCGACGTAATCCTGTTCAGGAAGCGCCGAGCCGCCCGAGCCGGCCGGCCAGGCGTGCGAGTTGAAATCGCAGTAAGGGCATTTCTGCAGGCACCAGGGAAAGTGAACGTAGAGCGCGAGCGGGACTGGCGCCAGGTGTCGCGATCCGCTGACCTGGTCGGGCGACGCGGAGTGTGCCTGGAGGTGGAGTGGAATGACGGGACGCGTCGGGCGCCCTGTCATCGGCGCACGCTGCGCAGACGCTCGACCAGGCGGGCAAGAGCCTGGCCGCGGTGCGAGCGCCGGTTCTTCTCGGCCGCGTCGAGTTCGGCTGCGGTCTTGCCGAGTTCGGGCAGGAAAAAGACCGGATCGTAACCGAAGCCGTCGTCGCCGCGCGGCGCGGCGAGAATCTCGCCCGGCCATTCGCCTTCGGCGATGATCGGCTGTGGGTCGTCGGCGTGCCGCACGAAAACGATCAGTGCGACGAAGCGGGCGCTGCGTGGCGTGCCGGCGGGCAGCGCGGCAAGATCGCTGAGCAATCGGGCATTGTTGCGTTCGTCAGTCCGCGGTTCGCCGGCGTAACGCGCCGACTGCACGCCAGGCGCACCGCCGAGCGCGTCTACGCAGAGACCGGAGTCGTCGGCGAGCGCCGGCAAGCCGCTCAGGCGTGCCGCCTGGCGGGCTTTGGCGAGCGCATTCTCGACGAAGGTGCAGTGCGGTTCCGCGGCTTCCGGAATGTCAAGCTCGCCTTGCCGGACGAGCGTCCAGCCCAGCGGTGCCAGAATGGCATCAAGTTCACGCAGCTTCCTGGAGTTGTTCGAAGCAAGGACGAGTTTCATTGCGCAAGTGCCCGACGTTGGTGGTCGAAAAGCTCGTTGATTCCGCTGGCCGCGAGATCGAGCAACTGATTCAACTGTTGACGCGAGAAGGGGTCTCCTTCGGCCGTCCCCTGGACCTCGACGATGCCCTGGCGGCCCGTCATGACGACGTTCATGTCGGTTTCGCAAGCGCTGTCCTCGGCGTAGTCGAGGTCGAGCACCGGCCGGCCATCGTAGATGCCAACCGAAACGGCGGCAACCTGGTCGCGGATTGGATTTTCGCTCAGCTTGCCGAGGCTGAGCAGGTGTCGACACGCGTCGTCGAGCGCCAGCCAAGCGCCGGTGATCGACGCGCAGCGTGTTCCGCCGTCGGCTTGCAGGACATCGCAGTCGAGCGTGATCTGGCGTTCGCCGAGCGCTTTCAGGTCGATCACCGCGCGTAGTGCACGCCCGATCAGGCGCTGAATCTCCTGCGTGCGGCCACTCTGCTTGCCTTTGGTCGCCTCGCGTCCGGATCGCGTGTGCGTCGCGCGCGGCAGCATGCCGTATTCGGCGGTTACCCAGCCCTGCCCCTTGCCACGCAGGAAGGCAGGTAGCACGTCCTCAACACTGGCAGTGCACAGTACCCGGGTGTCGCCGACCTCGATCAGCACCGAACCTTCGGCGTGGCAGGTAAATCGGCGCGTGATGCGAACCGGGCGGAGCTGCGAGGGCTGACGTTGACTGGGGCGCACGCTGTCTTTCTACCGGGAGAATTTCTGGATCGCGGTTCTGATTTCTTCGATCGCGTTTTCGATTTCGTCGTCGGTCAGTTCGCTTTTCTGGTTCGGCGCTCGTCCGAATTCGCTCAGACGCGTCGTCACCGTGTCGCGCGGCATGGTTTTTGTCGACACGATGCTGCTGCCGCCGCTGCTTTCATCGATGTAGGTGTCTTCCCAGCGGACGGCGATGATCGAAAGATTGTCCGCATGCAGTCCGCTGCGCGTTTCGGCCTGGTTGAGCAGGACCGGAATGCTGCGCATCAGGTTCGCCGTATGCAGCGAGCGGGCAAGCAGATCACCCGACAAGCCGCTCCATACGCCGTCGGTGCACAGCACGATGATATCGCCGGCTTCCAGCGTCGTCTTGCGCGAAAACTCGATTTCCGGCGATTGCTGGCCACCCAGGCAACCGAAAATCTTGTTCCGGTCGACGTGCCCGGCCATCTGTTCCTCGCTGATCAGGCCCTGATCGACCAGAATCTGGACCCGCGAGTGGTCCTTGGTGCGCGTCAGCACGCGCCCAGCACGTATCAGGTAGAGGCGCGAGTCGCCGGAGTGGGCCCAGTAGGCGACATTGCTCTGCACGATGCAGGCGATGCAGGTCGTGCGCGGCGAGTCCTTTAGTTGATGTCGCCCGGCAAAGTCGAGGATGGCGCGATGCGCGTTGAGCATACCTTTCTGCAGGAAAAGGAAAGGGTCGCGCAGGCGCGGCTTCGACTCGCGCTGAAATGCCTCGGTCAGCGTCTGGACGGCAATCTGCGCCGCAACTTCGCCGAAATAGTGGCCCCCCATGCCGTCGGCGACGACCATCAGCAAGGCGTCGCGTGAATAGCAGTGTGCCAGCCGGTCCTCGTTGTTGTTGCGCTTGCCGGTACGCGTTTCCTGATAGATGGTGAATTTCATTCGCTCTTCATTTTTCTCAGTTTACCTACGACCTGGGTCAGCCATGTCTCCTTTGGCTGCGGCTGCGGCAGGACGACCGGTTCGGTGAGCGCTTTCTGCAGGGCAAAGGCGCTTTGCGGGCGGTAGCGATGGTTGAGGCACAGACACCAATCGATCGTTTCCAGCAGTTGGTCGGAGTACTGACCCTCCCAGCGTACCATGGCGGGCGCCAGACGGTCCTTCTCCAGGCGGCTGTCGGCGGGTTGCGGCGTGCCGCCAGCGATACAGGCGTACATTGAAGCGCCGACGCTGTAGATGTCGCTCCACGGGCCGAGCAGATCTCGATGACTGTAGTGCTCTGGCGAGGCGAATCCCGGGGTATACATTGGCTTCAGCATCGGTGTGTCGCACGCCAGCGTCTGACGCGCTGCACCGAAATCGATGAGCACCGGCACGTGGTTGTTGCGCATGTAGATGTTTGCCGGTTTGAGGTCCAGATGCAGCAGGCGACGCGAGTGCACCTCGCGCAAGCCATTGAGCATCTTGGTAAACACGTTGCGGATGAAGTTCTCGGTAACGCTCGCCCGGTTTTTTTGAATGATCTCCTGCAGCGTTCGTCCGTGTTCGTACTCCATCACCATGTAGACCGTCTCATTGGCCCGAAAGAAATTCAGCACGCGCACGACGTTCGGGTGCGACAGGCCGGCGAGAGCCCGCCCTTCCTCGAAAAAGCACTTCATTCCGTAGCGGAAGGCGGGCAGGTGATCCTCGGCGATGATCGGCGAGGTGCGTCCTTCGCCGCGCAGCGCCAGCGTGTTTGGCAGATACTCTTTGATGGCCACGCGCTTGCCACGTGAATCCGTGGCAAGATAGACGATCGAAAAGCCACCCAGCGACAGTTGTTGCTCAATGCTGTATTCGTCGAGCTTGAAACCGGCTGGAAGAGGGTGGTTCGCTTGTTGCACCATTGGCGTCAAAGCTATCATTGACCTTTTTCAGGCATTGTCCGGTTTTTCGGGGGCGGCTGTAAAGCTGCTTGTCATTGCCAACCTTGCAAGAGTCAGGAATCCCGATGATTTACAGTATGACCGGCTATGCCGCGAAGACCCGCGCTGTACAGGGCGGCGTCATTCATGTCGAGCTGAAAAGCGTCAACTCACGGTACCTCGATTGCCTCTTCCGTGTCTGTGACGAACTGCGCTTGGTCGAGCCGGCGCTGCGCGAGCTGGTCGGCGCCCGCTTGACGCGCGGCAAGCTTGAATGCCGCGTGAGTTTTGCCAGCGGAGCGGGCGGCGGAGCGTCGGCGACACTCAACGCTGATGTGCTCGATCGTTTGCGATCCTACGAGCAGCGCGTGCGCAACGTCCTGCCGCTGGCCACACCGCTGAGCGTCGCTGACGTCTTACGCTGGCCAGGGGTTTTCGGCGACGACACCCTTGATCTGGCAGCGATTGCTCCCGTCTGTCTGGCGCTCGCCGCCGATACACTGGACGAACTCAACGCCTGTCGGGCGCGCGAAGGCGAGAAGATGGCCGAGGCGCTGAGCCAGCGCGTCGGGCGCATGCGCACCTTGTTGCGCGAAGTGGAACCGCGCATTCCCGAGGCCCAGGCCGCTTTCGCCGAACGGCTCAGGCAGCGTCTGCTGGAGGTTGTCGAGGCGGCCGATGGCGAGCGCATGCGCCAGGAAGTGGCTTTCTTTGCCGCGCGGATCGATGTCGCCGAGGAACTGACTCGACTGGCCGCCCACCTCGACGAGGTCGAGCGCGTCCTGGCGGCTGGCGGGGCAAGCGGCAAGCGGCTCGATTTCCTGATGCAGGAGCTGAACCGTGAAGCGAATACGCTGGCGTCCAAGTCGCTGGTTGCGGAGGTTTCGCAAACGGCCATCGAGTTCAAGCTGCTGATCGAGCAGATGCGCGAGCAGGTGCAGAACCTGGAGTGATCCAGCAAGCAGGTAGCAAGTCTTCGGGTAGCGTCGCAGCGCGGCAAACGAAGCCGCTTGCCAAGCGGCTATTTTTATCCATATCAATCCCATTTGTATTCTTCAAGCCCCGAAATACGGTATGCTCGATCGCCAGGGCACGGGCGCTTGGGGTCCGGGTGCTCGTCCACCGCCTGCCAGCGCGGCGAGATCCATCCGGGCCGCAGACGCTCGCTTGGTCAGACCTGATCGCCGGGGCACAGAGCGTGGCATGAAAGCCGGTGTGAACGCCCGAACTTGCCTGGTGGGAAGGGTTGATCAGCGATCGAGCCGCCGGCCGCAGGCCAGTTCGGCGGGACGAAAATGAAGGAGCACGACGCATGAGCAGGCAATTCGCATCAGTCGCCGACACCGAGGTCAAAAAAACCCGCTTCACGCAGCTATCGGCGCACTGCTGGGCCTATACCGCTGAAGGTGATCCCAACACCGGTGTCGTCATCGGCGAAAAGGCAGTCCTGATCTGCGATGCGCTGGCGACGCCCGTCATGGCACAGAAGCTGATCGCCGAAATCAGAAAGGTGAGCGAGCTGCCGATCAAGTACGTCGTCCTCTCGCACTACCACGCCGTGCGTGTGCTGGGTGCGAGCGGCTACCAGGCGGCCGGCATGCAGGAAATCATCGCCAGCCGCGGCACCTACGAAATGATCGTCGAACGCGGTGCGCAGGACATGCAGTCCGAGTACGAGCGGTTTCCGCGCCTGTTCCAGAATTTTGCCTCGATCCCCGGTCTGACCTGGCCGACGCTGGTCTTCGAGCAAGCGGTTACGCTCTGGATGGGCCAGGATCTGGAAGTGAAGATCATGCATATCGGCCCCGGCCATACCCGCGGCGACACCGTCGTCTGGATTCCGTCCGAGAGAGTCCTCTTCTCCGGCGACCTGGTCGAGGCCGAGGCAGCCTGCTACACCGGCGACGCACAGCTTGCCGAGTGGCCGGCGACGCTCGACGCGCTGGCTGCGCTGGGCGCCGACAAGCTGGTACCCGGGCGCGGGCCGGCGCTGCTTGGCGCCGAGCGCGTCGCCGAAGGCCTGGCGTACACGCGCGACTTCGTGTGTACGCTGCTCACGGCGGCCAAGGAGGCGGTGGCGCAGGGGATGAGCCTGAAGCAGGCGATGGCCCACACGCGCCTGGCGATGGACGCGAAGTTCGGCCACGTCTTCATTTACGAACACTGCCTGCCGTTCGACGTCAGCCGCGCGTTCGACGAGGCGAGCGGAATCAAGCATCCGCGCATCTGGACGGCCGAACGCGACAAGGCGATGTGGCACGCGCTGCAGGACAGCTAGGCGGTGGCGCTGGTGACGAGCAGCGGAAGACGACAGATGGCGGGCACCTACACCTACCCCAGGTACGCATACCTTACCCCACCCGAACGGCACGACGGCGCGGCGCGCCGCCATCCGGTAGTGGTCGTCGGCGCCGGGCCGGTTGGCCTGGCAGCGGCGATCGATCTGGCGCAAGCGGGCGTAGCGGTCGTTCTGCTCGACGACGACGATACTGTTTCATTCGGCTCGC
Source organism: Accumulibacter sp. (assembly GCF_029255125.1). Lineage (GTDB taxonomy): Bacteria > Pseudomonadota > Gammaproteobacteria > Burkholderiales > Rhodocyclaceae > Accumulibacter. The sequence continues at coordinate 5,190 of NZ_JAPUVR010000085.1, read as the reverse complement.
GCGGCGTCTGCTACGCCAAACGTACGCTTGAAATCCTCGACCGCCTGGCGGTCGGTGCCGACTGTGTGGCCAAGGGAGTGAGCTGGAACGTCGGTCGGACGTTCTTTCGCGAGCACGAGGTCTACCACTTCAACCTGCTGCCGCAGCCTGATCACCAGCGCCCGGGCATGATCAACCTGCAGCAGTACTACCTCGAGGAATACCTGATCAAGCGGGCCAGGCAGTTGCCCACGCTCGACCTGCGCTTTCGCAACAAGGTCGTCGCCCTGCAGCCCGGCGACGACGGCGTGCGGCTGCAGGTGTCGACGCCGGATGGCTTGTATACGCTGGCTGCCGACTGGTTGATCGCCGCCGACGGCGCGCGCTCGACGATCCGCCAGTTGATGAACCTGGAAATGGAAGGCCAGGTCTTCCTCGATCGTTTCCTGATCGCCGATGTCGTGATGAAGGCCGACTTCCCGCGCGAACGCTGGTTCTGGTTCGACCCGCCGTTTCACCGCGGCCAGTCGGTGCTGCTGCACCGGCAGGCCGACAATGTCTACCGCATCGACTTCCAGCTCGGCTGGCAGGCTGACCCGGAAGAGGAAAAGAAGCCGGAGAAGGTGACTGCGCGAATCAGAGCGATGCTCGGCGACGAGCGCGAATTCGCGCTGGAGTGGGTGAGCGTCTACACCTTCCAGTGCCGCCGGATGAAGCAGTTTCGCCACGGCCGAGTGCTTTTCGTCGGCGACGCGGCGCATCAGGTCTCGCCGTTTGGCGCCCGCGGCGCCAACTCGGGAATCCAGGACACCGACAACCTGTGCTGGAAGCTCAGGCTGGTGCTCGACGGCCAGGCGCCGGACAGCCTGCTCGACACGTACTCGGACGAGCGCGTCTTGGCCGCCGACGAGAACATTCTCAACTCGACGCGCTCGACCGATTTCATCACACCCAAATCGCCGGTCTCGCTGACCTTCCGCAACGCCACGCTGGCGCTCGCCCGCGAGCACGCGTTCGCCCGCGCGCTGGTCAATTCGGGTCGCCTCTCGGTGCCCGCGTTCCTCACCGAATCACGCCTGAACACGGCGGACAGCGCCGACTTCGCCGGCGCCATGGTGCCCGGCGCCGCGCTGGACGACGCGCCGCTGCGCGTAAACGGCGCCGACGGCTGGCTGCTCGACCACACCGGCGGGCACTTCCAGGCGCTCCTTTACGTGCTCGATGCGAGCGCACTCGACGCCGCGCAAACGGCAGAGTGCAAGCAACTGGGTGAAGCCACTCCGCCGCTCGAAGTCGTTGTCGTTTCGCCCAAGAACGGAATCGCGGCCGGCGGCCTGCGCGTTTTCGCGGACTGCGCCGGGCGCTACGCCGAACGCTACGACGCGCGCGACGGCACGGTCTACCTGATCCGCCCCGACCAGCATGTCGCCGGCCGCTGGCGCAGCTTCGACGCCAACCGCCTGCGCACCGCGCTGGCGCGCGCCAGCGGCCATTTCTGAAGCGCCAGGGAGGCCGCATGCCGCTCAAGCTTGAAGCCAATTTTTTCGAGCCCGGTCAGCGCTACTGGCGCGCCTACACGCCGGGCGACGACTTCTACGAAGCACTGATCGAGACGCATCGCGGGCTGAGCGACGAGCAGAGCGCGCTGCTCAACGCCAAACTGATCCTGCTCCTGGCCAACCACATCGGCGACATTTCCGTCCTGCGCGAGGCGATGGCGATCGCCCGTCAGGACGTATGAGGAGAACGAAATGAGCCTGATCCGCAAGATCCACCACGTCGCCTACCGCTGCCGGGATGCCAAGGAGACGGTCGAGTGGTACGGCAAGTATCTCGACATGCGCTTCGTCCTCGCCATTGCCGAAAACAAGGTACCCTCGACCGGAGAGCCCGATCCCTACATGCACGTCTTCCTCGACGCCGGGCAGGGCAACATCCTGGCCTTCTTCGAGCTGCCGAGCAAACCGGCGATGCGGCGCGACCCGAACACGCCAGCGTGGACGCAACACCTCGCGTTCGAGGTCGACTCGGTCGACGTCCTGCTCCAGGTCAAGGCGCGACTCGAAGCCGACGGCATCGCGGTCGTCGGCCCGACCGACCACACGATCTTCAAGTCGATCTACTTCTTCGACCCGTCCGGCCACCGCCTGGAGCTGGCGGCCAACACGGGCACGCCGCGCATGGCGCAACTTCTCGACGAGGTGAAATGGGACATGCTCAACGAATGGGCAAGAACGCGTCGCGCACCCGAGCACGCGCGCTGGATGCACGACGGCAGCTACGCTGGAGAATAGGTCGCGATGAAACTTGCCTCGCTCAAGGGCTACGGCCGTGACGGCATGCTCGTCCTGGTCAATCGCGCGCTCACCCACTATCTCCCCTTGCCGGGGATCGCGCCTACCTTGCAGCAGGCGCTTGAAGACTGGGACGAACTCGAACCCGAAATGCGTTTCCTCGAAGAAGCGCTCAACTTTGGCGCCTGCTACAACCCGGCTCGCTTCGACCCGACGGCCTGCCACTCGCCGCTGCCGCGCGCCTACCAGTGGGCCGATGGATCGGCCTACGTCAATCACGTCGAACTCGTCCGGCGCGCGCGCGGCGCCGAGTTGCCGCCCGAGTTCTGGACCGACCCGCTGATCTACCAGGGAGGTTCCGATTCCTTCGTCGGCCCGCACGACCCCATCCTGGCGGCCGACGAGAACTGGGGAATCGACTTCGAAGGCGAAGTGGCGGTGATCACCGGCGACCTGAGGATGGGTGCGACCGAGGCCGAAGCGGCCAAGGCGATCCGCCTGCTGCTCCTGGTCAACGACGTCTCCTTGCGCAACCTGATTCCCGGCGAGCTGGCCAAAGGCTTTGGCTTCTTCCAGTCGAAACCCGCCTCGGCGTTCAGCCCGGTGGCGATCACCCCCGACGAACTCGGCGCCGACTGGCGTGACGGCCGGGTCCACCGGCCGCTCACCGTGCACCTGAACAACGCACTGTTCGGCCATCCGGATGCCGGCACCGACATGGTCTTCAGCTTTCCGCAACTGGTCGCCCATGCAGCGAAAACCCGCGAGCTGGAAGCCGGCTCGATCATCGGCGGCGGCACCGTGTCGAACCGGCAGAACGGCCTGTACGGATCGTCAATCGCCAACGGCGGCGTCGGCTACTGCTGCCTGGCCGAGTTGCGGACTTACGAAGCGATCGAGACCGGCAAGCCGCAAACGCCCTTCCTCCGCTTCGGCGACACGGTGAAGATCGAGATGTTCGGGCGCGACGGCAACAGCCTGTTCGGCGCGATCGAACAGCGCGTCGAGAAGTACCCCGGATAGCCTGCCCGGTGCCTGAGGGTCGCCTCAGCTCACCGTCCACGCGGCTCGCCGCGCTGGTCACCACGTTGGTCGCCCTTGGCCCGCTATCGACCGACCTCTACCTGCCGTCGCTACCGACACTGGCCAGCGTCTTCGCCAGCGACACGGCGCGCGTACAGCTCACGCTGTCAGCCTTCCTTGCCGGTTTCGCCGTTGCCCAGCTCGCCTACGGCGCACTCTCCGACCGTTTCGGCCGCCGCCCCCTGATGCTCGCCGGACTGCTCATCTACTTTCTCGCCAGCATCGCCTGCCTCTGCGCCGGGTCGATCGAACAGCTCATCGCCGCCCGCTTCGTCCAGGCGCTCGGCGCCTGCGCCGGACCCGTCCTCGGCCGCGCCATCGTGCGCGATGCGTGGGGGCCACTTGAGTCCGCGCGCGTGCTTGCCTACGTCCTCGGCGCAATGGCGCTGGCGCCGCTCGTCGGCCCGACAATCGGCGGTCTGCTCACCGTCGCCCTCGGCTGGCAGGCAAGCTTCGTCGTCCTGGCACTGATCTCCGCCCTGCAAGCGGCGGCCGTCTGGCGCTGGCTGGGCGAAACCAACTGCCGGCTGGACCCGACGGCGACGCGCCCGAGCCGCATTTTCGGCAACTTCAGCCGACTGCTCGGTGATCGCGCCTATCTGCGCTACCTGCTCGCCCTCGCTTTTTCCTACAGCGGGCTGTTCGCCTTCATTTCCGGCTCGTCGTTCGTGCTGATCGCGCGCTTTGCCCTGTCTCCGACCACCTACGGCCTCTGTTTCAGCAGTGCGGTAGCGGGCTACATCGGCGGCACCCAGCTCGCCGGGCGCCTGGTTCGCCGACTCGGCGCCGACCGCCTGATCGCGCTCGGTGGTGCCCTCGGCGCGACCGCCGGACTCTCCATGCTCAGCCTCGAACTGGCCGGCCTGCACACGCTCACCGCGCTCCTCGCACCGATGTTCGCCGTCGCCGCGTCGGTCGGCCTGGTGATGCCGATGGCCAGCGCCCGCGCCCTGGCGCCCTACCCCCAGATGGCCGGCGCCGCCGCAGCGCTGATGGGTTTCGCGCAAATGACGACCGCCGCGCTGGTCGGCATCGTCGTCGGCCATGGGATCAATACAAGCCCAGCCGTCCTGCCGCTCGCCGTCGCCGTGTGCGCCACGCTGGTGCCCTTGTGCCATTTCGCTCTCCGTCGCCCCGTATAGCCTTTCCTCCGCGCGGGCACGGCATACGCGGCCGCTTGGCACCGCTGACGCTCGACCGGCCAGCATCCGTCGCCATAATGAGAGCACCAACATCACAATCGGCAGCCGCCAGCCCTGCCAACTCCGGCGAGAAAGCGCGCTACGGCCACTCGCTCTTCGTGATTGCCTTGTGAGGAGACCAGAGAGCACGCCTCGCCCGATTCTCCGCTTTGCAGCGGGAACTCAGCACTCCGCTGCAAAGCAGTCGAATAGCGCGACCACCTCGCGCGTTCATTTCTCGCGGATGGGCCGCCAATAGCGTATGGCATCAGAGCAAATCAGACACCGTGCCCAGTCCGCGCACGTCCCCTCCGTCGGCAGGCGACAGCGTGTGGCGCCTGAAACGAATGTGGTTGCGCAAGACCATTCACGTAGCTTTCGTGACGGCCGTGCCATCGCATCGGCGCAGCGTCAACGCTGACGCAATTCCCGGCAAATTTAGTCTGCGCGTACATCGCACATATCCTTGTTTTGTCAAGCTAAAGCCTGAGCAGATTATTCGTTCGCCATACGATTGACGCAAAGCTCTGCGTCAATTAGGATTGCTACTTCACGTTGAACTAAAGCGCTGCGCGCTGGTGTAGTCACCCCAGCGCCCTTGCTCTCTCCTCCGTCGCTCCCGGCGTTGGTTCTCGCTCTTACCCCGACCGCTT